>DASWNW010000117.1:0-31162 GCA_036399015.1 Thermoanaerobaculia bacterium | reverse complement strand
CTTAATTCTTCATTCTTCATTCGAACCTCTTCATTCCCATGCCCTTCCCTCCCCACATCGACCGAGTCCTCACCGCCTACGGCATCCGCGCCGACACCAAGGCCGCCCTCTACGACCTCTACCTCTCCCTCCGCACTGAAGTCCTCGAGGTCTTCGCCGACACGGCAGAGGGCGTGACGGCGGCGACGATGCTGGAGCCGGACGACACGCTCAATCTCCAGGACCAGGTCGTGGAGCGCGAATTAGAAACGGGCACGCGCACAATTCGTCGCTTTTAATTCTTCATTCTTCATTCGAACCTCTTCATTCCCATGCCCTTCCCTCCCCACATCGACCGAGTCCTCACCGCCTACGGCATCCGCGCCGACACCAAGGCTGCCCTCTACGACCTCTACCTCTCCCTCGGCACCGAGGTGCTGGAGGTCTTCGCCGACGCGGCGGAGGGGGTGACGGCGGCGACGATGCTGGAGCCGGACGACACGCTCAATCTCAAGGACCAGGTCGTGGAGCGGTTTCTCACGCGCAACCATCCCCGCTGGCTCGAGGGGGCGCCGACCGCCAGTCTGTGGCATCCGCGTGAGGCCGAGGGCCGCGCGTCGGGTGCGGCGGTGCCGCTGGGGGAGCTGCCGGAGGCGGCGCGGCGGGTGGTCGGCGGCGATCAGCCGATCCCCGACGGCATCGTCATCCTCGGCCGCAACGCCCACTTCGGCGGCCGTGCGGAGACGATCTCCTTCGACGTCGTCGCGCGCGACCTCCAGGACGCCATCGCCATCGGCCGCGCGGCGGGGCAGCAGCACACGATCCCCGGCTCGGTCGGCGAGACCTCCGGCACGTTCGACAGCATCCACCACGTCGCCCTGATCTGGGAGGTGCAGCCGAACGTCTACAAGCCCTACGGCGAGCGCAATCGCGAGATCGCCCGCGTCTACCGCAAGCACCGCAACTGGCACCTGGTCACGCTCGCCTGCGCGCTCGACTGGCTCGCCGCGCAGCAGACCGCCACCTACATCCTCCGCGGCAGCGCGCTCGCACCGACGCACGAGGTGAACCGCGCCAAGCCGGTCAGCGAGACCATCGCCGCGCTGCACGACCGCACCGTCGCGCAGGTCGCCCGCGCCCTCGGCGGCACGCTGTCCGAGCCGTCGGAGGACGACGAGCGGGCCCTGCTCGCCTCCCACGTCATGAATCACGCCCTCCGGAAACACGTTACGGTGAACGGTGCGGCCGGCGCGGTGTGGAAGTTTATGATGCCGTCCCCATGAGACGGATTCTCATCGCCACGGCTGCCCTCCTCTCCCTCACGCTCCACGCCCAGCAGCCCCTCAAACTCGACGTCGACACCGTCATGCGCGGCCCCGGCCTGGCCGGCTACCCGCCGCGCGCGGTGCGCTGGTCGCACGACGGGCAGCAGGTGTACTTCGAGTGGAAGCAGTACAACGATCCGATCGAGGAGACGTTCGATACGTACGTCGTCGGACGCGACGGCAAGGGGCTCCGGCGGCTCACCGACGAAGAGGCGAAGCACGCCCCGCCCCTCAACGCACGCTGGACGCGCGACCGCAAGCGCGCCGTCTCCATCTCGGGAGGCGACGTCGTGCTCTACGACGCGGTGGCCAAGCGGCGCCGCTCGCTGACCACCACCACCGAGGCGGAGTCGGACGCCCGCTTCACCCACGACGAGCAGGCGGTGGCGTTCGTCCGCGGCAACAACCTCTTCGTGCTCTCGCTCGCCGACGGCACGCTCGTGCAGCGCACCAACATCGTCGGCGCCACCGAGAAGGGGCCACACGTCACCCTTTTCGAGGACGAGCAGAAGGACCGCACCGACAGCCAGAAGTGGGTGGCGGAGGAGGCGAGGAAGCTGAGCGACGTCGTCGCCCGCCGCCACGCCGAGAAGAAGGAAGAAGAGGAGAAGCGGAAGCGCGAGCTCGCCATCGCGCCGCTGAAGCTCGAGGCGGGGCAGTCGGTCACCGACCTCCACCTCACCCCCGACGGCAAGCACGTCATCGCCTTCCTCGGCGTCGAGGCGAAGAAGGCGCAGGCTCCGATCGTCCCCTCGTACGTCACCGCCACCGGCTACACCGTCGACCTCCCGGCGCGCACGAAAGTCGGCGACGCGCAGGAGGCGAGCCGCATCGCCAGCATCTCCGTCGCCGACGGCAAGGTCACCTGGCTGAAGCACGGCTTCAAGGCGAAGCTGGAGCCGACCGAGACCGCGGAGCGCACCGAGAAGACGCAGACCACCGACAAGGCGCAGACGCAGGAGGCGCCGGAGCGGGAGCTCGAGCTGGCGGACCTCTTCTGGTCCGACGACGGCAAGCACGCCGTGCTCCCGGTCCGCGCAGCCGACAACAAGGACTGGTGGCTGCTCGCGTTCGATCCCGCCACCGCCACGACGCGCGTCCTCTTCCACGAGCACGATCCTGCCTGGGTGCACTGGCTCGACGAGACGTCGGCCGGCTTCATCCCCAACTCGTCGACGGTGTGGGTCGTCTCCGAGCGGACGAAGTGGCTCCAGCTCTACACCGTCCCTTACGCCGGCGGCGAGCCGCGCGCGCTCACCAAGGGGGAGTACGAGGTCGACGGCCTCCGCATCGCCGACGACCGGAAGAGCTTCTACCTCACCACCAGCGAGCTCTCGCCGTTCGAGCGTCACCTCTACCGGATGCCGCTCACCGGCGGCGCGATGACCAAGCTGACCTCGACCACCGGCTGGCACAACGCCGTCGCCTCGCCCGACGGGACGCTGCTCGCCGACATCTACTCGTATTCGAACAAGCCGCCGGAGCTGTACGTCGGCAGCGTGAAGGTCACCAGCTCACCGGCGCCGGAGTTCGCGACCTATCCCTGGCTGGACGTGCCGATCGTGCGCATCCCGGCGCGCGACGGGGCGCAGCTTCCCGCGCGCATCTACAAGCCGGCGAACTGGAACGGCGGCCCGGCGGTGATCTTCGTGCACGGCGCCGGCTACCTGCAGAACGTGCATCGCGGCTGGTCGACGTACTACCGCGAGTACATGTTCCACCACCTCCTGATGGAGCGCGGCTATCTCGTGCTCGACGTCGACTTCCGCGCCTCGTCCGGCTACGGCCGCGACTGGCGTACGGCCATCTACCGCGACATGGGCGGCGTCGACCTCAACGACAACGTCGATGCCGCGCGCTGGCTCGTGCGCGAGCACAACGTCGACGAGAAGCGCATCGGCATCTACGGCGGCAGCTACGGCGGCTTCATCACCCTGATGGCGCTCTTCACCACCCCCGACGTCTTCGCCGCCGGCGCCGCGCTGCGTCCCGTCATCGACTGGGCGCACTACAACCACCCCTACACCGCGAACATCCTCAACACCCCGCAGAAGGACCCGGAGGCGTACCGCAAAGCCTCGCCGATCTACTTCGCCGAGGGCCTGAAGAACGCCCTCCTCATCTGCCACGGCATGATCGACGTCAACGTCCACTTCCAGGACACCGTTCGCTTGGCGCAACGCCTCATCGAGCTGCGCAAGGAAAACTGGGAAGTGGCCATGTACCCAATGGAAGACCACACCTTCGTCGAGCCGACGAGCTGGGCGGACGAGTACAAGAGGGTGCTGCTGTTGTTCGAGAGGGAGCTGAAATGATGTTGTCAGTTGTCGGTTCTCGGTTGTCTGGGGGCTGTCCTTCACCGCGAAGATCCACGGACAACTGACAACCGACAACCGACAACCAGGGAACACCTGCGATACCCGCCCTGTTACAAACTGATCCATGAGCACCACCACCCCACCCGACCTCCGCAAAGTCGGCATGATCTCCCTCGGCTGTCCCAAGAATCTCGTCGATGCCGAGATCATGCTGGGGCAGTTGCAGGCGGAGTCGGAGGTCGTGCTCACGAACGACCTCGACGAGGCGGACGTCGTCATCGTCAATACCTGCGGCTTCATCGACGCGGCCAAGCAGGAGTCGATCGACACGATCCTCGAGATCGCCGAGAAGAAGGGGCGGGGCGTCGAGCGGCTCATCGTCGCCGGCTGCATGGTCCAGAAGTACCGGACCGATCTCCAGCAGTCGATCCCGGAGATCGACGCCTTCGTCGGCCTCGACTCCCTCGACAAGATCACCGAGGCGGTGACGGGGGTGGTGCGGGACGACCTGGCGCCGACGCGCCGCAAGATGTCGCTCCGGCTGTACGAAGACCTCCCGCGCGTCCTCACCCAGGGCACCGCGCACGCCTACCTCAAGGTCAGTGAAGGCTGCTCGAACCCTTGCACCTTCTGCTCCATCCCGCAGATGCGCGGCAAGTTCCGCTCGCGCGGCATCGAGGGGCTGGTGCGCGAGGCGCAGGCGCTGCAGCAGGCGGGCGTCCGCGAGCTGAACCTCGTCGCGCAGGACACCACCCGCTACGGCGAGGACATCGGGCTCGAGCACGGCCTCACGAAGCTCGTCGAGACGCTCCTCGCCGAGACCGACTTCCGCTGGATCCGCTTCCTCTACGCCTATCCCGGCTCGCTCGACTGGACGCTCTTCGAGCTGATGGGCCGCGAGCCCCGCTTCGCCTCCTACGTCGACATCCCGCTGCAGCACGTCTCCGCGAACGTTCTCGGCCGCATGCGCCGTCCCGGCTCGCCGAAGGAGTACCGCGAGATGGTCACCCGGATGCGCGAGCTCGTCCCCGACATGACCCTGCGCACGACCTTCATCACCGGCCATCCCGGCGAGACGCCGAAGGACTTCGGCGAGCTGTACGAGTTCGTCGAGTGGGCGCAGTTCGACAACATGGGCGCGTTCACCTTCTCGCCGCAGGACGCGACGCTCTCCGCCCGCATGACCGACCTGCCGTCGGCGAAGACGGCCGAGCGTCGCCGCGCGAAGCTGATGGAGCTGCAGCAGAAGATCGCCCTCTCGCGCAACGAGCTGAAGGTGGGGCAGACCTTCGACGCGCTCATCACCGGCGTCTGCGAGGAGACCGAGCACCTGCTCGAAGGACGCCTCATCGGACAGGCGCCCGAGATCGACGGCCGCCTCCTGATCAACGACGGCATCGACCTGCTGCCGAAGGACCTGCCGGCGTTCGCGAAGGTCGAAGTCACCGACGCGCACCCCTACGACCTCGTCGGCACCGTCGTCGGCTGAGCGCATCGCCGCCCGGTGATCCCGCCGGCACCATGGAGGGTGCGCGCGCGGTCCGCGCCGTTGACGTCCACTCCATGGATGGTGCCGCGCATCGCGTCGCGACGATCCACTCATCGCGTCCTCACGACCCGCGCATCGCCACCCGATGTCGAGCCGATCGTCCGCCGCCTCGGCACCGTCGTGCGCCGGCGTGAAACGCATCGCCGGTCCTCGATGCGCGCGTCGCGAGCGCGCGATCCACTCCACCATCCATGGGTTTGCGCCGTCGCCACCCGGCGATGCGGTCACCATCCATGGAGTGGCTTGCAAAACCTTTTGGCGATCCGTGCGTCCAACAGTCATGACGCGCAAATCGAAGGTCGACCCTGATGCCATCGCGTTTGGCGCCGTGCTCCGCCGGCACCGCGAGGCGCGCGAGTGGAGTCTCGTCAAAATGGCGAAGCGCTGCGGCCTCTCGGCAAACTACCTCGGCGTGCTCGAGAACGGCGGCAACGTGCCCAGCCTCACCACCATCCTCGACATCGCCGAGGTGCTCAACGTCGACGCGGGGGAGCTCGTGAGTGCCGTCGCGCGAAAAGCGCGGGGCTGGACGCCAGCCAGCCCCGCGCCGGGAGAGACTACACAGGCTGAACCGGGTCCTTGACGGGAGCCTTGGCCAGCCCGGGGTCGAGCGGGTAGGTCATGCCGCCGACGACCATCCCGTCGGCGAGCACGTCGATGACGATGTTCTTCACGCGCGCCGACGTCACCTCGGACGCGGTGAAGGGCTGTCCCGGCGTCACGTCGATGATCACCTCCTGCCGCGCGCCGGAGGCGAGCTTGAAGCGGCCGGTGGGGAGCTCGCGGAACGTCACCTTCCAGCCTTTCGCCTTGAGGAGCGGCGGCAGCGTCGCGCGCAGCGCCATCGCCGAGACCTTGTTGTTCGGGTTGCGCACGCCGAAGCTCATGCCGTGCAGGCCGTTCTTCAGCCCTTCGCTGCCGCCGGCGCCCGGCACCGGCTGCACGTTGCGCTGGCCGATGTTGTTGTCGTTCGGCACGAGGCGCCACTCCGGGATCGTCTCGCCGGCCGTGAACTGGTCGACGTTGCTCGGGTCGCCGTTCGCCGACACGATCATCATCAGGCAGTCGTGGCCGAAGGCGTTCGTGACCGGCTTCCACTTGAACGGCCCGACGATCTTCTCCTGCGCGTTGTTGCCGCTGAGCGTTCCGGCGGCGATGGAGGGGGTGAGCATCGGCTGCAGGTCGTTCGGCCAGACCAGGCCCGCGCCCGGCTTGCAGTGGAAGCCCTTCACCACCACGTTCTGCGCCGTCGTCGTGCCGCGGTTCCTGATCTTCACGTAGACGAAGTTCGTCGCGCCGAGGATCGGCGACTGGTGCGTGGTGCCCCCGTCGGGCGAGGTGCGGTTCCAGATCGTGGTCGTGTTCCAGTGCGACGCCTGGTACTGGTACTCGCCCTTGCGTCCGTCGTCGATGTAGACGTCGACCGCGGGCGGCTTGCCGCCGAAGAGGTTCTGCTTCTCGAAGGCCCAGCGGATCACCTTGTTGTAGGCGCCGCCGAAGACCCCTTCGCTCGTCCAGTTCAGGAGGTCGACCGCCATGAGCGCGTTCGCGAAGCCGAGGGCGTTGTTCGGGTTCGTGGCCGGCGTGAGCGTGCTGATCGCGCGCAGGATCAGGTACATGGTCATGCGCGAGGCGAAGCGGCGGCGGTTCACGTCGGCCGAGTCGCCGCCGATCGAGCGGTAGAGGCGGAACAGCGTCGTGGCCAGGATCTCCTCGCTGCTGTAGCCGCCCACGTCGTTCGCGCCGCCCCAGCCCCAGCCCGCACTCACCGCGCGGTCGAAGCGGCGGGTGTTGACCGGGTTCCAGGGGGCGTAGCGGAAGCGGTCGGGCGCGTTCGAGTCGGGGTCGTGGAAGATCGCGGAGAGGCTGTCGCCGGCGCTGTGCGCGAAGCCGAAGTTCGGCCCGTTCACATGCTCGTACAGCACGCCGTGGCCGCCCAGCTCGTGCCAGTGCACGCGCGAGTCGCACGCGCGGCCGATCGGGTTGGCCAGGTTGGTCGTGTCGTTGAGCGCGTAGCAGCAGTGGTCGATGCCGCCGGTGCCGTTGCCGACGCAGTGCGCGTTGATGGCCGTGCCCATCCCACGATGGTCGATCTCGACCGGGAAGCTGGTGCCGTTGAAGTAGCTGGCGATCGGAAAGCCGAGGCTCTCCACGACCTGGAAGAAGCGCTCGGTGTGGTAGTAGGCGTTGACCGCGGCGAAGTCGTTCGTCCGCACGTTGAAGTCGAAGTTGTTCCCCGCCGGGAGCTGCGGTCCGTTCACCACCGGCGTCTCCTCCTCGGAGATGGCGGTGCGGGGGCCGATCAGTGACTGCACGCCGTTCACCGGCGCGTTGAGGTTGGGCAGCACGACCGTCGAGCGGAAGGGGTTGAGGATCGCGTCGCCCTGGTCGGGGCTCTTCGTGGCGTCGCCGCTGGCGGTGATCGGGTCGACGCGGAACACCATGCCGTTCACCCCCGCCGCGAGCGGGCGGAGGTAGAGCACGGCCTCGGTCTCGACTTCGACGAGCGCCTGCCAGTTGATGTCGCCCCACACTTCGTCGCGGTAGGAGAAGGTGGTCTCGCTGACGAGGTAGTACTGCCCCGGCTGGATCGAGTCGGGCACCGTCGCGAGGTCGAACGGCAGCGGCGCCGTCTCCTTCGTCTCCGTGTCGGAGAAGTCGTCGAGGCGGGGAAGGCGCTGCGCCGGGTCGTAGCGGTAGTAGAAGAAGCGTCCGCGGATGACGCGCGCGTTGTCCCGCCGCGGGGCGGCGGCGGCACGGGTGGCCGCGCTCTCGCCGTCGCTCTTCCGGCCGACCAGGCCGCGCACGAACGAGGCGGTCTTCGACTCCTCCTCGCGCCGCACGGTCGCCGCCTCGGCGGCAAGGCCGCGGGCGCGGCTGAACACGCGCGCGTTGTTGCGCAGGGCGCGCTCGGTGTCGGCGGTCTCGAAGAGGTCGAGGAACCGGTCGACCGCGCCCGGGTCGGGGAGCGAGGTCGGATGCGCGTCGCGGTCGCTGGTGTCGGTGGCGGTGACGACGCGGTTCGGTCCGTGCTTGACCGTGACGGTCATGCCGGAGCCCCACACCGGGACGTTGTTGATGGTCTGCACGTAGCCGAAGGTGGTGGAGTCGAACAGCGTCTTCTCCTCCGCCAGCCGGTACTGCACGTCCTGCTCGCGCGGCGTGATGAACGACGCCCGCTCCTGCATCCCCTCCATGCGGTGGGCGGGGATGTCCATGGCCGCGGCCATCGATTGGACGTAGGCGTCGGCGACGTCGCGCGCGCTGGAGCCCTCGTCCGCCTCGGGCTGCCACATTGCGCCCAAATGGTTGATCTGCCGCACCCGCTCCTGGTCGTCGACGGTGACCTGCGCCTGCAGCCCGTCATCGAATCGCGTTCTCATCATGCGATTCCTCCTTTGCGGGAGTAGTGAGGGGAGGAGGGGAAACGTTACAGGGGAGGGCGGCGCGGACCGCCCTGCTATCATCGATCGATCCGATGACCACGATCGCGCTCTGCCCGGCGTGCCTGGTGCCGATTGAGTTCCGCACCTGGTCGGAAAAGCGCTGCCCGCACTGCAGCAACGACCTGCCGCCGCAACTGCGGAGTGCGATCGACGCGACTCTTCGCCGCGAGGAGCCGCGGAAGCCGCCGCTCCTGACCCTCGGCATGCTCGGCTCCGGACTCACGAGCGGACTTTGCGCGATCTCGCTCCTCCTCGCGCCGTTCGACATCGGAAGCTACACCATCGGGAATCACGCCGTCACCGGTCCGGAGTTCGTCCGCCGTGCCGGCTTGCTCATGGCGAGCGTCGCGCTCATTTGCGGCGGGGTCTGCTACGGCCTCGCGAAAAACCGAACATGGACTCGGCCGCTCATGCTCGCCTACTGGGTGATCGTCGCCGCCACTTCCGTCGCCCTGGCGGAGTCCAACACGGTGACGTGCACGGTCGTCGCGCACCTGTTCGTGTTCATCATCGCCTGGGTGTATCTCTATGGCTCGACCGCCGTGGCCGAGTACTACGAGACCATCCGCCGGCGTGAGAACCCGCCTGCTTCCGTCGCCGGCGAGGTGGGCTGAGTTGCCGGTGCGAAGGCTTGCCGGACGAGCGCTCCTCATTGCGGCGGCGACCGCGGTCGTGCTGGCCGTGGCCGGTGCCGGAATCGTATGGGCCGTCGTGCGTCACGACGTCGGGTACCTGCGCGCGGCGCACGCCCATTCGCGGCCGGTTGCGGCGCCGGTCGCGGCGGCACTGCTCGCGATCGACCCCGCTCTGCTCGACGTGCGTCGTCTGTCCCTCGGTGCCGTTTACCGCTCGCTGCGACAGCACCGCCGCGGTTGTGGGCCGACGCTGGCGCTCCGGGTGATCCGCAGTGGATCGCCGCGCGCCCGGCGGCGCACGCGCCTCGAGGCGGAGCTCGCAACCGCCTTCGTGACGCACGCGTTCACCCCCGACGAACTGCTGAGGATCTACGCGCACGACGTCTACTTTGGCAAAGTGAATGGAGTCGAGGTTCACGGCTTGGAAGCCGCCAGCGGCGCGTACCTGCGCAAGGCTTCGCACGACCTGGCCCCCGCGGAAGCCGCACTGCTCGTGGGCATGCTCCCGTACCCGAACGCGTTCTCCCCCTTCGTGCACCCCACCCGCGCGCTCGCCAGGCGGAATTGGGTGCTCACCGAAATGCACCGCCGCGGCTACCTCGACGACCGCCAGCTCCGCGCGGCGATCGCGGCGCCCCTGCCGCGCTGAACGCGGAGGCGTCACGTTATGCTTGCGCCGTGAGAACCGGAACCTTCGTTCTGTCGTGCTGCCTCCTGATCGTGGCGAGTGGGGCGGCGGCAGAACCGGCCACGGCGCTCCGGGTCGTGACCCGGTTCGACTCGGCCGAGCTGGCCCCCGATTCACCCGATCGTCTGCCGCGCACCATCTGGAGGTCGGGTCCGAACATGGTCAGGATCGAAGGAATCGTGAGCGCCGAGACCGGGCACAAGATGCTGCTGGTCGCCAACAGCCCGCATCTGTGGCTCGCCGACCTCGAGTCCGCAACGGGATCTCACACCGTCGATCCCGGGCCCGAGATCGGTGCCGAGGTACCGGTGTTCCCCCTCCCCATCGACGCGCTGTCGGAACTTCAGATCGGCAATGAGAGCGACTACTTCCGGGAGCACCGGGCGCAGCCGAAAGGCCGGACGAGCATGGACGGGCGGGCGTGCGAGCGGCAGGACATCGAGACGCCCGAATACCTGCTGGTCGGCTGCTTCGAGCCGTTCACCGGCCGTCCCGTCGCCATCGGCGTGCGGGTCGGGACGGCCGTCATGGCAGTGACGTATCTCGAATATGACCGGAACGCCCAGCTTCCGGAGGGCGCGTTCTCACGACCTCCCGGTGTCGAGTTCATGGACAGGCCGCACCAAGGCGAGACGCATGCAGCGCAATGAATTGCCGATCGACCGCGGTACGGCCTGGGTCTGCGCGCTGCTCTCGTGTGCCATCGCCTCGTACGCGCTCTACGAGTGGCAGGCCTCGCACAAGCAACCGGCAGCGGCCGAATTGCAAACCATCGAAGGCGTCGTCGGCAAGGTCACGCACAAAGGGAGGAGCGCAGCGGTGACGTCGATTCACTTCGAGCTCGGTGGATCGGCAGACCGCCTGGTGTACGGCAGCTTCCTCCCCTCGTTCGACGAGGCGCTGGATTGCATCGAACCGGATGCACGGGTCCGCGTCCGCGTCCTGCCGAAGAGGCGTCCGCAGATCTGGGAGTTGCGCTGCGAAGAGCGGACGTTGGCCGATCCCTCGGCGATCTATGCGGCGCGGCGCGCCAACGGACGTGCCGGCGGATGGGTGAGCGTCGCCTTCTTCTGCGCCGCCGGCTTCTTCGTGTGGGCGCTGATCACCGGCAGAGCGACCTGACGCGACGAGAGTCGCCGGACCGGCCGGAGTACCAACGCGGCGGTGACCGAGTCCGCATGCGCGCGCCGCGCCGTTGGGACCGGTTCTCAGGCGCGAAGCGTTTCCCTCGCCGGACGGCTGCTCATCGCGCGCCGCCGGCCTGGCTCGCGGGCGTCGTCATCGCGCGCATCCTCGCGAGGGGGGGTGAGCGGACGATCGGCAGACGGTTCGGGCGATTCGCGCCGGCAACATCTCTTGCCTCTGTTCGCGTCGACCGCGAGGGTAGAATCTCCCGGTGCCGGCACATTGAAGGTCTCGTCGACGATGGACTGCCCATTCCTCAGAGCACGGCGTTCGCTGAATACGTCGTGGTCGGCGCCTGAGCTCGCGCTGCAATGACCCGCAGGCGTCTCACGACGTTGTCGCTCCTGTGCCTCGCGATCCTGTCCGCGAATCCGGCGGCGGCCGTGCAGCGGTCGCTCGTCATTCATGGCGGCGGGGCGGGCGGCGCGGCGGCGCTGGAGCGGTTCGTGGCTCTCGCCGGCGGTCCTGAGGCACGGATCGTCGTCGTGCCGACGGCGGCGGGGCAGGAGAGCTACGACGGGTTCGATCACCTGGTCATGCGCCGGTTCCGGGGTCTCGGCGCGGCGGACGTGCGTGTACTGCACGCCGCGACGCGGTCGGAGGCGGACAGGGAGGCGTTTGCGGCGGGGATCGACGCGGCGAGCGGCATCTGGTTCACCGGCGGGCGGCAATGGCGTCTCGCCGACACGTACCTCGGCACGAAGGCCGAGGAGGCGATGCACCGGCTGCTGGGGCGTGGGGGAGCGATCGGCGGCGGGTCTGCCGGCGCGACGGTTCAGGGGTCGTACCTGGTGCGCGGCGACACGCGCGGCGCTCATCGCACGATGGGCGATCACGAGCGCGGCTTCGGGTTTCTGCCGGGGGTGGCCATCGACCAGCACCTGCTGGCGCGGAACCGCCACATCGACCTGCTGGAGGTGATTCGCGCGCGCCCCGATCTGCTCGGCATCGGCGTGGACGAGAACACCGCCATCGTCGTCACCGGCGACCGCTTCGAAGTGGTGGGGGAGGGGTATGTCGCGATTTATGATCCTGCAATCGTGTTGAACGGCGGCCACTTTTACTTTCTCAGAAGCGGCGATCGGTTCGATCTCCAGCGGCGCGTCGCCTACCGCGCGGCTGACGGCGGCGAGCTCTGGATCCCGGAGATTCGACCGCCGCTGGAGCTCGACCGCGCCGAACGGCAGCACTACGAAGGGTTTTACACGGACGGCAACGTGTGGCTCGAAATCGGGGAGGGCCGCGACCTCGTGGTCCGTACCAGCGACGGCGACACCACCGCGATCCGGCCGGTCACACGCGCCGCGTTCGTCGACACGTACAGCGGCGAGAAGGTGACGTTCGTGCTCCGCGACGACGGCTGCGTTGCGGGCGTGCAGTGGCTCGCGGGCGGCGACCGCGTCGAGCTCAGGAAGGTCGATTGACGCGCAGCGTCTTCATCGCGCTCGCGGCGGCCGTCGCCTCGCTTCCGTTCGCCTGCATCGGCTTCCTGTTCGCCTGGTATGTCGCCGCGATCCCCCGGTTCACGCCGTCGTGGGAGCGGGGAGACGCCCTCGCCAACCCGTTGCGTC
Source organism: Thermoanaerobaculia bacterium (assembly GCA_036399015.1). Lineage (GTDB taxonomy): Bacteria > Acidobacteriota > Thermoanaerobaculia > Gp7-AA8 > Gp7-AA8 > QHVT01. Next base: position 18,466 of record DASWNW010000117.1, on the reverse strand, counting down.
TGTTCATCGCGCCGGCCGCTTTTTCCCTGCTCGTATTTGCGGTCGTCCTCGTGACCATGAATACGCGCCCGCTCGGGACGCGCGAGGTCGTTCGGGGCATGCGCCGGTTCGCCGTCTACGCGGCGCTCGCGATCTTCGCGAGCTCCTGCTGGTATGCGGCCGCGAATATCCGCAACTGGGACAACGCCGACGCGATCGTCTCGTCGGCGCTGATCGCCTTGTTGTCGATCGGCGCGATCGCCATAGGCTGGATGGCGCGGAGTGTTTCCCTTGCCGGACGTCTGCTCATCACCCCGGCGCCGTTCTGGGTTGCGGGCGTCGTGATCGCGCGCATCCTGGCGATCTTTCTCTCGCTCGTCTGGCTGGTGACGATCGGGCGATTCTTCATCGAGTGACCGTGTCGCATGGCACCCATCGTTGAAATCGTCCGCGGTGACCTGCTGCAGCAGGACGTCGAGGTCATCGTCAACGCGTGGAACCGGAACTTCATCCCCTGGTGGCTCCTGCTTCCGCGGGGCGTCTCGGGTGCGATCAAGCGCGCCGGCGGGTACGCGCCGTTCCGCGAGCTGCGCAAGCACGGACTCCTCGCCGCCGGCGCGGCGGTGGCGACGGGCGCAGGGCGGCTGCCGTACCGCGCCATCATTCACGTGGCCGGGCTCTCCGCCTTCTGGACCTCCTCCGAGGAGATCGTCCGCGCCTGCGTCCGCAACGCTCTGCGGCTCGCGAGCGAGAGCGGGTATCGATCGGTCGCGTTTCCGCTCATTGGTGCCGGCACTGGCGGTCTCGCGCCGGACCGCGTGCTGGAGCTCATGCGGGACGAGGCCTCGCGATCGCCGTACGCCGGCCATGTCCGCATCGTCGTCTTCTCGAGCGGCGCCTGACTTGCCGGGGCACCCCTGCTACTCTCTTCGTGCGGCGTCGAGCTGCTGGAGGTGAGCGTCCATGAACCGATCCCTGAGAAATGCGTTGGCAGTCGTGGCGGGCTTCGTTGCCGCGAACCTGGTGATCATGGTCGTCACCATGAGCAGCGGCTACGTGGTCGCACCTCCCGCCGGAGCGGACATGAACTCGGCCGAAGGGCTGCGCGCGGCGATGCCGCGGATGACGCCCCTGCACTTCCTCATGCCGTTCCTCGCGCACGCGCTGGGCGCGCTCACCGGCGGCCTCGTCGCGGCGCGCGCGGCAGCCAGCCACAGGATGAACATGGCGCTGGTGCTCGGCGGGATCTTCTTCGTCATCGGGGTCGTGATGGTCAAGCTGGTCGGCGGCCCGCTCTGGTTCATCGCGCTCGACCTCGTGGTCGCGTACGTGCCGATGGCGTGGCTCGGCGGAAAGCTCGGCCTCGCGATCTCCGGCGGCGCCCGTCCCGCGCCGGCGCCCGCGCTGAGCCACTGACCGCGCGCGCGACCGGATGCCTTTTTACGACGACGCCCTGACGCTGCGGGAGGCGCGCGACGCCTACTTCGCACGCTCGGGCTTCGCGCCGGACGGTGGGTACGACGACCGCTGGGTGTTCCTGAAGGCGGGCGGGATCACCGTCTTCGCCTTTCCGAACACCGCCGCGCGCGTCGCCGCCGTGCGGCTGCACGACCTGCATCACATCCTCACCGAGTTCGACACCACCTGGGCCGGCGAGGCGGAGATCGCCGCGTGGGAGCTCGCCGCCGGCTGCGGACGCTACTACGCCGCCTGGCTGCTGAACCTCGGCGCCGCCGCGATCGGCCTCTGCATCACCCCGCGCCGCGTCCTCCGGGCGTTCGCGCGCGGCCGCCGGAGCGACGCCTTGTACACGAGCCGGTTCTCGGAAGAGCTGCTGGACGACACCGTCGGCGCGACCAGGCGACGCCTGCGGCTGAAGGCGTGAGGATGGCGGCGCAGCGTCAGCGCGCCGCGGCGAAAAGCCAGTCGCGCAGACGGCCGGTCACGATCAGGTCCTGCGGAAACTCGTGGGCGAGACCGCGATAGCGCCAGAACTCGATCCCGCCCTTCGACGCGACGAAGATGTTCCAAGCCGCCGCGAACGGATTCTCGGTGTCGGCGTCGCCGTGCACGAGCAACAAGCGCGTGTTGCCGGCGGTGCGCGCCGCGTCCGCCGTTGGGACTCCGGCCACGATCGCCGCACGCGCGAAGAGGCCCGGCTGGTCGCGAAGCACGTTCCATAGCGCGGAGCCGCCCATGGAGAAGCCCATCGCGTACGTCTCGTCCTTCGCGACGTGCTCCGTCGCACGGACGTGGTGCACCAGCTCCACGGCGGCCGCCAGCAGCGCGGTCCCTTCGGAGTAGGGGAGTCCATTCGCGCCGGCTTTGTAATTGGCGCTGCGCGCCGGGAACTGCGGGACGAGGACGAATGCCGGGAACCGCTTGCGGGCGTCGTCCGTGGCCCAGCTCCGGGCGAGGGGGCCGACCTGCGCCCGGTTGTCGTCGCCGATCGCGCCGCTGCCGTGGAGGATGACGACGAGCGGCCAGGCGCGTCCCGTCGCGACGCCGTCCGGCCGCAACAGCCGGTACGGCAGCGTCAGCCCGTTCGACGCCTGGAACACCGAGGCCGCGTACGTCTCGACCGGGACGGCCTCCGAGAGCGCCTCCACCCGGCGCGACACCTCGGCGGCTTCGGCTCCCGACAGCGGCTCGAGCTCCAGCGCGCGCGGGGAAACGTTCGTCCCCGCGCACGCGGTGAGGCTGACGAGTGCGGCCGCCGTCAGGAGCCGGAACACTCAGAGCCGCTCGAAGAACGTGTCGACGGCGCCGAGTCCCTCCACCGGCACCGCGTGCATGCGGAGGCCGAACGAGGTGGTGCCGTTCATGACGCGATTGGCGAAGGAGCCGGTGATCGTGCGGGAGCTGCCGTCGTCGAAGCTCGCCCGCGCGCTGAAGCCGGCGCCGTTCAGGACGATCGCATGGAGGACCGCGACGCGGCCCATCTCCACGTAGTTGCCGCGGAGCATCCCGTCCTCCGCCGTCTCGAGCACGATGCCGTACGACTCGGCGGGCCCGCGGTAGCTGCCGGTGATGCTCGACGCCGCGACGGCGACGGGCAGGAAGCGCTTGTCCTTCGACTTCGGCGCCTTGTTCTTTTCCGCGTAGGAAGCGGTTGCGACGACGATCAGCAGCACGGCCGTGAATTTCCGCATGAGCATGTCCTCCGAATGCTGATACGCAGATCCGGAGAATTGGTTAGGGCTGCAGGCGAAAAAACGTTGCGCCGCCGCGCGCCTCATTCACTGTCGACGTTCGCCAGCCGCAGGATGTACGGCGGCGTCACCGGCTCGCCGGCGCGGCGCTCCCGCTTCACGCCGGCCGACAGCGACCAGCGGTGCACCCAGCTGATCCCGCCGCGCCCATACCAGGTGTCCGCCGTCCGATAGGCGTCGTCCGTGAGCGCGCTCTCCAGCGTCACGAAGCGCGCTCCTTCCGCGACCAGCGCGTCGGCGAGTTCGCCGAACGCGTCGGCGTTGATGCCGTTCGCGTGCACCAGCAGGATGTGCGGGATCTCCCGGCCGAAGAGCTGCCGCGCCTGCGCGCGAAAGTAATCGGTCTTCGCGAGCATGTACTGCACGTAATCGGCGCGGATGCGCTTCATCGCCTCGGCGTCGCGCACGGATGCGGCGACGTCGTACGCCCGCGCGAAGATCCAGTCGGCGTTGTCGATCGTCACCGGCGCCACGCGGTATCCGCGCTCCTGCAGGAACCGCTCGGAGCGCTCGCGCACCTCGGCCGACGTGCCGGTATGCAGAAACGGATGCCGGAACCACCGCAGCCGCTGCCCGCGCCGCTCGACCAGGTCGCGGAGCCCCTCCTCGCCGCGCACGACCTCCTCCTCGAACTCCGACAGCGTGATGTGGTGCAGGTCGAGGTGCGAGAACGTGTGGTTTCCGAGCTCGGCGCCGGCGTAGAGCCACATGCGCAGGAGTTCGAGGCGCTTCGGATCGAGGCGGCCGTTCACCAGCAGCTTGTTGACGTTCACGAAGCCGACGGCGGGGATGCGTCGGGCGGCGAGCGTCAAGGTCAACTGCCGCGTCACCGACTGCTGGCGCCGCAGCGGCTCGCGCAGTGCGGTCGGCATCGGCAGATCGTCGAACGTGACGGCGAGCTCGAACGGCGAGCCATAGAGGCCGCTCGTGCAGAAGAGCAGCGACAGCGAAACGATCCAGGCGCGCATGCACAGAGTTTTGCACGAACGCTAACCGCAGCGCGTCGTCTCCGTCCAATGAGTATGCGCATCCTGCTCGCTGCACTGCTGCTGCTCGGCTCCCGAACCGTCCACGCCGCCACCACCGTCAACGAGCTGTTCGCGCAGACGCGCGCGGCGCTCGAGCGGGCGCAGGGGATCGAGCTCGACTTCACGTTTCGCGGAGAGACGACGTTCCGCGGCCACGCGCTCATCGTGCCGTCCGGGAAGATGCTGGTGGAGACGAACGGCTTCACCGTCTGGTCCGACGGCGACGTCGTCGAAGTGCGCGACGCGGCGGCGAAGACGCTCTGGACGACCGCCATGCACCGCGCCGGGACGCTGCTCCTCTCGAAATACCTGCACGGCGTCACCGATGCCTACGCCTCCGCCACCCGTTTCGACGAGACGCTGGTCTACAAGCCGAAGCTCGCCGGCACCGCCGTCGTGGCCGGGAGGCCGATGAACGTCGTCAGCATCGAATGGCCGGGCGGCGGCTGGCGGTGGTATTTCGATCGCGACGACCACCTCCTGCGCAGACAGGAGCGGATTGCGAAAGAGCTGACGGAAACGATCGACTACACGAACGTCCGCAAGCTCACGAAATCGATTGTCCGTCCGCGCGCGAGAGGCTTCGCGGCGAAGCAGTTCACAGTGGGCGGTCCGGCGCCGGGCGACGCGCCGCAATTCTCGGTGCGCACGCTGGACGGCAAGACGATCTCCAGCGACTCATTGCGCGGACGGGTGACGGTCGTCGATTTCTGGGCGACGTGGTGCGGTCCCTGCCGGCCGTCGATGAAGGCGCTGCAGAAGCTGCACGAAACGACGCGCGGTCTATCCGTCATCGGCCTGCGCTGGAACGACACGGGCGACGCGGCGGCGTTCGCGAAGGCGCAGGGGATCACCTATGCGCTCGCCGATGCGGGCGACGCGGCGACAGCATTCGCGGTCGACAAGTACGGGCTCCCGCTGCTCTTCGTGATCGGGAAAGACGGGCGGGTGATCGACTACGCGGTCGGCTACAACGGCGCGAAGACCGACCGGTGGCTGGAGCAGACCGTCGCGGCGGCGCTCCGGTCACCCTCTCCGTGATTCGTGCGTGGCGGGGACGGCTGCCATCGCCGCACCGCCGAGGAGTGCGCCGGCCGTGAGGAGAATGGCGCCGACACCCATGGTCGCAGCGGGATAAACCGCCAGCGCGTATGCGGCGTGCGCGACCGCGAGTACGAGCAGGAGCCATCCGGCGCGTGGACGCCGCACGACGGCGGCGGTGGTCACGAGATCGGCAAACTCGCGCATCCAGAATGAGGGCGAGCCCTCCGCGGCGGAGCGCGCTCGCACAACGGCGAGCATTTCGTCTGCATAGCGCCGCCGCAGCTCGCGCGGTTGCAGAAGGAGCAGCAGGCGGTACAGACGGAGCAGCCAGACGAGCATTGCGTCATCCCCTCAACAGCTTCTTCGATCGCGCGGCTGCCACGAGCCGCTGTAAACGTGCCGCCTCGTCGGCGGCGGCACGCCGTCCCGCCTTCGTCAATGCGTAAACCCTGCGCCGCTCGTCGCCGGCGTCGAGCTCCCGCTCGACGATGAAGCCGCTGTCGACGAAACGGCGGATTGCGCCATAGAGCGTCCCGGCGCCGAGCCGCACCTCGCCGTCGGTGCGCTCCTCGACTTCTTTGATGATCGCGTAGCCGTGCCGGTCGGCGTCGGCCAATGCGAGCAGGATCTGGAACTCGGGCTCGGAGAGGGGGCGCACTCAGGCGGCTCCGATGCCGGCATGGCGGCGGCGGAACGTGGTGACGAGCAGGAGCGCGAGGCCGTAGCCGACGCCGAGGAGGGCGGCGAGCATGCCGACGTTGTGATGGGGCGGCAGCGCACCGTATGCGTGCACGGCGATCGTCATGACGGCTGCCGCGAGCGTCAGGCGCCGCGCGCCGGCGCGCTCCCGCTTCGTGGACAGACCGGAGGCGATCAGCAGCACGCTGGCCGCCATTGCGGCCGTGCCGAGGACCGCCGGCTGCAGCAGCCCGCCACGAATGCCTCGAACGACCAGCTCCTGAACCGCACCGAAGCCCAGCACCGCGCCGATGAGAATGCTCAGAATCCACATCGCGACCTCCTGTGACGTCGCACGATATATCGTGACGCGATATACGTCAAGCGGTGGTGGTCGCACGGGCGCGGCCGTCCAGCATCTGGACAGGTGACCGGAGTTTGCGCGTGCGCGCGGTCGGTGGTGACGCGCGCGTTCCCACCGTAAGTGTCTTGCATTGTGGGGCTTGGCGTCCGCCGGCGAGCCCGGCACGCTGCGCGCCATGAGGGCGTGCATGACCACTCGCGCACATTCAGGAGGTCCGGCGGCATCGGACGTCACTCAGGACCGGTTCGTCCCGGCCGCGACGGCGGGCGCGGTGCTGTTCGCGATCCTGCTGATCTTCTTCGGCCGCTGGTGATCGACGCTACTTCAGGTCTTCGGGCCGGTTGTCCGCCAGCGCGCCGGAGTCGCGCTCGTCGTGCGGCGCCGACTCCTGACCCGAGTGCTCGCCGCGCCCCGATCCCTCGTAGCCGAGCACTTCGTCGCCCACGATGGCGTCGATCTTCTCGGTCTGCTCCTCGGTCGCCCCCTGCTCTTCGACGAAGTGCTGCTCTTCAGGTGCGTTCTTGTCGTCGCTCATGCGCAATGGATGAGCAAAGGGCGCGCCGCACGCGGCGCGGGGATGCGATCTCGACGCCGTTGGTGGTTCGTCATGAGAACTTGTGGGGGAGCAGCCGGCGAAGTGCGGCATGCACGAGCAGCGCGGCGTCTTCGAATCCCTTCCGGCTGGGATGCAGTTCGTCATTCCACTCGTCGTCTGCAATCGCGCCGCTGAGATCGACCTTCACGAAGTTCGATCCCACGAATGTGTCGAGGATCCTGTTGAACTGACCAATCAGCTCGTCGACGATCGCGCGCTGCTCGCCGGGATCGGTATATCCGCGCGCTTCGAGATACGGCTTGATCCACGGGCCGGCGGTGAACCCCCAGACCTGTGCCTTACGGCCCGATGGAATCGCCCTGCCGTACCCGTGGGTCACAATGACGCAATTCGGTGCAACCTCGTCCCGCGTGGCGATCAATTCGCCGAGCGCATGGTGCATCGCGGAAAAACGGTCGCGCAGCGCCTGCGTTGCCAGAGCCTGCGTTGCGTCGAAAGGCGCCGTGCGATCCGTGACGTACTTCAGGAGCTCCGGGCCGACAATGTCGTTTCCTCCCGCGCTGAACAGCAATACGTCGGGACGGTATCGACCGAGAAGCTTTTTCAGAGACCGGAGACCGCCCTGGTCGAGGATCTCGAGCAGCTCGTCGCCTGATTCCGCCAGGCGCAACAACGACATCCGGCGGTTGACCATCTCGTCCAGGTGATCGATCAGGTTCGCATGTCCAGGGAACGAGAACCACGAGTCCCCCTCAGCAATGACTACGGGATCGTGAGGGTTCGATCGAATCGACTCGACGAAAAAGGGCTCGAAATGACGCATCTGCGCCCAGGTCAGTTGAGGCATGCGGCAGCTCCTTCCATGATCTGTTGCGACTCAGGTAGGAGGGACACCGGTCCGCACTTCCCAGCGTAAACCAAGCGTCGCGCCCGCCGCACGTTCATGCATTCAATAAACGCCTTCCCAATTCGTCCGGTATTGAACCTTTCCAAAAAACCATTTCAATCTTTCTTCCTTTTCGTCCACAATGCGTGCGCCGCCAGGTCCCGCGGCACCCCGAACAACGAAAGAGAGAGCTTCATGACTGGTCTCCGCGTCCTTTCGCGCTGGTGCGCGTATGCAGGCGTCGCCATTTTGTGCCTCACGCCCCACGGCGCATTCGGTCAGGCGGGTCCGATTCTCGGCTCGGCTCCTGTCCGCACGACGCCTTCCGCGGCGACCCCGCTCATCGGCGACTCGTTCACCGTCGACGTGGCCATCGACCTGACGGCGACGACCGGGACGACGCCTGCCGGCGTTGCACCGGCGGCGGTGACGGCGTTCCGCGTCCCGCTCACCTTCGACAACGAGCGGCTCGAGCTCACCGCGGTCGGAGCGGGCGCCGATCCGTCGTTCGCCACCGCCGGCTTCGACGCCACGTCGATCGCCGAGGCCAATGCGACGGGACAGCTGATCATCGCGGCGGCGCAGAGCGGGACCGCGCCCACCGGCGTCGTCTCCATCGCCACCCTTTCGTTCGACGCGAAGACCGCCGGCGCGGCGACCATCGCGGCGAACAGCAACACCGTCTCCCTCGCCTCCGCCATCCAGACGCGCGCCGCGACGCTCTTCGGTCCGGCGCCGATCCCGGTGCACGGCACCGGCGGGGGCGTGGTCGTGCAGACGCCGCCGACGCTGCGCCTGGTGCTGCAGGCCGGCCCGTCGCCCGTCACGCCCGACGGGCAGATCATCTACCTCGTGCGCTGCGAGAGCGTCGGCGGCTCGCCGGCGCGCGGCATCACCGTGCGCGTCACGCTGCCGGCCGGCGTGGTCTTCTCCGCCGCGACGGAAGGGGCGGTGCAGCAGGGAAGCGCGGTCGAGTGGACGGTCGGCGAGCTCGCTCCCACCGCCGCGTTCGAGGCCACGCTCGCGGTCAACGTCAGCGCCACCAGCGGCACGACGCTCAACACCCCGCCGGCCACCGCGCAGGCGTCGAACGCCGCCACCGTGACCTCGGCGCCGGTTGCGATTCCGGTGTCGGCGAGCGCCCCCATTAAGCCGGGCATGATCGTGGCCGGCGCATCGTACGGCTACAACGCCGGGGCGATCTTCGACGTCACCAGCGGCAAGGCGGTGCAGTTCGCGCGCATGCCCTCCGGCGGCTGGCTGGGCGCGCTGCTCTTCACACCCACCGGCCGCCTCTTCGCCGCGAGCGACTACGCCGGCGGCTCGCTCTTCGACGTCTCCACCGGCGGCGACCTCACCGCCGCGACGCCGATCGTCCGCGGCCTCGGCCACGCCATCACCGGCCTCACGCGCGACGGCGCGGGCAACCTCTACGTCAGCAGCCTCGCGCCGAACACGAAGATCCGCAAGGTGTCGCCCGCCGGCACGGTGACGATGCTTCCGCGCGCCTTCAACTATCCGGGCGACGTGCTTGCCGTCGCGAACACGCTCTACGTCTCCGAGGGGGCGACCGGGACGATCTGGCGCGTCGATCTGGCCACCGGTCAGGCGACGGCGTTCGCGACCGGCTTCACCTCCGCCACGACGCACTTCTCCGGACAGCTCACGCGCAACTCGCAGGGACGCCTGCTCGCCTTCTGGGGCAACTCCGGCGGGCCGGGACTCTTCGACTTCACGGCCGGCGGCAGCATGTCGGCCGCGCAGCCGCTGACCGCGCGCGGCGCGTTCCGCATCGACGTCAACGACATCACCACCGACTCGCGCGACCACCTCTTCTTCGCCGGCGACGGCAGCGGGAAGGTGTGGCGCGCGCCGTTCGCGAACGGCGTCTACGGCACCACGGCCGTCTTTGCGGACGGCGTCTCCGACACCGAGGTGGTGGCGGTCTATCCGCTGCCGAACCTGGCGCTCCTCGCGCTCACCACCAGCGCCTCCGCCGATCCGGCGGTCAGTGGGCGCCAGCTCACGTACACCATCACGGCGGAGAACCGCGGCGGCGCGGGCGCGACGAACGCCACGCTCACCGCGGCGCTTCCCACGGGTGCGACCTTCGTCTCCGCGAGCGACGGCGGGACGCTCTCCGGCGACACCGTCACCTGGACCGTCGCCAGCATCGCCTCCGGCGCGACCGTCACCCGCACGTTCCTCGTCAACGTCACCGCCGGCAACGGCGCCACGCTCGCCGCCTCGCCCGTCACGATCGCGGCCACTGGTGTGGCGACGGTCACCGGAGCGCTGCCGCGCCTGCAGGTGGTGACGCCGCCCGACCTGCGCATCTCCGTCAGCGCGCCGGCTTCGGTGCCGACGGGCGCGCACATCACCTACACGATCAACTACAGCAACGCCGGCGGCTCGGCGGCCGAGAACACGGTCATCGATCAGAACCTCCCTGCCAGCAGCACGTTCGTGACCTCGGAGACGGGCGTGTTCACCACCTCCACGTCGCCGGACTCGATCAAGTGGACGCTCGGCACGCTGAACGCCGGCCAGAGCGGCAGCGTCACGTTCGTCGTTCGCGCCACCGGCACCGCCGGCAGCTCGATCGTGAACAACAGCGCGCGCATTTCCGCGACGCTCGTGCCGGCCGTGACCGCGGCGTCGGTGTCGACGCTCAAGACCGCCGCGTCGCCGCTCACCGTCACCGTCCGTCCCGCTCCGAATCCGGTCGTGCCGGGGACGCAGATCAACACGCTCGTCACCTGGCGCAACACGGGCACGACGGCGCAGACGAACGTCACCGTGACGGTGCGGCTGCCGCAGCCGATCACGTTCCTCTCCATCACCGGCGGCGGCGTCTACGACGGCACGAACGCGACGTGGACCATCCCCACGCTCGCCGCGGGCGCGCAGACGACCGCGCGCGTCTCCTTCCGCACGCGCGCCGAGGCGAACACCGCCTTCACGATCGGCGGCATCACGGCGTCGGCGCAGGCGGCACCGGCGGCCGGTGTGCCGGTGGTCGTGCGCGTCCAGCCGTATCCGGCCGTCATCCAGCCGGGCGTCATCCTGTCCGCCGTTTCCTTCGGCACCAGCTCCGCGACCGGGCGCGTCACCGCGGTGTCGTCTCCCACGGTGCGCCAGACGTTCGGGGAGACGGATGACGAGGGTTGGATCGGGCCGCTGCTCATCGCACCGGACGGCCACGTCTACGCCGCTACGGCCGCGGAGAACGGCGCGGTCTTCGACATCACTCCCGGGGGCGATCTCCGGACCGCGACGCCCATCGCCACGAACCTCGGTGAACAGCCGTCCTCCCTCGTCATGGACAGCGTCGGCAATATCTACTGCACCGGCGAGAATGCCGACGCCCGTGTCCGCAGGATTTCGCCGGAAGGGGATGTCACGCCCATCGGCCCGGCGATCGCGTTCGGCGGCGGCATCGTCCTCGACGAGGAGGCGAACGTCCTCTACGTCGCCGAGGGATCGACCGGTACCGTGCACCGCGCCGACCTCACCACCGGCGCGTCGACCGTCTTCGCCACCGGCTTCTTCAAGAAGAACGATCACTTCTCCGGCCAGCTCGTGCGCACCCGTCAGGGTCGCCTGTACATGCTGTGGGGGAACGAGAGCATCAACTTCGGGCTGTTCGACATCACGGCCGGCGGTGACTTCACGAGCGCGACTCCGGTCACGGCGAAGGGTGCGTTCCGCATCGACGTCAACCAGATGACGATCGGGCCGAACGACGACATCTACATGGCGGGCAACGACAACAAGCACATCTTCCGTGCTCCGTTCCTCCCGGCCACGCAGACTTACGGCCCCACGGTCGCGTGGGCGCTGAACCTCGGCGACAACGAGTCGATCGGCATCTTCCCGGCGTTCCGCCTGACCATCACCGGCGCGGCCTCGGTGTCCCATCTCAACCGCGGCGAGTCCGCCACGTTCACGTTCGATTACGCGAACGCCAGCACCGCGGCGGTGCACAACTCCGTCGTCGAGGTGCCGCTCCCGGACGGCTTCACGCTGACCGCGGCGAGCGCCGGCGGCGTCGTGCAGGACGCGAAGGTGCGCTGGACCGTCGGCACGCTCGAGGCCGGCGAAGGGGGCAGCGTCACCGTCACCGGCACGATCGACACGGCCGAGGGGAGCACGTTCGCGATGACCGGCTACACGGTCACCGCCGACGGACGCGCGACCGCCACCGGACCGGCAGTGAACGTCCTCGTCGACTATCCGCTGTCGATTCAGGTGCGGGCGAATCCCGACCCTGTCGTCGCCGGCCAGGACATTCTCTACACGCTGCGCTACGAGAACCTGAACGCGGCGCAGGCGACGAACGTCGTCGTGCGCGCCGAGGTGCCGGCGGGAACGACGTTCCTGGCGGCGGCGAACGGCGGCTCGCGCAGCGGCAGTCACGTGACGTGGAACCTGCCGAACGTCGCCGGCGGCAGCAAGGGCGAGGTGTCGTTCACGGTGCGCGCAAACGCGCCGCCGGCGGTGACGCTCGCGGACTACTCGATCGCCTCGCAGCAGCTCGGCACGCGCACCGGCCTCCCGATCACGACGACCGTGCTCCCGCTGCCGGTCATGCTCGCGATCAGCGCGACCGCCGCGCCCGACCCGGTCACCGCCGGGACGCAGCTCACCTATTCGATTCACTACGCGAACGACGGCGGCTCCCCCGCGACGGGCGCGGTCGTGCGTGCCGAGGTGCCGCCGTCGACCCGCTTCGCCTTCTCGCAGGGCGGCGGCACGCTGGCGGGGAACGAAGTCGTGTGGCAGCTCGGCACCGTCGCCTCGCTCACCGCGGGCGATCTCTCGTACACCGTCATCGTCGATGAGGCCGCGGCCGGAACGATCGTAAACGACGCCGTCTCGGTCTCCGCGGCGCAGCAGAGCGCGACCGCGACGCCCGTTGTCACGCGCATCGTCGCGCCGCCGCCGCCCGCCCCGCTCGCCGTCACGCTCGTCGCCGAGCCGTCGCCGGTCTCCGCTGGCGCGCTGCTCACCTACCGGATCGAGGTCACGAACGTCGACTCCGCGGTCGCGCACGACGTGGTCGTCGTCGACGCCATCCCGGAGGGAACGTCGCTCGTCAGCACCACCGGCCCGGCCACCGCGGCCGGCGACACCATCCAGTGGACCCTCGGCGATCTCGCCGCCGGCGACACCATCGTCCTCGGCATCGTCGTCCGAGCGCCGGCCACCACCGGCAGCATCGTCAATGAAGGAGCCGTCGCGACGTCGACCGGCCGCGATGCGTCGCGCAGCGAAGGCGTCACCACGCAGGTCGTCGCGCCGGCCGCCACGCTGCAACTGCGCGTCAATGGCCCGGAGTCGGTGATCGAGGGCGGCACCATCTCCTACACGCTCGCCTACGAGAACGAAGGCCCCTCGGCCGCGAACGAAGCCGCCATCGACATGCCGCTGCCCGCGGGGACGACGCTCGAGTCGAGCTCGCCGCAGGGGACGCTCGCCGATGGGGTGGTGACGTGGGAGGTCGGGAAGATCTCCGCGGGACGCAGCGGCAGCGTCGGTGCGGACGTGCGCGTGCAGCTCCCCGCCGGCTCGACCGTCGCGAACAGCGGCTCGCAACTGCGCGCCGCGAACGCACCTGCGGCGCAGGCGGAGACGCTCCTCACCGACGTCGTCGCGCCGCCGACCGTCTTCACCGGCACCCTCACCACGAACAAGAGCGCGTACGTCGCCCCCGAGGCGGTGCAGCAGCTTGCGTCGCTGACCTATGCAGGCGGCGGCAGCGGCATCGCCGGCGGATTGACGGCGCTGCTCGAGACGACCAACGCGACCGGCACCATCGTCGCGTCGCACGCGCAGAGCATCGACGCGATCGCCAGCGGCGATACCGCCCCCGTCACCTTCACCTGGCCCGCGGACGGCGCGTCCACCGGCGCGTACGAGGTCACGTTCACGGTGAACGACGCGGCGGGCACGGAGATCGTGCGGCTCACAAAGCCGTTCACGATCAGCGCGCCGGACGGCGCGAAGCTCACCGGCACCATCACCCCGACCAACTCGCCCGTGCCGCTCGGGTCCGTGCTGGAAGTCGACCTCGCGGTGCAGAACGGCAGCGCCGTCGCGTACATCCCGCTGCCGCTCGAGGTGGCGATCCTCGACCCGGAGACGCTCGAGGTGCTGACGTCGTCGCCGGTCAGCAACTTCGACGTGCCGGCGAACGGCAGCGCCACGCGCCTGGCCACGCTCGCGACCGCGGGACTGGCGCTCGGCACCTACCCGGTCTGGCTCACCACCTCCGCGGGCGGCGGACGCCTGCTCGACACCGATGAGGTGACGATCGTCGCGCCTCTCCTGACGCTCTCCCCGACCGCGCAGTCGATCGTCGCCGGTACATCCGCGACACTCACGGTCGCGCTCTCCGCGCCCGCGGCGCAGCCGGTGCCGATCGCGATCGCGTCCTCGAACGGCTCGATCGTCACCGCGCCGGCCACCGTCACCATCGCCGCCGGAACGACGTCGCAGACGTTCACCGTGCAGGGGAGCGGCGCCGGCGGCCCCGTCACCCTTACCGCCACGCTTCCCGCCTCCCTCGGCGGCGCCAGCGCGACCGCGACCGTGACCGTGCTCCTCTCCGGCCAGCTCACCGCCACGCTCGAAGTGTTCCAGGGCGAAGACGTCTCCTTCGGCGTCGCCATCGCCAACGGCGGCAGCAACGCGCTGGTCGACGGCTCGTTCGCCATCGAGCTGCGCAACGGCGAGAGCGGTGCGCTCGTCGACACGATCCCCTTCACCGCCACCATCGGGGCCGGCTCCACATTCACGCACAAGCTCACCTACACCACCAGCGACCTCGCCGCGCAGCGGTACGAGGCGCGCCTGATCTGGTACGGACTCGTGCCGCCGCAACTGCTCGCGTCCGCGCCGTTCGACGTCGTCGAGCCGCCGCCGCTGCGCATCGAGGCCGCGCTCGGCGCGAAGGCACGCGTCGTGATCTGGACGAACTGCTCGCCCGGCAACAGCAAGAAGCCGTGCGACGCGGTCAAGCCGCCGTTCCTCACCGCCACGCTCGACGCCGCGGGTATCCCGTACGTCGTCGTCGGCGAGCAGACCGACTTCCTCGACAAGGTACGCACCGGCGCGTTCAGCGCCGCGATCGTCGACCAGTCGGGCGCGAACGAGGTGAAGATCGCCGCCGAGCTCGTGGCCGACGTCCACGCCGGCATCGGTCTCTTCTTCATCCACAGCGCCACGAATGCGATGCCGAAGCTGTCGCCGGCACTCGGTACCACGTTCGGCGGCAAGCTCCTCGGCCCGACCGTCGTGCAGTTGCAGGACACGCCGTTCACCACCGCGGGCGCGCTCTCGCTCAACGGCGACGGCGCGAAGATCGCCGTGACCGGCGCGCGGACCGTCGGCACCATCGGCGGCACCGACATCGCGGCCATCGTCCATCACTCCTACGGCACCGGCCGCAGCGTGACCGTGCCGTTCGACCTCGAGCTGACGCCGACCGCCGCGGTGGCGAAGCTGATCGTCGGCGCCGTGCAGTACGTCTCGCGCACCCATGCCACGCCGCTCGACGCACGTGCCGTCGTGCCGCTGCACGTGCAGGTCACGACGCCTCCGGGAGGCGAGGTGCCGGTGACGGTGCCGGCGACGCTGCCGTCCGGCGCGGGCGTCGTGGCCGCGGTGCCGCCGCTCACGTCGCAGGTGCAGTGGAGCGTTTCGCTGCAGGGCAACACCACCGCCGCGTTCGATCTCTGGGTACGCGTGCCGGACGCGGCGGCGACGTCGACCGTCTCGTTCTCCGCCGCGTTGACGGGAGGTCCCCCGATCGAGACGTCGTCGGTGACGTTGACGGTGGCCGCCGACGCCGCGGCGCTGCGCGCTCAGTTGCAGCCGCAGCTCGCCGCACTGCAGACCGCCGCGCTCACGAATCAGGACGTGAAGGCACTGAAGGACGCGGTGACGGAGCTGGCCGCGATGAACAACGACGCGCTGGCGAACGTCGCGCGCGTGCTGTCGATCGTCGAGAAGCTGCAGGGGCTCAGCCCCACGCTCGACGCCCGCGCCGCACGTGCGACGGCCGATCGACTCCTTCTCTACTGGCAGTCGCGGGTGGGAGCGTAACGATGAACAAGGAGTTGCTGATGCGCCGCCTCTTCGCCGCACTCGCCGCCGTCTTCATGGCGACCTCGCTGCTGGCCGTCGCGCCGATCCCGCCGTACACGGTCTGGCCGTGCGATCCGAAAGTGCCGGCAGGGATGCCGAACGCCTGCTCGGTCGCCGATCCGAACGACTGCTTCTCGTACCGCAGCTACACCGTGCGCGAGGGGCTGCAGATCCGCACCGGCGACGGCCGCAGCCCCCGCAGCAACGCGAAGCCGGCCGGAACGTACGGCGTCTGCTCCGGCTTCTTCCAGTGGTGCTCGATCGCGCCGGAGATCGGGTCGGTGAGCTACGAGGTCATCGTCAATCCCGACGGCGGCCGCGACGCGCTGTTCGATATCCCCTACGACTTTCCGAACAACTACTGCCAGGTCTACGACGATGGCCCGCCCTGTCACGCCTCCGTGTTCCCGCCGAAGCACGTCATCGAGATCCCGCCGGTGCGGCTGGTCCTCGTCGACGCCGCGACCGGCCTCGCGCAGCACTCCGCCCCCGCGGTCTTCGAGGCCGGGACCTGGAAGCCGCGGATCTCGCTCGGATGCGGGAACGTGAATCGGGAGTTCCGCGTCCTCGCCATCGCCGGCGGCGGCTTTTCCGGCTGCACCGCACCGACGACCGCGGTGGCAGTGACGGTGGAGGCGCCGGAGACGGAGCCGAACACCTGCAACGCCGACAAGTGGTGTCCCGACTGTACCGGCACGCTGCCCGCCCCCGCGGCGGGCAAGCCGATCGCTCTCGGGTCCGGTGACGTCAGCGTTTCGCAGCCGCTCTTCTCGATCGACGATCCGGTGATGCCGCTCACGTTCGGCCTCACCTATCACAGCGAGCGGCCGGTCTACCCCCGCCTCGCCGACGCGCCGTTCGGGCTCGGCTGGTCGCACACCTACAGCGACACGCTGCGGCCGGTGGACCTGCGCGGCACGATCCTCTATCGCCACGACGGTGAGGGGCACGAGACGCATTACGAGGGGCGCCCGGGCGGCCCGTGGTACCTGATCTCGCCCGCGGAGCTGCGGGGCCGGCAGTCGGTGACGCTGGTCGACGGGCACTACGTTATCCGCGACGTGGAAGGCACGGCCACCACGTTCTCCGGCTCGACCGGCCGCTGGCAGTCGACGACCGACCGCTGGGGCAACAGCATCACGGCGACGTACGGCACGAACGGGTACCTCACCGCGATCCGCGACTCGGTCGGCCGCGAGCTGACCATCGATGGCGCCGGAGGGACGATCAATTCGATCACGCTGCCGACGGGCGAGCAGTGGCGCTTCGAGTACAACGGCACCTCGCTCAGCAGGATCTACGACCCGATGCACACCGGCTCGACGCCATGGCGCACGTACGAGTACGTGCCGGATCGGAAGGGGCGGGAGCGGCTGCTCTCCGCCGCGCGCGACGAGTCGGGCGCGCTGCTGGAAGGCCACGAGTACGACACGCAGGAGCGCGGCATCACGTCCTACTCCGAGGGCGGGCGGGACATGGTCACCGTCACGTACCTCGGCGGCGGGAAGACGAAAGTGACGACCTCGATCGATGCCGGCCTGGAGCAGGTGAGCGAGTACACGCTGCGCTACAAGGGCGGCCGCTGGCTGCCGACGAAGATCGTCGGCTCATGCGCCAGTTGTGGCGCCGCGAGCGAGCAGCAGACGTTCGTCCTCAACGACGCGAATCGCCTCGTCACCCGCACCGACGGCAGCGGCCACGTCACCCGCTACACGTACGACTTCCTCGGCAACATCCTCAGCCGCACCGAGGCCTCGGGGACCCCGAAGGCGCGCACGACGACGTACATATACGCGTATCCGTCCTGGCGTACGTTTGCGACGTCGATCGTCGAGCCTTCCGTCGTGAAGCAGGGTCTGACGAAGACCACGTCGTTCTCGTGGAACGCGGGAGAGACGGTGCTTACGCGATCGGAGACGGGGTTGGTGTCGGCGAGCGATACCGCGCCGACGACGTTCACGTCCACCACGACCTTCGACGCGCGGCATCGGCGCATCGCCAGCGACGGACCGCGCACCGACGTGGCGGATGTCTCGGCGACGGAGTACTACCCGGATGCGGACGCGGACGTCGGGCGCCGCGGGCGCCGGCGCTCGATGACGAATGCCGCCGGACACTCGGTGGCGTTCGATGACTACGACGTCTACGGAAGCGCGCGCCGCATGGTCGACGCGAACGGCGTCGTCACTACCAGCGTCACGGACGCGCGCGGCAGGACGACATCGAACACCAATCACGCCGTCGCGGGAGACGCCGACGAGACCGAGAGCTACACGAGCACCAGGGAGTACGACGGGCGCGACCGGCTGGTGCGGACCACCACGCCGCGCGGCCACGGAATGCGCTACGTCTACGAAGACGCCACCGACCATCTCGTCGACACGATCCGTCTCGATGCGGACGGCAACGAGGTGGAGCGGCACCACATCACGCTCAACGACGTCGGTGGCAAGGCGATGGAGGAGGACCAGGTGTGCGCGAACCCCGCGCCGTCCTGCTCTTCGTGGATCACGCGCCGTAGTACGTCGTATGGATACGACAAGCACAACCGGCTGAAGGAAGTGCGGC
>DASWNW010000116.1:0-4331 GCA_036399015.1 Thermoanaerobaculia bacterium | reverse complement strand
ACCGGCCGCTTCATGCATTGGGCGACCGCCGCGCACGTCCCCGGCTTGTATCTGGATTGGCCGTCGCCGGAGTGGAACGGGACCATGTTTCTCTCGAGGAACACCGATCCCGACCTGGCGCTGCAGGCGGAAGTCGAGGTGGACACCGACCACGGATGGATGAGGACGCATCCGCTGCGGGTGATCGACGGCGGCGTCGCCAGCTTCTCCAGTTGGACTCCCTCGCCGACGACGTTCGTGGCCACGCCGGCGGACCCGTTGGAGTTCGGTCTCGGTCCCGCGACGCCGCACCTCGTCTTTGCGGGCGGCGGCAACAGCGCGTTGGCGCAGGCGTACTTCACGGGACCGCTCGACGAGGCGGTCGGGACGACCACTCCGCCGTGGTTCCGCCTCTTCGACCGGGAGGGGACGGAGCCGCGCCAGGAGGGAGAGGCGCAGTTGACGGTCGACGACCTCTCGCGCCCGGCGCGTCTGGAAATCGAGGCGTTTCCGGGACAGGGGCCCCCGGAGCTCGGGGCGCGGACGCTCCTCAGCGCACGTTTCGGCGGCCCCCAGGCCGACCGGCTTCCCCCCACCCTCACCTCGGCGGCCGTGCTCAACGCCCGCTCGCAACCGGCGAACCGCCTCGGCCACGGCGAGACGGCACGTCTGCGGTTCTCGGCGATCGACGCCGCACAGGACGCGGCGCCGGGCCGCGTGAAGCTCGATGCGACGAAGGCCTGGATCCGCCCCACCGGGGGCGCCCAGTGGATCGCCCTCCCAGTCGCCGTCCGCGACGAAGACTTCGTCGATCCAAACGTCGCCGCCCGCGAGCCGGTCGGCACGATCTTCGAGTCGTCGCTATCGGCGATCGCGAACGAGGAAGGCCTGTTCGATCTGCGCATCACCGTGGAGGACGCGAGCGGGAACGCGACGGAGACGACGTTCATCGCCGTATTCGAAGTGGCGCCGAGCCAGGCGCGCAGGCGGTCGGTGAGGCATTAGCGCACGCGCTTGCGCGCGCGTGCGGTTGTCAGTTGTCAGTTGTCGGTTGTCCGTGGCTCTCGGGACAAACGGCGCCTCAGGCGGCGAGCCGCAGACAACTGACAACCGACAACTGACAACGGCGCGCGCGCGCAGCGCGCGCGCTATTCGACGCCGTCTTCCCGGTTCTTCAGATGGAACGACAGCGACTCGAGGCTGTTGCGGAGGTCGACGCTGCGCACTTTCACGTCGTCGCGCTGTTTGATCTGGGTCGGGGCGAAGTTGAGGACGGCCTGGACGCCGGCGTCGGCGAGGGACTCGTAGACGGACTGGGCGTGCTCGGCGGGGACGGCGACGATGCCGATCTGGACGCGGTTTCTCCGCACCACTTCCTTCAGCCGGTCGAACGGCAGGACGGGGATGTCGGCGCGGGAGGTGCGGCCGACTTTCTCCGGGTCGGTATCGAGCAGGGCCACGATGTGGAAGCCGTTGGTGTTGAAGCCGGCGTAGTCGGCGAGGGCCATGCCGAGGTTGCCGGCGCCGATGATGAGGACGTTGCGGGTGCGGTCGATGCCGAGGGTCTGTACCAGCGTGCTCTTGAGGCGGGAGACGTCGTAGCCGACGCCGCGCGTGCCGAACTCGCCGAAGCAGGCCAGGTCCTTCCGGATCTGCGCGGAGTTGAGGTGGAAGCGGTCGGCCAGCTCCTGCGAGGAGACGGTCTTCTGCCCCTGGCTCTCCAGCACGGTCAGGCAGCGGAGATACACCGACAGCCTGCCGGTGGTCAGCTCGGAGATTCCCTCTCGCTCCAGGGTTGCCATGTGAGCCCCGGTTACTGCTGCAGCAACGCCCTCGCCGCGTTACCGGCGGCGCGGAAGAGCGGCGACGGATAGACGCCGATGGCCAGAATGCCGATGACGGCGATCGTCAGCGCGCCGAGGGCGAAGACGCCGCCCTGCGAGGCGACGGTGTAGCCCTCCTGCGGCTCCCTCATGTAGAGGTAGTAGACGACGCGCAGGTAGTAATAGACGGAGATGATCGAGGCGAAGATGCCGATCAGGGCGACGGTGGTGTGCCCCGACTCGATGGCGGTCTTGAAGATGTAGAACTTGGAGATGAAGCCGGCCGTCGGCGGCAGGCCGGAGAGCGAGAACATGCAGATCGCCAGCGCGAAGCCGTAGAACTTGCGGCGGAAGCCGAGGCCGGCGATGTCGTCGAGCGTGTGGGGGTCGTTCTCGTTCTTCATCAGCAGCGAGACGACGCCGAACGCGCCGATGTTCATGAGGGCGTAGGTGATGGTGTAGACCGCCACCGCGGCGACGCTGTCCTCGCGCACGGTGAGCATGGCGATCATCATGTAGCCGACGTGGGCGATGCCGGAGTAGGCGAGCATGCGCTTGAGGTCGCGCTGCACGATGGCCACGGCGTTGCCGACGATCATGGAGAGGATCGCCAGCGCCGCCACCATGTTCATCCAGGCGGTCTCCGGCAGCACCGGACCGATGGCGTCGAAGAGGCGGATGAGGGCGATGAGCGTGGCCGCCTTCGGGGCGACCGAGAGCCAGGCCGCGACCGGCGTCGGGGCGCCCTGGTAGACGTCCGGCGCCCAGGGGTGGAACGGCGCCAGCGCGAGCTTGAAGCCGAAGCCCGACATGAGCAGGACGAAGGCGACGGTGAGCAGCGGCGTCACCTCGTTGCCTGCCGCGAACCAGCGCCCCATGGTGGTGAAGTTCGTCGAGGCGGTGGCGCCGTAGAAGAAGGCGGTGCCGTAGAGGATGAAGCCGGTGGCGAACGCCCCCATGAGGAAGTACTTGAGGGAGGCCTCGTTCGAGACCGGCATCCGGCGGTGGAAGCCGACCAGGACGAAGATGCAGACCGAGAGGATCTCCAGGCCGAGGACGACCAGCAGGAGGTCGAGCCCCTTGGCCATCATCATCATGCCGACCGTGCCCCACATCAGGAGGGCGTAGAAGGCGCCGTCCTCCATCCCCTCACGCTCGAGGTACTCCCGCGCGAAGAGGGTGGCCAGCATGCCGGCCAGGAGGAAGGTGAGGTCGAAGATCATGGTGATGCCGCTGATCTCGTACGTGCCGCCGAAGAAGATCCCGCCGGTGGTGAAGAGGTTCTCGGTCCAGGCGGCGGCGATGAAGACGATGAGCGCGATCGGCGCGAGCAACCCCTTCGCGCGCGGCACGAAGGCGTCGAAGAGGATGAGGAACATCCCGCCGAGGCAGAGGAGGATCTCCGGGAGGATCGCGTTGACCCAGCCGGGCTCGAGGAGGGGGGTGATCAATGGGCACCTCCGGTGCGGTTGCTGGTTGCTGGTTGCTGGTTCGTGGTGCCGGGTCCCTCGGGCGACAAGTCGCGAGCAACCAGCAACGAGGAACCAGCAACGCCGCGTGCGAGCACCGGCGTTCTCGACTCCACATTCCCCTCCACCTGCGTCAACAGATGCCGCACGCTCGGCTCCATCTTCTTGAGGAAGGTATTCGGGTGGACGCCGATCCAGACCATCATGATGACGATCGGGACGAGGGCGGCGACTTCGTTCCAGGCGATCTCGGGGATGGTCTTGTTCTCCTCGTTCGTGATCGGGCCGAAGAAGACGCGCTGGACGAGCCAGAGGAGGTAGATCGCGGCGAGGATGACGCCGGTCGCGGCGAGGGTGGCGGCGATGGGGGCGGTCTTGAAGGTCCCGGAGAGGATCAGGAACTCGCCGATGAAGCCGTTCAGGCCCGGCAGGCCGACCGAGGACAGGACGGCCAGGATGAAGAAGATGGTGAAGATCGGCATGGTGCGGCCGATCCCGCCGTAGTCGGCGAGGAGGCGCGTATGGCGCCGCTCGTAGATCACGCCGACGAGGAGGAAGAGGGCGCCGGTGGAGAGGCCGTGGTTGACCATCTGCAGGATCGAGCCTTCGATGGCGGTCTGGTTCATGGCGAAGATGCCGAGGACGCAGAAGCCGAGGTGGGAGACCGAGGAGTAGGCGACCAGCTTCTTCATGTCGGGCTGCACCCAGGCCACGAGCGCGCCGTAGATGATGCCGATGACCGAGAGGACGATCATCACCGTCGCCCAGCTGCGCGAGGTCTCGGGGAAGAACGGCAGGACGAAGCGGAGGAAGCCGTAGGTGCCCATCTTCAGCATGACGCCGGCGAGGATGATCGAGCCGCCGGTCGGCGCCTCGACGTGTGCGTCGGGCAGCCACGTGTGCAGCGGGAAGAGCGGCACCTTGATGGCAAAGGCCAGCGCGAACGCCAGGAACAACCAGAGCTGCAGGCCCGACTCGATCGACAGGCCGTAGAGCTTGGTGACGTCGAAGGTGTAGACGCCCGTCGCCTGGTGGTGCAGCACCGCCAGGCCGATGATGG
>DASWNW010000115.1:0-3546 GCA_036399015.1 Thermoanaerobaculia bacterium | reverse complement strand
CGAAAGCGGCTGCCGAACGTTCGATTGCTCGGCGGGCTGAAGCCCGCCGCTCCACAGGCCCCATGCACCCGCGCGTCAGCGCAGGCGCATGGAGGGGTCGGCGAAGAGGATCCAGGAGCGGCGGACGTCCTGGTTGGTCGTGGCGGACTTGGCTCGAATGGCGGCCTCGCCGACGGTCGCGCCGGCGAAGAGCTGGCGGTAGAACTCTTCGGCCATCGAGACCTGCGCGCCGGGCTCCGTCAGCGTCGACGACGCCCACACCGCGACGGCGCCGCCGTTCGGGCTGGTGAGCAGCGCCTCGGCGAGGCTGGTGGAGAAGACGTCGTGGAAGTAGCCGGTGAGGCAGGTCATCGACGCGACGATGGGAAGCTTCGCGCCGTTGTGGAGCTGCGCGGCGGAGTCGGCGGTGAACCAGCCGCCGGCCCAGAGGTCGATCGAGCCGTGGCCGACGTAGCCGAGCAGGAGCGAGTCGAACGAATCGTTGGCGTGGCCGGCGAAGGTCTTCGGGTGCGACGGCGGGACGAGCGCGCCGAGGGAGGCGGACATCCCCTCGAAGCCGGAGTCGCTCACGAAGGCGACGCGGTCGTTGCCGCTGGTGTCGCGACCGACGACCCGTCCCACCATCAGCTCCGCCTCGGCCAGCGTGCGCGCCGGCAGGCGGCCGATGGAGAGCGGGAGCCCCTCGACGAACCAGTCGTCCGAGGCGGTCTTGATGTAGGCGGTGCCGACGAGCTTCGTCGGGACGTAATCGAACGCGCCCATGCCGAGGTAGTTGCGCGGGTCGACGCTCGCGTCGCCGAGGAAGAGGACGTACTTCGGCGCGCGGCTCCAGGAGGCGGTGCGCTCGAGGAACTTCCGGACGGCGGACGTGCCGCGCTGGCCGAAGTTGAACTCGTCGTAGAGGTCCTGGATGTCGACGATGGCCGTGGCCACGCCTTCCGAGTCGCGGCGTGCCTTCAGCGGCGCGGCGGCGGAGGCGAACGGGCGCGCGGTGACGATCACGAGATCGGCCGCGTTCGTGGTGGCGCTCCAGGTGGACGGGCGGCTCGGCACGAGCTGCGCCGGTGCGGTGATGCGCGAGTCGCCGACCACGAGGATCGAGCGCGTGCCGGTTCCGACGGCAGCGACGGTGGCGGCGCCGTTCGCGTAGTCGACGGACAGCTCGACCGGCTGCGCCGGATCGGTGACGTCGATGGCCCGGACGGCGGCGCTGGTGAAGCCGTCGATGCGCGCGGTGCTGCCGGCGGCCAGCGCCAGCTTCAGCGCATTGTCATCGGCGGTGAGGCGGTGCGGATAGGTGAGGCGCAGCGACTCGACGAGCGTCACGTCCATCTCGCCATTGAGGCCGGTTAGAGTGAGCGTGTTGGTGCCGTCGGCGAGGGCGCTGAGCGGCACGCTGATGCTGGCCACCTTCCGCTCGCGGTCGCGGAACGAGACGGTGCCGATCACGTGATTGCCGATCGACAACTGCACGTCGTGCGCGTCGGGCCCGACGCCCTGCATCACGATCTCCAGCGTGGCGGTGGAGGCGGTGCGGTCGGCGTTCTCGACGAACAGCTCCTGCGTCGCTCCCCACTCGGTGACGATCGCGCCGAAGAAGTTCTCCCGGTCGCCGTTGTTCGTGAGCGCGGTGAAGAAGACGGTGCGCTCGATTCGCTCGTAGGTGAAGTCGGTGCGGGAGGCGGACGGCCTCGCGCCCTTGGTTTTGTCCTTAGTGATTCGCGCGCCGCGTCCCTTGTCGTTGGTCAGCCAGTAGGCGCGTGCGCCGGCGGCGGGCGTGTCGAGACCCACGCCGTAGAACTCGACGGCGTCAGCGGTGACGAGGATCGGCTGCTCGACGCCTTCCGCAAAGAGCGCCAGCTTCTTGCCGGCCGCGAAGCCGGCGTTGGCGAGCTGCGCGAACGTGACGCGGCACCACCCTTCCTGCGTCACCATCAGCTTGATGGCGGCCTGCGAGGCGAGATCCCACTGCCGCTCGCGCTGCGCGCGCGACGGTGCGACCACCGGGTAGCGGGGCGCGCCGATGCCGCGCGGCGAGACGAAGATCCCGCCGTTCGTGCCGAG
This sequence comes from Thermoanaerobaculia bacterium, assembly GCA_036399015.1. Taxonomy (GTDB): domain Bacteria; phylum Acidobacteriota; class Thermoanaerobaculia; order Gp7-AA8; family Gp7-AA8; genus QHVT01. The sequence goes on along the minus strand of DASWNW010000115.1, from coordinate 1,482 downwards.
GTCGGCGAGCGTGTCGGTGTTGGCGGCCTCCGCCACCTCACCGGCGAGCGCCGGCGTGACGGGGCCGTGCATCGTGCGGGTGCCGTTCAGATCGACGTCCTCGAGCCAGTACTGCGCGAGCTCGCCGCCCTTGACCTTGTCCTTCCAGCGGTAGCTGCGGCCGGAGGTGAGCGCCTGCGTCGAAGCGAAGAGCGCCGAGCCGGCGATGAGCTGCCGGTTCACCTTCTCGCGTCCCGCGCCGGTGTCGCGATAGACGTTGAAGCCGAGGTTGTCCGCCTCGAAGGAGGTGGTCCAGGAGAGCAGCACCTTCCCGTTCGGATCCTGCACCGCGCTCATCTCCACCATGTGCACGGCCGTCGGCGCGAGCACGTTCGCCTCAGCCGTGGCGCTGTCGTTGGTCGCGTCGGTGTCGACCTCCGTGCGCGTGACGGTGACGGTGTTGACGAGCTGCGTCTGCGACACGGCGATCGTGCCGGTGATGACGATCTGGTTCGTCGCCCCCGGGTTCATCGTGGCGTAGGTGCAGGTCACGGTGCCGGCGGACTGCGTGCACGTGGGGCCCGCCGGAACGACGCTGCCGAACGTGAAGCCGGCGGGGAGCGGATCGCTCATGACGACGTTCGTCGCCCGCGAGGGACCGTTGTTGGTGACGTCGATCGTGTAGATCAGCGTCTCCCCTTCCGCGAACGCGCTGTCGGAGCCGGGATCGTTCGTGACCTTCGTGACGGCCACGTCGACGCGGCGGCGCACCGTCGTGGTCGTCGAGGCGGTGTTGTTCGTGGTGTTCTGCTCCGGATTCGACGTCGCGGCCGTGACCGGCTGCGTGATCGTGCTGCCGTCGGCCAGCGCCGGGTCGGTCTTCACGACGAGAGTGAAGTTGCCGCTCGACGCGCTCGGCGCAAGAGGGTCGGTCTTGGTGCAGACGATCGAGCCGGTACCTCCGACCGCAGGCGTCGTCCCGCACGTCCACCCGCTGGGCGGCGTGATCGAGACGAAGGTCGTGCCGGTGGGAGTGGTCTGCGTGAGCGTGACCTGCTGCGCCGGGACGACGGTCGAGTTGTTGGTGACGCTGATGGTGTAGGTGAGATCGGTGCCGGCGTCGACCGGATCGGGCGCGTCGGAGATCGAGACGGAAAGGTCGACGCAGGCCGACTTCACGCCGGTGATCTCGTCGAAGGACGCCGTCAGGAGGACGTTGCCGGGGGCGCCGGCCTGCGCGCCGAAGTTGTCGTTCGCGGTGGTGGTGATGCCGAAGGCGCCGCCGGTGACGTTCGTCGCCGCCGCGGTGCCGTTGAGGGCGATGTAGCCGCCGCCGCCGCCGCCGCCGGGGCCGTGCCGCTCGCCGGGGTAGGTCGCCGTGGCCTGCGTGGCCCAGGCGTTGCCGCCCCGCCCGCCCGCCGCGTTGACCGTCAGTCCGGCGAGGCCACCGCCGCGCGCGAGCACGACCACCGAGCCGCCCGCGCCGCCGCCGCCGCCGCCGTC
>DASWNW010000114.1:0-9487 GCA_036399015.1 Thermoanaerobaculia bacterium | reverse complement strand
CGACCTCATTTATCAGTCGACGTACCGGCGCATCGGGGTGGAGCGGGGCGACGGGTTCCGCCGGATGTGGATCGGGCAGGACATTCATACCCGGCGGGCGGAGCAGCGCGCGGGCGAAGATCCGCATTACCGGGCTGAAGTCCACGTCGTGCACCGGACGCAGATCGGGGGGTGGGCGGTCACGGTCACGGGGCGCATCGACGGGCTCTCGGTCGACAAGGCCGCGCGGCGCGTTTCCATCGAAGAGGTGAAGTCGATCCACTTCGACCTCGAGCTCGACGCGCTCATGCGCTCGGACAAGCTCCAGCGCCACCTCTACCAGCTCCTCCTCTACGCCTACTTCCTCTCCAGCCAGCCGGAGCTCGAAGGGTTCGTCTTCGCGCCGCAGCTCGTGCTGATCGACCTCGTCTCCGGCGAAGCCAGGACGGTCGACACGGAGTTCGACCGCGAGCGCGTCGAGTCGACGCTCCACGCGAGCCTCGCCAAGCTGATCGAGGACCTCGACACCGCGCATGCGCTGCGGGTCGCAAAGCGCGCCTTCGCCGATACGCTGGAGTTCCCCTTCGACGGGATGCGCTCCGGCCAGGAGGAGATCGTCTCCGCCGTGGCCCGCGGCATCTGGCAGCGGGACGCGCTCCTCGTCTCCGCCCCCACCGGCATCGGCAAGACGATGGCCGTGCTCTACCCCGCCGTGAAGCAGTCGCTCAAGCTCGGGAAGAAGCTCTTCTTCCTCACCTCGAAGACGCTGCAGCAGGACGCGGCGGTGAAGGCGCTGAGTCTCCTCAACGACGGCTCGTTCCGGGTGCTGCGCATCCGCTCGAAGCAGAAGATGTGCGCGCACACGGAGATGATCTGCCACGAGGACTTTTGCCCGTTCGCGGCGCAGTACTCGGCGAAGATGCAGAAGAGCGGACTCCTCGAGCATCTCGTCACCTCGATGAGCTACTTCGACCCGGAGATCACGTTCGAGGTCTCGAAGGCGCACGAGGTCTGCCCGTTCGAGGTCTCGCTGGAGTTGATCGACCAGGCGGACGTGATCGTCTGCGACTACAACTACATCTTCGACCCCTACGTGGGGCTTAAGACCTACCAGCAGGAGTCGGACTACAGCGACTGCGTGCTCGTCGTGGACGAGGCGCACAACCTGGTCGACCGCGGGCGCGGCTACTACTCGCCGGAGCTGCACGAGAGCGCGTTCGAGGAGATCCGCCGCGTCTTCATGAGCCGCAACTGCTGGGTGGAAGGGTGGGAGGAGCTGCTGGAGATCCTCCGCGACCACTTCCACGAGCTGGCGAACGTGCTGGAAGGGGACGTGAAGCAGGCGCTCTGCACGCCGAGCCGCGAGCTGTTCCTCGAGCAGCGGGTCGAGTGGGAGCGGATCGTCCTCGAGTACATCGGCTGGAAGATCGACAACCGGATCGCCGAGGAAGAAGACCCGATCATCGACTTCTACTTCAAGCTGGTGAAGTTCACGAACCTGCTCTCCGAGGATGGCGACGAGTTCGCGAACGTGGTGGAGCGCACCGGCGAGGGCATCCGCCTCAAGATCTTCTGCAAGGACCCCTCGAAGTTCCTCGGCAAGATCTTCGATTCCGCGCACGCGACGGTCGCGCTCTCCGCGACGCTCGAGCCGTTCGAGTTCTACCGCAAGACGCTCGGCTTTCCCGAGAACCGGACCGCGGAGCTCTCGCTGCCCTCCCCCTTCCCGCGGGAGAACCGGAAGATCGTGGTGGTGTCGGAGGTCGACACGACCTGGAAGCGGCGCGCCGACCACTACGACAAGATCGCCGAGCACGTGGCGAACATCTCCGAGGCGGGGGACGGGAACTTCCTGGCGCTCTTCCCCAGCTACGCGTTCCTGCGGGAGGTGGCGGAGCGGATGCCGCCGATGCAGAAGCGGGTAATGGTGCAGCGCAGCGACATGACGGACTACGAGCGCAACGCGATCCTGGAGATCCTGCGCGACCGGCCGAAGCGGGGGAACCTGATCCTGGCGGTCTCCGGCGGCATGTACGCCGAGGGGGTCGACTACCAGGGCGATATGCTGTCGGGCGTGATGGTGGTCGGGCCGGCGCTGCCGCAGGTGAGCTTCGAGCAGGAGCTGCTCAAGCAGTATTACGACGAGCAGTACGGCGCCGGATTCGAGTTCGCGTACCTGATCCCCGGGATGACGCGCGTGGTGCAGTCGGCGGGGCGGGTGATCCGCAGCGAGCGGGACGTCGGCGTGATCGCGCTGCTGTGCAAGCGCTTCACGCAGGAGTCGTACACCCGCTACTTCCCGCTGGACTGGTACGAGGAGTCGCCGCGCGAGCTGGTGACGCGCAAGGCGGCCAGCGAGATCCGCTCGTTCTTCGAGGCGAAGACGACCACGCCGCAGTTGAGGATCGTGTTTTGAAGCTTTCCGCCGTGCTGATGACGCTCCTGCTCGCCGCCTGTGCGAGCGCCCCTCCTCCCGAAGGCCCGCTCGCTCCCGAATGGGACGTGATCCCCCCGGGGATCGCGGAGGCGCTCTGCGTAAGGATGAAGATCGACGCGATCGCGACCGGCAGGCTGGCGGTGGTGAACGTGACGCAGCCGCTGGCGACGCCGCTCAGCCTCGGCGCGCTCGGCAACCTCGGCCGCGGCCGTCCGCGCAAGGACGGTGCGGCGGCGCAGGCACAGGTCAACCGCGCCATCCCGGTCGGGCTCGCGCAGGGCTCGTGCACCTGGATCCCGGTCGAAGTCCGCGACGTGCAGCGGCATGCGGACGAGATGCTGCTGGAGATGTCGGCGCCGCTCCCGAACCCCTACGTCGCCAACGAGGCCGGCATGTTCGTCCGCGTCTCCCTCGGCGGGGAGCACGCGAACTGGTACTGGCTGCCGCTCCTCCCCTCGGGCGGCGGGTGGACGGCCGGGATGGCGTTGCCGTTGAGTTTTTGAGGGAGGGGTCCTCTTGGGTTCCTCGGGGTTCCTCGGGTTCCTCGGAGTTCCTCGGGCTCATCGCGAGAGAGTACCCGCAGAGACACGCGCTGCCGCCGAGGAACTCCGAGGAACTCCGAGGAACTCCGAGGAACCGAGGAACCGAGGAACCGGCGCCGCCGCGATGGCACGTCCCTTTCATTGGGCTTGTCCGGTAACTCTTACCTACGGCAGGTTCTGAACGATGACGCAACGCCCCCGCAGTGAAGCCCGAGTCCTGGTAGCAGACGACGATCCCTCCATCCGCCAGCTCGTCTGCACGATCATGGCTCGAGAGGGTCTCGACGCGGATTGCGTCGCCGACGGTGAGGAGGCGATCGCCAGGCTGGAAGAGCGCGAGTACGCCGTCATCCTCCTCGACCTGATGATGCCGCGCGTCGACGGGTTCGGCGTCATCCGCTATCTCAAGGACCACCCGCCGGCCACCAAGCCGGTGATCCTCGTCATCAGTGCCTATGCCGACAAGAGCTTCAAGGATGTCGATCCGGCCGTCGTAGCCGGCGTCATCCGCAAGCCGTTCGAAGTCGGCGACCTCGGCAGCCTGGTCCGTTACTGCGTGCATGGCTACGACCACGCCACGCGCAGGCATCTGATGGCGGTGCCGGACGTGGCGCCCGACCTGGAAGCGGCGGCGGGCTAAGCGCTGCGCAGGAACCGGCGAGCGCCACGGCTGATCAGCCAGATCCCGCCGAGAACCGCGGCTCCGTAGCCCACGACCGCGACCGCGCTCCATCGCGGCGCAACAGCGAGGACACCGGCCGCGACCACGCCAGTTGCACCGACGAGCGCGAGACCGGTCCCGCACCAGACCGCCAACCCTTTTTCGTCAGCGACGCGTCCCCGGTCGTATCCGGAGAGGACCCACGTGCCGCCACCGCGGACGTAGAGAGCGAGCGCGAGGACGATCGCGTTGACGAGCGCGAGGGTGAGGGGACCGAAGAGGGTCATGTCCAGTTCTCCAGCCAGTACTCCAGCATCACCACGGCCCAGAGCGACTTGGCGTGATTTGCCTTGCCTGCGCGGTGCTCGGCGAGGAGCGCCGTCACCTGCGTCTCGTTGACGATGCCATGCTTCCGCAGGCGTGACGGCTCCAGCAGGCGGTCGGTCTCGGCGCGGAGGCCGCGGTTGATCCAGGTGGCGGTCGGGACGCTGAGGCCCCGCTTGCGGCGGTAGATCACGTCGCGCGGCACCCACTTCTCCGCCGCCTTCTTGAGCGCCCACTTCGTCGTCAGGCGGCGGACGCGCAGATCGGCGGGGAGCGAGAGGGCGAAGCGGGTGACGTCGCGGTCGAGATAGGGAGCGCGCGCTTCCACCGAGGAGAGCATGGTGGCGCGGTCGACCTTCACGAGGAGATTGTCGCGGAGGTAGCTGCGGTAGTCGAGGAGCATCGCCCCTTCGAGCGGATGCATCGGCGGCACGTCGATGTCGGTGGTGGCGAGGCCGGTGCCGAACCAGCGGATGTGGCGCTCGACCCACGGCCGCTCCGCGTCGCTGACGAAGCGCTTGAGCAGGAACTCGAGCGTGACCTTCTTGCCCGAGGAGGGAAGCGCGAAGGCGAGCTTGCGCACGCCGGCGCGGACGAACGACGGCAGCGCGTCGTACTGCGGCGCGAGCTTGTGACCGACGTACGTCGGATAGCCGCCGAACAGCTCGTCGGCCCCTTCGCCGCTGAGGATCACCTTCACATGCTCGCGGGCGGCGCGGGCGAGGAGGAACGTCGGCAGGATGGCGGCGTCGGCGAGCGGCTCGGCGACGCGGGTGGTGACGTTGCGCAAAGCGTCGAGCAGCGTCTCCTCGTCGGTGCGGACCGGGACGTGGCGAGTGCGCATCTGCCGCGCGAGCACCGCCGCGTCCCCGCTCTCGTCGTAGCTCTCCTCGGCGAACTGGGCCGAGAAGGTATGCACCCGGTCGGCGCCGATGACGCGCGAGGCGAGCGTCGCCAGGATGGACGAGTCGAGGCCGCCGCTGATGAAGACGCCGACCGGCACGTCGGACATGACCTGCCGGGTGACGGCCTGCTCGATCAGCCGCTGCGTCTCGGCGACGGCGTCGGCGGGGGCGATCTTCTCTTCCCTGAACGAGGCGGGATCCCAGTAGCGCACCGTCTCCTCGCCGCGCGCGCTGAAGAGCATGTACGTCCCGGCGGGGACGCGGCGGACGGCGAGGAAGGGGGTGCGGGGCTCGCTGATGTAGCCGAGCGCGAGGTAGTCGCGCATGGCGGCGGGATCGAGCTCGCGGGAGACGTCGGGATGGCGGAGCAGGCACTGGAGCTCCGAGGCGAAGACGACCTCGCCGTTGACCGTGGCGTAGAAGAGCGGCTTCTCCCCTGCCCTGTCGCGCGCGAGGACGAGCGTGCGGTTGCGGTTGTCCCAGATGGCGAGGCCGAACATGCCGTCGAGCTCCGCCACGGCGGCGGCGCCGCGGTCGAGGTAGAGCGGGAGGATGGTCTCGACGTCGGAGTGGGAGCGGTAGCGATAGTCGCGGTAGCGCTCGCGCAGCAGGGGCGCGTTATAGATCTCGCCGTTAGTCTCGAGCCAGACCTGCCCGTCGGGCGATTTGAAGGGCTGGTCTGCGCGCTCGTGGAGGTCGATGATGCGCAGCCGCTCGCAGCCGATCTGCGCGTCGGGCTCGACGAAGGTGGCGCGGCCGTCGGGCCCGCGATGACGCAGCGCCTCCCCCATTTCCTCGAGCACGAAGGGGTGACGGAGCGCCGTGGCGCCGACCATGCCGTAGATGCCACACATGAGCGCGGCGCGCATTGTACGTTGCGTGTTGCGCGTTGCGAGTTGCCCGGGCAGGACCGCCTGGACGAGGAAGTCCGAGGAACGCGCAACGCGCAACTCGCAACGAGCGTCAGCGGCCGTACGCGACGTGGTGGCCGCCGGCGGCGAGCTCGCGCCAGCCGCGCGCTTCCAGCAACTCCCGCCACTGCCGGTCCTGCTGCCGCACGATGTAGATACGGGGGTTGGTGGCGGCGAGCGAGCGCTCGAACCAGGGCAGCGGCTTGAGCGGCGAGCGGGGGTCGCTGGTGTAGCGGTCGTAGCGGCGCATCAGGTAATTGCTCGTCAGCTCGCTCGCGTCGGAGGTCACGACGATCAGCGGGCGGCGGAGGTAGAACGCCAGCGAGCCGCTGAAGGCCTCGACGCCGATGACCTGCGTCGACGGCGTGACGTGCGGCGCGAGCCGCGCCACGAACTGCTTGGCCGAGCGGCGCTGCGCGATGGCGTGCATGAGCGGGTTGGCGAGCAGCGGGAGGGCGATGATCGGGAGCGTGAGCGCGATCAGCACCAGCTCGCGCCGCTTCGCGAAAAGGGCCACGGCGCCTCCGGCGAGGAAGGCCACGCCGAAGGCGAGCGCGGTGTCGTCGGCGACCGCCTTCAGCTCGGGGCGCATCTTCGTCCGCTCGGCGAAGAAGGAGGCGGCGACAAGGAGCGCGCCGAGGGAGGCGGCGATGATCGCGGCGCCGCGGGTGCGCGCCTCTTCCCAGATGCGCGCGATCACCAGCGCCAGGGCGGGCATGAGCGGGAGGATGTACTGCGGCCGCTTCGACTGCGACAGCGAGAAGAAGACGAAGGGGATGGCGATGGCGAGCAGCCAGTAGCCGAGTGCCGGGTCGGGGCGGCGGAGCTTCTTCCAACTGAAGAGCGCCACGAGGGACCAGGGAAGCGCGCCGCCGACGAGGTACGGGATGAAGTACCAGGGTGGACCGGTGCGCTTCAGCTCGTCCGTGGCCATGCGGGCGGCGGTCTCGGTGACGAGCACGTACTGCAGAAACTCCGGCACCACCTGCGAGACGCCCCACACCCACGGCACGCAGATGGCCACGAACAGCAGGATGCCGAGGATCGGAAAGACTTTGCGGAGTGCCTTGCGGCGCCAGGCGTAGGGGACAGCAACGGCGAGGACGAGGATGAACGTCACCGGCCCTTTGGTGATCATCGCCAGGCCCATGGAGGCCCAGGCGAGGATGGACCAACGGGTGTTGCGCTCCTCGATGGCGAAGTAGAGCGCCACGAGAGCAGCGGTCGTGAAGAACGTCAGCGCGCTGTCGAAGATGACGGTGCGCGCGAAGGCGATGACGAGCGGCGTGGCGAGGAAGACGATCGCCGTCACGTACGGGGTGTCGCCGCCCCACACTCTGCGCGCGAAGTAAAAGAGCACGGCGGCGGTGGCGAGGGTGAAGAGATAGGCCGGCAGGCGCGCCGCCAGCTCGCTCGGGCCGAGGACTTCCATGACGGCCGCCTCGGCGGCGAAGTAGACGATCGGCTTGTCGAGATACGGCAGCGTGTTGAGCCGCGGCATCACGTAGTCGTTCGTCGCCGCCATCTCCCGCGCCACCTCGGCGTTGCGTCCCTCGTCGGCGTCGAACAGCGGATGCCCACCGAGGTGAATCGCGATCGCGGCCGCGACGACGGCCAGCCAGATTTTCAGCAGAAGGGGGCGGCTCAAGCGAGCGACGACGATAGCACGGGCATCACGTTGGCGATCGCCCGCTACGCGGGCCGTACCTCGCGCGATACACCGCCCCTCACCCGGCGCTGCGCGCCACCCTCTCCCCGCCAGCGGGGCGAGGGGCAACATCTCGGAACTCCCCTACAATCCGCGCATGGCGCTCCAGCCGCGGTCGATGCTCGGTCCCTATCAGGTCACGGGCCTCCTCGGCGAAGGGGGCATGGGGGCGGTCTACCGCGCACGCGACACCCGCCTCGGCCGCGACGTGGCCATCAAGGTCCTGACCAGCGTCTCCTTCAGCGACCGCGAGCGGCTGCAGCGCTTCGAACAGGAGGCGCGCGCCACCGGGATGCTCAATCATCCCAATCTCCTCACCATCTACGACATCGGCCGCGACGAGCAGGGCAACCCGTTCCTGGTCAGCGAGGTGCTGGAGGGGGAGACGCTCGGCAGCCGCCTGCAGCGGGGGCCGCTCTCGCCGCGCAAGGCGGTCGACGCGGCGCTGCAGATGGCCAGCGGCCTCGCCGCCGCGCACGAGAAGGGGATCGTCCACCGCGACCTCAAGCCCGACAACATCTTCCTCACGCGCGACGGCCGCCTGAAGATCCTCGACTTCGGCATCGCCAAGCTCACCGGCACGAAGGCCGACGACGCACCGGCGTTCGAGATGACGGCCACCGAGCCCGGCATGGTGATGGGGACGGTCGGCTACATGTCGCCCGAGCAAGTGCGCGGCGAGCCGGTCGATCACCGCTCCGACCTCTTCTCCCTCGGCACGATCGTCTACGAGATGCTGACGGGGCAGCGCGCCTTCCGGCGCAACTCCTCGATCGAGACGCTCAGCGCGATCCTGAAGGAAGAGCCGCAGGAGCTGACGGAGTTGCTGCCGAACATCCCGCCGGCGCTCGACCGGCTGGTGCGGCGCTGCCTGGAGAAAGATCGCGAGCTGCGCTTCCAGAGCGCGCGCGACCTGGCGTTCAACCTGGAGACGCTGTCGACGATGTCGGGCAGCGGGACGCTCAGTGGGACGTCGGCGGTGACGGCCGCGAAGACTTCCGGCGGGCTGAAGCCCGCCGCTCCACAAGGGACGACACAGGGGACGACGCGGACGTCGGCGCAGACGGTGCGGCAGACGGCGGTGCGGCCGGCGCTGACGAAGCCGAAGCGGCGGACGTCGCCGGTGTTGCTGGCGCTCCTTTACGTCGTGTCGATCGCCGGCGCGGCGTACGCGGGGTGGCTGCTCTCGCGGCAGCAGCGGGGGGCGCCGGTGGAGCCGCAGTTCCACCGGATGACGTTCCGGCGCGGCGACGTGCGCACGGCGCGCTTCTCGCCGGACGGCGAGACGATCGTCTACAGCGCGTCGTGGGAGGGGCAGTTGCCGGAGACGTTCATCGCCACGCGGCGGGCCACCGAGGCGCGGCCGCTGGGGATTCCGTCGTGCGAGGTGCTGGCGGTGTCGAAGTCGACGGAGCTGGCGGTGCTGCTGCGGCGCGATCGCGTCACCGGCCTCGGCACGCTGGCGCGCGTGCAGATGGCGGGCGGCATGCCGCGCGAGGTGGCGGAGAACGTTCTCCAGGCCGACTGGTCGCCCGACGGCTCGAGCATGGCCATCATCCGGCAGCAGGGGGACAGGACGCGCGTCGAGTACCCGATCGGGACGGTGAAGTACGAGACGCAGCGGATGGTGCGCGACGTGCGCGTGGCGCCCGACGGCAAGCGGCTGGTGATCGTGGAGCGCTCGCAGGGGGAGTACGACGTGGCGATCATCGACGACGCGCAGCCGGTGACGATCGCGCGCGGCTGGCGGCGCGGTGTGAACGGCGCGGCCTGGTCGCCGGACGGGAAAGAGATCTGGCTCTCCGGCGCGAGCGGCTCGGCGCCGCCGGCGCTGTACTCGGTCGACGTGGCGACGGGAGAGGTGCGGCTGAAGTCGCGGCTGGCGGGGTGGATCCGCATTCTCGATCTGTCGTCGAAGGGGGAGGCGCTGATCTCGAACAGCTCATGGAGAGCGGGGCTGGTGTGGAAGCCGGGCGGGCTCCCCGCAGCCGCGGGCTCTCAGCCCGCGGACGTGGGACGG
>DASWNW010000113.1:0-1720 GCA_036399015.1 Thermoanaerobaculia bacterium | reverse complement strand
AGCGCGAACGCCGCCAGCGCGCGCCAGAGCGAGCCGGGCGCGTTCGGCGTCCGGAAGAGCAGCGACGTCTTCAGCGGCCCCGCCGCGGTACCGCGGCCGCCGTCGTTCGCGAGCAGGAGAAAGCGGGTGTAGTTCTCCCGGTTGTCCTCCACGTTCGAGACCAGGATCTCGCCGCCGTACAGCGCCGCCGCCGCGGCACCCGCGATCGCGGCCACGTCGCGGCTCTCCCCCTCCATGATCGTCTTGACGCTGCCGGCGGTGTCGGCGGTGACGACCGGCTCGAGCGCCGGGTGTGCGGCGAAGAAGCGCTGGCACTGCGCGAGCGCGACCGGATGCGACAGCACGCGCCGCACGTCATCCAGCCGCGTGCCGGGACGCGCGATCAGGTGATGCTCGATGCGCAGCAGCGTCTCGCCGACGATCTGCAGCTCCGTCGTGCCGAGGAGCTCGTAGTTGCGGGGGATGGAGCCGAAGAGCGTGTTCTCGATCGGGATCACCGCCGCCGCCGCGCCGCCCGACAGCACCGCCGCGAACACGTCGTCGAAGGTGGTGCAGGGAAGCACCTCCACGTCGGGCTGCAGCAGGCGCCGCGCCGCGGCGTGGCTGAAGGACTCGCGCTCTCCCTGGATGGCGATGCGTGTCATGAGCAGCGGGCGCTCACCTGTCCAGTCCCCACGACGTCTTCACCAGCCACGACATCAGCTCCGCGGCCGGCACGGGACGGGAGATCCAGTAGCCCTGCGCGAGGTCGCAGCCGAGCTCTTTGAGCATCTGCCACATGGCCTCATCCTCCACCCCCTCGGCGCACACCTGCTTGCCGAGGTTGTGTGCGAGGTCGATCACCGTACGCACGATCGCCGCGTCGGCGTCGCTGGCCGTCATCCCCATCACGAACGACTTGTCGATCTTGATCTCGTCGATCGGCAGCTCGCGCAGGTGCGTGAGCGACGAGTAGCCGGTGCCGAAGTCGTCGACCGACAGCCGCACTCCCATCGACTGCAGCATCGCCAGGATCGCCAGCGCGTGCGCCGGGTCGGCCATGATGCTGCTCTCCGTGATCTCGATCTTGAGGAAGCGGGGATCGACTCCCCAGCGGTCGAGCGCCCCCTGCACCTTGCCGGGCAGCGACTGATCGAGGAGGCTCTTCGCGGAGACGTTCACCGCGAGATGGATCGGCGCGCCGGCGTCCTGCCACTCGCGGCACTGCTGCAGCGCGCGGTCGAGCAGCCAGTCGGTCATCGAGCGGATCAGCCCCGTCCGCTCCGCCGCCGGGATGAAGGCGGCCGGCGCGAGGAGGCCGCGCGTGGGATGGTTCCAGCGCATCAGCACTTCGCAGCGGGTCATGATGCCGGTGCGCATGTGCAGCTTCGGCTGGTAGTAGAGCTCCAGCTCGTTCCGCTCGACGGCGCGGCGCAGCTCCACGTTGAGCGACATCTGCTCGCCGCTGCGCGCGCCGCCGTCCTCGCGGTGGAAGCTGTAGCCGTTCTGCTTCTGCTTGGCGTCGTACATCGCCACGTCGGCCCGGCGGACGAGCACGTTGACGTCGGTGCCGTGGTCGGGGCAGAAGGCGATGCCGATGCTCGCGTCGAGCATCGCGACCACGCCGTTGAGGCTGAACGGGCGCGCCAGCGCGTCCTGCAGGCGGCCGGCGAGCTCGACGACGAGGCCGCGATTGGGCACGTCGCACACGAGGACCGCGAACTCGTCGCCACCCAGGCGG
>DASWNW010000112.1:0-7616 GCA_036399015.1 Thermoanaerobaculia bacterium | reverse complement strand
CTCCGGGACATGCTTAGTGCGACTCCGGACATGCTTAGTCCGACTCCGGGACATGCTTAGTGCCACTCCCGGACATGCTTAGTGGCCTCTGCGACGTGCTGAGTGGAGTCTCCGGAGGTAGTTAGTCTCGGCTGGAGGATGGCGACATCGAGTCGACCCGCCACGCCGACGTTCCTTTCGGCTGCTGGTACCAGCCGGGATCGCGGCCGTAGTCCATGTCATCCCGCACCTTCACGATCGTGACCATGCCTCCCATGTCGATCGGTCCGAACGGCCCCTGGCCGCCGAGCATCGGGATGCTGTTGCGCGGCATGGCCATCGAGCCCTGGTGGTCTGCCATCTCGCCCATGCCGTTCGTCCCCATGACCATCGTGCCCGGCACCAGTTGGTCGAGCCGCTGCTGGGTGCTCGACGGATCGATGCCGAGAAGGTTGGGCAGGTCGTGCCCCATCTGGTTCATCACGTGGTGGGTCTTGTGGCAGTGGAAGGCCCAGTCGCCCGGGTTGTCGGCGGTGAACTCGATGTCGCGTGTGGTGCCGACCGGCACGTTCACGCTGTTCTCCGGCCACCACGCCGTCTCCGGGATCGGCCCCGCGTCGGTGCCGGTGACGTAGAAGGCGTGGCCGTGGATGTGGATCGGGTGGGAGTCCATGGTGAGATTCGCGAGCCGGATGCGCACGCGGTCGCCGGTACGCACGAGCAGCGGCTCGGTGCCGGGGAAGACGCGGCTGTTCATGGTGAAGGTGTTGAAGTCGAGCATCACCGTCGGGTCGGGCGTGGCGGTGCCCGGCTTGATGAACCATTCGTTGAGGAAGATCGCGAAGTCGCGGTCGACGCGGCGGACGCTCGCCTCGCGCGGATGCACGATGAAGAAGCCGTGCATGCCGAGGGCGATCTGCGTCATCTCGTCGAAATGGGGGTGATACATGAGCGAGCCGGTCTGCTGGAGCGTGAACTCGTACGCGAACGTCTCGCCCGGCAGGATCTTCGGCTGATTGAGGCCGCTCACGCCATCCATGCCGTTCGGGAGGATGAAGCCGTGCCAGTGCACCGACGTCCCTTCCGGCAGCTTGTTCGTGACGAGGATGCGCACCCGGTCGCCCTCGAACGCCTCGATCGTGGGGCCGGGCGTGACGCCGTTGTAGCCCCAGCAGTTCACTTCCAGGCCGTTGACGAACTCGCGCCGGACCGGCTCGGCGATGAGGTGGAACTCCTTCACGCCGCCGACCATCCTCCAGGGGAGGGAGGTGCCGTTCGGGGTGATCACCGGCGCGCGGCCCCCCTCCCGCTGCGCGCGCAACGGCTTCGGCGGCGGACCGCTCGCCCCGAGCGCGCGGAGCCGTTGCCCGAACGCGCGGGTGTTGGTGACGAGGCCCGCGGCTGCACCCGCGAGGCCGGAAAAAAGCAAACTGCGACGTGTGAACGGCATGGCTAGTGATCCTCTCTCTCGTTCGTGGTTCTGATGCGCGAGCCAGGCGAGGGAGCTCCTCCGGCGTCGCCGGCGACCCCTTGCAGCGCGCGATCGAGATCGGTGCGCGCGGTCCAGTACTCCCGCTGCGCGTCGATCCAGTCGCGGCGCGCCTGCATCTCGTTCTGCCTCGCCTGCAGGAGCTGGAAGACCCCCACGAGCATGGCGTTGTGCTCGAGCTTCGTCAGCTCGACGATGCGCGCGCGGCGGGGCACGACGACGTCGCGGTAGTACTCGGCGCGCGCCCGCGCCTCGGCCAACGTGGCCCGTGCGGCGCGCAGTTGTGACGCGGTCTCCGCCTCGAGCGCGTTCAGCGCGTGGCGTGCGCGGAGGAACTGCGCCTCGGCGCGCGTGCGGGCCGCCCGCCCGCTGTTGAAGATCGGGATCGGGAACTCGATCCCCGGGCCGACGGTGTGCTCGCCGTCCGGCTCCCGCTCGTAGTGGAGGTCGAGGACCGTCTCCTCGAGCGCGGCCAGGCGCGTGAGCGGCACCTGCCGCTGCGCCACCTCCAGGTCGCGGCGGGCGATGGCGAGGTCGAGCCGCTGCGTCGCGGCGAGCTGCTCGAGCTGCTGCTGTTCCAGCTCCGCCGCCGGCAGCTCCGGAAACGCCGCCGGGACGCGCCATTCGGCGCCGGTGTTGCGCAGCCCCATGGCGCGGACGAGCGCCTCGCGCGCCAGGAGGCCGCGTTGTTCGGCGCGCGCGAGGTCGAGCTTCGCCTGTTCGTAGCGTGCCTGCTCGTTCTCCAGGTCGAGATCGGTGATGTTCTCCGCGGCGTGCTGCCGGATGGCCACTTCCGCCGCCGCCTGCGCCGACTCGGCGATGGTGCGGCTGAGCGACACGTGCTGCGCCGCCGCCACCAGCTCGTAATACGCCACGCGGACGTCGCCGCCGAAGCGGAGGACCTCGGCGCTGACGCGCATCTGAGCGGCGTCGAACGCGGCGCGGCCGAGGGCGCGGCGGCGGGGGAGCTGGATCAGCTCGATGAGCGACTGCGCGAGGCGCAGCTCGTACGGCCGGTACGGCTCGCCGGGGAAGCGGATCTCGAACTCGAACACCGGGTTTGCGATCGTGCTCGCCTCGATGAGGTCGGCGCGCGCGATGCCCAGCTCCGCCAGCGCGACCTGCAGCCGCGGGCTGTTGAGCATGGCGATGGCGACTGCCTCGTCGGCGGTGAGCTCGTCCTGCAGCATCGCCGCGACCCGCTCGTGATCGGCCGTGGAGGGCTGCGCGTTCCATTCGACGGCGGCGCCGCCGCGTTGCGTGACCGCCTGCTGCACGTCGGAGGTGCCGGCGTCGCGCGGGACGCTGACGCAGGAGGCGAGCAGGAGCGCCGCGAGGCCGGGTAAGGGTCTCTTCATGAACTTCATCGCTGTGTCCTCGTCAACGGTTCGGCGGGGCGGCAGGAGCGCCGCCGTCGCGCGTGGCCGGCATGGGAGTGGGAGGGTTCTCATGGTCCTCGCCCGGCGTGATGCCGCGCGTCTGGTGCCCCTCATGACCGCCGCCGCCCTGCGCCGCTTTCGCCGCCTCGGAGACGGCGGCAGGGGAGGGGGCGTCGAAGGCGTCGCCACGGAGGGTGGCGGAGGGCTGCACGCGCCGGAGGTCTGCGTTCGAGCGGGGCGCGCGTGTCGATGGCGTTGCGGCCGCACGATGGTGGGCGTGCGGATCGGCCGCGGGTGCCTGCGCGCCGTGCTGCATCGCGGCGTGGGAGGAGGGTTCCTCGGGTTCCTCGGAGTTCCTCGGGTTCCTCGGAGTGGCTCGCGCGGCGGTGCCGTGTCCCGCGTGCGAGGTGGTGGCGGTGCCATGTCCAGCGTGCGAAGTCGCGGCGTTGCCATGTCCCGCGTGCGAGGTGGAGGTGTTGCCGTGCCCGGCGTGCGAAGTCGCGGTGGTGCCGTGTCCCGCGTGCGAGGTGGCGGCGGTGCCGTGGCCGGCGTGCGAGGTAGCGGCGGTGCCGTGTCCCGTGTGCGAGGTGGCCGCGGTGCCATGTGCCGCGTGCGAGGTGGCGGCGGTGCCGTGTTCCGCGTGCGAGGTGGTGGCGGTGCCGTGGCCGGCGTGCGACGTGGCAGCGGTGCGGTGCCCCGCGTGCGACGTGGCGGCGGTGCCGTGTCCCGTGTGCGAAGTAGCAGCGGTGCCGTGTCCCGCGTGCGCGCTGTGGTCCATCGCGCCTCCCGCCGGAGCCGTGCCGTGGTGCATGCCGGCGTGCGGGTCGGTGGCGGCGGCGCCGTGCGCGCTATGGTCCATCGTTCCGTGCGCGCTGTGATCCATCGGCGCGGCGGTCGAGGTCGCGGTAGGTCCGGCCTCCGCGCTCTTCGAGGCGACGCTCTTTTCTCTGCCGCAACCTGCCGCGGCGAGCAAGACGCAGAGCAGAACTCCATGTCGATTCATCTGAGACTCCTTCAGGGAGATGAGCGTGGGCAGACGAGTGCCCACGACGCGAGGTGCGCCACGTGAAGGTGGGATCAGATGAGGAAGGTCTCGACGAGGAGATGCAGGCCGACGTCGCGGTCGCAGCGCACCGCGCCGAGGGTGATGAAGCTGCGATAGGCGGTCGTGGCGGTGGGGGCGATCGCCTGCACCGTACCGCTGGCCGCAACGAGCCGGAACAGGCTCGGGACCTCGGTCGCGATCCGCTTCACCGGCTCCTGCTTCTCGCGGCCCGGGGGAGGCGGGACCGCGCCGGCGTCGTGACCGGCGTGGTCGCCGCGCATCAGGTTCGCCGCCATGTCACAGATCGGCATGAGCTTGTGCGCGATGCCGTGGAACGGCAGGACGCAGCAGCCGACCACGAACACCGTCGCCAGGAGGAGCGGGACGGTGGCTCCCGCGATCCAGGCAGCGGCGACGGCTTTGCGTCTCATCGACATGCAGTTTAACCAACGTTGCAGCAGGAGTGCCCGGTGGAGCAGGCGGCGGCCGTCGCCGGGACCTTCGGCGCGTAGAGCGCCGGGGCGGCGTCGAATTTCGCCTGGCAGGCGCGGGCGCAGAAGTGGTACATCCTGCCGTCGTAGGTCGACGAGCCGGCGGCCGAGGAGGGGTCGATGGTCATGCCGCAGACGGGATCGACGACGGTGGCAGAGGCGGTGTGGGAATGGTTCATGGTGTCTCCTTTCACAGGGGCTAACGCAGCACGGCCGGCCGTCTTACACTTCGTCCCCGCAATTCAATGAATCCCGATCTCACGCTCCAACTCGTCGACAACCACCGGCAGTTCCTCGCGTTCCTCGAGCGCCGCCTCGGCGACCGCGCGCTCGCCGAGGACATCCTCCAGGATGCGTTCGTGAAGAGTCTCGAAAAGGAGGCGGACGCGCGGGACGAGACCTCCTCGGTGGCCTGGTTCTACCGCACCCTCCGCAACGCGGTGATCGATCACTACCGCCGCGCTGATGTCCGCAACCGGGCTCTCGAAGGTCTGGCCCGCGAGCTGGAGGGGGCCGCCGAGCCGCCGCCGGAGCTGCACGACGCCATCTGCGGCTGCGTCACGCGGCTGGCCTCGACGCTGAAGCCGGAGTACCAGGCGGCCATTCGCCGCATCGATCTCGAAGGCGCACCCGTGCAGGAGTTCGCCGCCGAGGCAGGCATCACCCCGAACAACGCCTCGGTGCGGGTGTTCCGCGCACGCGAGGCGCTGCGGAAGCAGGTCCGGACGTCCTGCGGCACCTGCGCCGACCATGGCTGCCTCGAGTGCTCGTGCGGTAAGAAGAAACCCGCTTCGATAGGATGACGCGTTCGGAAGCGCGATCAAAGGAGACGACAGTGGACCAGTGGCACGTAGCAGTCGACGGAAGGCAGGAGGGACCGTATCCGACGGAGGAGGTCGTCCGCCGCATTCGCGCGGGACAGATCCCGCGGCACGCGCACGTGTATGCGCAGGGGATGGCCTCGTGGGAGCCGGTCACGTCGCGTGGCGACTTCTCGGCAGCGTTCGGTGGAGCGGCGACGCCACCTCCACCGCCCGTCGGTGGCGGCCGTGCCGACGAGATCGATTACGACATCATCGGCTCGGAGATGCAGTTCGTCGAGATCACGCTCGATCCGCGCGAAGCGTGCATCGCGGAAGCGGGCGCGTTCATGTACATGGATCCCGGCATCGAGATGGAGACGGTCTTCGGCGACGGTTCCAACAAGGGCGGCACCGGTCTCATGGGGATGCTCATGTCGGCCGGCAAGCGCGTGCTGACGGGCGAGTCGCTGTTCATGACCGTGTTCGCGAACAGAGGCGGCTCGCGCCAGAAGGTCGCCTTCGCTTCGCCCTATCCCGGCCGGATCGTCCCGCTCGACCTGCGCCAGCTCGGCGGCACGATGCTCTGCCAGAAAGACGCGTTCCTCTGCGCGGCGAAAGGGATCTCCGTCGGCATCGCCTTCCAGCGGAAGCTCGGCGCCGGCTTCTTCGGCGGCGAGGGCTTCATCCTGCAGAAGCTCGAAGGAGACGGCCTGGCGTTCGTGCACGCCAGCGGCGCCATCGTCGAGCGCGAGCTCGCACCCGGCGAAACGCTCCGCCTCGACACCGGCTGCCTCGTCGCGCTCCAGCCGCAGGTCAGCTATGACATCCAGTTCGTGGGCGGCGTGAAGACCGCGCTGTTCGGCGGCGAGGGCCTCTTCTTCGCGACGCTGCGCGGCCCCGGGAAAATCTGGATCCAGTCGCTCCCCTTCAGCCGCTTCGCGAGCCGCGTCTTCTCCGCGATGCCCGGCAATCCGGCCGGACGGAGACAGGGCGAAGGCTCGGTCCTCGGCCCGCTGGGCGACCTCCTCGGCGGCGACTGAGCCGGAACGGATGCGCCGGCCCGTACGCGTGCGTCACGGCACGCGTACGGGTTTCCGTTCGGACGGAAGCTTCGCCATCAGCGCCTGCACCGCTGCGTCGAGCTGCGCGTCGGATCGGGCGGCCGGATCGCGTGTGACGACGATGTCGGGCCCGAGGCCTTCTCCTTCGGCCATCCAGCCGGTCTCGTCCAAGAAGGGGGCGTTCGGGACGTTGACCGAGCCGCCGTCGATCAGCGCCGGGACGGGGTTGAGGCCGGTGAAGCCGCCCCAGGTTCGCGAGCCGACCAGCGGGCCGAGGGCCAGCTTGCGGAAGTAGAACGCGAAGTTCTCGCCGGCGGAGATGGTGATGTGGTTCACGAGCAGCGCCTTGGGGCCAAAGTGCGCGCCGTACGTCGGCGAGCTCGCCGGCTCGCTCGAACCACGCGTGGCGTAGTAGTTGAGCGGCCGCCGCGCCAGCAGCTCGGCGACGATCGCACCGGTCGAGCCGCCCTGGCTCCAGCGGGCGTCGATGAGGAGCGCCTCTTTGTCGATCTGCCCGTAGTACTGGCGCGCCAGGTCCGAGAAGCCGCTCTGGTTGAAGGCGGGGATGTGGACGTACCCGACCCGGCCGCCGCTCGCCTCCTCGACCCGGCGCCGATTCGACTCCACCCAGGCGCGTTGCCGCAGCTCGTTCTCGGAGGCGAGCGGCGTGACGGTGAGCACGCGCGCGGCGGCGTCGATCGCCGGCTGCGGGCCGACGGTGATCTGGATTTCCTTCCCCGCCGATCCGGCCAGCGCTGCGCGTGGATCCTGCGCGGCATCGAGCGGCTTCCCGTTGACGGCGAGCAGGTATTCGCCTTCCGCGACGTCGCGGAGCGGCGCGCGGAGCTCGTCGTCCCACGGCGCGGTGCGGACGATGCGCGCGATGCGGAAGGCGCCGCGGTCCGCGACCAGCTCGGCGCCGAGGGCCGCGGCGTCGGAGCGCGGCTGCGACGCGACGTCGCCGCGACTGGCGAGATAGGCGTGGCCGACGGACGACTCGCCGATCATCTCCGCGAGCACGAGGTTCACTTCTTCGCGCGTGCGGCAGCGCTCCAGAAGAGGCGCGTAGCGGCGCTTGACCTGCGGCCAGTCGGCGAGGGGGACTTTCGGTGCGTAGAAGAAGTCGCGGTACTCGCGCCAGACGTCGTCGAAGATCTGCCGCCACTCCGCGCGTAAATCGACGCGCGTGCGCATCGAAGCGGTATCGACGTTCTGTGCCGGCGGCAAGGCGATCGTCCCCTCGGCGACGACGCTCTCGCTGCGCGCGCGGAGGTCGTACGTGCGCACCGACTGCTTGCCGCCCAGATCGATCAGGCCGTAGGTCGGATTCCCCTCGGCGGTGATGGCGAGTGAGGCGATCGAGCCGGCG
>DASWNW010000111.1:0-43815 GCA_036399015.1 Thermoanaerobaculia bacterium | reverse complement strand
GAACGCCAGATGATTTTCGGGAAGCCACTCGCTCGGCGATGGCGGCAGCAGATAGCTCTGCTCCGGTTGGTACGTCCGGTAGTTCGTCGGCATGCACAATTTTACGCCGCGCTACCGCTTTTCTGCCGCGCAGGCTCCTAGCGTCCTCCGCCGATCGACGCGCTCGCCGCATTCGCGAGCTCACGGGCCCGCGAGTCACGGGGATTCTGCGTCGCCAGCTCTTCGGCGCGGCGGATGATCTCAGGCCCGCCGTTCGTGCCTTTGAGCGTCTCACTCCAGATCGCGCCGAGCGCGGCGAGACGGTGGCGGCGGGAAGCCTTCTCCCACGTCTTCGCCAGGTCGTGGCCGTGGATCACACGCGAGACAGACTGTTTCCGTCCGGTTTTCACCGACACGTAGCGCAGCGTCACAGTGGCGACGCGCTGCGATCCCCGCAGCTTCGGCTTCAGCGACAGCTCGTACAGGCCGGTGACGGAGGTGTTGTGGAGCAGCGCCGTCTCCGACTCCTCGGGGTTGCCCTCGCCGATTCGGCGGAACGTGGCCACCGCCTTCGGATCGATCTCGATGTGGAGGTGCGCGTCGCGTGCGACGGGCGGATTCGAGCCGCGCCGCGGCACGTCGACGTTGGCCGTGTCGATGGTGAAACGAAGGATGGCGCGGTCTCCCTCGGCCGCAACCGGCGCGGGGGAGGCTTCGACTTCCAGCGCGACGTCGCGGCGCGGCGCCTTCGCACCGGCGAAGTAGTTCACGAGCGCCTCAATGTTCACCAGCCCCGGAGCGGGACGGGCGCCGTTCTCGATCGCCGCGCGGAGGGCCGGGAACGCGTTCGGGTCGACGGAGATCCCGAAGACGCTCCCCGGCTGAAGCTGGAGCGAATCAGCGCGCGCCTCCGCCACCAGCGACGGCGCGTTGTACGTGTACTGCGCGCCGGCGGCGTTGGTTGCTGCCGCTTCCGCTGACGGTGGTGGCGGAGGAGCAACCGGTGCGGGCGCGGGCGCCGATGGGGGAGGCGCCGGCATGGCCTCGGCGATCTGCAGCGGTTCGCTGTTCTGCTGCGCCAGTTCCTTGCGCTCGGCGAAGCGGCCGGTTTCCGCCCCTTCCTCGCCGCCCAGCCTTCTGGCCGTCTCGACGGCCGGTGCCCCTCCGGACGCAACACGTGCTTGCGGCGCCGCCGTGGCGGCGGTCGGCAGCATCCGCGGCGCTTCCTCGGCAACATCGAGCTGCAACTCCGTCTCGCGCGTCGTGGTGACGCCGTCGGACGCGCGGGGCGGGTCTTCGTACCGCAGGACCGCGGGGGTGACCTGTTCGGCAGCGGCACGCTGCTCGGTCTTCTCGAGCCGAGGCTCGAGCAGTTGCCGCGTCACGAGCGCGGTCGTGAGCAGAAGCAGGATCGACGCGGCCACCCGCATGGTGGTCGCCCAGGAGAAACGCTCCGGCGCCGGATGCGCGTTCAGGTACTTCGGGATATCGGCCTTGATCCGGTCGGCGAGCCCTGCCGGCGGGCGCGGGACCGCACCCATCGACAATTTTCGCTGAAGGTCAGCTCTCCGTTTGGAGTTCATCGGACTTCCTCTTCATGCATCAACCCCTCGAGCATCGAAAACGCTCGGTGCAACCGCTTGCGGATGGCGACCGTGGTGATGTTTTCGATCTCGGCGATCTCCTTGACCGGCAGCCCTCCCCAGAAGTGCGCCGTCACGGTGAAGCGCAGATCCTCGGGGAGTTCCATGACTGCCTTCCGGAGGCGCGAGGCCTCCTGTTCGTCCGCGAGCACGTCGTCGGCTCGCGGCCGCTCGTCCTGTACGTCGATGGCGTCCGGCTCGTCGAGCGAGGTCATCCGCCGAGGGCGCCGGACGTGGTTCAGAAACGTCGTGTATGCGATACGGTAAAGCCAGGTGAAGAGTTGCGACCGCCCGTCGAACTTAGGCAGTGCGATCCACGCCTTCTGATAAGTCTCCTGCGTCAGGTCGGCGGCGAGGTCCTGGTCGCCGCAGATGCGGTAGATCGAGGCAAACACGGCCGAATACGTTCTCTCGACCAGCTCCTCAGCGGCCGCCGTCTCGCCTCGCCGGATCGCGTCGAGGAGCTTTCGTTCGTCGCTCCAGAGGGAGGGCGTGCTCACGTCACGCTCCGCCTCTCGAGCCGGAAAGGGGGCGACTTCGGCCACGAAGCTTTGACACCACTGTTCGCGAAATGAAAACCACCCGCGCGTATCCTAGTCTGATGAAAGCGTTCGTTGCCGCCCTGGCCGCTCTCCTGCTCGCTTCCGCGTGCAAGGAGGAGGCACCCGTGGCGTCCGCTCCGCCGGTCGATCCGGCGAAACACCAGCAGGAGATCACGCAGTGGCAGGAGAACCGCGCCGAGCGGCTGCTCCGGGAGGACGGATGGCTGAGCCTGATCGGGCTGTTCTGGCTCGAGGAGGGGCAGAACGTGGTCACGCTTCCGTCCAACCAGACGCTGCGGCTGAAACGGAGCGGGGAGACGGCGACGCTCGAGCCGGAGGCAACGATGACGGTCGAGGGCAAGCCGCTGGCCGGACCGACGGCGCTGCGCCACGATGCCGATCCGAATGGACCGACCATCGTGCAGATGGGCTCCATCCGCTTCAACGTCATCAAAAGAGGCGACCGCCTCGGACTGCGCGTCAAGGACGCGAACGCCCGCACGCGGAAGGAGTTCGCCGGCCTCGAGTACTACCCGATCGACACGAAGTGGCGCGTCGAGGCGCGGCTCGAGCCGTACAACCCGACCAAGAAGATCCCGATCGACGACGTGACCGGCATGCGCTCGGAGTCGGAGTCGCCGGGCGCGCTCGTCTTCACGCTCGACGGGAAGGAGTACCGCATCGACCCGGTGCTCGAGGAAGGCTCGGACGAGCTCTTCCTCATCTTCAGCGACGAGACCCGGAAGGACGAGACCTATCCCGCCGGCCGCTACCTCTATGCGCCGAAGCCGGGGGCGGACGGGAAGACCTTCATCGACTTCAACAAGGCCTACAACCCGCCCTGCGCGTTTACACCGTTCGCCACCTGCCCGCTGCCGCCGCCGCAGAACCGGCTGGAAACGCGCATCGAGGCGGGCGAAAAGCGTTACGCCGGCGGCCACGCCTGAGGAGTATCATTTCCTCCCCGACATACAGGAGGAAGTGATGCGAGTCCGCTTTGCCGTCGTGATCCTGCTGCTGGTGGCAGCGCCGTCGCTCTTCGCCCAGGCTTCGACCATCATCACCAACCAGCGGGTCGAGTTCGACTTCCTGGTCACCAACTGCGCCGGCGAGCCGGTCGTGTTCCTCGGCGAGGCGCACGTCGTCCAGCAGGCGACCGGGAACGAGAACGGCGGCCACTCGTTCGTGCACATCAACTTCAGCCTGCAGGGCGAGAGCGCGAGCGGCACGCCTTACGTCGCGAACGAGCAGCTCAACGGGATCGAGGTCGTTTCGGGCGCGACCGTGTTCCAGAATTCCGGTCACCTCAACGCCATCTCGCAGGGCAGCGAGGACAACCTCCACGTGCACACGACCATCCACTTCACGGTCAATGCAAATGGCGAGGTGACGGCGGAGAGCTTCGAGTTCGAGACCGACTGTAACGGCTAGCCGTTACCGCCGACTTTGCCTTCGTCCTTCTTCTCGCCCGATGCTCCGGCGCGGATGGACGCGAGCTTGGCGCGGTCCTTCTCACGCTGCGCGGTACGGCGCTTCTTGGCGACGTTCGCGCGCGCTTTTTCACCATTGATCTTCGACATTTGAATCCTCCTACGCGTTGTTTCGTTCGTCCGCCAGCACCTGCGCAACGCATGCCGTCAGGGCCTTGGCGTACTCGATGTGGAGGAACTCGTTGGGACCGTGGGCATTGCTCGAGGGACCGAGCACGCCGGTGATGAGGAACTGTGCGTTCGGGTACTTCGCGCCGAGCATGCCCATGAAGGGGATCGAGCCGCCTTCCCCGAAGGTCATGGAGCGTTTGCCGAAGTAGTTCTGCGACGCCCGCTCGACCGACTCCTCGAGCCACGGGGCAGTCTTCGGTGCGACCCAGCCGGCGCCGCCCTTCTCCGCCTCGAACGTTACGCGGGCGCCGTACGGCGGATTGCTCTCCAGCAGCTCTTTCATGTTGCGCTCGAGATCGGTCGCGTCGAGCGACGGCGGGATGCGCAGCGAGAGCTTGATCGACGTCTTCGGACGGAGGACGTTGCCCCCTTGGACGAGGTCGGGAAGGCCGGCTTGGCCGATGTACGAGAGGGCGGGGCGCCATGTGCGGTTGAGCAGGAGCTCGAGTGGATCCTTCGACACCGGCTGCATGTCGCCGAGAAAGGGGAACTTGCTCCAGACCTCGTCGCCGAGGACGCGGGCGGTCTCCTGCGCCTCCTCGAGGCGGTCGGCCGGCACCTCGACGTGCAGCCACTCGGGGATGATCTGTCCCGTTTTCGAGTCCTCTAGGCGCTCGAGGATCATTCTGATGATGCGGAAGCTGGACGGAACGATGCCGCTGGCGTCGCCGGAGTGCACGCCCTCCGTCAGCACCTCGACGTGCAGGTTGCCGACGATCGAGCCGCGCAGCGACGTGGTCATCCAGAGCTGCTCGTAGTTCCCGCAGCCGGAGTCGAGGCAGATGACGAGCTTCGGGGTGCCGATGCGGTCGGAGAGGAGCTCGATGTAGGCGGGGAGATCGACCGAGCCGCTCTCCTCACAGCATTCGATGAGCACGACGATGCGGGAGTGGGGGAGGCCCTGCTCCTGGACCGACTTGATGGCGGCGATGGTGGCGAAGATCGCGTAACCGTCGTCCGCGCCGCCGCGGCCGTAGAGCTTGCCGTCGCGGAGGACCGGCGTCCAGGGGCCGAGGCCCTCTTCCCAGCCGACCATGGCCGGCTGCTTGTCGAGGTGGCCGTACATCAGGACGGTCGAGGAGGCGTCCCCCTCGATCTCCATGAAGATGACGGGCGTGCGGTCGTCGATCTCGTGGACGTCGACCGTGAGCCCCTTCACCCCCTGCTGCTCGACCCAGGCTTTGGCGAGGGCAACTGCCTGATGCATATGGCCGTTGCGCTTCCAGTCGGGATCGAAAAGAGGGGATTGATTGGGGATCCGGATGTACTGCTCGAGCGCCGGGACCACCGAGGAGCTCCAGGTGGCGTCGACGAGCTCGCGATTGCGATCAACGTTCATGTCGGCGGCGGAGGATAGCATCGAAGGGTGGATTCGTGCGATGATCTCCATACATCCGGAAAATCTGACCGAAATCGGGTAACCTTGACGTGTCCAAAGCGGTCGTCGGGAGGGAACGCCTTCTTTAGGGAGGCCACCCCTCGGGCGGCAGAAACGTGGTAACGTGAGATGGGTCTAAAGTCAGCGAATCTGCATCGGTCCACAGAGCAACTCCGCGAGGATAAGGCTGCCGTGCTGGAACAGAACTCGAGCGACGCCGCGCCTGCCACTTCGTCGCGCCGCGGCGAGAAGAAGGCGCAGGGCCGGTCGGGTGAGCCGGCCCCGCCGCCCTCAACCGCCGCCGACGACGTCGAGGCTCTCTACATCGAGCATCGCACTCTGCTGCTCTTCGTCGCCTGCCGGAAGTTCCGCATCCCCGACACGGACGCCGAGAACCTCATCCAGGACGTCTTCCTGTCCTTCCTGCAGACCGGCACGAAGATCGACAACGTGCGCGCCTGGCTCGTCGCCGCGGTCTGCAACGCGAGCCGCCATTACTGGCGCGCGCAGTCGAGAACGGAGTCGCTGCCGGAGGATTTCAACGAGCACTCCGACCCCGGCACGCACGGCTTGGCCGACGAGTTCGCGAAGAAACTGACGCTGCGGCAGGCGCTCGACTACCTGCAGCCGCGGTGCCGCCAGACGCTCTGGCTGCACTACTTCGAGGGCCGCTCCGCCGCCGACGTGGCGCGCGAGCTGGAGACGACCAACCGCTACGCCGAGAAGCTGATCCACAACTGCCTCAAGCGCGTGCGGGAGATCTACCTCAGCATCACCGCCGTCAACCAGAGTCAGAACCCGAATCAGAAGTGATGGTGTCGAGATGATCGAGCGCCACTACGACGAAGAAGCCCTGATCGCGTTGCTGGAGTCGAGACGCGAGGCCACGGACGCGCACCTGACGTCCTGCCCCCCCTGCACCGGCAAGCTCGCCTCCTTCCGCACCATCGCCGGCGCCCTCCGCGACGCCGACGTCTGGGACAGCCGAGAGCTCCGCACCGAAGCCGTCCCCGCCACCATCGCCACCCTCCGCGCCTTCGCCGACCGCATGGCCGACGAAGACACCCGCGCCGAGGCGGTACTGGCGGAACTGCTGGCCGGCGAGCGCGACACCTGGATGCCGCGCTTGCAGGAGCACCCGGAATGGAGGACGGCGGGGGTGGCGCGGAACCTGATCGAAGCCGCCACCCGCGCCATCGACGTCATGCCCCCCGATGCCGTCGAGCTGACCGCCCTCGCCACCGACGTCGCCGACCAACTCGACCCGGCCCAGTTCCCCTCCGACACCATTCCCCGCCTCCGCGGCGCCGCCTGGAGGGAACGCGCCTACGCGCTCTACTACACCGGCAACTTCCCGGCCGCAGAATCAGCGATTTTTACCTCGGAAAGACACTTTAGTTCCTGTGCGGTGGCTGAATACGAGATGGCGCGGCTGGGGATTGTCAGGGGCCTCGTGTTTCACGGCTTCGAGCGGTTGCCCGAGGCGGTCGAGGTTACTGCGCAGAGCGCAGACGTATTTCTCAGGCACGACGACTTGGCACGTCTCGCCTCCGCGCGAATGGCTCAGGCGCGGCTACTCTACGAGCGCGGCGAGTTCGGAACTGCGGAAGCAGCCCTCGTCGCGGTGGAACGGCGTGTTCGCGATTCGATGCACTTCGACACCCATGCGCGCTTGCTTTCCAACCTCGCATATTGTGCGCGGAAGCTGGGTAAAGCCGACGAGGCCGTCCAGTATTACAACCTCGCAAGCGCGATCTTCGCGGAGCTCGAGAACCGGCCAGAAGCCGTTCGCATGAGATGGGGTGTGACGCTCATGCTCGCCGAGACGGGGCGGTTCACAGATGCATGCCAGCGTCTTAGCGCGCTGATCCCTGAAATGGAAGCGCTCGGTATGGCGAGTGAAGCAGCCTTGAACGCCCTGACCGTCGCCGAATTGCTGCTCGCAGAGGAGCGTCACGCCGATGTGGTCGACCTGTGCAGCCGCGCGATGGCTTCCCTGCAGCAGTCAGGACTTGGGTACACCACCCGTGCTTTGACTGCCTTGGCATTTATGCAGGAGGCGGCACAGCAACGGAAGGCGAGCAGGAAATTGGCGCGTAACGTTCACGACTACATCAGTCGCCTCCGAGTGCAGCCGAACCTCCTGTTCGCGCCGCCGCCGCTATAGCTGCCGCGAAAAAGCAGCTACCAAGGGTAGGGATTCGATCGTGAGAATCACTCCCTGAGGTAAGGGCGCGCCCTCCCGACATCACAAGCCTGAGGAGGGCATATGAAGATTGAGCACCGTCCACTGAGCGTTGCCGCGCTCGCGCTGTTTCTGTGTCTGCTCGTTGCGCCGCTAGCTATCGCTGCCGAACCGGTCCGCGACCACGACCGCAGTTTTGACGTTCCGCAGAGGATCGCGCGTACGATCCAAAAACTCAAGAAGGCCCTTCGCGGCATCAGTACGCTGAACGACGTGCCGTCCCCCCCCAAACCCTAACCCCCTCCCGCCCGTACAATACCCCGCGCTTTGGTCGCCGCTCTTTTTGGCGGCCATCGCGAAGGATGGGGCATTGATGGGCGAGATTCTGGCGGTTCGGGATGTACGGAAGACGTTCGGGGAAGTTCGGGCGGTGGATGGGGTTTCGTTTACCGTCCGCCGGGGAACCATCACCGGGCTGCTTGGGCGCAACGGGGCGGGGAAGACGACCACCATTCGGATGATCACCGGCATCTTCATGCCGGATTCCGGTGACATCCGGTGGCTGGCGAGCAGCGACGGCACATCGTTCCGCGACCGCATCGGGTATCTGCCGGAAGAGCGCGGGCTCTACAAGCAGATGAAGATCGTCGATCTGCTGCTCTTTCTCGCCGAGATCAAGGGGCAGAAGCCGGCCGGCGTCCGCAAGCGCATCGACCACTGGCTCGACCGCTTCGAGCTCACCGACAAACGCGACGCCAAGGTCGAGGAGCTGTCGAAGGGCAACCAGCAGAAGGTGCAGCTCATCGGCACGCTGCTCCACGATCCCGAGCTGATCATCCTCGATGAGCCGCAGTCCGGGCTCGACCCGGTGAACATGGTCCTGGTCCGCAACCTCCTCCGCGAGCTGCGGCAGGAGGGGAAGACCATCCTCCTCTCCACCCACATGATGGGGGAGGCGGAGAAGATGGCCGACGAGATCATCCTCATCCATCGCGGCCAGGTCGTCCTCGAAGGGACGATCGACGAGGTCCGCGGCTCGTTCGGCAAGAACACGCTGCACATCGACTTCGACGGCGACGGCGCGTTCCTTCGCGACCTCCCGCAGGTCAAGCGCGCCGCCATCGTCAACAACGCCGCGGAGCTGAGCCTCATCGACGGCGCCGACCCGCAGGAGATCCTGCAGGCGTCGATGAGCAGGCTGCGCATTCGGAGGTTCGAGCTCGCCTCCCCATCGCTCGAAGAGATCTTCATCGAGAAAGTCGGGACCGAGACCCTGTCGCACGAGGTGGCGCGATGAACAAAACCTGGGCTGTCTTCAAGCGGGAGTACCTGCAGGCCGTCAAGAAGAAGATGTTCATCATCATGACGTTCCTGATGCCCTTTTTCATGGTCCTCCTCTTCGCGCTGCCGACGATGATGATGACGAAGGGCATGGGCGTGCGGAAGGTGGTCGTGCTCGACGGTACCGGCCAGCTCGCCGCCGCGTTCAGCAACGTCCCGCCTCCCGCACCGGCGGAAGGGGAGCGCGACCGCCGCCCCGAGGGGCTGCCGCAGAAGGTCGACCTGCAGTACGTGAACGCGAAGGGGCAGGACCTCGAGGCGGGCGCGAAGCCCTACCTCGACCGCCTGACGCAGACGGACACCGACAACCGTCTCGACGGCGTCCTGCTCGTCCCCGCCGACGCGCTCGCGAACTCGGACGCCCACCTCAAGTACTACAGCCGTTCCGCGACCGACCTCACGCAGGAAGGGCTCGCCCGCCGCGCCAGCCGCAGCGCGCAGCACTACCGCCTCGCCGCCCGCGGCCTCGATCCGAAGGAGATCGATAAGCTCATCGCCGACTTCGACGTCGACGCCGTCCAGCTCTCAAAATCCGGAGAGGAGAAGAAGGGGGGCGCCGAGAACCTCCTCGTCGGCTTCATGCTCACCGGCCTCCTGATCCTGCCGTCGTTCATCTACGGCCTCGAGATCATGCGCGGCATCGTGCAGGAGAAGACCGATCGCGTGGTCGAGGTGCTGGTCTCGTCGATGTCCCCCTCGCAGCTCCTGGTCGGCAAGATCCTCGGCATCGCCGCGGTCGGGCTGACGCAGATCTCCGTCTGGATGCTCATGGCCGCCGTGGTCGGCGGCGTGCAGGGGACCATCGCCGCGATGGCGGGGGACAACTTCCTCCAGCTACTCCGCCCGATGATCTTCGTCTACTTCATGGTCTTCTTCCTGCTCGCCTACCTGACCTACGTCTGCATCTACGCGATCGGCGGCGCGATCTGCAACACGGAGAAGGAGGCGCAGCAGCTCATCGGCCCCTTCTCGATGATCATGATGCTGCCCTGGTTCCTCATGGTCGGGATCATCACCAACCCCGATTCCGCGCTCAGCGTCGGCTTCTCGCTCGCGCCGGTCTGGGGACCGATGACGATGTACGTGCGGACGCTCGTGGCCGAGCCGCCGCTCTGGCACATCGCGCTCTCGATCGCCATCTCCATCGCCACGATCGCGGCGTTCTTCTGGATCACCGCCAAGATCTTCCGCATCGGGATCCTCTCCTACGGGAAGCGCCCGACGCTGCCCGAGCTGTGGCGGTGGCTCAAAGTCGCATAGGGCTTGCTATGATCCCCGCTCTCAGCAGTTGACCGAGAGCAGGGGGGCGAATGCAGGATCCCAAAACGCTCAATGACATCTATGCGGTGACCAGCGAGATCGCTCGGCCCGCAATCATGAAGTACAAGAGCGGCGACCGCTGGGTCGACGTGACGGTCCCGGAGTTCCGCGACTCCGTCCGCTGGCTGGCCGAGGCGCTGCACGAGATGGGCGTCAAGCCGGGGGACCGGGTGGCCGTCCTCTCGGAGAACCGCCCCGAGTGGACGATCAGCGACTTCGCGATCCTCTGCGCCTCCGCCGTCTCCGTCCCTGTCTACCCGACGCTCCTCGGCTGGCAGATCGAGTACATCCTCAACGACGCCGGCACCGTAGCCGTCATCTGCTCGAACCAGGAGCAGCTCGACAAGGTCCTGGAGATCCGCTCCCACGTCCCCTGCCTCAACGCGGTCATCGTCTGCGACGCACCGGCCACGGTCCCGGCCGGCGTGCTGCGTTTCCAGGACGTCCTGGCGAAAGGCAGGCAGTTCGAGGAGAAGAACGGCCGCGCATGGTTCGACCGCTCGCGCGCCTCGCGCACTCCCGACGACCTGGCGACGCTCGTCTACACCTCCGGCACCACCGGCAACCCGAAGGGCGCGATGCTCACCCACGGCAACATCACCAGCAACGTGATGGCGGTGCGTGAATTCGTCCCGTTCCGCGCCGGCGACACCGCGCTCTCGATCCTCCCGCTCTCGCACATCCTGGAGCGGATGATCGACTACCTCTATCTCTTCAAGGGCGGCACGATCGCGTACGCCGAGAACGTGACCAAGGTCGCCGACAACCTCGGCGAGGTGAAGCCGGAGTTCTTCGCGGCCGTGCCCCGCCTCTTTGAGAAGATGCGCGCGCGCGTGCTCGACAACGTCGCCACCGCGCCTCCCGCCCGCCAGAAGATCTTCAAGTGGGCGCTCGGCATCGCCGAGCAGCGCCTCCCGTACCGCATCGAGCTCAAGCCGATGCCGCTCGGCCTCAAGCTGAAGTCCGCCGTGGCCGACAAGCTGGTCTTCTCGAAGATCATCGCCCGCCTGGGCGGCAACGTGAAGTACGTCGTCTCCGGCGGCGCGCCGCTCTCCTCGGAGCTGGCCGCCTTCTTCATCGGCGCCGGCGTGGAGATCCTCGAGGGCTACGGCCTCACCGAGACCAGCCCCGTCATCGCCGTGAACCGCCCCGACGCCCGCCGCCTCGGCACCGTCGGTCCGATCATCCCCGGCGTCGAGGTGAAGATCGCCTCCGACGGCGAGATCCTCTCCCGCGGCCCCCACATCATGAAGGGCTACTGGAACAACCCCGAGGCCACCGCGCAGGCGATCGACAGCGAGGGCTGGTTCCACACCGGCGACATCGGCGAGATCGACAAGGACGGCTTCCTCCGCATCACCGACCGCAAGAAAGACATCATCATCAACGCCTACGGCAAGAACATCGCGCCGCAGCCGCTCGAGGCGCTGCTCAAGAGCTCCCCGTACGTCGGCACGCCGGTGCTCATCGGCGACGGCCGCAAGTACCTTTCCGCGCTGATCGTCCCGAACTTCGAGAAGCTCGAGCGGGAGGCGCCGGGCCTCGGCGTCGAGGTCAAGTCGCGTGAAGAGCTGGTCAACGACGCGCGCATCAAGGCGCTGATCCAGAGCGAGATCGACCGCTTCAATCAGAACCTCGACCGGCAGGAGAAGATCCGCCGCTTCGCGCTTCTCGCGCGCGACTTCACGATCGAGGACGACGAGATCACGCCGTCGCTGAAGGTCAAGCGCAAGAACATCGACAAGAAGTACAAGTCGACCATCGACCAGTTGTACAAGGACGAGAACCTGGTGGAAGTCAACGCATGACGTCCGTCGCGGACGCACCGGCGGTCGACACCCGCGCCTTCACCATCGAGCGTGATGGCGAGCTGGCCATCCTCTGGTTCGACCTGCCGGGTGAGAAGGTCAACAAGTTCTCCTCGCCGGTGCTGCGCGAGCTCTCCGGTGTGCTCGACGAGCTGGCCGCCTCCGCGCAGATCAAGAAGATCGTCATCGCGTCGAAAAAGCCCGGCATCTTCATCGCCGGCGCCGACGTGACCGAGTTCACCACCGTCTCCGGCGCCGAGCAGGCGAAGGCGTACGTGCTCCTCGGCCAGCAGGTGTTCACGAAGCTGGCGAAGCTGCCGCAGGTCACCGTCGCGGCCATCGACGGCGCCTGCCTCGGCGGCGGCTGCGAGCTCGCGCTCAGTTGCGACTGGCGCGTCATGTCCGACTCGCCGCGCGCGCAGATCGGCCTCCCCGAGGTGAAGCTGGGGATCTTTCCGGCGTGGGGCGGCACCAGCAAGCTGCCGCGCCTCATCGGCCTTCCTGCCGCGCTCGACATCATCCTCAACGGCAAGTCCGTCGACGGGAAGCGGGCGAAGAAGAGCGGTCTCGTCGACGACGTCGTCGAGCCGGGCATCCTCCTCGAGGTGGCGAAGAAATTCGCCGACAAGGGGAAGCGCAAGATCCCCGGCCGCACGAAGTTCTACATCGAGGGCAACCCGCTCGCGCGCAACATCATCTTCAGCAAGGCGCGGAAGGCGGTGCTCGGGCAGACGCACGGTCATTACCCCGCGCCGCTGAAGGCGATCGAGGTGATGGAGTACGCGATGTCGGCCGGTGTCGAGCGGGGCATGCAGCGCGAGGCCGACGAGGCGGCGGCGCTGGTGAACAACGAGGTCGCGCAGAATCTCGTGCGCCTCTTCTTCCTCATGGAAGAGTCGAAGAAGGACCCGTACAAGGTGAAGCCGCAGGACGTCTCGTTCGTCGGCGTCCTCGGCGCGGGCGTGATGGGCGGCGGCATCGCCCAGATCGTGGCCGACAAGACCGACGCCGAGGTGCGCATGCGCGACATCGCCATGAAGGCAATCGGCGGCGGCATGAAGGCGGCGGCGAAAGTCTGGAAGAAGAAGGTCGATCGCCGCCGCATGACGCGCGGCGAGATGGCGCGCAAGCTCGCGCGCATCACCGGCACCACCGACTGGAGCGGTTTCTCGCGCGCCGACATTGCCATCGAGGCGGTCGTCGAGAACATCAACATCAAGCGGCAGGTGCTCGCCGAGTTCGAGGCGCTGGCCAAGCCGGGCGCGATCTTCGCGACCAACACCTCCACCATCCCCATCACCCAGATCGCCGCCAACGCGGCGAAGCCGGAGAACGTGGTCGGGATGCACTTCTTCAATCCCGTCGACCGCATGCCTCTCGTCGAGGTGATCCGCGGCGAGAAGACCTCCGACGTGGCGATGGTCACGACCGCCGCGCTCGCGCGCAAGCTCGGCAAGACCGTCGTCTACGTCAACGACGGCCCCGGGTTCGTCGTGAACCGCATCCTCGGGCCGTACATGAACGAGTCGGCGTTCCTCCTCGAGGAAGGCAACTCCATCGACTCGCTCGACCGCGCCATGGTCGACTTCGGGATGCCGATGGGGCCGATGGCGCTGCTCGACGAAGTGGGGATCGACGTGGCGGCGAAAGTAGCCGGCATCCTCACCGAGGCGTTCGGCGCGCGCATGGAGAAATCGGGCGTCGTCGAGAAGCTCTACGCCGACGGCCGCCACGGCAAGAAAAACGGGAAAGGTCTGTACCTGTACGAGAACGGCAAGCGCAAAGGGCCGGACGCGTCGGTCTACAAGGTACTCGGGATCAAGACGCCGCATCCGGCCGACGCGAAGGTGGCGGTCGAGCGGATGGTGCTCTCGATGATCAACGAGGCCTCTCTGATCCTCGACGAGAAGATCGTCGCCTCGGCCGGTGAGCTCGACCTGGCGATGATCATGGGCACCGGCTTTCCGCCATTCCGCGGCGGGCTGCTGCGCTACGCCGACTCGCTCGGGCTGCCGTACGTCGTCTCGCGGCTCGACGCGCTGTCGTCGTTCGGTCCCCGTTTCCGTCCGAACGAGCCGCTGAAGCGCCTCGCGGACCGCGACGGCAAGTTCTACCAGACCTACGTACGGTCGTGACGTTCTCTCTGGACCGGCGGGCTCTGAGCCCGCCGCACGTTCCGCGGGCTGAGAGCCCGCGACTCCAGGAGCCGCTGACGAAGCGCCAACGCGCCATCCTCGCATGCGTCGCGGCGGTCTGCGCCGCCTCCCGCTTTCTCGCGCTCTCCCGCTCCCTCTGGGACTGGGACGAGGCGCTCTTCGCCCTCGGCATGCGCGAGTACGACGTCTCCGTCCACCACCCCCATCCGCCGGGCTTTCCCGTCTACATCGCCCTCGCGAAGCTGTTCCGCCTCGTCGCCGCGAGCGACTTCCGCGCGCTGCAGACCGTGAACGTCATCGCCGCCGTGCTGGTCTTCCCGGCGATGTACTTCTTCGCCCGCCAGCTCCGCTTCCGCTTCACGATCTCCGTCCTCGCCGGTGCGCTCTTCGCGTTCTTCCCCAACGTCTGGTTCTACGGCGGCGGCGCGTTCAGCGACATCCCGTCCATCGTGCTCGTGCTCTTCTCGGCCGGGCTGCTCGTGCGCGGTGCGGAGGACCGCAGCGCGTACTGGCTCGGCACGTTCCTTCTCGCCGTCGCCATCGGCATCCGCCCGCAGAACATCCTGGTCGGCCTTCTGCCCGGCCTGTACGCGACGCGCAGGCGGCGGCCGCATGAAGTGCTGGTCGCGCTGCTGATCGGCGTGGTCGTCGCCGGCGCTGCTTTCGGCGGCGCGATCTACGCCACCGGCTCGTTCGAGCAGTACCTGCGCGTCGTGCGCGAGCACGGCGACTACATCGCCCGCGTCGACTCCTGGCGCAACGTCGACCGTCCGCCGATGTGGCGCCTCGCCGACCGCTTCTTCATCAAGCAGTACCAGTCGGCCGGCCTCGGCTTCGCGGCGACGCTGTTCGTGATCGTCTCCGCCGTCGCCTCGATCCGCCAGCGCAGCCGGCCGATGCTCTTCAACGTGCTCGCGTTCGCGCCGTTCGCCCTCTTCGCCTGGGCGATGCTCGACCGCTACAGCATCAGCCGCTTCTCGATCGGCTACCAGCCGATGTTCGCGCTCCTCCTCGCCGACGGCATCCGCCGCGTCGGCCGCAAATACGCCGCAATCCTCGGCGCCGCCTTCATCGCCGCCTTCGCCGCCTTCACGCTGCCGGGCCTCAACGTCGTCCGCACCGAAGTCGCGCCGTCGGTGCGCGCGGCGGCCGCGTTGAGGCAGTATGTCGACCCGAAGCGCGACCAGCTCTTCGTCGGCCACACGATGTCGAAGTTCGTCGACCTCGTCTCGCCCGGCATCCCCTACACGCGCGTCGCCGACGACCGCGTGATGCCGCTGACCACCAGCCAGCCTTCCTGGCTGCTCGCCGAGATCACCGAGACGGGGGAGGCGGGGATCGTCTTCCGCCGCGAGCGCGGCAACCTCTGGAACATCGCCCGCCACCACTACTTCGAGATCAAGCTGCAGCGGCTCGAGGCGCTGCCGCGGTTCGTCTCCGGCTGGTACGAGCCGGAGAAGGACGACATCTGGGAGTGGCGCTGGATGGGGGCACGGTCGACGACGATCCTGCCGCCGAGCAACGGCCGGACGATGCTGCGCATGCGGCTCATGCCGCCGAACGAGCTGCTCGACAAGGGCGCTACCGTCACGATCAAGCTCAACGGGCAGGTGCTGGAGACCTTCCAGCCGAGCGGCGAGATGGCGCGCGACTACCGCGTCATCGCCGCGCCCGGCGGGCAGCCGAACGTGCTCGAGCTGTCGATCGACCAGACCGTCACGCGGGAGAACGAATCGCGTGCCGTGGGGCTCCGGCTGCAGGACCTCGGCTGGGGACCTGCATAACGTCCTCTCTGGACGGCCGGGCTCTCCAGCCCGGCACGTGACGACGGGCTGAGAGCCCGTCGCTCCAGGAAGCGCCGCCATAGAATGCAGCCTGCATGCGACGCTTCGCGCTAGCCGTATCGTTCCTCGCCACCTTCACCTTCACCGCGGCAGCACAGCAGCAGCAGTTCAGCGCCGGCGCCATCCGCGCCCACATGACCTTTCTGGCCTCCGACCTCCTCGAAGGCCGCGGCACCGCCACGCGCGGCTACCGCATCGCCGCGGAGTACGTCGCCGCGCAATACGCGCTCGGCGGTCTGGAGCCGGGCGCGAACGGAAGCTGGTACCAGGACGTCCCCTTCCGCGAGACCATCCCCGGTGCTGACTCCACCGTCACGCTCGTCCCGAGCTCCGGCGAGCCGCTCACGCTGAAGATCTTCGAGGAGTTCACCAGCTACGGCGACCCGCTGCACGGCGAGAAGAACGTCGAGGCGCCGGTCGTCTTCGCCGGCTACGGCGTCACCGCCCCCGACCAGAGGTACGACGACTACGCCGGCATCGACGTGCGCGGCAAAATCGTCGCGCTCTTCTACGGCGCGCCGCCGAAGTTCGCGAACGCGGTGCGGGCGCATCACAGCTCCACCTCGAGCAAGTTCCGGAACGCGGAGGTGCACGGCGCGGCCGGCCTGATCTTCCTCACCTCGCCCAGCGACGCCGAGCGCGTCCCGTGGGACCGCAGCGTGCGCCAGTCGAAGCTCGGCTCGATGAACTGGACCGCTCCCGGCGGCGCGCCGCACGGCGTGGAGCGCAACGTCAGCTACAGCGTCAACTTCAACGCCGAGGCGACGCGCCGGCTGCTCGGCGGCGAGGCGGACGCGGTCTTCGACGCGGTCGAGCGCGGCAACCCGAGGTCACGCCTCCTGCCGTTTCGCGCGCGCGTGCACCTCGTCAGCACCCACTACAGCCGCACCAGCCCCAACGTGGTCGGCCTGCTGCGCGGCTCCGATCCGAAGCTGCGCGACGAGTATCTCGTCTACTCCTCCCACCTCGACCACCTCGGCCTCAGCGAGCCGGTGGACGGCGACGCGATCAACAACGGCGCATTCGACAACGCCAGCGGCATCGCCTGCATGATCGAGATGGCGCGCGCGCTCGCCGCGCAGAAACCGCGCCGCTCCATCCTCTTTCTCGCCACCACCGCCGAGGAGAAGGGGAGCAAGGGGGCGGAGTACTTCGCCAACAACCCGCCGGTGCCGGTCGACCAGCTCGTGGGCAACATCAACATCGACATGCTGGTGATGACCCACCGCACGCGCGACCTCGTGGCG
Organism: Thermoanaerobaculia bacterium; assembly: GCA_036399015.1. Taxonomy (GTDB): domain Bacteria; phylum Acidobacteriota; class Thermoanaerobaculia; order Gp7-AA8; family Gp7-AA8; genus QHVT01. The sequence continues at coordinate 26,711 of DASWNW010000111.1, read as the reverse complement.
TACGGCGCGGAGACGAACGACCTCGGCGATCTCGCCGCCGGCATCGCCCGGGAGATGAACATCGAGCTCACGCCCGATCCCTTCCCGGAGGAAGTGATCTTCGTCCGCAGCGACCAGATCGCGTTCGTCCGCCGCGGCATCCCGGCGATCTACCTCGGCCTCGGCTTCCGCGCCGTCGATCCGAACGTCGACAACCAGAGCGAGTTCTCCCGCTGGCTGAGGACGCGCTACCACTCCCCGAAAGACGACCTGCAGCAGCCGATCGACTGGTCCTCGGCCCTCCTGCTCACGGAATTCGAGTACCGGCTGGGGCTGGCGGCGGCGAACCGCGACGCCCGTCCGGCGTGGAAGCCGGGCGACTTTTTCGGCGTGACTTTCGGGCGGCGCTGACAGGCAGCGCGAGCTGTGATATTCACGCCCCCGCAGTACCTGGAGACACCATGACGATGACTGCTGAACAGCGCCAGGTCGACGTCGTCGACCGGCTGGCGGCCGAGGCTCGTAATCGCGTTCCCGCGGAACAGGCGGAGAGCGCCGAGCAGTTCGTACGCCGTTACTTTGCGAACGTCGCACCCGACGACGTGATCTATACCTCGTTCGACACCCTCCTCGGCGGCGCGCTGTCGCTCTGGGAGTACGGCGCGCAGCGCATGCCCGGCTCGCCGAAGATCCGCCTCTTCAACCCCGCGCAGGAAGCGAACGGCTGGGGTCTCGAGCACACCGTGATCGAGATCGTCAACGACGACATGCCCTTCCTCGTCGACTCCGTGAGCGCGGAGATCAACCGGAGCGACCGCAAGATCCACCTCCTGCTGCACCCGGTCATCCGCACGCGCCGCGATGACAAGGGCAACCGCATCGAGGTCACCGGCACGCTCGCCGCGCCGACCGACGCCGTCGTCGAGTCGTACATGCACATCGAGATCGACCAGGAGACCGAGCCGGCCGAGCTCGAGTCGATCCGCGCGTCGATCGAGAACATCCTCCGCGAGGTCCGCCTCTCCGTCGCCGACTGGCGCAACATGCGCGAGCGGCTCAACGCCGACATCGCCGAGCTCGAGGCGGCGAAGCTCCCGATGCCGCAGGAGGAGATCGACGAGGCGCGCGACTTCCTGCGGTGGCTCGACAGCGGGAACTTCATCTTCCTCGGCCACCGCCGCTACACGTTCGACACCGTCGACGGCAACGACTTCCTCCGCCCCGTCGCCACCAGCGGCCTCGGCATCCTGCGCGACATCCGCCCCTCCTCGATCGAGCGCGGCGACCGCCCGCTCTCGGCCGAGTTCAGCGCCTATGCGCGCCGCAAAGACCTGATCATCATCACCAAGGCGAACAGCCGGAGCCTCATCCATCGCGCCGTGCCGATGGACCGCATCGGCATCAAGCGCTACGACGATCAGGGCAACCTCATCGGCGAGGACCGCTTCCTCGGCCTCTTCACCTCCGCCGCCTACAACCGCAGCGTGCGCGACATCCCGATGCTGCGCCTCAAGGCGAAGCGCACGCTCGACCGCGCCGGCCTCGATCCGAACTCGCACAACGGGAAGGCGCTCGTCGACATCCTCGAGACCTTCCCCCGCGACGAGTTCTTCCAGGTCACCGACAACGAGCTGTTCGAGGTCGCCCGCGGCGTGCTCCTCCTGCAGGAGCGGCAGCGCGTGGCCGTCTTCACCCGCACCGACGTCTTCCAGCGCTTCGTCGTCTGCTACGTCTTCGTCCCCCGCGACCGCTACACCGCGGAGTTCAAGGAGAAGACGAAGCAGGTGCTCGAGGAGACGTACCAGGGCCGCGACACCGAGGTGTACGACCACATCACCAGCTCGGCGCTCGCGCGCGGGCTGTTCATCGTGCGCACGACGCCGGGGCAGATCCCGGAGGTGGACATCCGCCGCGTCGAGGCCATCGTCGGCGAGATCGCCCGCACCTGGAGCGATCGCCTGCTCGACACGCTCACGACGTCGCAGGGGGAGGAAGTGGGGATCGACCTCCACCGCCGCTACAAGCGCGCCTTCCCGATGGCGTACGCGGAGCGCTTCACCTCCGAGGCCGCGCTGTACGACGTCGGCCACGTCGAGCACGTACTGGCCACCGGCGAGCTGGTGGTCGACCTCTACCGCCACCGCACCGACCAGCGCGAGTTCCACTGCAAGATCATCCACTCCGGCCCGCCGGTGCCGCTCTCGGAGATCATGCCGCGCCTCGAAAACATGGGCCTCAAGGTGCTGGCCGAGGTGCCGTACGAGGTCCATCCGCACGGCGCGGCGGAAGGGGTGCGCATCCGCGACTTCAGCCTCGACGCCGAGGGGATGATGGACGACCTCTCGCCGATCAAGGAGAAGTTCCAGGACACCTTCATCCGCGTCTGGCTGCGCGAGGCGGAGAACGACGGCTTCAACCGCCTCGTCCTCGGCGCGGAGCTGGAGTGGCACGAGGTGGTGATCCTGCGCGCGTACGCGAAGTACCTGCGCCAGGTCGGCGTCACGCTCACCGAGGGCTACATCCAGCAGACGCTGGCGAAGCACCCGCAGATCACCCGCAACATCATCCAGCTCTTCAAGAACTACTTCGATCCCGCCATCGGCGACGCCGGCATGGGGCGCAAGGGGGCCTCGCTCGGCATCCGCTCGCAGATCGAAGACGCGCTCGAGCGGGTCACGAATCCCGACGAAGACCGCATCCTCCGCCTCTACGTCAGCCTCATCGAGGCCACGCTGCGCACGAACTACTTCCAGCGCGACGCCGACGGCAAACGGAAGCTCTACGTCTCCTTCAAGCTCGACTCGCAGAACGTGCCGGAGCTGCCTCTGCCGCGGCCGATGTTCGAGATCTTCGTCTACGCCCCCTGGATGGAAGGCATCCACCTGCGCGGCGGCAAGGTCGCGCGCGGCGGCATCCGCTGGTCCGACCGGCGGGAGGACTTCCGCACCGAGATCCTCGGCCTGATGAAGGCGCAGATGGTCAAGAACGTCGTCATCGTCCCGATGGGCTCGAAGGGCGGCTTCGTCGTCAAGAATCCCTCCACCGACCGGGCCACGTTCCAGCAGGAAGGCATCCATTCGTACAAGACCCTCCTGCGCGGCATGCTCGACATCACCGACAACCTGCGCGGCGACGAGGTCATCCCGCCGCGCGACGTCATCCGCCGCGACGGCGACGATCCCTACCTCGTCGTCGCCGCCGACAAGGGGACGGCCACCTTCTCCGACCTCGCCAACTCCATCTCCGCCGAGTACGACTTCTGGCTCAGCGACGCGTTCGCGTCGGGCGGCTCGGCCGGCTACGACCACAAGGGCATGGGGATCACCGCGCGCGGCGGTTGGGAGGCGGTCAAGCGCCATTTCCGCGAGCGCGGCCTCGACACGCAGAGCGAAGACTTCACGGTCGTCGGCGTCGGCGACATGTCGGGCGACGTCTTCGGCAACGCCATGCTCCTCTCGCCGCACATCAAACTGCAGGCGGCGTTCAACCACTCCCACATCTTCGTCGACCCGAATCCCGACCCGGCGCGTAGCTTCGAGGAGCGCCGGCGCATGTTCGACAACCGCCTGAACTGGAACGGCTACAACCCGGAGCTGCTCTCCGAAGGGGGCGCCGTCTTCGAGCGCAGCGCGAAGACCATCACCATCTCGCCCGAGGTGCAGGCGCTGTTCGAGCTGCCGAAGAAGGTGGTCACGCCGACGGAGCTGATGCGCGCCATCCTCCTCGCGCGCGCCGACCTGCTCTGGCTCGGCGGCATCGGTACGTACGTGAAGGCGTCGTGGGAAGACCACGCCGCGGCGCGCGACCGCGCGAATGATGCCATCCGCGTCGACGGCAACGAGCTGCGCGTGCGGGTGGTGGGTGAGGGGGCGAACCTCGGCTTCACACAGCGCGGCCGCATCGAGTACGCGCTGCACGGGGGCCACATCAACACCGACGCCATCGACAACTCCGCCGGCGTCGACACCTCCGACCACGAGGTCAACATCAAGATCGCGCTCAACGACGCCATCGCGCGGGGGGAGCTCGGCGGGATCGAGGAGCGCAACCGCATCCTCGCCGAGATGACCGACGACGTGGCCGGCCTGGTGCTGCGCGACAACTACGAGCAGACGCAGGCCATCTCCGTCACCCACAGCCTCGGCGAGAGCGTGCTCGACATGCAGGCCCGCTTCATGCGCGGCCTCGAGAAAACCGGCAAGCTCGATCGCGCCATCGAGGGGCTGCCCGACGACGAGACGATCGGCCATCGCCACACGCAGGGGATCGGCCTGACGCGGCCGGAGATCGCGGTGCTGCTCGCCTACGCGAAGATGGTGCTGTTCGAGGACCTGGTGAAGACCGACCTGCCGGACGATCCGCAGCTCGCGAACGACCTCGTTCTCTACTTCCCCGACGAGCTCCGCGTCCGCTTCCGCTCCGCCATCGAGCGCCACCGCCTCCGCCGCGAGATCGTGGCCACCGTGGTGACGAACGCGATGGTCAACCGCGTCCGGCCGACGTTCGCCTGGCAGATGTCCGACGACACCGGGAAGGGGCCGGCCGACATCGCGCGCGCCTTCATCATCATCCGCGACGCGTTCGACCTCCGCTCGGTCTGGCGCGACATCGAGGCGCTCGACAACAAGCTGCCGGCCGAAGTGCAGCTCGACATGATGATCGCCGTGGCGCGGCTGCTGGAGCGCGCGATCCTCTGGCTGCTCCGCAGCGGCTACGAGCGGCTCGACATCGCGGCGCTGGTGGGGGAGTTCCGCCCCCGCATCGAGGCCATCCAGAACCGGCTCGTCGACGTGCTGCCGGCCGCGCTCCTCGGACGCGTGCGCGTCCGCCAGGCGGAACTGACGGAGGACGGGATCCCGGAGGAGCTGGCGAAGCGGGTGGCCAGCCTCGACGTCATGACCTCGGCCATGGACATCATCCGCATCGCCCGCACCGACGCGGCGCATGGCGTCGAGGACGTGGCGCGCGTCTACTTCGGCGTCGGCGAGCGCTTCACGCTCGACCGGCTGCGCACCGCCAGCCAGAACGTCGCCGCCGAGACGCCGTGGCAGAAGAATGCGCTCGCGGCGCTCGCGGACGACTTCTTCAACTACCAGAGCACGCTCGCGTCGCGAGTGATCGTGGAGACGAACGGCGCCGGGTCCGACCCGGTGGAGACCTGGCTGGCCTCCCGTCCCCGGATCGTCGAGCGCGTCGACCAGACCATGCACGACTTCCGCGCGTCGACCACGGTCGACCTGGCGATGCTCAGCGTCGCGTCACGGCAGCTGCGGACGCTGGTGGACTCGTAGCCCGCGGTAAGATGAGCTGACGGCAAAATGGCCGCGGCGGGGGGATCGAACCCGCCGCCGCGGCTGATGAGCGGTCAGTGAGGAGCCGGGGAGGTCGATGGTGCCAGCCATTCTCAGACCCTCCTCCGGCCCCTCCGGTTACTTCTTCGCCGTCGCTTCAGGATCGGCCGGCGGCGCCGGCTTCGTCTTCCGGCGACGCACGAGACTGCGCTGCATGAGCTGCACGTGCGTCTTCGCGCTCTCGTCCGCGACCCGCGCGGCGTAAGCCTTGGCGACGACGTACAGTCCACGGGCGAGCCTCACGCCCTTCAGCTTGCGGCGAAGGATCGCGCGGTCGATGTGCCGCAGGACCTTCATCGCCTCTCCCCGCACCCGTTCGTACGCGAGTACGAACTGGATGGTGTCGTGCAGCGCCTCGACGTTGGAGAGCGAGCCCCCCACGTTCGGCTGCGCCTGGGCGAACGTCGCGGCCTCTTCGAGCGCCTCGACGCGGGTGACGTTGGCGAGACGGATCTCGTGCGGCGTGAGCTCACGGGCGTCCGGCTCGTCGGGAAACAGCTCGCGGATCATGCGGAGCCGGCCCACCTGCTCCAGCGCGTCCGCCATGTAGCGGTTGCTGACCGGTTCGTCTGCCGTGGCCGCGGCGCCGGTCGGGGTTACCTCTTCGATCTTCTTCATGATGTTTTTCTCCTTTCCTCGTTTTTGAATTTTTGTTTGTTGCCTACGCGCGTGTAGTGCACGTGAACAATATAAGGCCATGCACGTCGAAAGGTCAATTAGAACCTTTAAGAGCGCAGGAAAAATCGAAGAGCGGCCGTGTGATTTCATTGGGAAGCTCGGAAAAATGTGCCGGCAGCCGTTCGATTTCTCAGAGAATCTGTTCGATTTCTCAGAGCGGGCGGCAGAATTTTCAGAGCGCACGGCAAAAAAGGGAGAGAAGCCGTTCGTTTGCGGACGGAATCCGTGCGATCGCGCAGGGGAGCCGTTCGATTTCGAACGGAACGCTACTTCTGCCGGATGACGGCCCAGCCGGCGATCGGCGTCGCCAGGACGAACGCCGCAACGATCAGCAGGGGAGTGCTGACCCGGATCGTGGCCACGATCTCACGCACCGCGACAGCCAGGTCGGCGCCGAAGAAGGCGATCGCCAGCGCCGCCGCTGCCGCCACGGTCATCGCCTGACCGATCAGCAGCGTATGGCGCGCTCGCGCCTCCAGCTCCTGCCGGCGGCGGAGGCGCATGCGCCACCACATCGTCCCGGCAGCAGGCAGCGGCGCCTCGGCCATCGCGGCGCTCCGGTCGTCGAGCAGCGCACCGGCGACCAGGCGCAGCTCGCTGCACGCCGTGCACGCGCCGGCGTGCGCCTCCAGTTCCGCGCCGACGAAGCCGCGGCCCAGCGCGTCGAGCAGCTCGTCTTCACGCTCGCAGCGAACGGCGCTCATCGTCCCGCCTCCCGCGCCGCGTCGCCCGCGAGCAGCCCCGCAAGCTTCCGCCGCGCCCGGAGCAGCAGCGTGCGGATGCTCACCGGCCGCAGTCCCAGCACCTCGGCGATCTCCTCGTGCGACGCCCCCTGCGCGTAGGCGAGCCACAGCATCTCCCGCTGCACCGGCTCGAGCTGCTGCATCGCGCGGGCGAGATCGGTGCGCACCGCCACCTCGCGATCCGGCGCCGGCGTCGTGCTGCGCGGCGCGCGGGCGGCCTGCGACTCCTCGTCGTACGGCACGTCGTCCCGCCGTTTCGAGCGGCGCGCGGCGTCGCGAACGATGTTCGTCGCGATCTGGAACAGCGAGTTGCGCCGGTGTGTCTCATCGGCGTGCTGCGCGCCGGCGCGGTAGAAGCGGTAGTACGCCTCCTGCAGGATGTCGTCCGCCTCCTGGCGGTTGCCGGTCATCCGCGAGAGATACGCCCAGAGCGGGCGCGCCGTCCTCTCGTAAAACGCGCGGAACTCGTCTTCGTTCATCAGCGATGAGAGGGCGCGCTCGAGCTCGAGGCCGCGGGCGATCGTTCCATCTTGGATGACGAGCGGAAAACGCATTTTTCCGATCATCTCACGCGCCCCGCTCCTCGCCCGCGACTCTCTCCTCGCCCGGCCAGAGGCCGAAGCGGCGCGAGAGGAAGATCGTCACCAGCGCCGAGGCGATGAAGCCGGCGCCGACGCAGAGCGCGATCGCGCCGAGGGCGAAGAGCCCCTGGCCGCTGTCGGCGGGGTAGCGGGTGCTGACCAGCAGCATCCCGATGCCGCCGGCCGCCACGATCACGCCGGCCTGGATCGACAGCATGACGCGACTCAGCGGCGCATGCTGCTGGACGCGCTCCGGCCGCAGCTCGATGGGCGCCGACTCCAGGAACTTCGTCCCGGCCGGCGTCCTGATGTACTCGAGCAGCTCGGCGCTCGACCCGAAGCGGTCGAGGATCTTGTTGTGCACCTCGGTCTGCGTGCGCGTGAGCCGGGTCCAGCGGCGCTGCTCGATGGCGGTGCGGACGATCCAGATCAGCGCCAGCGCCACGATGATGAACCCGAGCAGCGCCATGAGCGGCTCGAGGATCTGCTCCACCGGACCGCGTGACCGGGTTTGCTCGTTGAACTTCGCCAGGAAGAAGCCCGACCGCCTGCTCACCTCCGGGTGCTCGGCCAGAAAGCGCGCCACCTCGGGGTAGCCGGCCATGAACTCCTCGTTCGCCAGGAGGTCAGGCCGGAGGGCGAGGATCGTCCCCAGCTCGGGGGAGCTGTTGCTGACCAGGGACGAGAACTCGCTCCGGAGGTCGTAGCTGTTCGGCGCCGCCTCGGTTGTCTCCTCCTCCGCCGCTTCGGTTGCGGTAGCCGCCGTGACGGTCGTCTCGGTACCGGTAGTCTCGGTCGCCGTCGCCGCCGGCGCCTCCTGAGCGGACAACGCTCCGACCAGCGGCAACGCGAGCAGGACGATCAGGAACATCCGGGTGACTGGGGTCATGGGCTTTCGGTCTCCTTGCCCGCTGATAACGACCGACGAGCGCGGATGTAGACAGCCTTCCGCGCTGTACACCACATTTCCCGCCCGGCGTATCAGCAGGCATGCTCCTCCGCGCGATCGCCTCGTTCGAGCTGCGCTACCACCTCCGGGCGCCGCTCTTCTCCATCCTGTTCTGCCTCTACTTCGCGCTGACGCTCGTCTCCGTCAGCAGCGACGCCGTCTCCCTCGGCGGCGCGCTCGGCCAGGTCCACCGCAACTCCCCCTACGTCACGATGGCGGTGCTGGTGCTGATGGGCCTCTTCGCGCCGCTGACCGCCACCGCGTTCGTGGCCGCCTCCATCCAGCGCGACTTCGAGCTGAAGAGCGATGCGCTGTTCTTCACGATGCCAGTCAAAAAGTGGCAGTACATGGGCGGCCGCTTCCTCGGCTCGTTCCTGGCGGCGCTGCTCGTCTACCTCGGCGTCTTCGCCGCGATTGTCTTCGGCAGCTTCGCCCCCTGGGTGCCGCGGGAGGAGCTCGGCCCCGTCGCCCTCTATCCCTATCTCTACTCGCTCTGCGTCCTGGTCGCCCCGAACCTGCTGTTCTTCGCCGCTCTCTTCTTCGCCGTGGCCGCGCTCACCCGCAGCCTCATGGCCACGTACGCGAGCGTCGTGGCGACGTACGTCCTCTATGGCGTGGCCGGCTCCCTCGGCGGCGACATTGGGCGGGAGATCCTCGCCGTTGCCCTGCTCGATCCTTTCGGCGTGCTCTCCTGGATGCTCTCCGTCCGCTACTGGAGCGTCTTCGAGAAGAACACGCGGGTCGTGGCGCTGGAAGGGGTGCTGCTCTGGAACCGCCTGCTCTGGCTAGGCGTGGCCGCGGCGGTGCTGGGGGTGGCGTATGTAGCGTTCCGCTCCACGGCGCGCTCGCGGGGCGGCAAGGTTCAGCAGCAGCAGCCGGTTGCCGAGCCGCTCCTCCCGCCGGTGCGGCCTCTCGGCGAGCGGCCGGTGGAAACCCGCCACGCACCGTTCGCGCAGTTCCTCGCCATCGTCCGGTTCGAATTGCTGGCCATCCTGACGAGCGTGCCGTTCCTGATCATGCTCTTCTGCGGCGTCGTGAGCGTGGCGGGCGCCTCGTCCGATCTCGGCGGCCTCGACGCGCCCTATCCCGTGACGCGGGAGATGGTGGACGCGATCTGGGCCGGATTCGCCATCTTCTCCCTCCTCATCGCCGCCTTCTACTCGGGCGAGGTCGTCTGGCGCGAGCGGAGCGCCGGGCTGAGCGAAGTGAGCGACGCCCTCCCGGTACCGGCGGCGGTGCTGTGGCCGGCGAAGCTGACGTCGCTGCTGCTCGTGGTGCTCGTCACGCTCGTCGCGGCGGTGCTGACGGCGGTGGCGGTCCAGACGGCGATGGGCTACACGAACTACGAGCCGGAGCTCTACCTGAAGGCGGTGCTCGGGCTGATCGGCGTGCGGCTGGCGCTGATCGCCGGCCTCGCCTTTCTGCTCCAGCTCTTCTTCAACCACCGCCTGGCCGGCTTCATCGGGCTGCTGCTCTGGTTCACGCTGCACCTCGCGCTGCCGAAGCTCGGCTTCGAGCATGTGCTGTACCGCTTCGCGTCGCTCCCGCCGGTCCAGTACTCGGACATGAACGGCTACGGCCACTTCGCCGCGCCGATGTTCTGGATCAGCCTTTACTGGATCCTCTTCGTCGCGCTGATGCTGGCGGTCGGCCATCTCTTCTGGGTGCGCGGGACCGAGTCGGGCCTGCGGCAGCGGCTGCGGATTGCGCGCGGCAGGCTCCGCAAGCCGGTCGCCGCGCCGATCGCGCTGCTCTTCGCCGCCTTCGCCTCGACCGGCTGCTTCATCTACTACAACACCAACGTCCTCAACACCTACCGCACGGCAGACGAGCTCGAGGCGCTGCAGGCGGCGGCGGAGAAAGAGTACAAGAGGTACGAACGCCATCCGCGGCCGGGGATCGTCGAGGCGAAGGCGAACGTCGACCTTCATCCGGAGCGGCGCGCCGTCTTCATCGACGGCTCGTACGTGGCCGTGAACCGGAGCGGCGTGCCGATCCGCGACCTGCACGTCACCTGGTCGCCGCGCACCCTCACCTCGTTCGACGCCGCCATTCCCGGCGCGACGCTCCGCTCGGACGACCGGGAGCTCGGCTACCGCGTCTATACGCTGGCGCGGCCGCTGGCGCCGGGCGCGTCGCTGACGATGAAGTTCAGGACGGCCTTCGAGGCGCGCGGCTTCCCGAACGGCGACGCGAACAACAAGGTGGTCGAGAACGGGACCTTCATCAACAGCTTCGACTACTTCCCCCACTTCGGCTACACGTCGCGCGTCGAGCTGCAGGACAACAACGCGCGCCGCCGGCACGGCCTCCCGCCCGTCGAACGGATGAAGAAGGCGCACGACGCCCAGGCGCTCCGGGAGAACAAACTGGGGCGCGGGACCGACTGGGTGAGCCTGAATACGACCGTCAGCACCAGCGCGGACCAGATCGCGCTCGCGCCGGGGTACCTGCAGCGCCAGTGGACTGCGAACGGCCGCCGCTACTTCCACTACAAGACGACGTCGCCGATCCCCGGCTTCTGGGCCTACCTCTCTGCGCGCTACCAGGTGAAGCGCGGCCGCTGGCGCGACGTGCCGATCGAGATCTACTACGACGCTCGGCACCCGTACAACGTCGACAGGATGATCGAGGGGGTGCAGAAGTCACTCGAGTACTTTTCCCGGAACTACTCGCCCTACCAGCACCGGCAGGTGCGGATCGTCGAGTTCCCCGGCTACGCCGACTTCGCGCAGGCGCTCCCCAATACGATCCCGGTGTCGGAGACGATGGGCTTCGTGGCCGACCTGCGCGACGGCGAGGCAATCGACTACGTCTTCTACGTCGTTGCGCACGAGCTCGCGCATCAGTGGTGGGGGCATCAGGTCGTCGGCGCCTCGGTCCAGGGGATGACCATGCTGCACGAGTCGATCGCGCAGTACTCCGCCCTGATGGTGCTGGAGAAGGAGTATCCGCCCGCGAAGATGCGGCGCCTGCTGCGCTACGAGCTCGATCGCTACCTCGACGGCCGCAGCCGCGAGACGATCGCGGAGCTGCCGCTCGTGTTGGTGGAGAAGCAGGACTACATCCACTACCGCAAGGGCGCGCTGGCCATGTACGCGTTGCAGGACGCCATCGGGGAGGAGCGGGTGAACCGCGCCCTGGCCAGGTTCGTCCGCGAGCATGCCTTCGCCGGTCCGCCGTACCCGGCGGCGAGGCAGCTCGTGGAGTACTTCCGCGCCGAGTCGCCGCCGGAGCAGCAGGAGCTGATCTCCGACCTCTTCGAGCGCATCGTGCTGTACGACCTCCAGGCGCGCGAGGCGGCGGTCTCACGGCGCGCCGATGGCAGGTACGTGGTGAAGCTCACCGTCGCCGCGACGAAGCTGCGCGCCGACGGGGTGGGGAAGGAGACGCCGGTGCCGATCGACGACTGGGCGGACGTGGTCGTCTTCGGCGAGAACGAGGAGCGGACGCTCTTCGCCGGGCAACGGCGCCTCACCAGGCCGGTTCAGACGTTCGAGGTCGTGGTGGAGGGGAAGCCTTCGCGCGTGGGGATCGATCCGTTCCACAAGCTCATCGACCGCAACCCGAACGACAACGTCAGTCCTCTTCCGGAACCACCACCAGAATCCCGGCCGCGTCAGCCGCGAACAGCAGGTCCTGCCAGCCCTGTCCGGGCGGGTAGAGCGGGCGGGGGGTAGCGGTGACGACGAGCTCCTCGCGGCGGACGCGCGTGCCGAAGAGCACCAGCGCCGCCGCGGCGTCGTCCTGGCGCGAGGTCCAGATCAGGCCGTCGACCTCAGGCGCCCGCTGGTAGAGGGCCGCTCCCCAGGCGCGGGTGACGGCGTACTGGTCGGCTTCGCTCTCGATGAGCTGCGCCCGCGTGAGGCCGAGCTTCGTCAGGCCGTAGCTGCGGAGCTGGAGCAGGCGAAGCGGCCGCGCCGGCCTGAGCGTGCAGCACAGCAGCGGCATGAGCACCGACTGCCGGATCAGCTTCCCCGGCCCGGTCACCGGAATGTTGTGAAAGACGGTCTCCGAGACGGCACCGAAGAACGTGCTCGCCCCGTAGAGCGTCGGCACCGGGTTGCCGGCGCCATCGTGCAGCGGATGAAACCTGCCGTCGCCGGCGCCGGGGTTGAACTCGGTTGCCCCGAACCGGCAGTGGTGCACCCGCATGATCGACTTGCGGGTGCTCCACGTCTCCACGTTGTACGGCAGGTCGAACGGATCGGGCGGCGGCGGCAGCTTAGAAGACAAGATCTTCGACTTCCCGCTCCGCCGCGGCGATCACGGCGTCGGGATCGCTCACCAGCAGGTCCACCGGACGCCGCCCGTCCAGCCAGCCGTTCCGGCCGGTGAACCAGAGCGCCACCTCCCACGCCGCCGCCGTCCCCGACAGAATCGAGAGCACGGAGGCGATGACGGGGAGCGGCTGCCCCTCCGGCGAGAACTGGAAGCCGGGGAAGTAGTTCGCTCCCTGGTGGGGGACGGCGAAGATCCGGCCGTCGGTCTTCCAGCGATGCGCGAGCGCGGCCCGGTTCGGCGACTTCGAGCCGGCCATTTTGCCGATCTCGGCGCTGCTGAGCGCGCCGAACTCCTCGAACAGAGCCTCCCGCGCCTCCGCGTTCCGCCGCGCCTGCAGGACCTGCGGCGGGAGCGGCACCGGGGTTTGCGGCATCATCGAGTCGATCATCTGTCTCATCTGCTGCATCTCCTCATGCCGGTGCTTCGCCGAGTAGACCAGCCCGGCCCCGAGCGCCAGCGCCGCGACGCCGGTCGTGACCTTCGCCGGATTCTCCCGGGTGTAGGACGTCACCTTGCTGCCCGAGCCCTTCAGGTACTCGCGCGCCGAGGCGAGATATTCGTCGATGTCGGTGTCGGCAAGCTGGCTCCGCAGGACCTGGAGCAGCGACTCGATGAAGCTGCCTTCGGGGACGGAGTGTCCGCAGCTCAGGCAGGAGGTCGCGTTGAGCTCGCCCGCCTTCGTCTCTTTGCTGGTACCAGCCGGTTCGATGTGTCCGTATGCCATGAAGTAATCTCGTTGACTCTAACGAATCATATCACTTTCATCAACGAACACCTCGCAATTTCTGTTCCGCCCCTACTCCTGCATGGCGTCCGCGAGCACCCGCGCGAACGATTCGGCCGGGGTCAGTCCGACCCGGTAGGTCTCGTCGGGCAGCTCGTATCGGAACACGACCCGGCCGTCTTTCTCGACCGTCGCCACGGCGGAGCGGCGCTTGCGGCCACGGCCGAGGCGGTCGTACTGCCCCTGGAACCGGATCACAACCGGCGCGTACGCCTCGAACTGGATCCCCTCGAAGTTGTCCCTCAGCGCCCTCATCAGCTCGACCTGCATGCCGCCGGCGCGGAGGGCGACGGTGTTCGTCCCCTGCAGCGCCTCGCGCAGGCGCTCCACCGCCCGGTCGTTCATCCCGGAGTCGTCGCCGTCGACGTACGTGGGGATTGAGGCGAGGGAAGGGGCGGGAGCGGGCTCCGGCTCCTGTTCCGGCTCGTCCTGGCGCGGAGCGGGACGTGCCTCGGCGACCGGCGCCGGAGCCTCGGCGGGGGGAGGGGTGGGGTTCGCGCTGACCGTCACCGCCGACTCCGAAATCCGGGGCAGCGGGGCGGCGATGGTGGTGGTCGTCTCCTGCACCGGCTGCTGGACCGGCGGGACGGCGGCATTCGCCGTCCGCACGACCGGCTCGCGCTCGCCCGTGCGCGGCCAGAGCAGCACGCCGCCCGCCAGCAGCGCCGCCACAGCCACGAAGGCGACGAGGTAGGCGGGGTTCATCCCCCGCCGGACCGGCGCGGGGAGGGGCGTGCGCACCGTGGCGGCGGGCGGCGGCGCCGGCAGCGGCGTCTGCACCGTCTGGCGATGCATCGTGTCCTGCTGCGACAGCACCTTCATGGTGGCGTCGCCGTCGACCGGCATCATCAGCGTCGCCGAGTGGCTCGGCTCCGGGAGCGTCCGCTCGATCTCCTCCAGCGCCGCGATGAACTCGCGCGCGCCGGAGAAGCGGTCGTTCCGGTCGCGCGCGAGCGCCTTCTCGAGCACTTTCTGCAGCGCCGCGCTTCCCGGCAGCTCGACCGGGAGCGGCGTCATGGTGGTCTTCGTCGTCAGGTCGCGCGCGTGAATCAGGAAGTATTCGTGCGGCGACTTCGCCTCGTAGGGCGGCCGTCCGGTGAGCAGCTCCACCAGCACCATCCCCAGCGCGTACAGGTCGGCGCGCGCGTCGATGCGCTCCCCCTCGGGCAGGAAGCCGAGCTGCTCGGGCGACGCGTAGCGCAGCTTGCCGACGAAGATCCCGGTGCGCGTCTGCGACACCGCCTCGGTGTCCTGCACCTTCGCCACGCCGAGGTCGATGATCTTCACCTCGTCGTCGGCGGTGATCATCAGGTTCTCCGGGCTGATGTCGCGGTGGATGATGCCGGCGCGGTGGATCGCGTCGAGCCCCCGCAGCGCCTGCACGGCGATGCGCACCGCCTGCCGCGGCGGGAGCGTTCCCCGCTGGCGCAGCCGCTCGGCGAGGTTCACGCCGTCGATGAACTCCCACACCATGTAATGCGCGCCGTCGGGCAGCGTCGCGAAGTCGTGGAGCGTGGCGACGTTCCCGTGCTGGATCTTCGTCGCCGCTCGCGCCTCGCGCAGGAACCGCTCCCGTGCGTCCGCGTTGGCGGAGATGTGCGCGTGCACCACCTTGATCACCCGCGGCGACCCGAGGTAGGTGTGGACGGCCTTGAACACCTCGCCCATCCCGCCGGCGCCGAGGCGTTCCGTGATCTCGTAACGGCCGTCGAGGATGTCGCCCGGTTTCATCTGACGGGGCAGTTTACCGGCCTATTGCGTGATGTCCCCATACGGCTTGAGCTGCTCCGTCACCTGCGCGCGGTCGCCCACCACCACGATGGCCAGCTTCGCCGGGTCGATGTACGTCTTCGCCATCCGCTGGATGTCGCCCGGCGTCAGGGCGTAGACGCGCTGCACGTAGTTGCGCAGGTAGTCCTCGGTGAGGCTGTAGAGGTCGAGGAAGGCGAGCTGCCCGGCGATGCCGGCGCGGCTCGAGTTGCGGAGCACGAACGTGCCGGCCAGAAAGTTCTGGATGCCGCGCAGCTCGTCGCTGGTGGGCGGCTCCGTGCGCAGCCGGTCGACCTCGAAGAGGATCTCCTTGATCGACGCGCCGGTGACGTTCGTCGTCACGTCGGCCACCTCCGCCCAGGCGCCGGCGCCGAGCCTCGTGGTGACGGTGCTGGTGGGGGAGTAGGTGTAGCCCTTCTGCTCGCGGATGTTGCTGGTGATGCGCGAGCCGAACGAGCCGCCGAGGAGCGCGTTCATGACGGTGATCGGGAGATAGTCGCCGCCGGTCGCGTCTCCCATCGGCAGCCCGATGTGGAGCGTCGACTGCACCGCGCCCGGGCGGTCGATGAGATAGATCGCGCGGCGGCTGACCGGCGTCACGGACGGCTTGGTCGCCGGCGCGCCGGCCTTCCAGTCGGTGAGGCTGCTGCGGATCGCCGACTCCACCGCCGCCTGGTCGAAGCGGCCGACGACGTAGAGGTAGCTGCGCGCCGCGCCGAAGTTCCGCTCGTGGAACGAGCGCACCTGGTCGAGCGTGTACGACTGCAACTGCTGCTCGGTCGGGTAGAGGCGGCCGTACGGGTGATCGCCGAACAGCACCTGCGAAAACTTCTCGGCCGCGATCGGCTGCGGCTGGCTCCGCTGGATGGAGAGGTTGCGGATCAGGTCCGCCTTGATGCGCCCCAGCTCCCCCTCGGGGAAGCGCGGGTTGCGCGCGACGTCCGACACCAGCGCGATCGCGGCGGCCGCCGACTCCGAGAAGACGTCCGTGCCGACGGTGACGAGGTTCATCCCCACCGCCACGTCGAGCGCGCCGCCCATCATCGCCACCTCGCGCGCGATCTGCTCCGGTGAGCGGGTGGCGGTGCCCTGCTCCATCATCGAGCCGGTCACGTCGGCCAGCCAGGTCTGCCCCGACTGCTCGTCGATGTTCCCGGTCTGCGTCACGAGGCGCACCGTGACTTTCGGCACTTCCCCGTAGGGCACGAGCCGCACCTGCAGCCCGTTGGGCAAGGAGAAGCGGCGGATCTCCGGAATCGCGAAATTGCGCGGCGTACCGGGAGCGGGCGGGGTCTGCTTCTGCGTCTGCTGCGCGAACGCGCCGGCGGCCACCAGCAGCGTCGCGAGGATGATTGCGGTTTTCTTCATAACGGTTCCTCGGAGTTCCTCGGGGTTCCTCGGAGTTCCTCGGGGGACCGCGGTGCTCGGCTCATCGCCGAGGAACTCCGAGGAACTCCGAGGAACCCGAGGAACCCGAAATCGTCAGCCTTGCGGGTTCACCATCAGCACGGTGCGGTTGGTCGGGCGGAGGTACTCCTGCGCGGTGCGCTGGATCAGCTCCGGCGTCACCTGCGCGAACCGCTCCTCGACCTGGTTGATCCGGTTCGGGTCGTCGTAGAACAGCGCGAACGAGGCCAGGAGGTCGGCGCGGCCGAAGCCGTACAGCCCCTCGATCTCGTCGTACAGCGCGGAGCGCATCTTCACCCGCGCCCGCTCGATCGTGGCCGCGTCCACCGGCTGCGTCTGGAGGCGCGTCACGTTGGCGTCGATCGCGCTGAGGATCTGGTCCGCCGTCTTGTCCCGGTCGTGGAAGAGCCAGGTCGTGTAGAGCGTCGGCCCGTTGATGTTGAACATGTTGCCGAGCGCGTTCATCGACGAGCCGACGTCGCCGGTGAGCCCGCGCGTCTGCACCAGGTCCTGGTAGAGCCAGGAGTCGTTTCCGGCGGCGAGGATCTGGTCGATGATTCCCATCGCGTAGTACTCCGGCGTGTCCGCCGGTGGCGCGTGCCAGCCGATCGCCAGCGCCGGCCGCGTCGCCTTCTCGTCCACCTTCGTGTGCCGCTTCTCCTCGGTCTGCCGCGGCTCGGAGATGTCGGGCTGCGGCGCGAGCGCGACCGCCGGGATCGGGCCGAAGTACTGCCGCACCCACCGCAGCGCCTGCGCCGTGTCGATGTCGCCGGTGATGGCGATGACGGCGTTGTTCGGCGCGTAGTACTGCCGGAAGAAGGTGCGCGAGTCTTCGAGCGTGGCCGCGTCGAGATCGGAGAGGTCGCCGTAGAAGTTGTGCGCGTTGTACCAGTTCGTGTTCGCGTACTGCGGCAGGTCGAGCCAGGGGAACCCGCCGTACGGCTGGTTCAACACGTTCACCCGCACCTCGTTCTTCACCACTTCCTGCTGGTTCTTCAGGTTCTCCTGGGTGATCGCCAGCCCGCGCATGCGGTCGGCCTCCGCCCAGATCATCGTCTCCAGCGTGTGCGCCGGGACGATCTCGAAGTAGTTGGTGAAGTCGAAGCGGGTCGAGCCGTTCAGCACCCCGCCGTTCGACTGCACGAGCCGGATGAACTCCATCTTGCCGAGGTTCTCCGAGCCCTGAAACATGAGGTGCTCGAAGAGGTGGGCGAAGCCGGTGCGGTCGCGCGGCTCGATGCGGAAGCCGATGCCGTAGTAGACGGCGACGGTCGCGGTCGGCGCGGTGCGGTCGGGCGACAGCACGACCTTCAGCCCGTTGTCGAGCTTGTGGTACTCGACCGGGACGTTCAGCCCTCGCGCGGGGGCTTGTGGAGCGGCGGCCGTTTCGGCCGCCGGAGTTTCCGGGGCCGGCGTCGCCGGAGCCGGCGCGGGGGCCGGAGGGGTCGTCGCGCAGGCGGCCAGGAGCAGTGCCGCGGGAGCGAGACGGAGAACGAACTTCATGCTGCCTCCTTCAGGACGAATCGGGTGACGGTTTCGTAGTAGCGCTGCGTGTCGAGCACCGGGATCTCGCAGTGTCCCGCGTTGGACGTGAGCATTTCCTTCCGGACGCGCAGGCCGTCGTAAAGCTGCTTGCCGAGAGCGTAAGGAATCACGCCGTCGCGAGTGCCATGCATGACGAGTACCGGCACCCCCGCACGGTTGAGCCAGTCGGTGGTCCGCATCGCGAACGGCGCCACCCACCCCAGCTTATAGAGGTGGTTGCCGAGCGCGGTCAGCGAGGGGAAGGAGTTCTCGATCACGACGGCGCGCACCCCCTTCCGCTCGCGCGCGACGTACGCGGCGTAGGGACCGCCGATCGACTCGCCGTACAGCACGATCTTCTTCGCGCCGAGGCTGACCACGTAGTCATAGGCGGCGAGAGAGTCCTTGAAGATGCCGTTCTCCGAGACCCGCCCTTCACTCCGCCCGAAGCCGCGGTAGTCGAACACGAACACGGAGATGCCGCGCTGTGCGAACCCCTCCGCCATCTCCGCCCGGTCGGTGAGGTTCCCGGCGTTCCCGTGAAACCACAGCATCACCGGCGCGTCTTGGTCCTTCGCCTGGAAGAACCAGGCGTGCAGCTTCAGCCCGTCAGGCGTTTGGAACGTGTGCTCCGACGGCACGACCATCCAGTCCTGCGGGTTCCAACGCCCGCGCGGGTAGACGTCGGGGAAGAACATGCCCGTGCGGCGGAGGAGCGTTGCGAACAGGACGATCGCCGTCAGGAGAACGAGCAGGAAGACGAGCACGCGAGTCATTCACGTGCTACGCCGATAACCGCTCCCAGTCCCCTTCCGGCGCGTCGGTCGCCAGCGCCAGCCCCCCGTCCGATCCGATGAAGACCGGGTCGTGCATGTACTTCACCTTGCCGCCGCCGACCGCCTTGAGCGACGCCTCCAGCGCCTCCGCCAGGCCTCGAATGAGGCCGCCGCCGCCGGAGAGGATGATGTTATTCCGCACCCGCTCCTGGAACTCCGGCTCGACGCGCGCGAGCAGGTCGAGCATCGTCTCCACGATCGGCGGGAGGATCGTCTCGCACGCGGTCTTCATCTCGTTGGTGATGTCGAGCTCAGTCGGCACCCCCTTCACCGGCGCGCTCACCACCACCCGGTCGCCCGCGGTGCCGACGAAGCTGTGCTTCTCCTTCCACTCGCGCACCATGTAGACGGTCACGTTCGCCTGCGGGTGGCGCTCCTCGATCAGCTTCAGGAGCTGCGTGTCGATCGAGTCGCCCGCCACGGTGAGCGTGCGCTGGTCCTCGTCCGTCGGGTAGCGCCCCTTCATGACGCAGAAGTCGGTGGTGCCGGCGCCGATGTCGATGATCATCGTGTGCAGCAGCGCGTCGAGCCCGTACGCCACCGCGAACGGCTCGGTGACGATGAGCAGGCTGTCGACGATCCCCTTCATCGCGTTGCGCAGGTACTGCTTGTTCGTCCGCAGCGACGCGGCCGGGACGCCCACCACCGCCCGCACGTTCGAGCCTTCGATCTTGCCGTTGACGCCGACGAGGCGCAGCAGGTGCTTGAGCAGCTCGCGCACCGCCTCGACGTCCTTCTCCGACCCTTCCTTCAGCAGGCCGCGCTCGAGCGGGCGGTGCAGGTCGAGCATGGTGCGGTTGGCCACCGCCTCGTGCCCGATGAGCACCTCGCGCTTGAGGACCTTGCGCGCCACCATGTCCACCGGCCAGCCGACGAAGCTGTCGACGACGAACCGCTCGCCGTTCGACGCCGAGATCGCGCTGCGGGACGTGCCGAGATCGATCCCCACGTTGAGCACTTCAGCCATTCTGTTCGCTCCCTTTCTTCTGCGGCGAGCTCGCGCCCGCGTACGCGCGGATGCCGTCGAAGAGCGCGTCCGCGATCTTCTGCCGGTACTCCGGCGTGCGCAGCATCGCGGATTCTTTTTCGTTCGAGATGCAGCCGACTTCCGCCAGCACGGCCGGCATGTCGGTGGCGACGAGGACGAGGAACGGCGCCCGCTTGACGCCCCAGTTCTCCAGCCCCGCGTCGCTCTGGCGCAGCGTGTCGTACAGCTTCTTCTGCACCGCCGCCGCGAGCTGCTCCGACTCCTCGCGCCGCGCGTCGGCGTAGACGCCCTCGAGCAGCTTGCGCATGTCGGAGACGGAGTAGCCGGAGACGCGGTTCTCGCGCGCCGCCAGCGCCTTCAGCGACGGATCGTCGGTCGTGCCGAGGTAGTAGGTCTCGATCCCGCGGCTCTCGGTGTGGCGCTCCAGCGCGTTCACGTGGATGGAGACGAAGATGTCGCTCTTCGACTCGTTCGCCAGCTTCGCCCGGTCTCTGAGGGCGATGGTCCGGTCGGCGTCGCGCGTGACCACGACGTCGAAGCCGTTCCGCTCCAGCAGCGTCCGCAGGCGCCGGCCGATGTCGAGCGTGATCTCTTTCTCGAAGACGTCCGCGGCGGTCGCGCCGGGATCGGTGCCGCCGTGACCGGCGTCGAGCACCACTCTCTTCACCGCGAGCGGGAAGACCGACGCGGTCATCCGCTCGGCCGACTCGGTCGTCTCCGGGGCGACCGGCATGACGCGGTTCGCGGAGGCGAGGAGCAGCGGCGCCACCCGCGCCACCGGCGGGCTGCTCGTGGCCATCTGGTACGAGGAGCCGGCCACCATCACCGCCACGAGCAGCAGCGGCACGCGCCGCAGCCAGAGCCGTGACCAGCGCGTGGCCGGACGGAGCGCGCGGGGAGGCACTCCCCGCATGACGTCGAGGTTCTCCGCGACTGCTTCCCGCAGCACGCGGCGCTTCACCCGATCGATGTTCCCCGCTCTCATGCCCGTCTCACCCGATACCGGGTCATCCATTCTAGCGGATCGGGGCCGGCGATGTTCACAGGTCGACGGCGGCAGGCCGCGGCTTCTCCTGCATCAACTCGTATCCCTCCGACCGCGCCACGTACGTCGCGATGGTCATGTCGCCCGTCACGTTGAGCACCGTGCGGCACATGTCGAGGATGCGATCGACGCCGAGGATGATCGCGATCAGCGCCGGATTCACGTTGATCTGCGAGAGCACGACGATGATGAAGGGGATCGACCCCGACGGCACGCCGGCCGTCCCGACGCCGCCGAGGATGGCCAGGTAGACCACCATCAACTGCTGCGCGAGCGAGAGGTCGACGCCGGCGAGCTGCGCCAGGAAGAGCACCGTCACCCCTTCGTAGAGCGCGGTGCCGTTCTGGTTCGCCGTGGCGCCGACGGTGAGCACGAAGGAGTTGATGTCGCGCGGCACGCCGAGGTTCTCCTCGGAGACCCGCAGCGCGGTCGGCAGCGTGGCGTTCGACGACGAGGTCGAGAACGCCGTGATCATGGCGGTCTTCGTGCGGCGGAAGAACTCCAGCGGGTTGATGCGCGAGAGCAGCGCCAGCGACAGCGAGTAGACGCCGAACATGTGCAGCGACAGCCCGAGCAGCACCGTCAGCACGAACCACCCCAGGCTGATCATCAGCCCGAAGCCGAAGCGCGCCGTCATCGTGAAGAGCAGACAGAACACGGCGTACGGCGCCAGCCGCATGATGATCTGGATTGCCACCTCGGTCGCGGCGAAGACCGCCTCCAGCACCCGCAGCAGAGGCGCGGCCGTCTCCTTCTCCACCATCGTCAGGCAGGCGCCCAGGAGGACCGCGAAGAACATCAGCCCGAGCATGTCGGGCGTCTCGCGGCCGACGGAGTAAAAGACGTTCGTCGGCACGAGCGTCTTCACCACCTTCAGCATCGCCGGGTCGGACTCCTGCGTGCCGCCGATGGCGCTCTCGACGCGCTTCTCCGCATCCCCCTTGTAGCGCTCCGCGAGCTGCGCCCCCACCTCGGGGGAAATGCGCTTGCCCGGCTTGATCGTGTTCGCGAGCGTGAGGCCGATCACCACGCTGATCGCGGAGATGACCAGTGTGTAGACGAGCGACTTCACGCCGATGCGGCCGACGCGCCGCAGATCGCCGAGGCCCGCCACGCCCGACACGAGGCTCGAGAAGACGAGCGGCACGACGATCAGCAGGAGGAGCCGGAGGAAAAGCTGCCCGATCGGGTTGGTGATCTGGTCGGCGACGAAGACCAGGTTCGGGTTGGCCGCCCCCATGATGCTGTTCAGCGTCCCGCCGACCGCCGCTCCCGCGACGAGGCCGATCAGGATCTTCGTGTGCAGGGGGATGCGTTTGTCAGGCGCGGCCATTCGCCCGGCATGGTACATCGCGAAACGTTCTCTCTGGAGTGCCGGGCTCTCAGCCCGGCATCGAGGTCAATACTCCAACCGCGTCAGCGGCGGGTCGTAGTCGAACGAGCCGAGGAGCAGCCAGCGCCGCGCCGTCGTCTCGCCGCCCGGCCGCGCCACGAGCGGAGTCGTGTAGTGCCAGAACGGCAGGCGGTACACCGCGATCGACGGCTTCGCCGCCACCTCGCGCGCCGCCGAGAGGAAGCCGCGCTCCTCGTACACCAGCAACTGCTGCGCGACCGAGTCGTTCGCGAACATGATGTGAAAGTCGATGAAGCCGTTGCGCGCCTCGGCGCGCTGTGGGTGGTGGTCGTTGTGCGGGCCGCTGTAGTCGCCCGTTTCGTAGCAGATCACCTGGCGCGCCCAGTAGTCCTCGCGCAGGTTCGACGTGGTGACGGCCTGCGCGAAGCGGCGGAAGCTCGGCGACGACATCATCACGTCCAGCCCCACCTCACGCGCCGCACGCAACGCGACCGAGTCGCGCGAGTTCATGGTGGCGGTCTTCACCCGCACCGTCTTCCGGAGCTGTTCGCCGTAGTTCTCGGTCATCTCCGTCAGCGCCTCGCGCGGAATCGGGAAGTGCATCCGCCGCAGGGTGGGATACATCGCCTGGTCGAGGAGTCGGACGCATTCGGCGGCCAGGCCGCGGTCGATCACGCCGTCGAAGAAGAGGATCGGCGTGCGCCGCTTGCGGATCAGCGTCTCCAGTTGTGGCGCCTCCGCCAGCAGCTTCCGCCCGCGCCTGTTCAGCAGTTCCTCGAACTCCGCCGGGAAGCGGTCCATCGAGAAGAAAGTATAGGAGGAGCGCGTTAAAATCGCCGTATGTCGTCCGAAGAGGATGTTTATCCCGAGCCTCTGGTGATCGAATGGCAGGAGCTGAGCGACGAGGAGCGGCTCGCGCTCCGGACGAGGCGCCGTCTCGAACACCTCTTCCAGCAGAAGCCGATCTACCTCGACGACCACGAGGCCGCCGACTACATCGGCGTCCCGGTCCAGGAACTGCGCGAGCTCGTCGAAGACGGGATCCTGCACCTGCAGCCCGACACGCAACTCCTGGACGTCGAGGAGCTGCAGATTTATCTCCTGGCCGTCTCTGACGACGTCGAGGGCCGCCGCGCCGCCGTGTTGCGCCGCGTGCGCTGGGAGGCGGAGGAGCTCGAACTCTATCCGCTCTTTCTGCGCGACCAGCTCGTGGCCGACTTCGTCCAGGTATGGGGGCGGCTCGCGAAGAAGTTCGCGCGCGACGGGATGCACGAAGAGGCAGCAGGCGTGCGCTCGATCGTCCGGCAGGCGCAGTTGCGCCTCAAGGACGTGACCACGGCGAATTGAGCATGCAGCAGATCGTCGACTTCATCCTGGAGCTGGACAAGCTCAAGGGCGTCACCCGCAAGACCCGCCCCCTCGGCCTCGAGCGGTATGAGAACTCGGCCGAGCACAGTTGGCAGATCGCGCTGCTGGCGGCGTCGATGGCACAGTACGCCGAAAGCCCGGTCGACGTCGACCGCGTCGTCGCCATGCTGCTCGTGCACGACATCGGCGAGATCGACACCGGCGACACGATGGTGTTCGTCGAGGGCGGATGGACGGAGCGGAAAGCGGCCGAGCGCGCCTCCATCACCCGCATTTTCGGCCTGCTCCCCGACGCGGTCCGCGACCGCTTCGTCGGCCTGTGGCAGGAGTTCGAGGACGGCGTCACCCCCGAGTCCCGCTTTGCGAACGCCGCCGACCGCGCCATGCCGGTCCTCCTCAATCTCGCCAACAACGGCCAGAGCTGGCGGGAAAATGGAATCACGCACGAGCGCGTCGTGAGCCGCGTGTCGGGCCCCATCAAGGCCGGCTGCCCGGCACTGTGGGATTACCTGGAGGCGCGCCTGGACGAGGCCCGCCGTCAGGGATGGTTCGGAACGGCCGAGGGGTAGTCGGATTTCACTTCGGCACAAAGAATGGTCCAGCCGAACACCATGTACGTCCCGTAAACGAGGCGCCCCTCTCCCGCCGGGACGGCGGTTCTGCGGACGACGTACGTGTGCGCCAGTTTGTCGCGCAGTGCCTGCCGCCGTGGATCGCTCGACACCCACAGGAGGTCGAACACGAAGTTGACCGGGCCGAGCACCACGAAGCAGAGACGGCCGAGGAGGGTGGCGTACGAGGGACGCTGTCCGTTGAGCGAGACGATCTGCGCGCCGGCGAGCATGTAGCCGAGCGTCCGGAAGCGCGAGCCTTTCAGCACGACGAAGTAGGCGAAAAAGACGCCGGTGCACGCCGACAGCCAGATCAGCGCCGAATAGCGTTCCGGCGCCAGGGTTCGCGCCATGAGCCAGACGAGCCACGATGCGGCAATGGCCACGAAGGTATCCACGCCGTCGATCAGCAGCCGGCGCATCACGCCGAGGTAATCCCCGTCGGAGTAGAAGACCACCTGTTTTTCCATCGGATGCGTCCATGATACGCACCGCGGAGGCCGCCCGCCTCCGCCTTCCGGGATTTTTCCCGCTTCGGGTAGACTTCCCCCTTCTCGTACCCGCCTGCGCACCCACCGGATGGACTCGCCACGGTGCCGGGACAAGCAAATCAGGAGCAACGATCAGTGACTGCCACTCTCGAATTGACCCATCAGTTTGACGCCGCTGCGTCCGCGAACCGTGAGCCGTACAAGGTCCGCGATCTCTCCCTGGCCACCCTCGGCCGCAACGAAATCCGCCTCGCCGAGCACGAGATGCCCGGCCTCATGGCCGTGCGCGAAAAGTACGGCAAGGACAAGCCCCTCCGCGGCGCCCGCGTCATGGGCTCGCTGCACATGACGATCCAGACCGCCGTGCTGATCGAGACGCTCGCCGAGCTCGGCGCCGACGTGCGCTGGGTGAGCTGCAACATCTTCTCGACCCAGGACCACGCCGCCGCCGCGGTCGTCGTCGGCCGCCCGGAGACCGGCGGCACCGTCGAGAATCCGCGCGGCATCCCCGTCTTCGCCTGGAAGGGCGAGACGCTCGAGGAGTACTGGTGGTGCACGTCCGAGGCGCTCATGTGGCCCGACGGCAGCGGCCCCACCCTCATCGTCGACGACGGCGGCGACGCCACGCTCCTCGTCCATAAGGGCGTCGAGTTCGAAGGCCACGGCCGCGTCCCCGACTTCAATCCCTCCGACGAGCCGGAAGAGTGGGGCGTCATCCTCGACCTCCTGCGCGCCGAGCTCGCGCGCGACCCGCAGCGCTGGACGCGCGTCTCGAAGGACCTGCGCGGCGTTTCCGAGGAGACGACCACCGGCGTGCACCGCCTGTATCAGATGCAGGAAGCCGGCACGCTGATGTTCCCCGCCATCAACGTCAACGACTCGGTCACCAAGTCGAAATTCGACAACATCTATGGATGCCGCCACTCGGTGATCGACGGCCTCAATCGCGCCACCGACGTCATGATCGCCGGCAAGCTGGCGGTCGTCTGCGGCTTCGGCGAGGTCGGAAAAGGCTGCGCCCAGGCGCTGCGCGGCCAGGGCGCGCGCGTCGTGGTCACGGAAATCGACCCGATCTGCGCGCTGCAGGCCGCAATGGAAGGCTTCGAGATCCGCTCGCTCGACAGCGTCGTCGACAAGGCCGACATTTTCGTCACCGCCACCGGCAACAAGGACGTCATTACGGCCGATCACATGGCGCGCATGAAGCACAATGCCATCGTCAGCAACATCGGCCACTTCGACAATGAGATCGACATGGTCGGCCTCAAGAAGTACTCCGGCGTCCGCAAGGTCAACATCAAGCCGCAGTACGACGAGTGGATTTTCCCCGACGGCCACGCCGTCCTGATCCTCGCGGAAGGCCGCCTGATGAACCTCGGCTGCGCCACCGGCCACCCGTCGTTCGTCATGTCGGCGTCGTTCACCAACCAGGTGCTGGCCCAGCTCGCGCTCTGGAACAACAAGGGTGAATACGGCAAGCAGGTTTATGTCCTGCCGAAACAGCTCGACGAGGAGGTCGCGCGCCTGCACCTGGCGCACCTCGGCGTGGAGCTCACCCAGCTCACCGAGGACCAGTCGAAATACCTCGGCATCCCGGTCGAAGGTCCGTATAAGTCGGACCATTACCGTTACTGACGCGCATTTTTCGGAAATTCCATGGCGGACGGGCTCCTAAAGGGTCCGTCCGCTTTGTTTTTTGATTGACATGGACAATACATTGCACAAGACTTTGTGCGTGAGTGCTAACAGGAGGAGTGACAAAATGGCGAGACCCAGGAAACAGGCTTCATCTTCCGGTCGAGCGCGCAGTTCGGCCTCGACGGCCGGGGGCGGCGGCGGCTCATCGGAAATCTCCGGCGGCCAGGCTTCGTACGTCCTCAATCGTCTGCTCGGCGAGCGCCGCATCACCCGTGCGGACGTCGTCCGTTATGTGTCCGAAATGGGCCGCGAAATCAGCGAGCTCGAACG
>DASWNW010000110.1:0-8687 GCA_036399015.1 Thermoanaerobaculia bacterium | reverse complement strand
ACAACCGACAACCGACAACCGACAACACGATCATCGCGCGCCGGAGGCGCGCGATGATCGTCATCAAGTTCGGCGGCACCTCTGTCGGCGACGCGGACCGCGTTGCAAACGCGATCGAGATCGTCGCGGCGCGGCGTCATCTCAAGCCGGTCATCGTCGTCTCGGCGCTGGCGGGGGTCACGAACGAGCTGGTGGCGGCGAGCGAGGCGGCGTGCGCGCAGAAGCCGGAGCTGGTGGCGGAGATCATCGCGCGCGTGCGGCAGCGTCACGAGGACGTCGCGCTGCGGCTCGTGCAGCAAAAGTCCGACTTTCTCGACCTCTTCATGCGCCAGCTCGACCGGCAGATCGACGAGATCCAGACGATCCTGCGCGGCATCGCGCTCCTCGGCGAGATCACGCTGCGCGCGCGCGACAAAGTCATGTCGATCGGCGAAAAGCTCTCCTCGGTCCTCTTCTCCTACACGATGATGATGCGCGCGCTGCCGGCCGAGCACGTGCACTCCGAGGAGGTCATCTGGACCGATGACAACTTCTGTGCGGCGCTGCCCGACATGGCGAAGACGCGGGAGCACGCGAAGCGCGTCCTGCTGCCGATGCTCGAGCGCAACCGCATCCCGGTCATGGGCGGCTTCATCGGACGCACCACCGCCGGCGCCACCACGACCCTCGGCCGCAACGGCTCCGACTACAGCGCCGCCATCGTCGCCGCGGCGATCGGCGCGAACGAGGTGCAGATCTGGACCGACGTCGACGGCCTGCTCACGTGCGATCCGCGCCTCGTGCCCGACGCGCGCGTGATCGACCTCCTTTCCTTCGAGGAGGCGGCGGAGCTGGCGCAGTTCGGCGCGAAGCTGCATCCGAAGACGCTCGAGCCGGCGGTCGAGGCGAACATCCCGGTGCGCGTGCTGAACACGCACAACCCCTCCTCCCCCGGCACGCTGATCACGCGCGAAGGGGCGGCGGCATCGGCCGGACCGCGGTCCATCGCGCGCAAGAAGAACGTGACCATGGTGCACGTGGCGTCGAACCGGATGCTCGGCGCGCACGGCTTCCTGGCGCGGCTCTTCACGACGTTCGAGCGGCTGGCGATCTCGGTCGACCTCATCGCGACCTCCGAGGTCTCGGTGACGGTGACGATCGACGAGAAGCACGACACCGACGAGCTGCAGCGGCGGCTCGCGGAAGAGGCGGAGGTCACGCTGGAAGACAACCAGTGCATCGTGGCGGTGGTCGGGCAGAACCTCATGTCCGACTCGCGCATCGGCGCGCGCGTGCTGGAGGCGCTGCACGGGATGCCGGTGAAGATGATCTCCCTCGGCCGCTCGGGCCTCAACCTCAGCCTCGTCGTCGACGACGCGCACGCCGACACCGCGGTGAAGGCGATCCACCGCGCGCTGTTCGAGGCGGCGGTGCCCGCATGAAGATCGCGATCCACGGCTACGGAAAGATGGGGCAGACGATCGAGCGCGTCGCGAAGGCGGCGGGGCACGAGGTCGTGTGCATCCTCGACGTCGACCGCCGCGAGCCGCTGAACGGGGCCGAGGTGATGATCGACTTCTCGCACGCCGACGCGCTCGACGACACGCTCGCCGTCGCGTGCGAGAACAAGATCGCGCTGGTGATCGGCACCACCGGCTGGAATGACCGCCTGGAGGATGTGCGCGCGAAGGTGGAGGGCGCCGGCATCGCCTGCGTCTACGCCTCGAACTTCTCGCCGGGGGCGAACGTCATGTTCGCGCTGGCGCGGCGCGCGGGAGAGCTGTTCGCCCGCTTCCCGCAATACGCCGCCGGCATGGAAGAGCGGCACCACGCGCAGAAGAAGGACGCGCCGAGCGGCACGGCGCTCAAGATCGCGAGCGAGGTGAAGGCGGGCAGCGACGGGAAGCTCGAGCCGCCGATCGCGGCGTCGCGCGTCGGCGCGGAGTTCGGCCTGCACACGCTCTTCTTCGACTCGACCGACGACCTCGTCGAGCTGTCGCATCGCGCCCGCGGCCGCGAGGGATTCGCGCGCGGCGCGGTCTTTGCGGCGGAGCGGCTCGGCGGGCGAAAAGGCCTGCTGAGGTTTGATGAACTGGTGTTCTAGTAAGGCGTTGCTCGTTGCCGGTTACCGGTTGCCGCGGGGGTTCACGCCGGCCGCACAGCCCGGGCAACGGGCAACCGGCAACACGCAACTGGAGTAAACGACGATGTTCCGAGGCGTAGGCACCGCACTGATCACCCCCTTCCGGGCGGACGGCTCGCTCGACGAGGGCGCGTTCGAGAAATTTGTGAACTGGCAGATCGAGGAGGGGATCAACTTCCTCGTCCCTTGCGGCACGACCGGCGAGAACCCGACGCTCACCCCCGACGAGCATCGCCGCGTCGTCGAGCTGACGATCCGGACCGCGAACGGGCGCGTGCCGGTGCTCGCCGGCGCCGGGAGCAACTCGACGCCGCGCGCGGTGGAGCTGGCGCAGCAGGCCGTCGATCTCGGCGCGGCCGGCATCCTCACCATCACCCCCTACTACAACAAGCCGACGCCCGACGGCCTCCTCCGCCACTTCGGCGCGCAGGCGGCGGCGGTCGACCGGATGAAGCCGAACTTCCCGATGATCCTGTACAACGTCCCGGGCCGCACGGGGCTGAACATGACCGCGGAGACGACGCTCCGCATCGGGCGCGAGCTGCCGAACGTCGTCGGCGTGAAGGAAGCGTCGGCGAACATGGAGCAGATCCTGACGATCCTGCGCGAGCGACGCGACGGCTTCCTCCTCCTCAGCGGCGACGACGCCTGGACGCTCCCGCTCCTCGGCTGCGGCGCCGACGGCGTGATCTCCGTCGCCTCGAACGAGGTGCCGCGCCTCATGCGCCAGCTCGTCGACGACCGCGACGTCGTCATCCACAACCGCCTCCTCCCACTGCTCCTCGGCAACTTCATCGAGGCGAGCCCCGGCCCCGTGAAGGCGGCGCTGAAGATGATGGGGATTCTCGAGAGTGATACGTTGCGCCCCCCGCTCGCGCCGATCACGGAGGCGAGCCGGACGAAGCTGGGGGAGATTCTCCGGGAGTGTGGGCTGCTTTGACGAAGTCGCAGAGTCTCAAAGTCTCAAAGTCGCAGAGGTTCCTGCTGGCCGACTCCCTTTGAGACTCTGAGACTTTGAGACTTTGAGACTGCCATGAGCGACATCCAACACCGCGTGCAACAACTCGCAAGCGCCGATCGCGAGACCGCGCTCGACACCATCGCCGCGTTTCTCGCGGAGCTGGAGCGGGGGGCGATCCGGTCGGCGGTGCGGGGGGACGACGGGACGTGGAGCGCGCAGGCGTGGGTGAAGCAGGGGATCCTGGCGGCGTTCCGGTTCGGCGTGCTCGCCGACTTTGGGGCGGGGGCGCTGTCGTTCGTCGACAAGGACACGATCCCGCCGCGCCGGTTCAGCGTGCAGGAGGGGGTCCGCGTCGTCCCGGGCGGCTCCTCGATCCGCCGCGGCGCGTACGTCGCGCGTGGCGTGGTGGTGATGCCGCCGGCGTTCGTGAACGTCGGCGCCTACGTCGATGAAGAGACGATGATCGACTCGCACGCGCTGGTCGGCTCGTGCGCGCAGATCGGCAAGCGGGTGCACCTGTCGGCCGCCGCGCAGATCGGCGGCGTGCTGGAGCCGATCGGCAACGTGCCGGTGGTGATCGAGGACGACGTCGTCGTCGGCGGCAACTGCGGCATCTACGAGGGCACCATCGTCCGCTCGCGCGCCGTCATCGGCGCCGGTGTCGTGCTGACCGGCTCCACGCCGGTGTACGACCTCGTGCGCGGCGAGGTGTATCGCCGGACGGCGGAGCGTCCGCTGGAGATCCCCCACGGCGCGGTGGTGGTGCCGGGCGCGCGGCCGATGCGCGGCGCGTTCGCGGAACAGCACGGGCTGCAGATTGCGACGCCGCTCATCGTGAAGTACCGCGACGAAAAAACGGACTCCGGTACCGCATTAGAAGACGCGCTACGCTGACGCGCACCGCTCTAACGCGGTGCCTTTCCGGTCGTCTGTAGGCGTGTATGCGAGCCCTCGCCACACTGCTCCTCCTCACCGCGTGCGCGTCGGTGCCGCCGCCGCAATCGCCTCGCGCCGGCGTGGAGCTGCCGCATCGCGTCGTCACGCTCGACAACGGGCTGACGCTGGTGATGCAGCCGGACCCCTCGATGCCGGTCGTGGGTGTCGAGGTCTGGATCCGCGGCGGCTCGCGTGAAGAGGGGCCGGGGCAGCACGGCATCGCGCATCTCTACGAGCACAACGTCCCGAGCTCCGGCCGCTTCTCCGGCAACCCCGAGAACCGCGCGCGCCGCGCCGCCGCCTCGCGCGCCTCGGGGGCGGGGACGCAGCTCGACTTCCTCCGCTTCTACAACAACTCCACGCCCGAGGGGCTGGAGGCGATGCTCGGCGCGATGGGAGACCGGCTGGAGTCCGACCTCGCGAGATTCACCGACGAGTCGGTGAAGCGCGATCAGCACATCGTCGTCAGCGAGCTGCGGCGGAGCATGGGGCTGGAGTGGGACACCGACGTGCTGATGCACCTGCATCGCGGCACGTTCGGCGCCGACCACCCGTACGGGCATGCGCCGGGAGGATCCGAGGCCGACGTGCGCGCCGCGACCGCGGAGACGATGCGCGACTGGCACCGCCGCTTCGCCGGCGCGTCGAACGCGGCGCTGTTCCTGGTCGGCAACTTCGATCCGGCCGAGGCGGAGCGGATGGTCCGCCATCACTTCGGCTCGATTCCGGCCGGCCTGCGCGCGCCGCGGCCGGGCGAGCTCGTGCCCCCGGCGCGGACGCGTCACGAGTGGCTGGAGAAGCCGGTGCAGCGGGAGACGACGTACATGCGCTGGCCGATCCCCGCCTGGGGCACGGCCGACGCCGGCCTGCTGACCCTCTTCGCACGAATCCTCGGCGACGAGGCGAGCGTCGAGACGTGGGAGCTCGCCGGCGCGTTCACCTGGCGCGGCAGCGAGGCGGAGCTGCAACGGCGGCTCCGCGACGGCGTCACGGAGCGGGAGCTCGCACGCGCGAAGGCGCGGCTGCAGGGCGATTTCCTGCGCATGCTGCAGCAGCCGGTGTGGCGCGGGAGTCGCGCCGACGTGCTCGGGTTCGGGCTGCTGTGGCGGGGCGACGCGGAGCACTACAAGAAGCAGCTCGCGCGGATCGAGGCGGCGACGACGGTGGGCGTGGCGGAGGCGGCGCGCCGGTGGCTCGGCGTGCCGGGGTACGTGCTGCACGTCGTGCCGCCGCGAGCGGTGCCGGCCCCGATTGACCGGCGCGCGACGATTCCGGCGGCGGAGCCGCGGCCGGTGGTCTTCCCGCCGATCGAGTCGGCGACCGTGAACGGCGTGCGCGTGCTGAAGGTGCGGCGGGAGGCGTTGCCGCTGGCGCAGCTCACCGTCGCCTTCGATGCGGGGACGGACGTCGAGGCGATGCGGGTGGCGGTCGAGGAGAGGTTGCAGGACCTCGGCGGCGAACTCACGACGAGCGTGGATGCGGACTTTGCGGCGATCTCGGTGTCGGTGCCGAGCGCGCGGGTGGAGGAGGCGGCGGCGGTGCTGGCTTCGGCGCACGCGGCCGGGCTGAGAGCCCGGCCCTCCAGAGGGACGCCTGGGGAGGAGCGGTATCGGGTGTTGGATTGTTTGATTGGGGATTGTGATGTGGCCGGGGCTTCGGGGGCGCGGGTGTTCATTGCTTCGGGAGATCTTCGCGGCCTCAGTAGTCTCCCGCGGGGGGCGACGGAGGCGGTTCCGGCGAGCGTGTTGCGGGCGCCGGAGCGGGAGCATTTTCAGATCGTCGACGACCCTGCGGCGGCGCAGGCGTCGATCCTTCTGGCGCAGGTGCTGCCGCCTACTGTGGCGAAGGATCCGCTGCCGGCGCAGTTCGTCGTCTCGTACGTGCTCCGCTCGCGGCTGATGGACAACCTTCGGTCCGCCAAAGGCTGGTCGTACGAGATTTATCCGTTCGCGCTCGAGCTCCGCCGGGGAGGGGCGGTGGCGCGGTTCAACATCCCGGTGCAGACCGACAAGACGGCGGAGGCGATCGACGAGGTCCGTAAGGAGATCGCGCGGCTGCAGGACGAGCCGGCGTCGAACGAGCAGCTCGCGACCGTCCGCGGCTGGATGGAAGGGGGGCTGACGGCGGGCCTCATGTCGCTGGAGGCGATGAACGCGCAGCTGCTCGAGGTGGCGCGCAACGACCTGCCGGCGGACTACTTCAACACCGCCGTGCGACGGCTGGCCGCGTTCACGCCGGCGGAGGTGCAGGCCACGGCGCGCGAGCTGCTGCGGTCCGACCGGCTGATCTGGATCCTCGCCGGGCCGCGCGCGGCGATCGAGCGTGAGCTGCGCGAGCTCGGCGTGGCAGTACACTCCGCGCCGTGAACCCCGCCGACAGAATCGCCGGCATCGAGCTCTCGCTGATCCGGCAGATCAACGCGCTGGCGACGCCGCTGTCGGTGAACCTCGGCATCGGCGAGCCGAACGTCGAGCCGGACGAGCGCTTCCGCGAGCTGGCGCGGCGCGCCGCCACCACCTCCTGGCACTACTCGCCGAACGCCGGGAACCTTTCGCTGCGGAAGAAGCTCGCCGAGGGGACCGCCTTCGACCCGAAGTCGGAGGTGTGCGTCACGGCGGGGACGCAGGAAGGGCTCTACGCGATCTTCACCGCGTATGTGAATCCGGGCGACGAGGTGCTCGTCCCGAACCCCGGCTTCGTCGCCTACGCCACGCTGGCGAAGATCCACGGCGCCACCGCCGTCACCTACGACCTCGAGCCGCCGGCGTGGGAGATCGACGTCGACGCGCTGCGAGCGAAGGTGACGCCGAAGACGAAGCTGATCGTCGTCAACTCGCCGTCGAACCCGCTCGGCTCCGTCGCCTCGGCGGAGACGCTGCAGGCCATCGCCGCCCTCGGGCCGCTCGTCGTCAGCGACGAGGTGTACCGGGAGATCTGGTACGACGCGCCGCCGGCGTCGATGGCGGGCATGGGCGACAACGTGATCGTGCTCGACGGCTTCTCGAAGAGCCACGGCATGACCGGCCTGCGGCTCGGCTGGATCGCGGCGCGCGAGGCGGTCCTCAAGCCGGTCGTGACCGCGCACCAGTACATCGCCACCTGCGCCTCGGTGTTCTCGCAGGCGCTCGCGGAGCTCGTGCTCGACGACGCGGAGTGGAACGCCGGGTGGCTGGCGACCGTGCGGGCGCAGTTCGGGCAGCAGCGGGAGGCGGCGCTGTACGCCATCCACCACGAGCTGGAGTTCGACATCGCCCCGCCGGCGGGCGCCTTCTACGCGTTCGCGGCGGTGCCGACCTGCGACACGATCGGCTTCGCGAAGTCGCTGGCGATGGACGCGGCGGTGCTGGTCATTCCCGGCGTGGCGTTCGGCAGCGGCGGCAACGGCTTCATGCGCATCTCCTTCGCGGCGCCGGTCGAGCAGATCGGCGCGGGGATCGAGCGCATCGGGCGGTATCTCCGGGCGCAGGGGCGGTAACGCGGCAGGCGTACAAAACGCGGCAGCCTCCGGAAAGACGACGGCAGCCCTCGGAAAGACAGCGGCACCCCTCGGAAAGACAGCGGCAGCCCTCGGAAAGACGACGGCAGCCTTCGGAAAGACGACGGCAGCCTCCGGGGAGACGACGGCAGCCTTCGGAAAGACGACGGCAGCCTTCGGGGAGACGACGGCAGCCCTCGGAAAGACGACGGCAGCCTCCGGAAAGACGACGGCAGCCTTCGGAAAGACGACGGCACCCTTCGGAAAGACAGCGGCAGCCTCCGGGGAGATTGCGCAGCCGGCCGGAAGTTCCGCGCGCTCGCCGCCGGTTGTGCAACCTATATGAACAAGCTCGTCGCCTTCGCCGCCGCGCTCCTCCTCGCCTGCAGCGATGCCCCGGCGGCACATGCGCAGACGCGGAACGACGCTGTCGCACAATGGAACCGGCTCCTCTCCGCCTACTACCACCCGGCGAAAGGCTTCGACTACAAGGCGATCAAGGCAAAGGACGCCGCGGCGCTGCAGTCGGTCCGGCAGCAGCTCGGGCGGGTGAACGTCGCCGCGCTGACGCCGAAGCAGCAGCTCGCGCACTGGATCAACGTCTACAACGTCAACACCGTCGCCACGATCGTGGAGGGCTACCCGACGAAGTCGATCCGCGACCTCTCCACCGACCCGCTCATCCGCCTGAACGTCTTCAAGAAGAAGCGCGTCCCGGTCGGCAACGCGAAGCTCTCGCTGGACGAGGTCGAGCACGAGAAGATCCGCGAGGCGTTCAAGGACCCGCGCATCCACTTCGCGATCAACTGCGCGGCGAAGAGCTGCCCGCCGATCCGCCCCGAGGCGTTCACCGGGGAGAAGCTCGACGCGCAGCTCGACGAGCAGGCGCGCCTCTTCCTGAACGGCCCGCACGGCGCCCGCTTCAAACAGGACGGCGGCGAGCTGACCATCACCGTCACCAAGATCATGGACTGGTTCGGCGACGACTTTGAAAAGTGGACGCCGGGCGGGAAAGCCGCCTTCGTCCGCCGCTACGTCTCCGCCGACAAGCAGCGGATGATCGACCAGGCCAAAGAGATCGAGTTCGAGTACGACGACTACGACTGGGATCTGAACGACTGGAAACGGTAGAGTCGTTGTCGGTTGTCGGTTGTCGGTTGTCTGCGGTTTGCCGCCTGTCCTGAGCCCCACGG
>DASWNW010000109.1:0-30964 GCA_036399015.1 Thermoanaerobaculia bacterium | reverse complement strand
CCCCACGACCGCCTCGATCGCGGCGACCAGCAGCGCGAGCGCCTTGCGCCAGGCGTCGGGGAGCGGAAGCGAGGCGGCCAGCGCCAGCACCGGGCGTACGGCGCTGTACACGCGGGCGAGCTGCGCGAGACGGTCGTCGTTCGAGGACGGCAGGAGCGTCTGCATGTCCGCGAGGCGGTCGACGTCGACGGCCTGCATCTGCCGCGCGGCTTCTTCGAAGGTGATGGAGGGAAGGGTGAGGTTCATGTTCGTTCCTTTCATTGGTTCGTTCGGTTGTCGTTAGTTGTTCGCCCGCCGCGGCGCACGCCGCGACAGCGGACGGCGGACCGGGATCCCCACCGCCTCCCACGCCTTGAGGACGGCGTGCTGCACGCAGCCCCCGTGGCCGTTCAGCTCCCCGGCGACTTCGACGGTGTCGCGCGCGAACGAGGCGAAGGTGGCGTCGGGCAGCAGCTTCGCCGTCATGACGCGGTACCAGATGCGGCCGGCGGTGGCCCACGGAAAGCCGCCCAGCTCCAGCGCGGTGAGCGCGAAGGCGCGGTTCGGGATCCCCGAGTTGATGTGCACGCCGCCGTTGTCTTCGGGCGAATGGACGTAGTCGCGCATGTGCGCCGGTTGCGGATCGCGGCCGAGGATCGGATCGTCGTAGGCGGTGCCGGGATGGAGCATCGACCGGATGGCCTGGGCGCGGACGGCCGGCCCGAAGACGCCGGCGCCGATCAGCCAGTCGGCCTGCTTCGCCGTCAGCCCGTGGCGGAACAACTTGGCGCCGTAGCCGAAGACGTCCGCGAGACTCTCGCAGAGCGCGCCGCCCTGGCCCGTGTACGGGAGGCGGGCGCAGTACTGCACGACGCCGTGCATCAGCTCGTGCGCCACCACTTCGATGTTGTTCGTCAGGCGTCCCACCAGCCGCCCGTCACCGTCGCCGAAGACGACCTGGCGGCCGTTCCAGAAGGCGTTCGGGTATTCGTGACCGTAGTGCACCGTCGCGTCGATCGCCATGCCGTGGTTGTCGATCGAGTTGTGGAGGAACGCGATGGCCAGGAAGTTGTAGAAGACGCCGCACGCCCGGAACGCCTGCAGTGCCTGGACGTCGGTGGTGGTGGTGCGGCAGTCCTCGTCGAGGATCAGTGTTCCCGGCAGGACCTCGGCGCCGCGAGCGTCGAAGATCCGGCGGGTGCGGCCGGTCATGACGGGGCCGACCTGCGCCGGGAGGAGCAGTTCCCTGGCCACCGGCAGGACGACCTCCTGCACCAGCGCCCCGCTCGCCGCGAGCGCCGCTTCCCGATCGTTCGAGTCGGCTGCGTGCCGGAGGATGTGGGGTGGAATTACGGTACAAACAGAATGATTTATGATCGACACACTCAGGGTCCTTTCTTAGCGGGATGGCGATTGAGTGTCAGGCACGGTCGCGTGGTGACACACGCGACCGTGCGCTCGTTTACTGCTGGGTTCCGCTGGTCTTGCTCGTGGTGGTTTCCTCCTTCTTCGCCGCCTCAGCGTCCTTCTTGCGGCCGGCGACCGGACGGAGCGTCCGCTTCATGTTCTCCACGTGCTCGGCGATCGGCGCCGCCTCGCGCTCGCGCGCCAGCGCCTTGCTGAACGCGTAGATCTGCTGGGCGGAGGCGGTGAGGCGCGCCTTCCGCGCCACGATGACGCGCCGCAGGCCGTTGAGCGCGGTGGACACGTGCGCGGCCAGCGGCTCGAAGGCGTCGACGAACTGCTTGTCGTCGATGATCTGCGCCGGGTTGAGCGCCTTCA
Source organism: Thermoanaerobaculia bacterium (assembly GCA_036399015.1). Taxonomy (GTDB): domain Bacteria; phylum Acidobacteriota; class Thermoanaerobaculia; order Gp7-AA8; family Gp7-AA8; genus QHVT01. The sequence continues at coordinate 29,203 of DASWNW010000109.1, read as the reverse complement.
CCGTCTGCAGCTCCGCGCTGACCAGCAGCGCGCCGACGGCCCTGGCCACGAACTCGGACGGCACGCGCCGCTTCCGCTCGACGACGAGCGTCGGCACCACGGGCGCCGCGAACTCGGGGACGGACTCGGTGAGGCGGTCGACGGCGGCGACCAGTGCCGCGGCCATCTCGGAGTAGAACGTGGGGGAGGGGGTGGGAAGCGGGGCCGGGATCGGAGCGTCTTCCGTGGCGCCCTGCGCCGGCTTTTCCTTGTCGTTGATCTTCTCAGCCATAGCGGTTCTCCTTTGGGATCGTTGGATGTGCACCGTTGCGCCACACATGCGCTCGGGCGCAGTCGGGACCGCGCGCCTGGCCAGGGCAACGCGGCAATGGGCAAAGGGAGACTCCCGGGGAGTAGGAACCTGGATGCGCTATCTCATTCGCATCACCCCCTCGTCGTCACCGCGTCGTGTTGTGCTCGCATATCAGGTATACGAATGACGCAGTACGAGGTCACGCAAAGGAGTCTTTTCGAACGCCTGTTTATGGAAAGTGCGCCGCGTAAGCTGTTGAAGCGACAGCGAATTTAGCCCAAAGATTTTCGAGCTCTGCCGTGGCACGACGTCATCGTGTCGCGCCGTTTTGTGGAGTGGTTCCGCAGGTAAACCGGCCCCCTCCGCCGCCCGCCGCCCCCGCGCCGCCCGCGCCCGGCAACACCACGCCCGCACCACAACGCCCCCGCCCCCGTTACGCGACCCCCGTACAAAACGCGGCACCCCTCGGAAAGACGACGGCACCCCTCGGAAAAACGACGGCAGCCCTCGGAACGACAGCGGCAGCCGGCGCGCCATCGCCGCCATCCCTGCTGTTCGTCGCCCCACGAACGCCGGCCGCTACGACGGTCCGCCGGCACGACACCCCGAATTCGCGCCTACCCCGAAACGGCGCGCCTCGCGTCGTGTTCACACCCGTTCAGTCGCGCGACAGCTTTGCCCGGCCGCGCACGCAGTCCCGTCGGTAGTGTCGATGCGCGCACGACTACCCTCGCCTCTCGTACCGCCGCCGCGACATCGTTCGCGGCGGGTTGACGATGCTCGTGGTTGTGGGGCGCTCTCGCGGCAAGCCTTTCCCCCCCTTCACCCACCCACCTCCCCCACGTTGTCCCACGAAACCCGGTCGATGTAGAAGTTGTAGGGGTCGACGCCGGCGTAGAGCGGTTTACGTTCGCTGATGAACTGCAGGACCTGTTTTCCGGAGCGGATGGGGTGGCGTTCCATGAGGAGGACGTGGGATTTGTCGAAGATGCCGGCGCCCGGTTCGGCGGTGAAGAGGCCGATTTCGATGCGCTCGTCTAGGGGTGTTTCGGTCTCGACGGCTTCGCCGGTGACGTAGAACTTCTTCGCTTCGATGGGCACCGTCACGTCCCATCGGCCGTCGGCGCGGGGGGTGGCGGTGGGTTCGGTCACTTTCAGGTCGTAGAGGGTGACGCGCTCGAAGAGATCGGTGATGAGGTTCTGCTCCTCGGCGGTCTTCGCCTCGGCGCGCAGCGCGGCGATGAAGTCGAGTGTGCGGGGGTAGGGGGCGGGTTTGAATTTGTAGCGGGCGAGCATGTTGCGCAACGCGCGGTTCACTGCGTCGTCGCCGAGGCGTTTGGTCAGGAGGTGCAGGGCGAGGGGGCCTTTGCGGTAGCTGAGGTAGTCCTGCCCGAGGACGCGCGCGAGCGGCGGTTCCTCCTTCTCCCCGGAGCGGCCCCAGAGGTAGCGGTCGAGGTCGTACTGCAGGTAGCGGCGGATCTGGTCCTCGCCCCGGAGCTGCTTCATGACCAGGTACGTGGAGTACTGGGCGAGCGTCTCCACGAAGAACGTGTAGCCCTCCATCTCCGCCCCCATCATCTGGTTCGGCCAGTACTGGTGCGCAAGCTCGTGGGCGATCATGCCGCTGACCAGGTCGAGTGTGTCTTCCTCGTTGTACTCGGAGATGAAGCCGACCGACTCGGAGAACGCGATCGTGCCGGCGAAGGCCTGGGCATAGTTGTGATAGGCGGGGAACTCGACCACGCGGAAGTGGTCGAACTGATAGGGACCGAAGTTGGCCTGGTAGTAGTCGAGCGAGGCGGCCATCGCGTCGAGCATCCGGTCGACGTTCCAGGCGTGCCGCGGGTGGTAATAGACGACGAGGTCGACCGGCACCGCCGGTGGACTCCCGCGGCGGGGAACGTAGCGGCGGTGCTTTTCGGCGTAGCGCGCCGACTGCACGGAGAAGCGCGGACGGGTCGGCGCCGTCGTGACGAAACGGGCGGTACGCCGGCCGTCACGCGTGACGTCGGAGACCTTCTTCCCAGGCGCGATGGGCGTCTGGCCGGCGTCGGTCGACAGGGTGATGTCGGACTTTTTCATCAAGCTGTTGTCGAACGACATCTTCCAGGTCGCGGAGACGTCCTCGAGCCTCGGCGGTCCAGGCAGCTCGGGCAGGCCGTACTTGCGGCGGATCTCGGGGTCGTGATGCACCGCGTTGTAGCTCATACCGACCAGGGGCATCAGCTCGCTCTCGGTGATGAAGGTGCCGTTCTCGACGAGCGTCGTTTCCTGCGGCCCGTTTTTGAAACCGCGGAGCCAGCGCCGCGTCTCGAAGGTGAGCGGCAGTGCCTCGCCGGGCTGCATGGGGCGCGCGAGCCGGTAAATGCGGTGGTCGTATTCGCGGTCGTCGACGATGAGCCGCGCGCCGGCGTGGGCAGGAAAGGCGACCCCGGTGAGCTCGAGACCACCCGTGTCGGCGAGCCGGACGTGCAGGTCGGTAATCGGCTGCGCCGTCAGATTCCGCAGCAGGTAGCGGCCTTTCGTCACGGCGCGGCGCTCGGCCGGCTCGAGGGAAATGTCGAGGGTCAGCTCCTCGAGCGACGGATGCGGCAGATCGCTGTATTTTCCGAAGCGCCTCTCGTATTCGGCGACCGCGGCTTCTTTCCCCTCTTTCGTTTGATATTCATTGAGAACGTTGGTGTTGTAGTACGCGTAAGCGCCCGTGGCGGCAAACGTCAGGAGCGCCGCACCGGCGACGAGTCCGGGCGTTCCCGCCAGACGCCGCCGCGCCGAGGCGAGCCGCGGCTTCAGCCGGATCTCGGTGCCGCGCCGCCACAAGAGATGGGCGCCGACGAGCAGCAGGACGGCGAACGCTCCCCAGTACAGCCGGAGCGCCCACGCGCCGATCCAGAAGGAGCCGGCGCCATTGAGATCGCTGAGCGGCATGCTCGGCGTCTCGGCGAAATTGAGGAGGTGGTGGTTGAGCCACCTCTTGAGCTCGTTGAGCTTCAGCCAGAGCAGGAAGATCGTCATGATTCCCCAGCCGACCGCCTTGTGCGGGCAAAGGGCCTGGACGAAGATCGCCAGCGCCGCGAGGAGCAACACGTCGAAACTCTCGGGCAGCACGTACCAGAGCACGTATTTCCCGAGCTCCACGTCCGTGAAGCCGTGGGAGAGTTGGAGGCCGACCGCGGCCAGGACGTTGATGGCGAGCAGCGCCAGGAGGACGAGCGCCATGGCGGCGGTCTTCGGAACGACGTAGGCCCAGTTGGGAAGGGGGGCGGCGTCGATCATCTCGTGGACCCGCCGGTCGCGCTCGCGCCATACGAGGTCGCCGGAAAAATAGATGGCGACGACGAGCAGCATGACCTGGAAGGCCTCTTCGATCTCCGGGATCAGTGAGAGGGTGGTCGGGTACTCGGGCATGAAGTCGGGATAGCGGTGGGTCAGGGCGAAGAGGGTGGAGTAAACGCCCCACGCCAGGAGGAGGACGAACGGTGTGTTCTTCATGACCTGCCGGGCTTCGAAGCGGGTGCGCATCCAGAGCAGCGCGAGCAGGGCGGCGGTGTCATGCCGCGGGGAAGGGAGCACGAGCCCGTCGTGTGGCCGCGCTTCCGGAGAGAGCGTCGCAGCTTTAGCGAGCTTCTGTTGCTTCCGCTCCCGTTTCGACGCTCCCCGTTCGGAGAAGCGATAGGCGGCGTACGCGAGGCCGAGGGAGACGAGGGCGATGCCGGTCCAGAGCAGCCGGTTGTAGAGCAAGGCGCCCGACAGCTCGGGCAGCGTCGTGTTTCGTTCGGCGACGGTCCAGTAGCGGGTGGCCTCGCGGAGGGCGCGCGAGCCGAACGGCTCCGCCAGCGCGAGGGCCATGTCCGCCTGCGGCCGGCGGAAGGCGTCCTGCAGCATGAAAAAGCCGCAGGCGAAGACGACCACGCCGAGGTACGTGGCCATCATGGAGCGGGTGATCGTCGCCAGCGCGAAGAGGACTGCCGAATGGACGAAGAGGTTCGGCAGGGCGATGACGAAGTAGGCGAAGAGGTAGTCGGCGAGGCGGATGGGACCGATGTCGGCCGGATCGGCCCACGGCATCAGCGCGCCGAGGGAGATGGCGATGGGGACGAGCAGCATGCAGGTGGCGGCGACGGCAAAGGCGCCGAGGTAGCGGCCGAACACGTAGTCGGCCTTGCTGATGCGCGTCGAACGGACGATCGGGCCGAAGCCGGTTTCGTCGTCGCGGATGACGGCGTTGGCGACGAACGACGTCGTCACGAACATGAAGATCATCGAGACCGTCATGTGGTTGCGCAGCGTGGCGTAGGTGGCGTTCTCGAGCAGGCCGCCCTCGGAGCCGAGCTCGAAGCTGAGGCTGATCGCGAAGAAGAAGAGCGCGAACGTCAGCAGGGACGTGAGCCAGAGCAGCGGGTTGCGGAGCAGGTAGCGGAACTCGAAGCGGGCGATCTGGATCAGCATGGCGGTCGCCTCAGGCCGCGCGGCGCGACTGCGCGAGCGTGGAGAAGTAGACGTCCTGGAGGGCGGCGTCGACGGAGGTGAAGCCGTTGCCAGGATCGCGGTCGGAGAGGATGTGCACGATGGTTCGTCCGGCGAAGAGGCGGGTGGAGAGGACTTCGTACTGGTCGCGGACGCGTGCGAGCTCGGCGCGATCGACGACCTTCATCCAGATCCGGCCGCGGGTGGAGTGGATCAGCTCCTGCGGCGACCCTTCCACCTGCACGCGCCCGTCGGCCATCACGGCCATGCGCTGGCAGAGGTCCGACACGTCCTCGACGATGTGCGTGGAGAGGATCACCACCACGCTCTCGCCGATCTCGGCGAGGAGATTGAGAAACCGGTTGCGCTCCTCGGGGTCGAGGCCGGCGGTCGGCTCGTCGACGATGATCAGTTGAGGATTGCCGATCAGCGCCTGGGCGATGCCGAAGCGCTGGCGCATGCCGCCGGAGAATCCGGAGAGCATCTTCTTGCGCACGCTCCAGAGGTTCACCTGATGCAGGAGCGTTTCGACGGTGGTCCTGCGGTCGGCCGGCGAGGCCACGCCCTTGAGCACGGCCATGTGGTCGAGCATTTCCCAGGCGGAGACGCGGGGGTAGACGCCGAAATCCTGCGGCAGATAGCCGAGGGTGCGGCGGAGTTTCTCGGGCTCTTTGACGACGTCGATCTCTCCGAAGCGGATCGTGCCGTCGGTCGGCGTCTGGAGGGTGGCGACCGCGCGCATCAGCGTCGACTTGCCGGCGCCGTTCGGGCCGAGGAGGCCATACATGCCGCGGGGGATGGACAGGGTCACGTCGTCGAGTGCGCGGGTTCCGTTCGGATAGACATGGCTCACGCCGTGAAGTTCGAGCATCGAATTTCTCCAGTGTTGATTTGCTGTGGGTGGATGGGATGGGCGCGCCGCGCGCGTCAGCCGTGCCGGCGCGGACGTCGTCGGCGATCGCGGTGCCGCGAGGCGGCCGCCCAGACGGCGGCGAAGCCGGCCGGGAAGATTACGAACGTGGAGATGGTCCACCGCGCGAGGTCGGGCAGCGTGCGCCAGGCCGTCTCGACGTCGCCGGCCGCTGAAGAGTAAGCGCCCGCCCCGGGGACGGATTGCCACGTGCTCTGACCGGGCTTGTGGATCGCCTGGCCGACCGCGCCCATGAGGACGATGACGCCGGCCGCTCCGAGCAGCCAGCGCACGGGATGCCGCAGGCCGACCACCAGGGCGCTGCCGAAGAGGTACGCCGCGAACGTCGCGGTGAACGGAACGCGCATCACGGTCCGCGCGGCCGGTGCCCCGCCCAGGAACCCGAGCGCGAGCAGCCACGCCACGAAGAACGTCAGCGCCGCGGTCAGCCAGACCCCTCCGGCGAAGACTCTCGCGAGCGCGAGCCGCCGCCGGTCGACGGGAAGGGTCCAGAGGAAGGAGGGGCCGAAGCGCTTGTCGCTTCTCCAGACGAGGAAGGGAAAGAGGAAGGCGACGAGTGCCGTCGGAAACGTTTCGTCGCCGTCGAAGGCGGGGCCTCCGCGGATGATCTCGCCGGCGACCAGCGACCCGGCCGCGGCGAGAACCGCGATGAGGACGAGCGCCTCGCGGCGGAGCCCCAGGCCGACGATCGCCACCTGCTGGAGCACGACGTCGCGCCAGCGCGGCGTCGGGTGAAGATTCGCGTCGATCACGGCGTCACCTCATCGGAAAGAAACGTGAGCGCCGCGTCTTCGAGCGCGACCGGCGTGACGTCGCGGACCGTGGCCCCGGCGGCGGTGAGGCGCGCGGTCACGTCGCGCTCTTCGCCGATCAGCGTCCACTGCGCCTCGCGGCCTCCGGGGGAACGGCGCAGAGTGGACGTGCGCAGGCCGGGCGGCGCCTCCCAGCCTTCCGGCACCTCGACGCGGTAGCGGAGCACGGTCCGCCGCAGCTCGTCGCGCGACAGTTGCGCGACGAGGCGCCCGGTGCCGAGGACGCCGATCTCGTCGGCGAGGCTCTCCACCTCGTGAAGGTGATGCGTCGCGATCACCACGGTGGTGGGGGTGTCGGCGAGATGCTCGGCGAGGTGAGCGAGCGCGCGGTTGCGGACGACCGGGTCGAGCCCGTCGGTCGGCTCGTCGAGCAGCAGGAGCGGCGGGCGATGCGCGAGCGCGAGCACGAACTGCAACCGGCGGTGCTCCCCTTTCGACAGCGCCCCGACCTTCTGCTCCGGCCGGACGCCGAAGACCTCGACGAGACGCGCGGCATACGCGTCATCCCACGCCGGGTAATGCGCGGCGACGTACCGCATCAGGCGCGCGCAGGTCAGCCACGACCAGGCGTGCTCGTGCGACTCCGGCATGTAGCCGACCTGCGCCCGCACCCGCGGACCGTCGTCCATGGTGTCGAGCCCGAAGACCTCGGCGCGGCCGGCCTCGGGGCGTTCGAGGTTGAGCAGCACTTTCATCGCGGTGCTCTTGCCCGCGCCGTTCGCGCCGATGAGGACGTAGACCGCCCCCACGGGAACGCGGAGGTCGACGGCGTCGAGCGCGGTCTGTTTTCCGTAGCGCATCGACAACCCGTACGTTGCAACGGCGAATGACTCCGTCGAGCGGCTCATTCGTCCTCCTTCGCCGCCAGTTTCTGGATCATGGTCACGAGCTCCTCTGCCCCGATGCCGTTCCGCCGCGCCTCGAGCAACGCCCGTTTGGCCACCGCGAGCGCGAGGCTGCGCCGCTCGCCGGCGCTCCGCTTCGCCGCGGGAGAGACGAACGTGCCCTGCCCTCGCCGGACGTAGATGACGCCCTCGCGCTCGAGCTCCTGGTAGGCCTGGGAGACGGTGCGCGGATTGACGACCAGCTCCGCCGCGAGCTCGCGCACGGACGGCAGTGGATCCTCGGCCCGCAGCGTGCCGACGACGACCGCCCGCCGCACCTCGTCCATGATCTGGAGGTAGAGGGGCCGCGCGTCCTGCGGGTCGAGGTTCACCAGCATGCCGGCTCCGTGGCGGTGTTGTACACGAGTGCAACACTACACCACCTTCGAGCGTTCGCGCAAGTGGCCGTGCGGATTCACCCTCTACCCCGAACGCACGCTCCTCGCGTAGTGTTCATCGCGGTATGACCGCCTCCGCTCTCCCGCACCCGCGCCGCGACAACGTTCGCGGCGGCTTGACGATGCTCGTGGCGGTCGGGGCGCTCTCGCTGCTCGACGCGGGGATGAAGACGCTCGCCGGCGCGTATCCGCCGCTGCAACTCGCCGGCATCCGCGGATTGGCTTCGCTGCCATTCGTGCTGGTGTGGGTGGGGCTTTCGGGCGGCTTTGCGGGGCTGCTGCGGGTGCGGTGGCCGCTGCATCTGTTGCGGGGGGCGTTGGGAATCATGATGCTCTCCGGGTTCGTATACGGCGTGCGGCATCTGCCGCTGTCGGAGGCGTACTCGATTTTCTTCGTGGCGCCGCTGCTGATCACGGCCTTCGCGGTGCCGCTGCTGGGGGAGCGGGTGGGATGGCGGCGGTGGGGGGCGATCGGCGTGGGGATGGCGGCGGTCTGGTTCGCGCTGCGGCCGGAGGGGGAGGGGGTGGTGCTGCTGCCCGCACTCGCCGTCTTCCTGAGCGCGGTGGGGTACGCGCTGTCGGCGATCACGGTGCGGGTGCTGGGGCGGACCGACTCGACCCAGAGCATCGTGTTCTGGCTGATGCTTTCCGTCGGCGTCGTGGCGACGCTGCTGGCGCTGCCGGCGTGGCGGCCGATCGAGGCGGATCACTGGCCGGTCATCGCCTGGATCGCGGCGACCGGGGCGGTGGGGCAGTGGGCGATCACGGAGGCCTTCCGGCTCGGCGAGGCGTCGTTCATCGCGCCGTTCGAGTACACGGCCATGGCGTGGGGAGTGGGGCTGGACTGGCTGCTCTGGCAGACGGTGCCGGGAGGGCGGACGTGGGTCGCGGCGGCGGTGATCATCGCCTGCGGCATCTACCTCATGCACCGAGAGCGGGTGGAGTCGACTTTGCCGGCCGCGGACGCCGTTCCGCCGGGCTGATGCCTCGAACGACTGAAGCGACTCGTCAAACGACTGAAGGGATCCTTCAAACGACTGAAGTCTCGCTTGAAATGACTGACGTCTCGCCTCAAACGACTGACGTCTCGCTTCAAACGACTGACGTCTTGCTTCAAACGACTGAAGCGATCGCAGAAACGACTGAAGTATCGCCTGGAACGACTGACGCGATCGACGAGTATCATTGCGTTCCCACTATCTCTGACGGAGACGCTCCCATGCGAAATCCCGCGCTGCGCCTGCTGTGCGTGCTTTCCTTCGTCGTACTGGCCGTCCCGCCTCTCCCGGCGGACGAAAACGAGAACCGGGCTCGGGCGACGCTGCGACGGATGCAGTCGGTGGGCACTGCCGCGGCGGCGCGGATGACCGATACCAACGTGGCGCCGGACGTCGCCTCAATCGAGGCGCTGGTACCGCTCCTCACGCCGACGTATCTGCCCGAGGTCCCGCTGCGCGACGGGTGGGACACGCCGCTCCGCTACGTACGCCTCGGGCCGCAGTCGTTCCAGATCGTCAGCGCCGGCGCCGACCGGCAGTTCGACGAGAAGAGCTGGAGCACGGCCGCGCAGTCCGAGGACCTGGCCGCCGACGCGGTGTACCTCGTGAAGAGGCAGTACGACCCCGGCTCGTTCCATCGCTTCTGGATGGCCGGCGGCGGAGCGCGGCTGGAGTTCGACGACGACGCCATCCGGGAGCTCGCACGCCCGCTGGTCGACGCCGAGATCGAGAAGATGAAGGGGATGTCGCCCAGGCAGAGCTTCAGCTATCTGCGCACCTCGTCCACGCTGCGCGACATGGAGGTGGTGGGGCTCTTCCTCGACGTCTACCGGCTGAAGTACGGCAGGTATCCGGCCGCCGCGTCGATGGCGGAGCTCGAGCCGATGCTCTTCCCCGAATTCGCCTCCTCGGTCCCGAAGAAAGACAAGTGGGGGACGGAGCTGCGCTACGTCCCGTCGCCGGACGGGAAGTCGTACCGCCTCATCAGCGCCGGCGAGGACGCGCTCTTCGACGAGACGTCGTGGGCGAAGAAGGGCTGGCTCGCGTCGGCCGACGACGACGCGGTGGTCGAGAACGGCGAGATTGTCCGCCGCTGGACGACCGAGACGCAGCCGGGCTTCGGTCCGCGGGCGAAGCTGCAGCCGAAGGCGCGCGCGCTGCTGGCGGAGGCGGACGCGCGGCTGGAGGCGCAGGATCATGCCGGAGCTCTCCAGGCGTACATCGATGCGGTGAAGGCCGATCGCGCGGCCGCGGATCTCGAGGCGCTCCGCCGCTACGCGCCGCCGGCATTCGAGGTCACGGCGCCCGCCCCCGAGTCGCGTGCCGCGGCGACGGCGGCGCACATTGCCGCGCTCCGTCAGTTCCTCGAGCTTCATCCCGGCAACGCCGATGCGGAGCGGGATCTCGTCCTCCTCCTGCCGGACGCGGAGGCAGTCGCGTTCGCGGGTGAGATCGTGAAGCGGCGGCCGCGCGATGCGGAGGCCTACCGGCTGCGGTCGCAGCTCCGCTTCCGCGCCGGGCAGCACATGGAGGCGCTGGCCGATCTCGAGCACGCCACCACGCTCGAGCCGGGAAACGGGGAGCTTTTCTACACCGCCGGCGTGGCGGCGTACGAGCTCGTGGCGAAGCAGGAGGGGCTCTCGACGCAGCAGAAGCGGGACCTCGTCCGCCGCGGGTTCGCGGCGTTCGACCGGGCGGAGGCGCTGCGCGCGGACTATTTCGAGTCGCTGAGCTACCGCAGCCTGCTGCTGCGCGAACAGGCGAAGCTGGAGAGCGATCCGGCGGTCCAGCGGAAGCTGACCGAGGAGGCGGACGCGGTGCGGCAGCGCGCGCTCGAGATCCTGAAGGCGAAACGTCTTCCGCGGAATCCGCCGGGCTGAGAGCCCGGCGGTCCAGAGAGAACGTGTGTCAGGCGGCGACGACCTCGCCGAGGCGGCGGAGGAGCTGCGCGCCTTCGCCTTCGCGCCCGCGCCAGGAGCTGCCGTGCATTACTGCGAGCGTGCGGGGGTTCGTTTCCGCGAGCTTGGCGATGTGCAGGGCGGCATCGCGTCCGAAGCCGTAGGCGTCGGGGAGGCCGGTCGCCGTCGAGAAGCCGACGCGGAACTCCTCGGCCGGGAGGAGCAGGTCGGAGTCGATGAGCGCCGGCGCCTTCGCGCCGCCGTGGGTGAAGAGGTCGCCGCAGAAGAGGGTGCGGGTGGACGACTCATAGAGGTAGCCGGTTTCCCAGCCGTGGGGGAGGTGGGGCGTGTCGAGCCACTCCACCGTGCGTTTGCCGAGGGGGAGGCGCTCGTGATCGGCGAGGGGGCGCGGGGGGCGCTCGGCGAAGTCGGCGAGGGAGGTCATGACCGCCACCCGGCTGGCCACCGGCACGGCCTGCGGGGCGGCGGCGAGGAAGAGGTTGAGTGCGCCGCATTCGTCCGACTCGAAGTGGGAGAAGGCGACGTACCGCAGCCGGTCGAGCGGCATCACCTTGCGGATCGCTTCGCTGACGAGCGGGAACTGCGAGCGGAGGCCGGTGTGGAAGAGCAGCGGCTCGTCGTCGACGATCAGGAACTGGTTGTAGGAGAAGTCGGCCTCCGGCACCGGGACGCTGATGCGGTAGATGCCGTCTTCGATCTCCTGGATGGTGGTGCCGCTCTGCGGGTCTGTGTTCATCGGGTGCTCCTTCTGGCGGTTGGGTGGTTGCGAAGCCAGGCGACGATCGCCTCGGCGATACGGCCGGGGGCCTGCCCGGCGGGGACTCCGGCGCGGCGGAGGCTGGAGTAGACGGCCACGTCGGCGAGCGCGGCGATGGTCCGCGCCTCGTCGTCCGTACAGCCGGCGGCCGCGCGGGCGAGCTGTTCGATGCCCCGCTCCCAGGCAGACATCCCCTCCTCGACGGGCGAGTAGACCGAGCGTTCCGCGCGGATGCGCTCGAGCCAGGGGTGGCGGTCGTACCAGCCGCAGAGCTCCCGGACGAACAGGTGCACCCGTTCGTCGAGGGGCTCGACGCCGTCGAAGATGCTCTCGGACGGCAGAGGCGAGTTGGCGCTCACGTGCGCGCCGCAGGCTTTGACCGCGTCGAGATAGGTGGGGAAGTGGTGGTAGGCGGTGCCGACCGAGACGCCCGCCCGCTCGGCGATGTCGCGGAGAGAGGTGGCGGAGATGCCCCGCTCCGCGTGCAGCGCGAAGGTGGCGTCGACGAGCCGCTGCCGCGTCTCCGCCGCGGTCTCGGCGCGCCGTCCAAGGTTGTAGGAGCGTTTGTCAGTCATCGAACGTGCTCGTATTCAATGTATGTTCGTTCAACTAAATGTCAAAGGATGGGGACGAGGGATAATCGGTCGGCCATGAGCGAGCAGATCGACATGCACGAGGCGAAGACGCGGCTCGCGGAGTTACTCGACCGGGTGGAGGCGGGGGAGGAGGTCATCATCGTCCGCGACGGCCGTCCGGTCGCGCGGCTGGTTCCCCTGCGAGCCGCATCGGGCGCGCGCGAGCCGGGAAGGATGCGCGGAAAGATCCGCATCGGCGATGACTTTGACGCACCGCTCGGTGCTGGGCTCTTACGGTAGCGAGTGATGCGGCAGATGCTGAAGGGCGGCGGCTGTAACAGCCGGCGGGCTGAGAGCCCGCCGCTCCAGAGAGACCGTCCGCTACGCGGCGGCGGCGGCTCCGGCGAGGAGGCCGAGGGCTAAGCCGGTCGCGATCTCGGGCCAGGTGTGGCGTTTGAGGTGGTTGCGGGACCAGGCGAGGGCGGCGAGGAAGAGGGTGGCGGCGGCGACGGTGAGGGCGCCGGGGTAGGCGCGGGAGATGGCGACGGCGCAGAAGGCGGCGAACATCATGTGCATCGAGATTTTGAGCCAGCGGTTGCCGATCAGGCCGGCGACGGCCATGGCGACGCCGGCGGCGATGCCTCGCAGGAGGCGTGGATCGGCGCCGAGAACGTAGAGGACCAGGGCGCTCAGGAGGAGGATCGGGAGGCCGGCGTGGTAGAGGCCGGAGCGCTGGTCGTGACGGGAGACGTCGGCATCGCTCCAGCGTCCTTTGCGGACGTTCCGGATGATGATGGCGAGGAGCGGAAGGGTGGTGCTGGCGGCGATGACGGCGGCCCAGAAGAGGCTGCGCGTGGAGGCGCCGACGGTGAGGGGGATGAGGACGAAAGGGTGGCCGGCGATGGAGAGCCAGCGGGCGAGGGGGGTGGTGAAGGACAGGGCGTAAACCCTGTCCTTCATGAGACTTAGCGCGCCGCTTTCTGAATCTTCCCGGAGCGGATGCACCGGGTGCAGACCTGCATGCGCTTGACGGCCGCGCCGACCAGCACGCGGACGTTCTGGAGGTTCGGCATCCAGCGGCGGCTGGAGACGTTGTGAGCGTGGCTCACCCGGTTACCGAAAACCGGCGCCTTGCCGCAGACTTCGCACATCTTTGCCATGTTGACTCCCTATCAATAACGAGAAAGGCGCCGATTGTAGCCAGCACCCCGGACGGACGCAAGGCCAGACCGTATAAGTGCGCGTCTGCGCTTCACTTAACGGTTTGAGCACGAGTTGACACGTGAAATTAAACGTTGTAATTTCGCTGCACCTTTCTACATCCGGCCGGTGCCTGTGAGAAGTGAGTGAGATGGATGGGGTGAGCGGTGTTCTTCTCAAAGAGCAAAAATGTCGTAGGCCTTGATATCGGCTCCTCAGCCATCAAGCTCGTCGAGCTGAAGGAGAAGAAGGGCGGGAACTACTCGCTCGTGAAGCTGGGTACCGAGCGGCTCTCGCCCGAGGCCATCGTCGACGGTTCCATCATGGACTCGTCGATGGTGGTCGATACGATCCAGCGGCTGAACACGGACCAGAGCGTCAAGAATTCCAATTACGCCACGTCCCTCTCCGGCCACTCGGTCATCATCAAGAAGATCACCCTCCCGGCCATGTCCCCCGAGGAGCTGGCCGAGTCGATCCAGTGGGAAGCCGAGCAGTACATCCCCTTCGACATCAACGACGTGAACCTCGATTACGTCCCGCTGACCTCCCCCGGGGCGGGCGACAACATCGACGTGATCCTCGTCGCGGTGAAGAAGGAGAAGATCAACGACTATACGTCGGTGATCAGCCAGACGGGGAAGATGCCGGTGCTGGTGGACGTGGACGCGTTCGCCCTGCAGAACTGCTACGAGGTGAACTACGACGTGGAGGACGGCAAGGTGCTGGCCCTGGTGAACGTCGGCGCCTCGGTGACGAACGTGAACGTCCTCTCGGGGAACGTGTCGATGTTCTGGCGCGACATCACGTTCGGCGGCAACCAGTACACCGACGCGATCCAGCGCGAGCTGAGCCTCTCGTTCGAGCAGGCCGAGGAGCTCAAGCGGGGGCGTGCGGTGGCGGACTACACGATCCAGCAGGTCATCCCGATCCTGAACTCGGTCTCCGAGGACTTCGCGGGCGAGCTCCGCAAGACCCTCGACTTCTTCACCGCGACGTCCGGCGCCGAGCGCGTGGACGAGATCGTCCTGGCCGGCGGCGGGTCGGGCGTGCTGAACCTCGACGCGATTCTGCGCGACAAGTTCGGCATCCCGGTGGCGATCATGGACCCCTTCCGGAAAATCAACGTCGACGAGAGCCAATTCAACCCCGAGGAGCTGGCAGAGATCGCGCCGAGTATGGCGATCGCGGTAGGACTCGCCATGAGGAAGTTGGGGGACGCTTGATCAAGATCAATCTGGTGCGGGAGGGGCGGGCGGTTCGGGGCGCGGGAGCGGCTCCCGCGGCGGCAGCCGCGTCCGGACTCGGGGCGGGACCGGCGAACCTCAACAACATCATCATCATCGCGCTGGTGGTGGTCGGCCTCCTGGCGGCCGGCGCCTACTGGCTGTTCAACAAGCGCGAGCTGAACCAGCGCAAGGAAGTGGCGGCGCAGCGTGAGGCCGAGGCCGACAAGCTCGAGGCCATCATCAAGGAAGTCGACGACTACCAGAAGCGCAAGGACAGCCTGCAGCAGCGCATCGACCTGATCAACCAGCTCAAGCAGAACCAGAAGGGGCCGGTCCGGATCATGGACCAGATCAGCCGCGACCTGCCGGACCTGGTCTGGCTCGACAGTCTGAACATCGCGAACGGCAGGGTGACGCTGGCAGGCCGGGGCCTCAACGCCAACGCCATCGCGCTCTTCATCGAGAACGTGAAGAACGATCCCTATTTCGAGGAGCCGAACGTGGGGGCGATGTCGCAGATCTCCGCCCAGCCGCTGGTCTACGGCTTCGACATGAACTTCGCGTTCTCGTACACCCCGCGCAACGCTGTGCCGCCGGCAACGGGGACGGCGGGCACGACGGACACCGCCGCAACCACGACCGCGACGGCCACGCAGTAGCAGGAGAAGCGGATGGCGATCACTATCGACGACAAGCCTTGGTGGGTGGGCGCCCTGATCGGCCTCGCGCTGACCGTGGCGATCCTGTGGGGGACCGAGGCGTTCGCGGTCAAGAAGATCAAGAAAGAGATCGCCCGGACCGACAAGCGGATCACGGAGCTCGACGAGAAGATCCAGCAGGGGCGGGCCGCGGAGCGGAAGCTCCCGCAGTTCCGCGAGGAAGTGAAGCGCCTCGAGCTCGAGCTGGAGAAGCTGCGCCGCATCCTTCCCTCCACGCGCAACACCGAGGAGATCATCAAGAAGATCAAGTCGCTGGTCGACCAGGGGGAGTTCACCCTCCGCCGGCTGGCCTTCCCGCCGCTCGGCAGCGGCTCGGAGACGTACGCGGAGTGGCCGATCGCGGTGACGGTCGACGGCCGCTACCACGACCTGGCGATGCTGTTCAACCGTCTCGGCAACTTCTCGCGCATCGTCAACGTGGAGAACATCCGCATCAACGCGCTCGGGAGCCAGGAGAACAAGACCATCTCCGCGAACTTCGTGGCCAAGACGTTCGTCTACGTCGAGCCGAAGGAAGAGGAAGTCTCCGCCGGCGACGAGGACGACGACGACTCGAAGAAGGGCAGCAAGAAGAAGAAGTCGTCCAAGAGCAAGAAGAGCGGCAAGAAGAAGGCGAAGCCGGGCGGGGAGGACTAGCCGATGAAAAAAACCTCGTTCACGCTCTCGCTGCTGATCGTCATGGCCCTCGTGGCCAGCATGTTCGCGCAGCCGGCCCGCCGCCGCGGCAAGACCGCCGCGGCGACAACCACGACTGCCGCCGCCGACACCGCCGCGACGGCGACCACGACGACGGACGACGTGCAGAAGTCCCTCGAGGAGATCCTCGAGGAGCCGACCACCACCGATGCGTATCGTTACGACCCGCAGGGGCGCCGCGATCCGTTCCGCTCGCTCATCGGCCCGTCGCCGAAGCTCGAGCCGGGAGCGCGTCCGCCGGGCGTGCCGGGCTTCCTCATCGACGAGTTGAAGCTCGGCGGCATCTTCAAGACGCGGGAGGGCCTGACCGCCATGGTCACCGGTCCCGACAACAAGAGCCACCTGATCCGCGCCGGCCAGAAGGTGCTGGACGGAGAGGTGGTGCGCATCACGGCCACGGGAGTGGTCTTCCGACAGGAAGTGAATGATCCGACTCGCATTGAGCGATTCCGCGAAGTCGTGAAGGACCTGGCGCCGTCATCGGCAACGAGCAGGTGAGGTGAGGCGGGTGAGAGCGGTGCAGGTTCAAGGGCTGCGAGTGGAGGGCGAGATGGTGAAGGGTACGAGTATGAGAAGAGCCAAGCGGATCCTGCTGGTTGCCGGCGTGCTCCTGGTACACGCGAGCATTGCCGACGCCGGATTGTTCGGGTCGCGGAAGGCGGAGGCGGCGAAGAAGCCTGCCGAGACCGCGCCGGTCAGCGCCATCGCGTTGAGCGGTGTGGACGTGGACGGGTCGCGCGTGCTGCTCCGCACGAACGGAGCCCCGGCATTCACCTCGTACAGCCCGTCTCCCGGCGTTTTCATCGTCGACCTGACCGGCACGAGCCGCGAGGCGTCGGCCGTCGTTCCCGAGACCCTGCCGCCCGCCGTCACCTCCATCACCGCCGAGGAAGTGGTGGAGATGGGCAGCCCGCTCACGCGCGTCACGTTCCGTCTGGCCGAGGCGATGCAGCCGGAGGTCACGACCATCGACAAGGCGGTGGTGATCACCATCCCCGCCAAGGCCATCGCCATCGAGACGGCGACGGCGGTGGAGGCCGCGCCCGCCGAGGTGCTGCCGACCATCGAGCCGCTGCAGAACGAACCGGTCGTCCAGCTCGCGCCGGAGCCGGTGGTCGAAGAGATCGCCGAGGTTGCCGACGAGCCGGCCCCCGTCATCGAAGAAGTGCTGCCGCGCGCCCGCTCGGTGCGCCGCATCGACGCCGTGAACGACGGCGGCAACGTGGAAGTGCGCATCACCGGCGACGGCCAGCTCCGCTACAAGGCCTTCCGCCTCGAGAACCCCTCCCGCCTGGTCATCGACCTGGAGGGGGTGAAGAACACCGCGTCGAAGACGGCCGTGACGGTCGACGACGACGTGGTGCAGCGGGTGCGCGTGGCGCAGTTCCAGCCGAACGTGGCCCGCGTGGTGGTCGACCTCGCCCGCAAGGCGGAGTACGACATCGTGACGGTGGGGGAGGAAGTGCGCGTCGCCTTCGGCGGGGCGGTGGCTTCGAAGGCGCCGGCGGTTGCGGTCGCGCGCCGGGCTGAGAGCCCGGCGGTCCAGAGGGAACCGATTCAGAGAGAGCCGGTTCAGAGAATGCCGGAACCGGAGCCGGAGCCTGTTCGCGTCGCGGCGGCGGCTCCGAAGAAGATCGAGATCGTGGAGCAGGTGCCGACGGTGGCGCCTTCGGCGCCTCCGACCTGGTCGGTTCCGGAGCCGGCGTCGAAGGGCGCCCGCTCACGCATCACCTCGGCCATCGACCAGGCGCCTCCGCAGGAGGACGTGTTCGCCGAAGGTGCGACGCAGCAGACGCCGGCCGTGGCCGCGCAGACGCTCAACGGGACGCGCACGCTCAGCAGCGGCCCGCGCCAGTTCAACGGGGAGCCGCTCTCGCTCAACCTCAAGGATGCCGACATCAAGGACGTGCTGCGCACGTTCGCGGAGCTGACGGGCCTCAACATCGCCATCGACCCCGGTGTGAGCGGGTCGGTGACGGTGGACTTCGTCGACGTGCCGTGGGACCAGGCGCTCGACCTGATCCTGCGGCAGAACAACCTGACGTTCACGCTCGAGGGGAACGTGATGCGCATCGGCACGATCGAGCGCATCGCCTCGGAGACCGCGGCCTCGCGGCGCCTCGAGGAGGAAGAGCGGCTGCGGGTGCCGCTGACGACGCTGAGCGTGAAGCTGTCGTACGCGCGGGCCGGCGAAGTGCAGTCGCTGCTGCGCGACATCGCCTCGCCGCGCGCCCGGATCATCGTCGACTCCCGCACCAACCAGCTCATCATCAGCGAGATCCCGGAAGTGCTGCAGACGATGCGGAACCTCATCGTGACGGTGGACATCCCGTCGCGGCAGGTGATGATCGAGGCGCGCATCGTGGAGACGCTGCGGTCGTACTCGAAGCTGTACGGCTTCAACTTCGGCTTCAACGGCGTGCTCGACCCGGCGCTCGGAACGGGCACGGGGCTGATCTTCCCGAACCGGATCGGCTTCAACGGCGGTCCGTTCAACTTCGCGCCGACCGGCCAGCGGATCATCGGCCTGACGTTCTTCGACGTCCTCGGCACGTTCGACCTGAACGTGGCGCTGCACGCGACGGAGACGAACGGCTGGGGCAAGGTCATCTCGGCGCCGCGCGTGACGACGCAGGACAACCAGTCGGCGGAAATCCAGAGCGGTTTCCAGATCCCCTACCAGACGCGCGTGAACTTCACGACGACCGTCACCTACCTCGACGCGACGCTGCGCCTGTCGGTGACACCGCAGATCACCGAGTCCGGCACCGTGATCATGGACATCGCGGTGCAGAAGAACGAGCCGGCCACCGGTCTGACGATCGAAGGCGCGGCAGGGACGCCGCTGACGACGCGGCAGGCGCGCACGCGCCTGATGGTGCGTGACGGCGGGACGGCGGTGATCGCCGGCATCTTCACGACGCGCGACAGCCGCGCGCAGACACGAATCCCGGTGCTGCACTCGATCCCGGTCCTCGGCGCGCTTTTCCGCAATCACCGGATCGAGACTTCGAATGACGAACTGCTCATCTTCATCACGCCGCGTATCGTGAGAGGGTGAGAACCACAATGGGGGCGGGGATGATCAACATGAAGAAGCCGAAACTGCTAGCCGTCGTCGCGCTCGCCGCGGTCTGCGTCACGGGCTGCAACAGCGAATTGACGAACAGCGCCGCTCCGGTCGAGCTGCTGGTGACGCACGTGCAGCGCCTGAGCGTGCTGGACGTCGAGCCGGGGAACGACTCGACGTGCAACGCCGAGATCGGGACGGTGACGATGCAGGTGCGCCCCCGGAACTCGAACGCCACCGGCTCGCAGTCGCAGGTGCGGGTGAACCGCTACCGCGTCTCGTACCGCCGGACCGACGGCGGGACGGTGGTGCCGCCGCAGTTCGTGCGCGCGCTCGACACGCTGATCGCGGTCGGCGGCAGCGCCGGCTCGGACTTCACGCTGTTCCAGCTCGGCTCGTTCAGCCAGGCCCCCTTCGCGGCGCTGCTGCCGCAGAACGGCGGCCGGGACGCGGAGACGCTGCGCCCGGTGATCTCCATGGAAGTGGTCCTGGAGGTGTTCGGCGAGACGCTGGGCGGCGACAACGTCTACGACTCGACGACCATCCCGCTCGAGTTCTGCTATGACTGTGGAGGGTGCCGGTAGGACGCGGCAACGCGTCTACCGTGCGGGGGTTGATAATGACTACGATGCGACACAGCAAACTTCTGCTCGCGCTCTTCGCGCTGCTGCTGATTCTCGGCGCATGCAAGGGTGAATCACCAACCGCGCCGCCGACCGGTGGCGGAGGCGGTGGCGGCGGCACTCCCAATCCGCCCCCAACGACGTTCGACATGTCGCTGACGGCGTCGAACGCCAGTCCGGTGGTCGACTCGACGTCGATCATCACGGCGACCGTCACGCAGAACGGCAACCCTGCCCCGAACGGGACCGCGGTCGAGTTCGCGTCGAACGGCGGCGCGCTCGACGGAGGCGGCCGGAGCATCATCAAGACCACCAACAACGGCGTGGCGTCGGTCACGCTGACGTCGACGGTGCCGGGCGCGGTCGTCGTGCAGGCGGTCGTCGCCAACGTGTCGCGCAACGTCACGGTGACGTTCCGCGCGGCGACGGTTCCGCCGGTCCCGCCGGTCACGGCTCCCTCGATCGAGTCGATCACCCCGGCGATCGGCCGTCCGCAGGGCGGTGAGCTGATCCGCATCACCGGCAAGAACTTCAAGGCCCCGGTGCGCGTGCTGTTCGACGTCGGCGCCGCGCTGCCGCTCGAGGGCTTCGTGGTGTCGGTGAGCGACACGCTGATCGAGGTCATCTCCCCGGCGATCAACCTGGGGACGGGCCAGCAGCTCGCGGCCACGATCACGGTCATCACGCAGGCGGGGACGGCGACGGAGACGAGCATCGTCCGCACCGGCGCGTTCACCTACCGCAACGAGCAGCTCGTCCCGGTCATCAGCACCGCTTCGCCGAACTCCGGTCCGGTGACGGGCGGCACGCGCGTGACCATCTTCGGCGAAGGCTTCCAGGCGCCGGTGCAGGTGCTGTTCGGCACGGCCGAGGCGCGGGTCATCAACGTCGACTTCAACCAGATCATCGTCGAGGCGCCGACGGCGCGCGACACGTCTCCGGACGGCTCCGGCGCGGTGGTTGGGCCAGTCGACATCACGGTGCGGAACATTCAGTCGGCGACCTCCGCCGTCATCACGGCCGGTTTCGCCTACAAGGCGGCGCTGCAGATCACCGCGGCGGGGCCGGGCTCGGGTCCGTTCACCGGAGGCACGCGCGTCGAGATCGACGGCATCGGGTTCATCGGGCCGGTGTCGGTGGTCATCCGCACGGCGGAAGGCGACGTCGCGCTCCAGCCGATCAACGTCTCCGGCACGCGCATCATCGCGATCACGCCGGCGGTGGCGATCGAGAACTGCGAGGGCCTCGACGGTCCGATCATCGTGACGAACATCATCAACGGCGACCAGGCCGAGGGCCCGTCCTTCCGGTTCGACGTCCCGCAGCCGATCATCATCGACATCGACCCCGACGAGGACGGCATCGTTACCGAGGGCGACTCGATCGAGGTCACGGTTGCGAACGCACAAAGCGGCCTGGCCCGCTTCCGGATCGGCAACCGCGCGGTCTTCCCGACCGCTACTTCGTTCGACCCGGCGACGGGTAACGCCACGTACACGATCGCCGTACCGTTCAATCTCGACTTCCCGACCGAGACGTGCAGCATCGGCGGCGCGGAAGGAGAGCGGGACGTGGAGCTGACGGTCGATGTGACCTACGAGAACATCGCCACCGGCTGCGAGGACACGGCCACCGACGCCCTGACCATCGAGCCGGAAGACCCGAGCTGCCAGACCGATCCGTTCTCGAATGCGACGGTGACCGTCAACCCGGAGAACGACGCCGACTGCGCGAACCCGGGCGGCGGGGCGGGGACGACGGTGGGCGAGTCGTCGACGGCCACCATCACCTTCAGCAACACCGGCACGGCGCCGCTGACGGTCAGCGCCGCGACGCCGACCGGCGCGAACGCTGGCGACTTCTCCGTGACGCCACCGCAGCGGACCGTGGCGGCGGGTGCGTCGCAGAACTTCACCGTCACCTTCACTCCCACGGCCACCGGTGCGCGTAACGCAAACGTCTCGTTCACGACGAACGACCCCGACAACGGCACGATCGTCGTCTGCCTCCAGGGCACCGGCAACGCGCCACCGCCAGCACCCTGATCTTCCCCTGATCCGAACTGCGAACCGCCCCTCACGGGGCGGTTCGTGTCTGACGCGGTTGCACCCCCGGGCGTTGTAGGCAAGAATTCAGGTTCCGCGAATGGCTCAACCGGCAACGAATCCGAAAATCGAAGAGCTGCGTTTCCGTCTGAAGACGGATCCGAAGAGCCGTCTCTTCTATCAACTCGCGGAGGAGCTCCGGCGCGCCGGGCAGTTCCAGGAGTCGGAGCACGTGCTCCGTACCGGGCTGACGGTGTACCCGGCGTATCTGGCGGCATGGGTGAGCCTCGGCCGCTGCCTGCGCGAGCAGAAGAACGAGGAGGGGGCGGTCGAGGCGCTGACGAAGGCGCTGCAGCTCGACCCCGGCAACGTGGTGGCGGCGCGCCTGCTCGCCGACGCCTACCTGGCCCTCGGCGACAAGCTCGAGGCGCTCAAAAAGTACAAGCTCGTCCACGCGCTGCTGCCGGCGGACGAGGAACTGCGCGGGGTCATCGACCGTCTCGACCAGGAGCTGCGTGCGCCGGAGCCGGTCTTTGGTGGAGCGGCGGGCTTCAGCCCGCCGGGTGAAGAAGACGACGGCGGCCTAAAGGCCGCCGCTCCACAGGAAGACGCTCCACAGGAACCGGAGCCCGTTCCTGAATCCCCGTTCGACCAGACCCTTCCTCCCTTCGAGGAGGCGGAGCAGTCGCTCGGCGAGGAGATGCGCGTCGAGACGGAGACGGCCGACGTGGAGCCGATGCTGGCGGCGCATGAAGACAGTCCGTTCGAGGAGCCGGCCGGCACGGCCGACTCGATCGCCATCGAGGCGCCGCTGGGGATGCAGATCGTCTCCGCGCCGCTCGCTGCGGAGGTCCCGGCGTTCGTGACGGAGGACCTCCCGACGGTCGACTCGACGCCGGTGTTCGACACGCCGGAGCCGCAACAGGTGGCGGAGACGGGCGACGTCTCCAGCACCATCACCATGGCCGACCTCTACGCGCGGCAGGGGCTGGTCGACGACGCGCGGCAGATCTACCTCAGCATCCTCGCGCGCGACCCCGGCAATGCCGAGGTGCATGCGAAGCTCGCGAGCATCACGCCGCGGGCGAATCCGAAGGTCGTGGTGCTGGAGCGGTGGCTGGCGAAGGTGTCGCGCAGAGAGGCCGGAAGTGTTTAAGGACGTGCTCGCGGGGCTGCAGGAGCGGGTCGAGGGGGCGCTGGCGGCGAGCCTGATCGGCCTCGACGGCATCGCGGTGGAGACGGTGGGGAAGGGGCGCGTGCCGCTGGACGTGCTCGGCGCTGAGTTCGGCGGCTTCGTGAAGTCGATCGGCCATACGAACACCGAGCTCGATACGGGCGAGGTGCTGCAGTTCGCCCTGGTGACCGAGAAGTACATCACGTTTCTGTCCGAGGTGACGCCGGAGTACTACATCCTCCTCGTGCTGCAGCCGGACGGGAATTACGGCCGCGCGCGTTTCGAGCTCGCGAAGGCGAAGTTCCTCCTGCGCGACGAGTTGATCTGAGAGGTAGCCAAATTTGAATTTCAAAGAAATCCTGGAGCTCATCGACAAGGTCTCGGAGAGCGGAATCGGCGCGGTCGAGGTCGAGCAGGCGGGCACGAAGGTCCGCATCGAGGGGAAGCCCGCGCAGCAGCAGGTCATCACCGTCGCCCAGTCTCAGCCGGAAAACGGCTCGATGCCGGCGCAGATCTACTCCGCGCCGCAGCCGGTGGAGACGAAGGCGGAGGAGAAGAAGCGCCTCGAGGAAGAGAGCGACGCCGGCCTGCACATCATCACGTCGCCCATCGTCGGCACGTTCTACCGCGCGCCGAACCCGGAGTCGCCGTCGTTCGTCACCGAGGGGGACCGGGTCTCGGTCGGCAAGGTGCTGTGCATCATCGAGGCGATGAAGCTGATGAACGAGATCGAGTCCGAGGTCGAGGGGACGCTCGTGAAGATCTACCCGTCCAACGGTCAGCCTGTGGAGTACGGTGAGAAGCTGTTCGCCGTCAAGGTGTAGGCGGGTCCGATGTTCTCGAAGATCCTGATCGCCAACCGCGGCGAGATCGCCCTGCGCGTCATCGCCGCCTGCAAGGAGATGGGCATCAAGACGGTGGCCGTCCATTCGCAGGCCGACCGCGACTCGCTCCACGTGCGCTGGGCGGACGAAGACGTCTGCATCGGCCCGGCCGTGTCGAAGCAGAGCTACCTCAACATCTCCAGCATCATCGCCGCCGCCGAGATCACCGGCGCCGACGCGATCCATCCAGGCTACGGCTTCCTCTCCGAGAACGCCCACTTTGCCGAGATCGTCGGCGAGTGCCAGCTCACGTTCATCGGGCCGGCGCCCGAGGCCATCCGCCGCATGGGCGACAAGGCTCGCGCGCGCGAGACCGCGAAGGCGGCCGGCGTGCCGATCATCCCCGGCAGCGAGGGGGCGGTGCGCACCGGCGACGAGGCGCGCGACGTGGCGAAGGTGATCGGCTACCCCGTCATCCTCAAGGCGGCGGCGGGCGGCGGCGGACGCGGCATGCGCATCGTCTGGGAGGAGGACGACCTCCAGAACCAGTTCGACACGGCGCGCAACGAGGCGGAGCGGGCGTTCGGCGACGGCGCCGTCTATCTCGAGAAGTACCTCGAGCGCCCGCGCCACATCGAGATCCAGGTCTTTGCCGACCAGTTCGGACGGGTGGTCTCGCTCGGCGAGCGGGAATGCTCGATCCAGCGCCGCCACCAGAAGCTGATCGAGGAGTCGCCCTCGCCCGCGCTCACGGACGAGATCCGGGCGCGGATGGGGGAGGCGGCGATCCGGCTCTGCAAGGCGGTCGACTACGTCAACGCCGGCACGATCGAGTTCCTCTTCCAGGACGGCGAGTTCTATTTCATGGAGATGAACACCCGCATCCAGGTGGAGCACCCCGTCACCGAGGAGGTCACGGGGATCGACCTGGTGAAGGAGCAGATCCGTGTCGCGGCAGGCGAGAGGCTGACGGTACCGGAAGGGCCGTTCAAGCTGCGCGGCCACGCGATCGAGTTCCGCGTGAACGCCGAGGATCCGGTGACGTTCGCCCCGAGCCCCGGCAAGATCCGCGAGCTGCACCTCCCCGGCGGGCCCGGCGTGCGCGTCGACACGCACATCTACCGCGACTACGTCGTCCCGCCGCACTACGACTCGCTGCTGGCGAAGCTGATCGTGCGGGGGAAGGACCGGCTCGACGCGATCGCCCGCGGCCGGCGCGCGCTGGAGCAGTTCGTGGTGGAGGGGGTCAAGACGACCATCCCGCTGCACCGCGCCATCCTCAATAACGAGCGCTTCATCGCGGGGGACATCTCCACGAGGTTCATGGATAAGTTCAGTATGTAGTTGCTGGTTGCTGGTTGCCGGTTGCCGGGGGGCCGTCGGGCAACTGGCAACGGGGAACGGGCAACGAGCGTGCTAACCTCTCCCCTCCCGTCATGAAAATCTACCTGGTGGGGTTCATGGGCTCCGGCAAGACCACTGTCGGCCGGGAGCTGGCTGGACGGATCGACGCGCCGTTCTTCGACCTCGACGAGCTGATCGAGTCGGCCGAGAAGACGACGATCAAGGAGATCTTCGCGCAGCGGGGGGAGCCGTACTTTCGCAAGCGGGAGCGGGACCTGCTGCGGTCGACGAAGAACCTCGACGCGGCGGTGATCGCCACCGGCGGGGGGACGTTCACCTTCGACGAGAACATCCAGTTCATCCAGTCGGAGGGGCTGTCGGTGTACCTCTCCGCGCCGTACGCGCTCCTCCGGGCGCGCGTCGGGACGAAGGCGGCCGACCGCCCGCTCTTCACTGACGACCTGGCCACGCACGAGCTCTATGCGAACCGGATCCGCTACTACCGCACGGCTGACATCACCATCGAGGTCCGGGAAGAGGAGACTCCGACGGAGATCGTGGAGCGGCTGGTGCTGGAGCTGCCGAAGACGGTGCTCGAGGCGGCGCGGCGGACGAGCTGGAGGTCGCGATGAGGGCGCTGGTCGTCAGCGATCTCCATTCGAACGCGGAGGCGCTCAAGGCGGTCTTCAAGCGCGTCCGACGGAAGAAGTTCGACACGGTGATCTGCCTCGGCGACTTCGTCGGCTACGGTGCGCATCCGAACAAAATCCTCGACACCATGCGCACGCTCAAGGAGCGCAAGGTCTTCATCCGTGGCAACCACGACCGGGTGGCCTCGGGGCTGGGGGACGCGAACGGCTTCAACAACGCGGCGAAGGCGTCGGCGCTCTGGACGCGGGAGCACCTCAGCGCCCCCAACCGCCGCTTCCTCCGCGAGCTGACGCAGGGGCCGGTGATGCACCAGGGGGCGCTGCTCTGCCACGGCTCGCCGTACGACGAGGACGAGTACGTCTTCAACGTCCACCACGCGGCGCAGGTGCTGGCGCTCTACGACGCGCCGTTCATCCTCTTCGGGCATACTCACCTGCCGGCGGTGTTCTCCATTGACGCGGAGAGGAACGTGAGCGGTTTCGCGGTCCGCTCGGACGCGACGGTGAAGCTGGAGCCGCACCTGCGGTACCTGATCAACCCCGGGTCCGTCGGGCAGCCGCGCGACCGGAATCCCGATTCGGCGTTCATCATCCTCGACACCGAGAAGCGCACCGTGCAGTTCTTCCGGGTGCCGTACGACATCGGCGGGGCGCAGGCGGCAATCCTGAAGGCGGGGCTGCCGGAGATCCTGGCCAGCCGATTGTCCTACGGCACGTAGCCGATTCAGGACGCGTCCTCACCATTCGAGGACACAGCAGTCGCGGTCACAGCAGCTAAGTCGCTGAAAACGAAGGCGGAATACTCAGCCGTACGTGGCATGTCCGCCGCAACCGAAGTGCCTCCGTTGCAGGAGAGTCCCCATGAAAAAATCCTTCCTTCTCCCACTCCTCTCACTGGCTCTCGCGACGTTCGCGTTCGCTGAAGACGACGGCCACCAGTCGTATCTGTCGTACGACGACGGCGGTACGGTGGTCCGGTCGGGCGACGACGGCCGCGAGATCGACGCGCACCGCAATCTGCCGATCTACCCGGGCGACGAGGTGATCACCTCCCGCCGCGGGCGCGCCGAGGTACGGCTCTCCGACGGAAACATCGTCGGCATCGACCGCACGACGGCGATCCGCTTCAACTCGATCCTCGACGCCTACGAGGGCGACGACGAGGCGACGATCGCCAACCTCCGCTACGGCAAGGTGGCGGTGCACCGCACGGACATCGGCCGCGACAACGTCCGCCTCGACACCGAGACGGCGAGCTACGTCGCTGACCGGGAGTCGGTGTACTCGGTCGAGACGAGCCCGAACGGCGGCGACCGGGTGACGGTCTTCGCCGGCTCGCTCGAGGTGCGCACGCGCGAGCGGACGACGCGCCTCCGCTCCGGCGAGACGGCCACGGTCGACGACCGGGGGCTGTACGACCTCGCCGGCGACCAGCGCGACTCGGCCGACGACTTCGAGCGCTGGTTCCTCAAGCGCGCCGACCGTTTCGACAACTACAGAAATCAATACGTCGACCGCCGCCTCGGCTACTGGGCGGATGACCTCGACGATCACGGCCGCTGGGTGCACGTGACCGGCATCGGCTGGTCGTGGCGCCCGTACGTCTCCGCCGGCTGGCGCCCGTACCACAACGGCTACTGGCATCACGGCCGCGGCGGCGCGCTGGTCTGGGTCTCGTACGACCCGTGGGGCTGGGGCACCTATCACTATGGACGCTGGGCGTTCGATCCCGGCTTCGGCGGCTGGTTCTGGGTGCCGGGCTACGGCTACTCGCCGGCGTGGGTCTACTGGACGTACGGCCCGAGCTACATCGGCTGGGCGCCCGCCGGCTGGTGGGATTGCTATCGCCCCTACTACAACTGGGCCTATCACCCCTATCGCAACTACGGCATGCGCCACGGCTTCGGGTTCTACGGCCGGGTGCGCGTGAATGAATTCGATCTCCGCCCCTGGACGTTCGTCGACTCCGGGACGCTGGTGTCGCGCCGCATCGACCGCGCCGCGCTCACCACGGATGCCGTGAAGGAGCGGATGCTGCGGGCGAAGGACGGCTTCGCGCCGATCACCGGCGGCCCGACGCGGTTCACGCGCGAAGAGCTGCGCGATCCGGCGGACGCGATCCGGCGCCGCGGCCTCGACGGCAGCATGACGGGACGCGAGTCGGGCGGCGGCATGGGCGGGACGGACATGACGCCGTTCGTGCGCCGCGACCCGCAGCTCGCCGGCTCGGTGCGCGACCGCATCGTCCGCGCACGCGGCGCCTCGCCCTCGACTCCGTCGGCCGGTACCGCTCCGACCACCCGCAGGGCGGGCGGCGGCTCGCCGTCGCTCCCGGGCTCCGGAGTGATCGACTCGCGCCGCCCCGGCGGCAGTGACGGCAGCGGACGGATCGGACGCGGCGGCGTGAGCCGCGGCAGCGGTGACACGACGACGCCCGACTGGCGTGCGCGCATCGGCGAGCGCGGCGGCAACCGTCCGCCGGCCACGGAGACTCCCCGCGCGGGCGAGCCTTCGCGCCCGCAGCGCGACACCTGGCGCGACCGCGTCCGCGACCGTGAGGCGGATCGCGGCACGGCCGACGCTCCCCGCCGCGTGATCGACGGCGTCGGCGGCGCCCGCGTGGTGCCGCGCGATCGTCCGGCGAATGTGGACCGTCCGGCCAATGTCGACCGTGGCGGCAGCCGCAATAGCGGCGGCGGCAGCTCGACCGCACGCGAGCGCAGTGGCGATCGCGGCTCCCGCGGCAGCGGCGGCGGCAGCGTCGACCGCGGCAGCCGGAGCGGTGGTGGCAGCAGCAGCGGCAGCAGCGGCGGCTCGTCCACACGCCAGAGCCCCCCGCCCCCCCAGCGCTCCTCACCGCCCCCTCCGCCGCCACGCAACGACGGCGGCGCCCGCGGCGACGGCGGCCGCATCCAGCGCGACCAGTAACCCGGCAGTGAAAAGGGCCTCTTCGGAGGCCCTTTTGGTTTTTGGGGAGCACGGTTCCTCGGAGTTCCTCGGAGTTCCTCGGGTTCCTCGGATTCCTCGGGAGGGGCACGGCTCCCTGCGACCATTCCGCGGCCGAGGAACTCCGAGAACCGAGGAACCCGAGGAACCCCCTGAAATACAATCCGCCGCGAATGTCGGTGCCTCTCTTCTTCGCCCTCTACTGCGTGGAGGCGGGGCTGTTCTTCGCGGTCGTGCCCTGGACGATGATCTGGACGCTCAACCCGGTCCTGCATAGCTCCGTCGCGGTCGGGAGCGTGGCGGACAATCCGTTCGTGCGGGGATTCGTCTCCGGGATCGGGCTCCTGCATCTGATGATCGGCGTGCGCGATCTCTTCCGGATCATGCGTGCGCGGCGGGGGAGCCGGCAGCAGTGACGCGCCGCTCGCGCCTGGTGTTCTGGCTCGCGCTCGGGCTGGCGCTCCTGGCGCTGCACTGGTTCCTCGGCAGGAACGCCGACTTTCTCTCCGATGCGCGGCTCGATCCCGTCCGGGTCCTGCGCATCGTCCTCTTCCTCGCCTGGATCCCGCTGATCGTCTTCGCGGTGCGGCTGGTCGACCTCCTCGCCTTCGACGTCGTCGCGTCGCGCCGCAAGCGGGTCAGCGCACCGC
>DASWNW010000108.1:0-24610 GCA_036399015.1 Thermoanaerobaculia bacterium | reverse complement strand
ACCTGGCCATCGCGAGCTGCCGCGAACCTCCGAGGAAACGCCGAGGAACTCCGAGGAACTCCGAGGAACTCCGAGGAACCCCGAGGAACCGGCTTTCATGGCTACAATGCGCCCGCCCATGGCCGAGTCCCGCTCACCTCTCCTCTCCGTCATCGTCCCCTGCTACAACGAGCGGGCGACGGTGGCGGAGCTGCTCAAGCGCGTGCGCGACGTGCCGATCGACAAGGAGATCGTGGTGGTCGACGACGTCTCGACCGACGGCTCGCGCGACGTCGTGGCGGCGCTGGCGCGGGAGTGGCCGGAGATCCGGCAGCTCTTCCAGCCGGTGAACATGGGCAAGGGAGCGGCGATCCGCCGCGGGATTGCCGAGGCGCGCGGGGAGATCGTGCTGATCCAGGACGCCGATCTCGAGTACGACCCGGAGGAGTACCCGAAGCTCATCCAGCCGATCGTCGACGGTCACGCCGACGTCGTCTTCGGATCGCGCTTCGAGGGTTATCCCCGCCGCGTGATGCTCTTCTGGCACCGGCTGGGGAACACCTTCCTCACCTTCATGTCCAACATGACCACCAACCTCGATCTCACCGACATGGAGACCTGCTACAAAGTCTTCCGGCGGGAGGTCATCCAGTCGATTCCGCTGCGCTCCAACCGCTTCGGCATCGAGCCGGAGATCACGGCCAAGATCGCCAAGCGCGGATACCGGATCTTCGAGGTCCCGATCGCCTACTACGGGCGCGACTACTGGGAAGGCAAGAAGATCAACTGGAAGGACGGCTTCTCCGCCCTCTGGACGATCCTCCGCTACGGACTCTTTCACGACCCGGCCAGCGAGCCGCGGACGTTCACGCAGATCCGCCGCCGCTCGCGCCTCAAGCGCTACAACCGGTGGCTGTGGGATCGGCTGCAGCCGTACGTCGGCCAGCGCGTGCTGGAGGCGGGCGCCGGTCACGGCGCGATGACCCGCTTCCTCTATGGACGCGAACTGATCGTGGCGGCCGACCGCGAGACGGCGTACGTCGACCGTCTGCGCAACATGTTCCGCCGCCGGCCGGGCATCTTCGTGGAGCGGGTCGACCTCGAGTCGGATGCCTCGCTGTCGCTGGCGCACTACCGGTTCGACACGGTGACCCTGATCAACGTCCTCGAGCACACCACCGACGACGTGGCGGTGCTGCGGCGCGCGCGCGAGCTCGTCGGAGCAGGCGGGCGCGTCATCGTGTTCGTGCCGGCCGGCCACTCGCTGTACGGCTCGATGGATCAGGCGATCGGACACGAGCGGCGGTACGAGCGGGAGGAGTTGGTCGCGAAGCTGCAGCAGGCGGGCTTCGAGGTGGAGCACGTGAGCTTCCAGAACCGCATCGCTCGGCTGGCCTGGCGACTCAACTCGAAGATCCTGGCGCGTAAGGCGCTGCCGAGCGGGCAGTCGCGCGTCTTCGACATGCTCGTCCCGCTGCTGCGGAAGCTCGAGGGGGAGAACCCTTCCAAAGGCCTGAGCCTCATCGCCGTCGGGAGAAGGCCGTCGTGACGCGCGCGGCGGTCATCCTCGCCGGCGGCGCCGGCACGCGGCTCCGTCCTCTCTCGTCGGACGAAAATCCGAAGCAGTTCCTGAAACTCTTCGACGGCAGGTCGCTGCTGCAACTGACCTGGAGCCGCGTGGCGCGCCTGCTGCCGCCGGAGGCGATCTTCGTCTCCACCAACGTGCAGTACGCCGCCAAGTGCCGCGAGCATCTCCCCGAGATGCCGCACGACAACGTCATCGCCGAGCCGGCGCGGCGCAACACGGCGCCCGCGATCGCGCTCTGCACGTTCGCCATCGAAGAGCGGCTCGGTCCCGGCGCCGTCTCCTTCCTCGCCTCCGATCACTACATCGGCGACGAGACGGAGTTCGTGCGCGTGCTCGATCGGGCGTATGCCTACGCCGAGGCGCACGACGAGCTGGTCACGATCGGTATCGAGCCGACGGAGCCGAACACCGGCTACGGCTATCTCGAGCTGGGCGAGACGCTGGAAGACGAGGTGCTGCGCGTCCGCTCGTTCCGCGAGAAGCCCGACCTGGCGACCGCGCAGCAGTTCCTCGCCGCCGGCAACTACGCCTGGAACGCCGGCATGTTCGTCTGGCGGACCGACGTCTTCCGCCGCGAGCTCACCGCCGCCGCGCCCGAGATCGTGCGCGTCTCGAACGAGACGTACGAGGAGATGCCGTCGATCTCGATCGACTTCGCGCTGATGGAGAAGGCGCCGCGCGTGGCCACGCTGCGGGGGGATTTCGGCTGGTCCGACGTCGGGTCGTTCGAGGCGCTGGAAAGAGTCGGCGTGGTGCTGCCCGAGTCGGTGCGGCGGAGGGAATGAAGAATTTCGAATGAAGAATGAAGAATGAAGGCCTGCAGAGCTTTCTTCATTCGAAATTCGAACTTCTTCATTCGATCGGCAACAGCCGATTCGCGTTCTCCCACAGGATCTTCCGCTCCACTTCCTCACCCAGGCCGATCGCGCGGAACTCCTCGACGTTCTTCCTCATCGACACCACGCCCGGCGACGGCCAGTCAGTCCCCCACAACACCTTGTCCGCCACCGCGGCGACGCGCGGAAAGTACGTCAGCAGCGACTTCGGCGGAATCCCGGAGATGTCGAGGTTCACGTTCGGGTGGCGGCGGGCGAGAAACAGCGCCGTCTCGCCGTACAGCGGACGTCCGGCGTGCGCGAGGATGATCGGCAGCCGCGGAAAGTCGATCGCCACGTCGTCGACCGGCATCGGATCGGCGAAGACGTTGCGCGCCTTCGGGAAGATCGACGTCCCGGTGTGGAACATCACCGGTACTCCCCTCTCCTCGCATTCGCGGTAGATCTCCGCGAGCTGCCAGAGCTCACCGCGGTAGGCGTTGGGCGAGAAGAGCTGGTGCGGCGGATGGATCTTGATCAGCCCGATGCCGAGGTCGAGGACGCGGCGGATCTCGTCGCGGACGTTGATCTCGTGCAGCGGGTTCACCGAGCCGACGGCGACGAGGCGGTCGCGATGCGCGGCGGTGAAGCTCGCGATCCAGTCGTTCACCTCGCGGGTGAAGCCCATCACGTCGGGCGAGACGTAGTTGATGCAGCAGGCGCGCTCCACCCCCTCCGCGTCGAGATGGCGCAGCAGGTTCTCCGGCGACGAGAGCACCTCTTTCGCGTTCGCGTGCGAGGCGTCGTCGATCATGGCCAGCACTTCCGGCTTGACCATCTCCCACGGCTGCACGTGGATGTGCGCGTCGAAGACCTGTCCGCCGCTGGCCGCGCTCACGCGAGCATCACCAGCCGCATCGCCACCGCGCTCGCGGGACAGGCGTCCTGGAACTCACGCGACGAGAGCAGCTGCGGATGCACTTCGTCCCGGTCGACCGGCTTGAACCCCCGCTTCTTGAAGTACTCCTCGGCGGTGGTGGTCAGCAGGTAGAACTCGCGCAGGCCGCGCGAGGCGAGCCGGTCGAGCAACTGCCGGACGATGCGGCGGCCGATCCCGCTGCTGCGGTACTCCGGATGAACGGCCACCGAGCGGATCAGGGCCACGAACTGGTAGGCCTCCGCGCCGCCGCAGCCGACCAGCTTCTCCCCGTCGCGCGCGACGAGGAACGTCTTCCAGTGCTCGTCGACGCCGGCGGTCGGCAGATCGTTCGCGACGAGCAGCGCCTTGACGGCCTCGAGATCCTCGGCGGATGCGGGAGAGATGGTGATTTCCATGCGACCCGCCGAGGATTTTACTTCACTGCCGTTTAATGGCGACCTTCGGTTGCGTCGCCGACTTTTCCCGGATCGTCGAGGTTCTCGGCCTGGCCGATCTTCTGGCCAAAGTCCGCATTCTTGTTCTGCTCGCGGCCCTTCTCCTCTTCGACCTGGCGGTTGATCTCGCCGGCATCGGTGGGAGTGGTCCGCTGACTCACGCGGTCGCGTTCGCGGTTTTCCATGACACCTCCTTCATCCATCTGACTGCAACGGGGGTGCCCCGGATCAGCGGAGCTGGAACGTGACGGTGACGCTGTACGTCCGCTCCTGCGTGCCCGACTCGACCGGGACGTCGCCCGCCACGTTGCCGACCCGCGCCTCCATGGCCATGGCCCGCTGGTCGACCGGATACGGCTGGGGCATGTGGGCGACGCCTTCGCTGATCAGGATGGCCGGCCCGAGGGTCCGGCCGGCAACCTGCGCCAGCAGCGTGGCCTTCGCGCGTGCGTCCTCGAACGCCTTGCGCAGCCCCTCGTCCCGTCCGCGACCGGGATCGGCGACTTCGAAGTTGATGCCGGAGGAGGTGTTCACGCCGGCACCGATGGCGACGCCGAGGAGCTTGCCGGCGGTGTCGACCTTCGTGCTGCGGACGGTGACGTTGTTCGAGACCTGATAGCCGAGGATGCGCGGGAGACGCCCCTCCTGGTAGTCCTGCTGCGGCCAGATGTTGAAGTTGCTGGTCTGGATGTCGGCGTCGGTGGCGCCGGCCTGCTTGAGCGCCGCGATGACGGCGGCAACGCGGCGGTTGTTCTGCGCGACGGCGTCGTCGACCGTGTTCGCGACAGTCTGCACGCCGACGCTGAATGTGAAACGATCGGGTGTGACGTTCGCGCGGCCGGTTCCGTTGACGCTGATGCTCTGCGGGATGACCGGCGTGCCGGTCTCGCGCGGGACGACGTCCTGCGCGGCGGCAGTGGCCGCGAGGACGCCCGCGGCGATGGTGGTGAGGAGAAATCTTTTCATGCAACCTCCTGGTTTGATGCTGCTGCTGCTGAAGCCGATTCAAAAAGGTAACCAAGCATACTGATGGCCGATCCGAACGACAGGGTGCCCGGGCAGGCGCTGGGGCGCTACTACGTCGACACGCAGTGCATCGACTGCGACTTATGCCGCGAGACGTCGCCGGCAAACTTCACCCGCAACGACGACGAGTGCTTCTCGTACGTCTTCAAGCAGCCGGAGACGGAGGAGGAGGACCGCCTCTGCAAGGATGCGCTGGATAACTGCCCGGTGGAGGCGATTGGGAACGACGGCTGATCAGTGGAGCTTCTTGTCCACCGACACCTGGTCGTGCCAGTCGTCCGCCAGCAGCACCTCGATCAGCTCCTGCAGCTCTTCCATGTGGAAGGGCTTGGTGAGGGCGGCGGTCATGGTGTTGCCTTTGGTGATCGTCAGGATGTCGCCCTTCCCCGAGGCGACGACGACGGGCGTCTTCTTCCCCTGATCGGAGTACCACTTGATCCAGTCCTCCCCGCTCATCCCCGGGAGGTTGAGGTCGAGCAGGATGAGGCGGGTGTCGGGGTTCTGATTGAGCAGGTTGATCCCCTCGACGGCACCGGTGGCGGAGAGCACCTCGTACCCACGCTTCTGCAGATACGACTTGTAGAGCGCGAGCACTTCGGGATCGTCTTCGATCGCGAGGATCTTGTTGTTCGGCTTGTTCGAGCGCGTCGTCTCCAACATCGTTCTCTCCTCAGCGGGCGGCCCTTGCGAGTTCCGTGCTAACTGCTGAGCTGCGTCATAATCCTCTGATGGGTATCGCTTTCTGGCTCGTCGCCGGCGCCATCGCCGCTACTGTTGCGAGAGTCGTTCCGTTTGCGCGTCCCGCAAGCTGGATCGGTGAGATTTCCGTGACGGTTTCAGCCGCCTTTCTCCTCGGTGTAGCGGCGACCGCGCTCGATTTCGGCGGCTGGCATGAGCCCGACTGGCGCGCCGCCCTCTTCGCCTTCCTCGGCGCCCTCGCCGCGGCCGCCCTCTTCCGGCTTACAATGATCCGAACGTCCGGAGGCCCACTATGAAACGAGCCGTACTCGCTGTATCCGCGGTCTTTCTGTTTTCGACCTGCGCCGCCTACAAGGCGCAGCATGCCTCCGCCGACGCGCCTGCCCCCTTTGCCGCCGCCTCGAACGACGCGCACGCCGGCCACGATGGCCACGGTGCCAAGCCCGCCGCCGCCAATGCCGACCCCCTCGCCGTCCGCCAGGCCGCGCTCATCTCCGAGCTCGACCGCTTCCAGGACGAGCTCAAGGCGGAAGGCAAGTACGACTGCTGCGTCACCCCCGCCTGCCGCCAGTGCGCCATGACCGCCGGCGAGTGCCACTGCCGCGAGAGCATCGGCAAGAACGGCCCCTGCTGCGGCGAATGCACCCAGTCCTGGGTCGAGGGCAAAGGCAACGTCCCCGGCGTCGACCG
Source organism: Thermoanaerobaculia bacterium (assembly GCA_036399015.1). Lineage (GTDB taxonomy): Bacteria > Acidobacteriota > Thermoanaerobaculia > Gp7-AA8 > Gp7-AA8 > QHVT01. The sequence continues at coordinate 18,439 of DASWNW010000108.1, read as the reverse complement.
CGAACAGGTCCTCGCCCACCTCGGCTGCGTCCGCGAGCTGTACGAGAAGAAGGTTCCGGAGGGGATGGAGGCACCGGGGACGAGGAAGGACTGACGCTCACCGCAGCGCCGTCAACTCCTTCTCCACAAACGCCCGCCACCTCTCCAACTCCACCCCGCGCGCATTCGTCACCTCCCCCATCACCCGCAGTCCCTCCTCCAGCCGCTCGCGCGCCGCACGCTTCTGGCCGCGCGACACGTGATGCATGCCGGTGCTGAGCTGCAGGAGGAACCGGACGAGCGGCAGCTCGTCGCGCACGGCCTCGAAGAAGAGCTCCTCGAACAGATCGCTGGCCTCGAGCCAGTCCCCTGATTCGAGATGCCCGAGGGCTTCGGCGAACCGGCTGTCAGCTTCGAGCGGGGGGAGCATGCGGCTCGATTGTAGTTAGACTTTGCTGCGTGGTTCGCGCGGCCGTCTTCATCGTCATCCTGCCGATCAACCTCCTCTTCTGGGGAACGCTCGTCTTCTCCGCCGGGCTGGTGAAACTGGTCACGTTCGGCGCCGCGCGCCGTGGCGCCATCCGCGCGGCGGCGTTCTTCGGCGAGTCGTGGGTCGCGATCAACGACTGGCTCTTCGACGCGCTGCTCGACACCCGCTGGGAGATTCGCGGCGTGGAAGGGCTCCGGCGCGATCTCCACTACCTCGCCATCAGCAACCATGTCTCCTGGATCGACATCCTCGCCGCGTTCCGGACGTTCAATCGCCGCGGTCCGTTCCTCCGCTTCTTCCTCAAGAGCAACCTGATCTTTGCGCCGATCGTCGGCCAGGCGGCGTGGGCGCTCGACTTCCCCTTCATGCGCCGCTACTCGCCCGAGTACCTGGAGAAGCATCCCGAGAAGCGCGGCCGCGACCTCGAGGCGACGCGCATCGCCTGCCAGCGCTACCGCGAGGTGCCGGTGACGATCCTCAACTACGTGGAGGGGACGCGCTTCACGCCGCAGAAACAGGCCGAGCAGCAGTCGCCATATCGCCATCTGCTCCGCCCCCGCGTCGGCGGGATGGGCTTCGTGATCGCCTCGATGGCCGGCCAGCTCGACGCGATTTACGACCTCACCATCGTCTACCCGAAGGCCGACGTCTCGATCTGGGACCTGGTCACGAACAAGCTGCCCTGGATCGTGGTCGACGTGCGGCGGATCGCGATCCCGCCGGAGCTCACCACGTCAGCGATTACTGAACCGGGACCGGCGCGCGACCAGTTCCGCGCCTGGGTGGCGGCGCGCTGGCAGGAGAAGGACGAGCTGATCGAACGGATTCTCGTATCATCAGCAAAATGACAGTGCCGTCCGATGATGCTCTCGCCGCGCGGTACCGCGCGCTGTTCGAGGCCACTCCGGACGGGATCATGATCGTCGACGACGCGGGCGTCTACGTCGACCTGAACGACGCCATGTGCCGGATGTTCGGCGGCACGCGCGAGGAGTTGCTGGGACGCCACTTCACCGACTTCATGCCGCCGGACCAGCTCGACGCGGCGGTGCAGGCGTTCGCGGAGCTGCAGAAGACGGGCGGCATGGCGGTGGAGTTCCCGATCCGCCGCACCGACGGCACGCTGCTGAATCTGGAGTGGCGGTCGCGCGCGAACTTCGTCCCCGGCCTGCACCTCTGTATCGCCCACGATCTCGCCAAACGCGAGGCGGCGCAGCGCGCGTTGCGGGAGAGCGACGAACGGTATCGCGCCTTCATGACCAACAGCACCGAGGGGATCTGGCGGTTCGAGCTCGAAGAGCCGTTCGCGATCGACCTCCCGCTGGAGCAGCAGATCGATCTCTGCTACGAACACGGCTATCTCGCCGAGTGCAACGACGCCATGGCCCGCATGTACGGCTTCGGGTCGAGCGCGGAGATCGTCGGCGCGCGGCTCGGCGACCTGCTCATCCGCGACAACCCGGAGAACGTCGAATACCTGCGCGCGTTCATCGAGTCGGGTTACCGCCTCACCGGCGCCGAGTCGCACGAGACCGATCGCGAGGGCAACGAGAAGGTGTTCGTCAACAGCCTGGTCGGCGTCATCGAGCACGGCCGCGTGCTCCGCGCCTGGGGCACGCAGCGCGATGCCACCGACGAGAAGCGGCTGGAGCGCGAACGGGTGGCGTTGGTGGGACGGCTGGAGCTGCTCGCCCACGTGACGGCCGTCCTCGGCTCCTCGCTCGACTACGAGCAGACACTCCGTTCGGTCGCCGGCGTCGCCGTGCCGCGCTTCGCCGACTGGTGTTTCATCGACGTCGTCACCGAGACGGGCGAGGCCGAGCGGGTGGCCGCCTGTCACCCCGATCCCGAGCTGGTCGAGCTGGTGACGGAGATGGAGCGGCGCTACCCCACGCCCGCCGACACACCGGTCGGCCCGCCGCACACCATCCGCACCGGCGCGACGCAGACCTACGAGATCGCCGACGAGATCCTCACGACCTACGCGCAGGATCACGATCACCTGGCGATGCTCCGCCGGCTCGCGTTCCGCTCGGGACTGGTGGTGCCGCTCACGGCGCGGGGGCGTGTCCTCGGCGCGCTGTCGTTCGCGATCGCCGAGTCGGGCCGCAGCTTTTCCAACGAGGACGTGCAGCTCGCCGAGGACCTCGGACGCCGCGCCGGACTGGCGATCGACAACGCGCGGCTCTATTCGGAGCTGGAGCGTGCGAGCCGCGCCAAGGACGACTTCCTGGCCATGCTCTCGCACGAGCTGCGCACGCCGATGACGGCGACGCTCGGCTGGGCGGGGATGCTCGAGCGTGGGCCGCTGCCCGAGGAGATCGTCGCCGCGGCCGCGCAGGCGATCGCGCAGAGCACCCGCTCCCAGGCCCGCCTCATCGAAGACCTGCTGGACGTGTCCCGCATCGTCGCGGGCAAGATGCAGCTCGCCTCCGAGCCGCTGCTCGTCGCCGACACGATCGGCGCCGCGGTGGAAACGGTCCGTCCGGCCGCCGACGCGAAGCAGATCCGGCTCCACGTACGGCTGGTGGATGCCGATGTCAGGCTGCAGGGCGACCACGATCGCCTGCAGCAGGTCTTCTGGAACCTGCTGTCGAACGCCGTGAAGTTCACGCCCCGCGGTGGATGGGTGGACGTCGAGCTGGTGAAGGAGCAGGAGAACGTCCGCGTGACCGTGCGCGACAACGGTGAGGGGATCCGCCGCGAGCTGCTGCCGCACATCTTCGAGCGGTTCCGTCAGGGGGAGACCGGCGCGAGCCGCAAGCACTCCGGCCTGGGCCTCGGCCTCGCCATCGCCCGCAACCTCGTCGAGCTGCACGGCGGCACGCTGACCGCCGCGAGCGAGGGGGAAGGGAGCGGGGCAGCGTTCACCGTGTTGCTGCCCGTCGCTCCCGTCGTCTGACGTCCTTGTGGAGCGGCGGGCTTCAGCCCGCCGTCCTATCAACCCCTCGGCGGGCTAAAGCCCGCCGCTCCAAGGAAACGCAGCCTACCGCTGCTTGAAGCCGGCCGGCAGGCTCAAGTCGCCGGCGTCGTTCGACGCGGAGAGCAGCTCGGTCGTCGACTCGAACAGCTTGCTCCGTCCCGGCTTCGCCGCCTCGCCCTTGCTCTCCTGCCGCTTCTTGATGGCGCGGTTGAGGAGGCCGCCGACCACGCCGCCCGCCGAGTCGTCCTGCGCCTCCGCCTGCTGGCCCGGCGCCGCGACCGTCTCGAACGTGAGCGTGGTGCGCACCGGCTCACCTTCGAAGGAGCCGCGCTTCTTCGAGAACTCCTTCATCGCCTTCGCGAAGGTCGGGTTCGTGGCCATGAGCACCGCCATCTGCTGCATCTCCGCGGTGGCGTCGCCGTAGAGCTGCTTGAAGTACTTCGCGTTGAAGGCGTGCAGCTCCGTCATCGCCGCGACCTTCGGCCCCATCCACATATCGGCCGTCAGGACCGCGCCGCCCGACTGCTCGAGCTTCTTGCCCTTCTCGCGCACCGTCACGGTCACGACCACCTGCTTGGTGTTGAAGCCGTTGACGGTCTGCTTCTGGCCGGTCTCGTCGACGTTGAAGTCGACCTCGTACTCCGGACCCTCGTCCTTCTTGTTCTTCTTCTCCTTCTCCGCCTCTTCCGCGTCCTTGGCGGCCTGCTTGCGGGCCTCCTCGTACTGCTTGCGGAGCTCGTCGAAGGTCACGACCTCGTACGTCTTCCGGTTGTAGTCGATGCGGTAGATCTTCTCCTCGGAGAGGTCGACCAGCTCGCCCGAGCGGTCGTTCGTGGTCAGGCGGCGATTGCCCTTGACGGCGGTGTCGCTGGTGACGCCTTCACGGGCCGCCTTGCCGCCGAAGACGTTGGCGATTCCGCCGATGACGCCGCCGAACTGAACGCGCGTCTTCATCTGCACGGTTCCTTCGGCGAAAGCGGCGGTCGAAATGGACAGAGCGATAGCGGTTGCGAGCAGAGAACGGGTGGCTGGCATGATGCCGAAAATGGTAACACGATCGGCCTTGACTCCACCGTGGTACATATGTACCATCTCGCCATGGTGACAACGACCCCGCCTCCGATTCCGGTGGAGCGCATCCAGACCGGGGTGCGCATGGAGAAGCGGCTGGTGAAAGTCCTCAAAGGGCTGGCCGAGTACCACGACATGTCGCTCGGCGACCTCCTGGAGGGGATCGTCCTGCACACGTTCGAGGGGAAGACGCCGTTCGGCCGGGAGTCGCTGCAGAAGATCGCGGAGCTGAAGAAGGTGTACGGGCTCGATCTCGACGCCACCGCCAGCCACCGCCTCACCGAGGCGAGGAAGTCCCGTGGACGATCGTGAGTTCGTGGCGCGGTTCGAGGACTGCACCCTCCCCTCCCGCCTCTTCGACCATCGCAACCACGTCCGCCTGGCCTGGCTGTATCTGAAGGAGGAGCCGCTCCTCTCCGCCCTCGCCCGTTTCCGGGCCTCGCTCCAGCGTTACGCCGGCAGCCTCGGCGCGTCGGGCAAGTACCACGAGACGATCACCTTCGCCTTCCTCTTCCTCATTCACGAGCGGCTGCAGCGCGATGCCGAGGGGGAGACGTTCGACGGCTTCGCCGCACGCAACCCCGACCTCTTCGACCAGATCCTGCTCCGGTACTACCGGGAGGAGACGCTCTCCTCGCAACTGGCGAGGGAGGTGTTCGTGCTGCCCGACCGCGCCGCCACCCTCTAACCCCATCTACGAATCTTTTCGTTGACGTTACGAAACCCTTCGTATAGTCTTCCGTATAGATACCTCGGAGGCAGATGCGATGGGCGACAAACCTGTACCGCGACCGACCGACGCAGAGCTGGCGATCCTGCGCGTTCTCTGGGAGCGCGGACCCAGTACGGTCCGCGAAGTCCACGATGAGCTGAGCGCCACCCAGGACACCGGCTACACCACCGTCCTCAAACTCCTGCAGATCATGACCGACAAGGGGCTCGTGGTCCGTGACGAGTCGCAGCGCGCCCATGTTTACGCGACGCGCGAGAGCGAACAGCGCACCCAGCGCCAGCTCATCGGCGACCTCGTCGAACGGGCGTTCGGCGGCTCCCCCACCAAGCTGGTCATGCAGGCTCTCTCCGCGACCAAAGCGAGCGCCGACGAGCTGACGCAGATCCGGTTGCTGCTCGAAAAGATGGAAGGAGACTCGAAATGAACGCGATGGAGCTCCTCACGGGTCCGTTTGCCCAGGCCATCGGCTGGGCCCTGCTGCACCTGCTCTGGCAGGCCACCATCGTCGCCGGGATCCTGGCGGCGGTGCTCGCGCTCCTGCCGCGCGAGAGCGCGAACGCACGCTACGCCGCCGCCTCCAGCGCGCTGGCGCTCGTCTTCGCGATGTTCGTCGCCACCACCATCCGCTCCTACGATCCCGCCGCCGCTCCGGTGCAGACCACCGCGGCCGCCGGCGAGTCGGTCAAAGTCCCCCTCCGCCAGATTCCGGTCGTGATCGTCACGACGGCGGCGGCGAGCTGGCGCGACAAGGCCATGGACGCCGTCACCAGCGCGAAGCAGTCGCTCCCGACGGTCGTGGCGCTCTGGTTCATCGGCGTCCTCTTCTGCTCGTCGCGCCTCCTCGTCAGTTGGCTGCGCGCGCGGCGCCTGGTCAATCACGGCGCCGTCGAGGCCGGACGCGACATCCAGTTCACCGCCTGGCGTCTCTCCGCCGCGCTGGGCCTCAACCGCGCCGTGCGGCTCCTCGAGTCGGCGGCGGTGGAAGTGCCCTCCGTCATCGGCACGCTCCGCCCCGTGATCCTGCTCCCGGCCAGCGCCCTCGTTGGCCTCACGCCGCAGCAGCTCGAGATGGTGCTCGCGCACGAGCTCGCGCACATCCGCCGCCACGACTTCCTGATGAACCTCCTGCAGGCGTTCGTCGAGACGCTGATGTTCTACCACCCCGCCGTCTGGTGGATCTCCAGCCGCGTGCGCATCGAGCGTGAGAACTGCTGCGACGACCTCGCCGTCGCCGTCTGCGGCGATCCGCTGCAGTACGCCAAGGCATTGACCCGCCTCGAGGAGCTCCGCGCCAATGCCCTGACGGTCGTCGTGGCCGCGAACGGCGGCTCGCTCATCGATCGCATCCGCCGCATCGCCGCCGGACGCGCCGAGTCGACCAGCGTCAGCTCCCGCTGGGCTGCCGCCGTCGCCACCCTCGCCATCCTCGGCCTCGCCCTGGCCATCCCCTCCGTTCCCGCGCTGGCGCAGCGCGAAGAGCCGGGCAAGGCCGCCACCGCGACGCTGCAGGTGGTGGAGCCGGCCGATCCCGCGGAGCCGGCGGAGACGGACGATCCGGCCGAGGAAGCAGAGCCGGTCGAAGAGCCGGAAGAGGAGTACGCCGACTTCGACCTCGACGTGCCGGAGCCGCCGGACGCCCCGTTCCCCATGCCGCACGTGAACGTCCACGTTCCCACGCCCGCCATCCACGTCCCGGGGCCGCTGATGATCGCCGGGCTGCACGACCATGACGACGACGAGGACGACGACGCCCGCGAAGAGAAGCGCTCCGACGGCAAGCTCTCCGTCGACGAGTTGATCGCCCTCCGCGCCAACAACATCACTCCCGCCTTCATCCGCCAGATGCGCGCGCTCTTCCCGAGCGCCAGCATCGACAGCCTGGTCGGCCTGGCCGCCACCGGCGTGACTCCCGAGTTCGTCGCCGAGATGCGCGCGGCGGGGCTCGAGGTGAAGAACGCGCACGAGGCCAGCGGTCTCGCCGCCGTCGGTGTCACACCCGAATTCGTCCGCCAGATCCGCACGGCCGGATTCGCCGTCACCACCGCCCACGACGTCACCGGCATGCGTGCCGTCGGCGTCACCCCCGAGTTCATCCGCGGCATGCGCGACGCCGGCCTGCAGGTGAGGTCGGGCCATGAGGCGACCAGTCTCCGCGCCGTCGGCGTCACTCCCGAGTTCATCGCCGAGATGCGCGACGCCGGCCTGCAGGTCAGGAGCGCGCACGAGGCCACCGGACTTCGCTCCCTGAACGTCACCCCCGCCTATATCCGCTCCATGCGCGATGCGGGAGTGAAAGTGAAGTCGGCGCACGAGGCCACGAACCTGGCCGCGATGGGTGTGACGCCGGCCTTCGTCAAACATCTCGCCGACGCCGGCTACACCAACCTCTCCGTGCACCAGCTCACCAGCATGGCCGCGCACGGGGTGAACGCCGACTTCATCCGCGAGATGGAACAGTACCGCGACAAGCAGTAGCGAACCACCAACCAGAAACCGGAGAACGGACCCATGAACAAGCGCATCGTGACGCTCACGCTCCTCGTGTCTCTTGCCGTTGCCGCCAACGCTTTCGCCGCGATCGAAGGCGCCTGGACCGCCACCCCCTCCGAGCGGGACAAGGGTGAGCTCCACCTCAACCTCACCTACCGCCCCCACAGCAACCACGGCATGTCGATGGACCTGGCCGGCTTCACCGGGCTCACCGCCGCGCAGATCAACGCCACCGCCACGACGCCGGTCAACTTCCAGTTGCGCCGTGAGGCCGGCACCGCGGTCTTCGAGGGGACGTTCCGCAACGGCAAGGGGGCGGGCCAGTTCACCTTCACCGGCAACCCGGGCTACCTGCAGTCGATGCGCGCCCTCGGCATCGAAGTCGGGAAGGGCGGGAGGAAGCACCGCCGCGACCACACTGAGGAGGAGAACCTCCTTTCATACGCGCTCTTCGACGTCTCCACCGCCTACGTCAAGTCGATGATCGCCGAGGGGTACCGCGTCTCGCTCGAGGAGTACATGGAGATGCGCATCTTCGACGTCACTCCCGAGTACATCCGCGAGATGCGCTCCCTCGGCTACAAGGACATCGACACCGACGAGCTGGTGTCGACGAAGATCCACCGTGTCACGCCCGACTACATCCGCCGCATGCGCGCCGCCGGCTGGGGCGACCTCTCGCTCGACGACCTGACCAGCAGCAGCATCCACAAGGCGACCCCGGAGTTCGCCGAGGAGATGAAGCAGCTTGGCTACGGTGACCTCGACATGGACGACCTGGTCTCGTTCCGCATCCACAAGGTCACGGCCGATTTCATCCGCGAGCTGCGCCAGCTCGGCTACGACAAGGTCGACGCCGACGATCTCGTCTCCATGCGCATCCACCGCGTGACGCCCGAGTTCATCCGCGAGATCAAAGCCGCCGGCTACAGCCGCGTCCCGGTCGAGAAGCTCATCTCGATGCGCATCGCCGGCGTCGACGCGTCGTACCTGAAGAAGATGAACGGCGACGGGTAGGCCGATCGATGATGATGAGCCGACGTAGGGAAACACCCCGAGACGACACTCCTTGGTCGGAGGCGGACCATGGCAGACGCGACAGATTACGTTCGCACGCACACCGCACGGTTATTTCGCCGCAACGGCACCGAGGAGGAGACGGTGGCGGAGCTCCTCTGGGGAGACCGAGTGAAGGTGCTCCCGAAGAAAGCCGGCGACGGGCGCGGCACAACGCGTGTACGCGCTCGTGGTTACGAAGGTCTTGTCCTGTCGGATGCGCTAGGTGGCAAGTCGCTACTCGAGGTGTACTTCATCGATGTTGGTCAAGGCGATGGTGTCCTAGTTCGGACACCAGACGATCGGCATGTGCTAATCGACGGGGGCTGGGTCCGGCGCAAACAGCCAACCAAGCGCAACGCCGCAGATTTTGTGGATTGGAAATTCGCAAAGGACTACAGGGCTGACACCATCGTCTTGGATGCGGTCGTCGCGTCGCATTGTGATGCGGACCACTACGGCGGGCTTTGGGATCTGCTGAACCCGGACGAGACCGACGAGTTGGACATCAAACGCGTGCCAGAGGTGAGGGCCTTCTATCACGCTGGCGTCGGCTGGTGGACAGAGGGCGCCGAGGGCGATCGGAGTCTGGGACCACGTAAGAACGGCTACCTGACGCGTCTGCTCAGCGATCGTCACAGCATTGCGCCCAAGAAGCGCGGACTCAGACCTCAAGGCGAATGGGCGAAATTTCTCGAGTGTGTGTACAACCTGGGCGAATCCTGTGATGTGCAGTATCTCGGCTGGCGTGTGGAAGGCGGCTACATGCCCGGCTTTGCGCCTGCAGATGGTGACGCTTCGATCAGGGTTCTGGCTCCTGTCGACGATGGCGAGGGGGATGCGCGTCGCTTGCCCTACCTGCAGAACAGTGACAGCAAGACAACCAACGGCCATAGCATCTTGCTCCGTGTTGATTATGGACGCGCCAGGATCCTACTGACTGGTGATCTCAACGCGGCGAGCCAACGCCGAATACTTGACGCCTATCGTGGGCAGCGGCAAGAGCTTGCAGCCGACGTCGTCAAGGGTTGCCACCATGGTAGCGACGATGTCTCCTATGAGTTTCTCGCAGCAGTCAATGCCGGGTGCACGATCATCTCTTCTGGTGATGACGAGAGTCACGCGCATCCCAGGCCCGCAGTGGTGGCCGCAAGTGCGCAGACGGGTTTCACGCGAATCGCCGACGATCGACTTGTCACGCCACTCGTATACTCCACCGAGATCTCACGGTCATACAAGCTGACGCAGGCAAGTAAGATTCTGATAACCAACAGGGACGGAAGTACGACAGCAGTCGATGCCGACGATGCAAAGCTGCGATTCAACAGTGGCCGTCCCGGATCTGACCGATCGGCCGCGGGCGCTCATTTTGTGCAAGGCGTCGTCTACGGCCTAGTGAACGTCCGCACCGACGGCGAGACAATACTTTGTGCGACGCTGAACGAACAGAAGAAGAAGTGGGAAATCGAGACATTTGAGTCGCGGTTCTAGCGCAGCGATGGCCGCCTACGCGGGACCATGCAGCTTCACGTAACGACGTTAGCCGGCACGGCTGGCAGCGCTGCTTGCTCCGCCGGTGCATTTACGGCCCCTGTACGACTGTACGACTGTACGACTGTAAGACTGTACGACTGACCGAGATCGGAACGTCACCCCTTCACCCTCACCCCCGTCACGTACCGGATGTCCCCCCCGCCCTGCGCGAGCCGGAACGGGTGCACCTCGAGCTGGTCGTCGCCCGTCAGCACCACCACCACGCCGCGGCTGATCCCCATCGGACCGGCCGCGAAGTAGCGCACGCCGACGTGATACGTCCCCGGCACCGTCTTCGACGTGCGGATCACCTCCGGCCCCAGCCCCTGCGTCAGGTCTTCGTAGAGGACGAGTCCCGAGCGGGTGTCGCGGTTCTGGTAGAAACACTCCTCCCCGTTCGGATCGACGACGTGCAGGTCGACGTCGTTCGCGTCGGTCTCCCAGACCAGCGTCACCCGCAGCGCGTCGCGGCGCTCGAGGTCCACCCGATGGTCGCGCGCCCGCTCCGCGATCTCCTCCCGCCGTTGCGGATCCTTCTTCATCCAGGCGCGATAGACGTAGCCCAGCTCCTCCCGGATCACCCGCTGCACGTCGGCATACCACTGCGGGAAGTTCTGGCGCGTCGCCGACTCCAGCACGCGCGCCGCCTCTTCCTCACGCCCGCTCTGCCAGAGCATGAGCGCGAGGTGACGGTATCCGTTCGCGCGGTCCGGCCGTGCTTCCAGCGCCTTCCGCAGCGGCGTCTCCGCCAGCTCCGCGCGGCGCGCGCGCAACAGGAGCAGCCCCGCGCGCTGCAGCAGCTCCGTCTTCGCCGGCGCGATCTCGATCAGCGACGCAAACGCGCGCGCCGCCTCCGTCTCGTCGCCGCGCATGTCGGCTGACAGTCCGAGCAGCTCGTACACCTGCGGATTCTCCGGATCGAACGGCTGCCACCGCACCGCCAGCGCGCGCAGCGCGCTCCAGTCCTGCAGCGCCGCCAGCGTCTCGCCGAGCTGGTTGTACAGCTCCCGGTTGCGCGGCTCGTCGCGCAGCTTCGCCTCCAGCTCCGCCACGCGGGAGCGCGACGGTGCCGTCACCTTCGTCCAGCGCGCATCGCTCTTCTTCGTCGTCACCGGCGGTGGCAGCGGCACCCGCGGGGGCGGCGGTGGCGGTGGCGCCGGTGCAATCATCGGCGCGCGCGCCACCATCGGTTCGTTGACGGATCGCGGCTGCGGCTCGCTCGCCGCGTCGAGCGTCACCTCCGACGCGACCACCGGAGCGGCCGCCGTGACGGAGACGCGCTCCGTCGCCAACTCGTCGGCGGCCGACGCATCCACGCGTCCCTCTTCGGTCGCAAAGTCGACCTCCATCGGAGGCGGCACCGCCCCTTCGACCTTCTCCTCGCGCCGCCTGAGCTGCGGCTCGACCGTGACCGGCGCGATCACCACCTGCCCAGGCGCGCGCACCGGCGTGCGGTCGATGCGGGCAATCCCCCCGGCATCCACCGTCAGGATGTCGGCCAGCGTCCGCCGGTCGATGCCGAAGCGCCGGTAATCCCATTCGCTCTCCAGCACGAGCATGGTCGTGCGGGGAATGACCACCCGCTGCTCGATGCTGATCTTCACCTGCTCGGTCGCCAGCGCGCGCCGCACCGCCTCGGTGGTCTCCGTCGCCTCCCGCTCGGCGAGATACTGCAGATAGGCGCGGTACGCCTCCCGCTGCAGGAGCGGCGCGTAGTTGGAGTCGAGGCGCAGCGTCGTCGCATCGGCCGCGATGCGCACGTCGTCGCCGGGACGGACCTTGCCGAGGACCAGCAGCTCGTCGCCCGGTGCGACGTCGTTGAAGCGCGAGGGGTAGAACCATTCCGCGCCGGCGTCGCGGACGTCGATGCTGGCGCCGAGGGGCCGCTGCAGTTCCCCCACCGCCTCGGCGGCACGCGCGCCGAGCCTCTCGGTGAACGGCACGCGCACGATCCTGCCGCGGCCCGCGGTGAGCGCGCGCGCAACCGGCGCGTCTTCCCTGCTGCCGAGGATCAGCGCGTGCACGCGCGTCCCGGACGGGAGCGCCGCCGTCGCGTTCTGAATGTCGTTCGAGCCGGTCGCGCCGAGGGTGGGAACGAGGTCGCTGGCCACGACCACGGTGCGCGAGCCGGCCCGCGTGCGGAGATCGCGCAGCACCGCCGCGATGTCCGTTCCGCCGAGGAAGAGACGCCGGCGGAGGCGATCGCCGGCGCTCTGCGCCAGCTCCCGTGCCGTCCCTTTCGCGAGCGGAACGACGTCGTTGTCGAATGCGACCAGCTCCACCCGGTCTCCGCCCGGCAGCGCCGCGAGCAGCGACTCCAGCGCCCGGATGCGATGCTCCGCCCCCTCGGCCGCGGATGCCGAGGTATCGACGTAGAACAGCCAGTCGTCGGAGAGCCGCCCGCCGCGGGTGAAGCCGGGGACGTCCGGCCGCAGCGAAGCCACGTAAAAGTCGCCGGCGCGGAGGATGCGCGTGCCCCCCTCGGTCGCGCGCCACGAAAGGGTGACGTCGCGATCGGGAGTCCAGTCGCGCTGTTCGAACGTCGTCACCTCGGCCGTGCTGGTCGAGATCGCACCCGTCGTCCGTTCCCCCGGGATCGGCGTCACGATGCCGCGGAACGACATCTTCCCCACCTTCGGCAGCCCCCGCAGCGGCAGCGTGTAGGTGCGGGCGCCGTCGCGGATCGGCAGCAGCTGCGTGTACGAGAGGATCAGCCGCACCGGCTCGTGCGGACCGATCGGGAAGACGCGGGCGGAGAAGCGGTTCCCCTGGTCCTGCTCCAGCAGCGCCGGGTCGCGCATCCGGTGCAGGAACTGCTCGTAGACCTGGTTCGCTTTGAGCCGCTCCACCACCTCCCCTTCCATCAGGTGTCCGTTGACGTCCTTCGCCAACCGGCTGATCGACGCGTCCGACGGCAGCGTGGCGGTGAAGCGCCCCTCGACCACCCGCGCGTGCGGATTGCGGAACCGGAGCTCCAGCTCCGTCAGCGAGAGCATGCCGTGGATGGCGGTCCGGGCGGTCAGCTCCTCGAGGATCAGCGCCTGACCGTCGGCGTCCTCGAAGGTGATCGGCGCGACCGGCGGAGCGGCGGCCGCGGGGCTGGTCCGGGTGGTCCCGGACGTCGCCGGAGCCTTCGGCGCGAGCGGCTGGGTGATCTCCTGGTGGGCGGGTGCGAGCAGGAGAAGGGCGGTGAGCGTCAGGAGGCGCATACAGGTTAGACGCACCACCACGTGAAAAAGGAACTGCCCAATCTGTGAACCACGTCACGGCGGCGGCCGGCAGGCGGCTGTATGTTTTCGGCAGGTCCCCCATCGCCCATCACTGTTATTTAATGTAGAATCCCACGGGTCCAATAATCGAGCGCCATCACTTCGTGCGGCCGGCTACGCCTCTGCGCGATCTGTGTCCGGGAGAGAAGCATGTCTTTGGTGAGAACGAGCCGTGTCGCGGTGATGCTGTTCCTTGTGACGTCCCTCCTGGCGCCGGCGGCGCGGGCAGCGACGTTTTCGAGCGTCGCCAGCGGCAACTGGAACGACGGCAGTACCTGGAACCAGGCGGGCGCCGTCCCCACCTCGAGCGACATCGTCTCGATCATGGATAGCCACACCGTGACGGTGACGACCACCGCCGACGTGGCGCAGAGCGTCAGCTTCGGCACGCTCGCCATCGGCGCGGCGATCAACATCAACCCGACCGCGAAGCTCACCATCTCCGGGAACCTCGACATCGACGCCGACGCCCTCGGCAGCGCCACGGTCGATGCCGGCGACGGCACCCTGATCGTCGGCGGCAACATCAACATCGTTGAGGGCTCGACCGGCGGCCCCGCGAAGCTCCGAATCGGCAGCGGCGGCGTCGAGGCGGTGAACGTCAACTTCTCCTCCACCATTGATTCCGCCAACACCCTCGTCGACTTCACCGGACCGGGCATGCTCATGCTGACCGGCAACCTCGCCTCCACCGGCACGCTCACCAACTACACCACCGCTCCCGGCTCCACCGTGAAGTTCGCCGGCACGGCCGGCCAGAGCTCCGGCAACTACACCTACCAGAACCTCACCATCGCCAACAGCAGCGCGGGCGGCGTCACCGCCTCCGGCGCCTTCGCGGTCAACGGCACGCTCTCCATCACCAGCTCCTTCTTCCTGGTCCGGACGGCGTCCTTCACCGCCGGCCCCTTCGCGCAGCTCCAGATGAGCGCGGGGACGTACCTCAAGCTCGGCGACGGCGTCACCGGCGCGAACGTCCCGATGCCCTCCTTCGACGGCGGCTACGTGCTGAACGCCAGCTCCACCATCTATTACGGCGCGAACGCCAACCAGTCGATCAATCCCGATCCGGCGTACCAGAACCTCGACGTCGTCTTCACCGGCTCCGCCGGCAGTCCGGTGAAGCAGCTGACCGCGAACACCACCGTTCTCGGCAACCTGACGATCGACCAGCAGACACCCGCCACCGTGACGCTCGACGTCGCCGGCCAGATCCTCACCGTCGGCGGCACGCTCTCGGGCGACGGCGGCCTCGGCTTCCCCTCCGGCGGCGAGCTCCGCCTGGCCGGCAACAACAACCACACCGGCACCTTCAGCCCCGGCACCGGCACCTTCACCTACAACGGCGCCGACGGCCTGCAGAACGCCCGCAACGTCGCCTACAACGACCTGGTCATCACCGGCAACGGGACCAACGCCTTCATCACCAGCTCCGGCGGCGGCGCCGCCACCCTGACGGTCGAAACGGGCGCGTACCTCGAGATCAACAACAACTTCAGCGTCGCCAACCTCCTCTCCGTCGACGGCACCATCAACGGCACGGGCGACCTGCTCTCGCTGAGCAACAGCGTGGACGACATCCTCGGGTCGGGCGACATCTTTGCGAACGTCACCTGCTCCACCCGCTCGATCGTCGCCGCCGCGAACCTCCACTTCTACGGCAACTTCACCATCGCCGCCGGCGATACCGTCACGAACTACGGCACGATCGTCATCGACAACAGCCTCGACGGCACCGACTCCGGCTCGACGTTCGTCAACGCGTCCAACGCCAGCACCAGCGTCGGCGGATTCGTGATGACCTCCGGCACGCTGAACGCCCTCCAGACGGACAACACGTTCAGCTACAGCGGCCTCGGACAGACCGTCAAGCCGACCACGTATCACCACCTCATCCTGACGACGCCCGGCATCGTGCCCGGCCTCAAGAGCATGGCCGCCTTCCCGTCGCTCGTCGTCAACGGCGACTTCACCATCAGCGGCGCGGCGAACTTCACCGCCCCCTCCAACATCGACGTCAACGGCGGCTTCACCCTCGCCAACACCGCCACCTTCGACGCCGGCGCGTCGCTCACCCACACCGTGGCAGGCGACTGGACGATCACCGGCGGCACGTTCAGCCCGAACACCTCCAACGTCACCTTCGACGGCTCCGCCGCGCAGGCGATCGACGCCAGCCCGTTCCACCACGTCTGGTTCGACAACAGCGGCAGCAAGTCGCTCGCGGGGACCCTCGACGTCAGCGGCGACGTGGCCGTGTTGAACGGTGCCCCGGTGAACGCCAACGGCAACCACCTCTACGTCGAAGGAAGCTTCAGCGACAGCAACGGCACCTTCACCGGCATCGGTACCGTGACGATGGACGGCGGCACCGCGGGCGCCATCAACAAGGGGAGCTTCACCAACCTGACCATCGCCAAGACCGGCTCCGGCTCGGTCCTCCTCGGCGACACCGTGAACGTCAGCGGCGACTTCAGCCTGCAGAGCGGCAGCTTCAGCCTCGGCAGCGACCTGCTCGACGTCGGCGGCAACTTCTCCACCGACACCGGCACCACCTTCGGGATGAGCTCCGGCAACCTGAACGTGGACGGCGACCTCACCACCGACGGCACCATCACCACCGGTACCGGGACCCTGACCATCGACGGCACGTCCGCCCTCCAGACCTGGTCCGGCAGCGCACCGCCCACCATCCACAACCTCACCGTCTCCAGGTCGTCCGGCAAGCTCGCCCTCGGTCTCGACGTCACCGTCAACGGCTTCCTCGACCTCGACGACGGCCTCGTCGACACCGGCAACAACAAGCTCGCCCTCACCAACGGCCTCAACCTGATTCACTCGAACGGCATGGTCGAAGGGCAGCTCGACATCACCCACGCCTCCGCCGGCACGCAGCTCTATCCGATGGGCACCGCGGCGTACGGCTACTCGCCCGCCACCGTGACGGTCAGCAGCGCCGGCCAGCTCCCCGTCACCGTCACCGGGATCGCCCACACCGCCAACACCAGCGCCGGCAGCGACATCCTCAATACCTACTGGACCCTCGGCGCCGGCACCATCAGCGGCAACGTCGACCTCACCTTCCAGTGGCCGAATCCCGCCGTCAACGGCAACGAGCTCACCTACGTCCTGGCGCGCTACGACGGCAGCGCCTGGTCGACGCCCGGCGGCACCATCGACACCGCCAACAACACCATCGTCAAGACCGGCGTCACCTCGTACACCGGCGACTGGACCGTGGCCGCGCCGGCCAGCGTCAGCTCCCTCGCCGAGCTCGAGATCACCACCGACGGCACCGCCGAGCCGGGCGTCACCGAGAGCATCACCATCACCGCCAAGGACTCCGGCGGCGCCACCCTCACCAGCTACACCGGCGATCACGTCCTCGTCTTCAGCGGTGCCAACCAGTCGCCCAGCGGCAACGATCCGGCCGTGTACGACAAGAGCGGCGTGCCGCAGGTCTTCGGCAACAGCACCACCCTCAACTTCACGAACGGCGTCGCCACCACCACCATGGAGCTGTACGCCCAGGAGACGGCGCAGCTCCAGGCCGATGAGCCGAGCGCCTCGTTCACCGGCTCGCAGTACTCGATCAACGTCGTCGCCGGCCCTCCCACCGAGCTGGCCATCGTCACCGTCAACGACGGCAACGCGCTCTACGCGAACGGTCCCTTCACCGTCTCCGTCGAGGCTCACGACGACTACGGCAACTACGCCCTCGTCCTGAGCGACACCACCGTCACCCTCTCCACCGCATCCTGCCTGACCTGCAACGGCAGCCTGTCGGGCCCGGTCTCGCTCGAGATCCCGTCCGGCAATACGTCCGCGAACTTCTCCGGCATCACCTACAGCGTCGCCGAAAGCAACGTGTTCATCGACGCCACCGCCAGCGGCGGCGACCCGCTGGCCAGCGCCGTCACCGGCGGTCTCACCTTCAACACCCCCGTCCCGGGCGTCGCCGTCACCACCGCCTCCGACTTCGCCGCCGGCTCCCTGCGCGAGGCGATCCAGCTCGCGAACAGCGGCGCGTGCGGCAGCCCCTGCAACATCACCTTCGACATCCTCCCCGCCGGCGCCTACGTCCTCCAGCTCACCACCCGTCTCCCCGCCATCGAGGTCCCGGTAATCCTCGACGGCGAGTCGCAGGACGGCTTCACCGGCACGCCCATCATCGCCATCGACGGCGACCTCTTCACCGGCTCCACCGGACTCGAGTTCACCGGCGGCTCCTCGACGCTGCGCGGCTTCATCCTGAACAACCTCGGCGGCGCCGCCGTGCAGCTCGACAGCGACGACAACACCGTCCAGAACTGCTGGATCGGCACCAACCTCACCGGCACGACCGCCGCTGCCAACGGCACCGGCATCACCGTCAGCGGCAACAACAACGTCATCGGCGGCAACGTCGCCTCCGCGCGCAACGTCATCTCCGGCAACACCACCGGCATCCGTCTGCACGACACGGCGAGCGGGAACTCGATCGCCGGCAACTACATCGGCACCAACGTCTCCGGCAATGCCGCCGTCCCGAACGCGACCGGCATCCTGCTCAACGACGAGGCCTCGGGCAACACCATCGGCGGTGCGACCACGGCCGACCGGAACGTGATCTCCGGCAACACCGGCGTCGGCATCAAGCTCGCCAGCTCGGTCCTCGTCGTCGGCAGCGCCACCGGCATCGGCGTGAACGGCGCCGTCATCTCCACGGTCAACAACAACCTGATCAAGGGGAACTACATCGGTGTGGCCGCCGACGGCGTCACCTCGCTCGGCAACGGTACCGGTGTGGAGCTCGGCGATGCCGCCGTCTCCAATCACATCGGCCTGAGCGGCAACGGCAACGTCATCTCCGGCAACGGCACGGCCATCATCCAGAGCAGCTCCAACGCCGCCAC
>DASWNW010000107.1:0-38933 GCA_036399015.1 Thermoanaerobaculia bacterium | reverse complement strand
CTCGCGCCGCCGCACCCGACTCCTATGGCCTGGATCCCACCGAGAGAATTCGAGCGGCTCGTCGAAGAAGCGCTGGCGACACTGCCCCCGCAGTTCGCGGAGCTGTTGCAGAACGTCGCCGTCGTCGTCGAGGAAGAGCCGAGCGACGATGACCTGGACATGCTGGAGAACCCCGAGGACGAGCTCCTCGGCCTCTACCGCGGCGTGGCGCTGACCCGTCGCACGCACGACATGCTCCCCCACCTCCCCGACACGATCGCCATCTTCCGCGGCCCGATCAACCGTATCGCCCGCACGCGCGGCGAGGCGATGCTCCAGATCCGCGACACGGTGGTGCACGAGCTTGGACACTACTTCGGCCTGCACGACCACGAGATGCCGTACTGATTCGGCTTTCCGGCGCGAAACGTCCACTTTCCTCGATGTTTCACCCTCGTGAACTTCCGTAGAGCGCTCGTTTCACGCGAGTTACGCGACGGCGGTCCGTGGCGGCATCGCTGCAGGCTGCAGCGACGGCAAGGAGGTTCCCGATGAACCGGATCGCCCTCGTGCTTCTCGTGCTCTTCACCTTCGCATGCAGCCAGTCGACGCAGACGCCGTCGCGGACGATCGCGGGCGTCGTGACTACCGAGGGCGTGCCGCTACCCGGCGTCACGGTCTCACTGACCGGACCGGGGCAGCCGCTGCGCACGACGGTCACCGACGCGGACGGCCGCTATGCCTTCGCCTCGCTCGCTCCCGGCTCGTATGTCGTGCGGGTGGCGCTGGACGGCTTCCAGACCACGACGACGTCCGTCGCCCTCCCCGCCCGCCGCGACGCGGTGCTGCAGACCGAACTGCGGCTCGCCTCCGTCTCCGAGTCCATCACCGTCACCGCCGAGACGCCGCTCCTCGTGGAAGACGCGATCCAGGAGACGGTGCGCTTTGCCGCGAATGGCGTGTACACCGACGCCACCGGCCTGCCGCCGGAGCGGGCGTTCGCGCGGGTCGTGACGGCGGCCGGTGCGCCGGAGCCAGCGGGGCCGGAGCCGGGCGCGCCTGTCGTGGAGCACGGCTTCGTGGCTACGGCCAAGCAGCACACCGCCACCTTCGCCATCGACGTCGACCGCGCCTCCTACTCGAGCGTGCGCGGCTATCTCGCCCGCGGCCTCAAGCCGCCGGTGCACGCGGTGCGGATCGAGGAGCTGGTGAACTACTTCACCTACAACTATCCGCAGCCGCGGGACGGCGCGCCGTTCTCCGTCACGACGGAGGTTGCCGGTTGCCCCTGGAATCCCGCGAACCGGTTGCTGCGCGTCGGCATCCAGGGACGGAACATCGAGCACCACCAGCTCGCGCCGTTCAACCTGGTCTTCCTGATCGACGTCTCCGGCTCGATGGACAGTCCGAAGAAGCTCCCTCTCGTCGTGCGCGCGATGTCGCTCCTGGTCGACGCGCTGCGCGTCGAGGACCGGGTGTCGATCGTCTCGTACGCGGGGAGCGCGGGAGTGGTGCTGCCGCCGACGTCGGGCGCGGACAAGGAGGCGATCCGCGCGGCGCTGCAGAAGCTCGTGGCGGGCGGCTCCACGGCCGGCGGCGAGGGGATCCACCACGCCTACCGCCTGGCGCGGGAGAACTTCATCCGCAACGGCAATAACCGCGTCGTGCTGGCCACCGACGGCGACTTCAACGTCGGCGTGAGCACCGTCCCGGAGCTGCAGGAGCTGATCGAGGAGAAGCGGCGCACCGGCGTCTTCCTCTCCGTCATCGGCGTCGGCGAGGGGAACGAGCGCGACAACGTGATGGAGACGCTCGCCGACAAGGGCAACGGCAACTATTCGTTCCTCGACTCTGAGAGCGAGGCGGAGAAGGTGTTCCGGCGCGAACTGGCGGGGACGCTCGTCACGATCGCGAAGGACGTGAAGGTGCAGCTCGAGTTCGACCCCGCGGCCGTGCAGTCGTACCGGCAGATCGGCTACGAGAACCGCGCGCTCGCGGCGAAGGACTTCGACGACGATCAAAAGGACGCCGGGGAGCTCGGCGCCGGCCACTCGGTCACTGCCCTGTTCGAGCTGGTCCCGGCGCCGGGCTCCCGCGGCCGGCTCGGCACGCTGCGGGTGCGCTACAAGGAGCCCGACGGCGACACGAGCAAGCCGCTGGTCGCCGACCTGGTGGACGAAGGGAAGAGCGCATACGCGGCGTCGGCCGACCTGCAGTTCGCGGCCGCCGTCGCGGAGCTGGGGATGCTCTTGCGTGACTCGCCCCACAAGGGGTCGGCGACCTGGGACGATGTCTTCCAGCTCGCCCGCGTCTCCCTCGGCCCCGACCTGGACGGGGAGAGGCAGGAGTTCCTCGAGATCGCGGAGGTGGCGCGGGCGCTCAAGTGAGCGCCCGCGGCCTTATTTGACGATCTTCACCAGCTCGATGTCGAAGACGAGCATGCCCTTCGGCTTGCCGCGCTCGTTGCCGTACGCGAGCTTGGCCGGAATCCAGAAGCGGGTCTTCTCCCCCTCGACCATGAGCTGCAGGCCTTCGGTCCAGCCGCGGATCACCCCATCGAGCGGGAACGTGGCGGTCTCGCCGCGGCTGATCGAGCTGTCGAACATCCTCCCGTCGGTCGTCCAGCCGCTGTAGTGCACCTCGACGGTGCCGCGGCGGCTGGGCTTCGTGGTGCCGGTGCCGGCGCGGAGGACTTTGTAGGCGAGGCCGGAGGAGGTGGTGGTCGCATCCGCCGGCGGCGCGGCGACGTCGGGCGGAGTGGTCGGCGCGTCGACGAGCTCGAGCAGCTCGGTGTCGATCACCAGCGACTCCCCTTCCTTGATCTTGCCCGCGCCGAGGGAGGCGGGGATCCACGCACGGCGCGTCTCGCCCACGACCATCCGCTGCACCGCCGCCGACCATCCCGGGATCATCTTGGAGCGGCCGATGAGCAGCGACTGCGGCGCCGCTACGTGCTGGACGAGCGTGCCGTCGGACTTCCAGACGGTGTAGCGCACGCGCGCGAAACCGTCGTCGGGCATGCGCGCCGTCCCCGTACCGGGAGTGAGCACTTTCGTGACGAGGCCGTTCTCCAACCGCACCGCATCCGCCGGCGGGCTGGTGAGGTCGGCCGGCGGCGCCGGCTTGTCGGCGGCGAAGAGCGGCAGGGCAGCTAAAGCAAGAACGGCGGCAAGTTTGCGCATGCGCCGTGAGGAACGGCGCATACGCTGAGGTCATTCCGAGGGAACGACGAGCGCCTCCGGTCGTCCCCCGAGCGTCGGCGAAGCTCGCCCTCAGTCCCTCGGGATGTGGAACGGCACCTCGTCGTCCTGAGGGCCGGCGTTCAGCTCGGCGTTTTCGGTGCGCTGGTCTTCTTCTTCGACGCGGTAGATCCTGATGTCTTCCATGCTTCTCTCCCTTTAGAACTGCGCTGCCTCGGTCGAGCCGGCGAGAGCCGTCGTGGACGACTCCCCGGCGCTCACTGCCTTTGCGACCTCGTCGAAATAGCCGGTGCCGACCTCGCGCTGGTGGCGGGTGGCGGTATAGCCGTGCTGCTCGGCGGCGAACTCCGCCTGCTGCAGGCGCGAGTAGGCGGCCATCCCCTCGTCCTTGTACTGGCGCGCCAGCTCGAACATCGAGAAATTCAGCGCGTGGAAGCCGGCCAGCGTGACGAACTGGAACTTGTAGCCCATCGCGCCGAGCTCCCGCTGGAACGTCGCGATCTGCTGCGCGTCGAGCTTCTTCGCCCAGTTGAACGACGGCGAGCAGTTGTAGGCCAGCAGCTTGCCGGGGTAGCGCGCGTGGACGCCCTCGGCGAACTCGCGTGCCTCGTCGATGTCGGGCGTCGAGGTCTCGCACCAGAGCACGTCCGCGTACGGCGCGTAGGCGACGGCGCGCGCGATGGCGATCTCGAGGCCGTTCCGGAGGCGATAGAACCCCTCGGCGGTACGCTCGCCGGTGAGGAACGGATGATCGCGCTCGTCGACGTCGCTGGTGAGCAGCGTCGCGCTGTGCGCGTCCGTGCGGGCGATGACCAGCGTCCCGACGCCCGTCACGTCGGCCGCGAGGCGGGCGGCGTTGAGCGTGCGGATGAACTGCGAGGTCGGCACGAGCACCTTCCCGCCGAGGTGGCCGCACTTTTTCTCGGATGCGAGCTGGTCCTCGTAGTGCACCGCGGCGGCGCCGGCCTCGATCATCAGCTTCATCAGCTCGAACGCGTTCAGCGCGCCGCCGAAGCCTGCCTCGGCGTCGGCGATGATCGGCGCGAACCAGTGCGTGCCGCTGCGCCCTTCCATGTGGTCGATCTGGTCGGCGCGCTGCAGCGCCTGATTGATCCGCTTGACCACCTGCGGAACCGAGTTCGAGGGATAGAGGCTCTGGTCGGGGTACATGTGCCCGGCGAGGTTCGCGTCGGCGGCAACCTGCCAGCCGGAGAGATAGATGGCCTTGAGGCCGGCGCGCACCTGCTGGACGGCCTGGTTGCCGGTCAGCGCGCCGAGGGCGTTCACGAACGGCTCGGTGTTGAGGAGCTGCCAGAGGCGCTCGGCGCCCATCTCGGCGAGCGTGTACTTGATGTCGATCGAGCCGCGCAGCCGCAGCACGTCCTCGGCCGTGTACTCGCGCGTGATGCCTTCCCAGCGCGGGTTCCTCTCCCACTCCCTCTCCAGGGCCTTCGGGTCACGTGCTTCCTTCAACTTCGCCATGCGGTTCACTCCTGTTCCAGTTGCAGCAATTCGTCATAGGCCGGCAGCGTGAGGAAGTCGGCCAGTTCATTCGCAAGAATCAGTTCGTCGAAGATGCGGGCGGCGCGGGCGACGCGGTCGCTCGCCTCCATCGAGGCCACTTCTTCGTCGCGCAGGCGGCGATAGAGGCCGGCGTCGATGACGCGGCCGTCGTCGAGCTTCGCGCCGTGATGCACCCACTGCCAGAGCTGCGTGCGCGAGATCTCGGCGGTCGCGGCGTCTTCCATCAGGTTGTAGAGCGGCACCGCGCCGCTGCCGCCGAGCCAGGCGGCGACGTAGAGGATCCCGACGTTGATGTTCTGCCGGACGCCCTTCTCCGTGACCACGCCTTCCGGCAGGCGGAGCAGGTCGTCGCGCGTGATCCGCACCTCTTCGCGCATCCGGTCGAGCTGGTTCGGCCCCGGCATGTGCTCGTCGAAGACCTTTTTGGCGGTGGCGACGAGGCCGGGATGCGCGACCCAGGTGCCGTCGTGGCCGGCGCGCACCTCGCGCAGCTTGTCGGCTTCGACCTTCTTCGTGGCGGCGTCGTTCGCGGCCGCGTCGTCCTTGATCGGGATCTGCGCGGCCATGCCGCCCATCGCGTGAATGCCGCGGCGGTGGCAGGTCTGGATCAGCAGGTCGACGTACGCGGCCAGGAACGCCTTGTCCATGGTGATCGAGCCGCGGTCGGGGGTGATGAAGTCGCGCCGCGCGCGGAACTTCTTGATGAACGAGAAGATGTAATCCCAGCGGCCGCAGTTGAGGCCCGCGCTGTGGTCGCGCAGCTCCCAGAGAATCTCGTGCATCTCGAACGAGGCCAGGATGGTCTCGATCAGCACCGTCGCGCGGATGCTGCCGTGGGGGATGCCCAGCTCCTCCTGCGCCCGGACGAAGACGTCGTTCCAGAGGCGCGCCTCGAGATGCGACTCCATCTTCGGCAGGTAGAAGTAAGGGCCGGTGCCGCGCTCGAGGGCCGCCGCCGCGTTGTGGAAGAAGTAGAGCGCGAAGTCGAAGATGCTCGCGCTCACCGGCTCCCCGTCGACGTAAACGTGCTCTTCGACGAGGTGCCAGCCGCGCGGGCGGACGAGCAGCGTGGCGGTCTTCTCATTCAGCTTGTATTGCTTCGTGCCACTGTCGAAGGTGATGGTGCGGCGAACCGCGTCGCGCAGGTTGAGCTGCCCCTCGACGCAGTTCGCCCAGGTGGGGGCGTTCGCGTCCTCGAAGTCGGCCATGAAGACGTTCGCGCCGGAGTTCAGCGCGTTGATGATCATCTTCCGGTCGACGGGGCCGGTGATCTCGACGCGGCGGTCGAGCAGGTCGCGCGGGATCGGGGCGACGGTCCAGTCGCTCTCACGGATCTCGCGCGTCTCCGGAAGAAAGTCCGGCAGCTCGCCGGCGTCGAGACGCTGCTTCCGCTCCTCGCGCGACGCCAGCAGCTCGAGGCGGCGGGGGTTGAATTCCTTGTGCAACGCCGCGACGAAGCCGAGCGCCTCGTCGGAGAGGATCTCCTCCCATTCCGGCTTCACCTCCGCGCGAACGTCGATGTCGGTGGTGATTACTGCAAGCTCCGTCATGCTGTAAAACAGAAGAGCACGGACCCTGCCAGAGCGCAACGGAATGCGCCATCATTGGCTGTGGCGCTGTCGCGCCTTGTAAAAGCGCGCTTGTAATTCTGTAAAGAGCTGTAAACTCGCCGTGATGCCCGTCACACTCCGCCTCGGCTCCAAAGTACGCGCCCTCCGCCGCCGCGAACAGCTCACGCAGACCCAGCTCGCGGCCCGGCTGGAGATCTCCCCCAGCTATCTCAACCTCATCGAGCACAACCAGCGTCCGCTGCCGGCGCACCTGCTCGTGAAGCTGGCGCAGACGTTCCGCGTCGACCTCAGCACGTTCGCCGACGACAGCCAGACCCGCGTGGCCGCCGACCTCCAGGAGGTCTTCGCCGATCCGTTGCTCGAGGAGCACGCCGTCACCACCAACGACGTGCGCGAGCTGGCGGAGAGCCCCGCCGCGTCGCGCGCGATCCTCTCGCTCTTCCACGCCTACAAGTCGAGCGTGCAGTCGATGCGCGACCTCGCCTCGCAGCTCTACGACGGCCGCTCGTTCCACGGTATCGACCCGGCTCACCTCCCCAGCGAGGAGGCGTCGGACGTGATCCAGGAAAACCTCAACTACTTCCCCGAGCTGGAGGCGGCCGCGGAGGACATTGCCCGCCGCGCGAAGCTCGACCGCACCGACCTCTATCGCTCGATCGTCGTGCACCTGCGGGCGAAGCACGGCGTGGAGGTCGTGCTGATGCCGGTGCACCGCGACCGCGGCATGATCCGCCGCTACGATCCGGGTACGCGGACGCTGCATCTCTCCGAGGTGCTGGCGCCCTGGAGCAGGCAGTTCCAGGTGGCGCATCAGCTCGCGCTGCTGGAGGCGACCGGCGTCATCGACACGATCGTCGAGCGGTCGCAGAAGAACCTGAACACGCCGGAGTCGGTGAAGCTCTGCCGCATCGCGCTCGCCAACTACTTCGCGAGCGCGCTGGTGATGCCGTACGACGAGTTCTACCGGATCGCCGAGGACGTGCGGTACGACATTGAACTGCTGCAGCACCACTACACCGCGAGCTGGGAGCAGGTCTGCCATCGCCTCACCACGCTGCGCAAGCCGGGCGCCGTCGGCGTGGCGTTCCACTTCGTGCGCGTCGACATCGCCGGAAACATCTCGAAGCGCTTCAGCGGGACCGGGATCCGCTTCGCCCGCTTCTCCGGCTCCTGTCCGCGGTGGGACGTGCACGCGGCGTTTCTGACGCCGGGGCGCATCCGCACGCAGTTCTCCCAGATGCCGGACGGCACCGCCTACTTCTGCATCGCCCGCACGATCCGAAAGAGCTACGGCTACTCCTCGGGCGACGCGCTGATGGCCGTCGGCATCGGCTGCCCCGTCAAGGACGCGCGGAAGACGGTTTATGCGGACGGGTACGACCTCGACAACCTCGAGGCGGCGGTGCCGATCGGCACGACCTGCCGCCTCTGCGAGCGGACGAACTGCGAGCAGCGGGCGTTCCCTCCGCTGCAGCACGGCCTGAAGGTCGACGAGAACGTGCGGGGGCGCTCGTTCTACGCGCCCGTGGAGCTGGAGGCGCCGCCTGCCCCCGCCGCGCCGGCACCGCCGGCGCGAAAGCCACGGGCGCGAGTGTCAGTCCGGCAATCCTGAGTGGAGCGAGTCTCAGAGTCGCAAAGTCTCGAAGTCGCAAAGTGCCTCGCGAACGTGACAAGGCGCACATCGCGAACGACGAGCGTGTGAAACAGTCACGAGCGTTCGTCCGAGTCGAGAGTCATCTGAAGCGAGGTTGCAGTGAGAGAAGTTGCCGTTCAATGTAGATTCATCCGTCAGCAAGGGTTGTCCGTCCCCGACACTCAGACGTGCTCCGCTACCTATGCCGCTCTCCTTTTCCAGCCTCGCGTCATTGCCGTAGCCGCGCTGGCTGGTTCAGCCTTCCAGAGCGCGCTGATCTTCGCGGTGCTCGCCGCGATCCTGTTCGGGAGTGCGGCTCTGCCGCGCCTGAATCCGTTCGACGCGTTCTACAACGCGTACTTGTCGCCTCGCTCGTCCGTGCGTCTCTCCGCGGCACCGGCGCCGCGTCGCTTCGCGCAACTCGTCGCGGCATCCATGTCGGCCGCCATCGCCGGCTTGCTCGCCCTCGACATGAACGTCGCGAGTATGGCGGTGCAGGGCGTTCTCCTGGCCGCGATCGGCGCTCTCGTGTTCGGCGGCTTTTGTGCCGGATCGTACGTTTTTCACATCCTCGGCGGTCGTCGAGCATTCGCCAACGAGACGGCGCCGTGGGCGCGAACTGCCTGAGGACCTGCTCCTACTCCGCCACCTTCAGCACGATCTTCCCGCGCGTCCGCCCGGTCTCGCTCTGCACGTGCGCGTCCTGAACTTTATCGAGAGGGAAGGTGTGCGAGACGGTGGGCGTAACCAGCTCCGCGATGCGCGCGAGCTGCTCGCCGTTCGGCTTCACGAGGATCGCTTTCGCGGTGATGTTGGTGGCGCGGCGCGCGGTGCCGCCGAGGCCGACGATGGAGACGAGCGTGCCGCCGTCCCGGAGGACGCCGAGGGAGCGCTGCTGGGTCTCTCCGCCGACCAGGTCGAGCACCACGTCGACGCCCTTCACCAGCTCTTCGAACTTCTGCGTCCGGTAGTCGATGACCTCATCCGCCCCGAGCTTCTTCAAGTATTCGTGGTTCGACGCGGAGGCGGTGGCGATGACCCTCGCCCCCTTCCACTTCGCGAGCTGCACGGCCATGGTGCCGACGCCGCCCGCGCCGGCGTGTATGAGCACCGTCTGCCCTTTCTCGAGCTTCGCGGTGTCGAAGAGCGCCTGCCAGGCGGTGAGCGCCGTCAGCGGGATAGCGGCCGCCTGCTCGTGCGTCATCCGCTGCGGCTTCCGCGCGGCCTCCGCTTCCTTGACGATGACGTACTCGGCGTAGCCTCCGCCGCGGCGGAGGTCGAGCATCGCGAAGACGGCGTCGCCCTTCTTGAACGACTTCACGCCGTCACCCGCCGCCTCGACGACCCCGCTGACGTCGAAGCCGGGGGTGTACGGGAGGGTGGCGCCGGTGATGCCCGCGGTCTCGCCGGCGCGGGTGTAGGTGTCGACGGGGTTGACGGAGGCGGCGTGCACGCGCACGAGCAGCTCGCCGGGACCGGCCACCGGCCGCGCCACCCGTTCCACGCGCAGGACCTCCGGGCCGCCAAACGCCTGGATCTGCACCGCCTTCATCGTGCTGCCCACCGTCGCCATCAGAACCAGGATCGCAATCATGGCCCGATCGTACCGGCAATGCGACCGCGGGACAGAGGGGCGGGGGGCGGGCGGCCGGATCGGCGGGCCGGACGGGAGGAGGTTATGGAAGTAGCGGAAGCGCCCCGAGAACGGCGGCGTCGGTCACCTGAGGTCCCTCTTCCAGCGACGACTCGATGAAAATGTCGAGGTCACGTGTCGTGCGATACGGCACGTGGGCCAGTACCGCGATTCCCCCAATCACCTACATAGGCCACGCCTTCTCTGTTGAGTGAGCCCAGGAAATCGGCAAAGTCCGTCGTCACGATGGAGTCCCCTCGTCGCCCAAAGCTCGTACGCGCTGTCGAGGAGGGCGATCAGCGCCTCCATCCGTTCCTCCGGCGTCGCCGCCAGCGCGTCTTCCACCTCTTCGCGGGCGATCTCCTCGGGGGAAGCAGTCAGCGAACGGCGCCGCCCGCGCGCCCGGTGGCTCGGCGGAGGATCCGGAGTGACCGTTCCCATCGGGAGATGCTACTCCAGAGACTACGTCCCGAAACGGTACTGCAAGGCTCTTCGGACCTCGTCGAGCTCCTGCGAGTCGCCGGCGCCGAGGGGCTTCGGGATCTCGATCGGCTTCAGCTCGGGATCGGTGAAAGTGATGACGCAGTAATCCGCGCCCGGCGGCTCGGTGACGTCCGCGATCTCACTCTCGTCGCGGCCAATCTCCCCCATCGCCTCACGGGCCATCCGGCGAATGCGGTCCTCGAAGGTGGTCATGCGGCCGTGGCTGTGCGAGGGACGTGCCTCGGCGCGGACGGGACGAGAGTCTCAGAGTCGCAGAGTCTCAAAGTCGCAGAGAGGCTCCGCCGAGTTGGGGGCGCTCTCCTTTGAGACTTTGAGACTCTGAGACTTTGAGACTCTGAGACTCTGAGACTTTGAGACTCTGAGACTCTGCCCCTCCCCGCCTACCGGTTCGCGTACTGCTTCTCATAGAACGCCTTGTACTCGGCGCTGCGCTCCTTGATGGCGCGCCACCAGGGCTCGTTGTCGACGTACCAGCGGACGGTGCGCTCCAGCGCCTCGTCGAAATCGGTGGTCATCCGGAAGCCGAGGGACTCGAGCTTCGAGGTGTCGACGGAGTAGCGGCGGTCGTGGCCGACGCGGTCGGCGACGCGGCGGATCAGCGTGTCGGGCTTGCCGGTGAGCTGGAGGATGCGCTGCGTGATCTCCCGGTTCTCCCGCTCGTTGCCGCCGCCGATGTTGTAGACCTCGGAGTTCGTGCCGTGCTCGATGAGGAAATCGATCGCGGCGCAGTGGTCCTCGACGAAGAGCCAGTCGCGGACGTTCTTTCCGTCGCCGTAGAGCGGCAGCGGCTGATCGTCGATGGCGTTCGTGACGAAGAGCGGAATCAGCTTCTCCGGGTACTGGTACGGCCCGAAGTTGTTCGAGGCGCGGGTGACGATGACCGGCATCCCGAACGTCTGCGCGTACGCGTACGCCATCCGGTCGCCGCCCGCTTTCGACGCCGCGTAGGGGTTTCGGGGGTTGAGCGGGTCGTTCTCGGTGAAGGAGCCGTTCTCGATCGAGCCGTAGACCTCGTCGGTGGAGATCTGGACGAAACGCCGCAGGTTCGGGGCGAGCTTCTTCGCCTCCTCGAGCAGCACCAGCACGCCGTGGACGTCGGTCTCGATGAACGTCCCCGCCTCCATGATGGAGCGGTCGACGTGCGTCTCAGCGGCGAAGTTCACCACCACGTCCACGCCGCTGCCGTCGACGCCCTTGTAGGCCTCGGCGACCTCGTCGGGCTTGGCGATGTCACCCTGCACGAAACGGTAGTTGCTGCGTCCCTCGTACTCGGCCAGGTTCTCGCGGATGCCGGCGTAGGTGAGCTTGTCGAGATTCACCACCGCGGCGTCGTCGCCGTACTTGTTGAAGAGGTAACGGATGAAGTTGGATCCGATGAAGCCGGCACCGCCGGTGATGAGGTAACGCATGCGGCGCGAATCCTACTAAAATCCCGCCCCCCATGCCCGCGCCTGCCGTTCGTGAGTTCCGCAGTCTTTTCCGCCTGGCCCTCCCGCTCGCGGCGGCGCAGGCGGGGTCGCAGCTCATGGGGCTCGTGGACGTGGCGGTCCTCGGGCGGCTCGGCGCGCGCGAGATCGCCGGCTCCGGACTCGCGAACGCGGTCTTTTTCGCGTTCTCGATCGTCGGCATGGGCCTCGTGATGGGTGTCGACCCGCTGATCTCGCAGGCCATCGGCGCCGGCGACCGGCTGCGCGCGCGACGGGTGCTGTGGCAGGGACTGTGGCTGTCGCTCTGCGTGGCCGGTGGGCTGACGCTGGTGCTCCTCGGCGCGACGTACGCGCTGCCGCTGGCGGGGTCGAAGCCGGAGCTGATCGAGCCGGCGACGGAGTACCTGCTCGTGCGCATCACCGGCCTGGTGCCGTTCATGGCGTTCTTCGTGGTGCGCTCGTACCTGCAGGCGCAGGGGATCACGCGCCCGCTGCTCATCTCGATGGCGGTCGCGAACGTCTTCAATCTCGGCGCCGACATCCTCCTCGTCTTCGGCGGGCGGGTGCTGCCGGAATGGACCGGCCCCTTGCGCGGCATCCCGGCGCTCGGCGTGGCCGGCGCGGCGCTGGCGACGGTGCTGTGCACGATCGTGCAGCTCGCGATCGTCGTGGCGGCGGTCCTCAAGATCAAGGTCGAGCGGGTGGATCACCGTTGGGACTCCGCGGAGATCGCGCGCGCGGCGCGCGTCGGACTGCCGCTCGGGCTGCAGATGGGAGCGGAGGTCGGGATCTTCGCGCTCGTCGGCGTGCTGGCGTCGCGGCTCGGGACGCTGCATCTGGCCGCCCACCAGCTCGTGATCGGCCTCGCCTCCTTCACGTTCACGGTGGCCCTCGGCGTGGCGGCGGCGGGGTCGGTGCGCGTCGGGATGGGTGTCGGCGCGCGCGACGCCGTCGCCACGCGGATTGCCGGACGGGTCGCGTTCGCGGGGGCGGTGCTGTTCATGGGCGCCAGCGCACTCGCCTTCGCCCTCTTCCCCCGCGCGATCGCGCGGCTGGTGACCGATCAGGAGAACGTCATCGCCGCATCGCTGCCGCTCATGCTCGTCGCCGCGGTGTTCCAGCTCTCGGACGGCGTGCAGGCGGTCGGCGCCGGCGTCCTCCGCGGCGCGGGAGATACGAAGTTCGCCTTCTACGCGAACATCGCCGGCCACTGGTTCGTCGGACTCCCCGTGGCGCTGTTCCTCGGCTTCAAGGCGGGGATGGGGATCGTCGGCCTGTGGTGGGGCCTGTGCGCGGGGCTGACGGTCGTGGCGGTGCTGCTGTTCGTGCGCTTCGAGAAGCTGTCGAAGAACGTCATCCGGCCGCTGGATCACGCGGGATGATCTAGCCTCGCCCGCTCGATTCGTTCGATTTGACGAACGATTGGTTGTCGCCAGAATGGCCCGTATATGGCCGAAGCGGATGACGTGCTCGACGTGCTGCGGTTCTACCCGCAGATCTACCTCGCCTGCCATGTCGATCATGTACGGTCGACCTCGACGAAGTGGCAACTGTCGGCGCGCGACTCTTCGATCCTCGCGCACCTCGACACGTCCGTACCCATGAGCCCCCGCCAACTGGCGAAGCATCTCGCCGTGCAGCCCTCCACTCTGTCGGCAGCCATTGCACGGCTCGAAGAGCTCGGGTACATCGCGGTCCGGGCGGCGAGCACAGACAAGCGGCGGCGCGAGTTGACCCTGACCGCCCGCGGGGCGGAGGCGATGGCCGAGACCTCCGTCCTCGACCGCGGCCGCGTCGCCGATCTGCTCGGGAAGCTGTCGCCCGCCGACCGCCCGGCGGCAATTCATGGACTGTCGCTTCTTGCGCGCGCCGCGCGCGAGCTGCACAAGGAGGAGAGATGAGACTCGTCATCGTGATCCTTTCGTCCATTGCGGGCCTGCTGCTCGTTGCCGCGGCGGTGATCGTGGTCGTCGGCGCGCTGCTGCCGGAGCGGCACGAGGTGTCGCGGTCGGTGACGCTGCGGGCGGCACCTTCGGACGTGTACCGCGTCATCACCGACCGGGAAAACGCACCGCGGTGGCGCAAGGACCTGAAGAAGGTGGAGATGCTCGGAGCGCAACAGGGGCGACCCCACTTCCGCGAGCACGGCGCCCACGGAAGCGTCACCTACGAAATCGTCGAAGAGGTGCCGGGCAGGAGCCTCGTCACCCGCATCGTCGACCAGGACCTCGGATACTCCGGCTCATGGACCTACGCACTGGCTCCCGCCGAAGGCGGCACCATCCTGACGATCACCGAGAAGGGTGAAGTGTCCAACGTCGTCTTCCGCTTCATGTCGCGGTTCGTCTTCGGCCACACCCGCACCATCGACACCTACCTCGCGGCACTATCCCGACACGTCCAGGAGCGGTAGCGCACCGTATAGCCGTTCGTGCGGTATAACGGAGCCATGGCCTGGCTGATGCGGCTGTTTGCGGTGATCTACTCCGCGATCTCGCTCTTCTTTGCGGCGGCCGCCGTGGTGCTCGTCGTTCGTGCAGTCGCGACGCTCTGGGAGGCCGTAGCGCAGTTCCCGACAGAGGTGTCGCAGGTGATCGAGAGCATCGGAATCCTCGCGATCGCTCTCGTTGCTCTCGAGATCGCCCAGACGGTGATGGAGGAGGAAGTCGTGCGCCGCTCGCAGGTCAGCGCGCCGACCCGCGTTCGACGCTATCTGTCGCGCTTCCTCGTGGTCGTCGTGGTCGCGCTGTCGATCAAGTACCTCATCGCGGTCGTGCGGTTTCTCGAAGCAGACCCGCGCCTGCTGTGGCAGGCCTCGTCGATCGGAATCGCAACCGCCGCGTTACTCGCCGCCTGGGGTGTGTTCATCCGTCTGAATCGCGCGGCGGAGGACGTGGAGCCCGAGGCGATGGCGGACGCGAAAAGCGAAGACGCCAACGTTCAGTAGATGTTCCAGTTCCTCGTCAGGTAGTCGCTGAAGAAGAGGACGAACATCACCGCGAGCCAGAGGAAGCTGCAGATCACGACGACCCAGGTCATGCGCGGCGAGTGGATGACGTGCATGAACCAGAGGATGACCACCGTCGCCTTCACGACGGCGATGGCCATGGCGACGGTGGTGTTGAGCGCGCCGAGGTCGATGCGGGAGACCCAGACCGTGAGGACCGTCAGGACCATCAGGGCGAAGAAGACGGCGATGTACATCCCCAGCGGCGCCGCGTGGTGCGGTGCGCCGTGGCCGGTGTAGGTCTGGTGATCGGATTGATGAGCCATGCGGTTCCTCAGACGAGATAGAGCAGCGGGAAGAGGAAGATCCAGACGATGTCGACGAAGTGCCAGTACAGGCCCATGATCTCGACCGGCGAGTAGTACTCGGGGCCGAAGTCGCCGCGCCACGTCCGCTTGATGAACCAGAGCAGGAGGCCCGCGCCGATGATCATGTGCAGCGCGTGCAGTCCGGTCATCGTGAAGTAGAACGTCATGAACAGCTCGATGCCGGGCGTCAGCGCGGGATTCTGCGCGTGCTGATACGTGAACGCCGAGCCGGGGAACTGCCCGTGGTGGATGTGCTCCGCGTACTCGTAGCCCTTCACCCCGACGAAGATCGCGCCGAGGACGAGCGTCAGTACGAGCATGAGCGTCGTGAGCTTCCGCTTCGCCTGCTGCGCCCCCCACACCGCCAGGGCCATGGTCAGCGAGCTGCCGATCAGCACCACGGTGTTCGCGGCGCCGATCTCCCAGTGCTGCAGCTTCGAGCCGGCCGCCCAGGCCTCCGGGTACATCTCCCGGTAGATGAAGTACGCGCAGAAGACGCCGCCGAAGAAGAGGATCTCCTGCGCCACGAAGAACCACATGCCGAGCGTGGAGGCCTCGTGCTGCTGCCCCATGTCCTCGAAGTGATGCTGGAGGAACGGGTGGTGGTGCCCGTGGCCGTGCGGCGTCGCGGCGTGCTCCGCGGACTGACTGAGGGTCGCGTCCTCAGACATTCTGGGTCTCCTTCATGGCCTTGAGGAACGCCGGGTAGTCGTATGCATCCCACGTCACGGCGGGCGTCTCGTGGAAGTTCTCCTTCGGCGGAGGCGAGCTGGTGGCCCACTCCAGGCCGGCCGCGCCCCAGGGGTTCGCACCCGCCCTGCGGCCGAACTTCAGCGACCAGGCGAGGTAGATCATCGGGAGGAGATAGCCGGCCGCCAGCACTGTCGCGCCGGCGGTGGAGAGGACGTTCAGGACCTGGAACTCCGGCGCGTAGGCGTGATACCGGCGTGGCATGCCGACGTAGCCGACCAGGAACTGCGGGAAGAAGGTCAGGTTGAAGCCGACGAAGACGAGCAGCGCCGAGAGGCGTCCCCACCACTCCGGATACATGCGGCCGGTCATCTTCGGCCACCAGTAGTGGAGGCCGGCCATGTAGGCCATGATCGTCCCGCCGACCATGATGTAGTGGAAGTGGGCGACGACGAAGTAGCTGTCGTGCACGTGCACGTCGACGCCCAGCGCGCCGAGGAACAGGCCGGTCACGCCGCCGATGGTGAAGAGGCCGATGAAGCCCATGACGTAGAGCATCGGCGTCTGCCACGACACCGAGGCCTTGTACATGGTGGCGGTCCAGTTGAAGACCTTGATGGCCGAGGGGACAGCCACGAGCATCGTCAGGAACGAGAAGATCATCGCCGAGTAGACCGACATTCCGGCGACGAACATGTGGTGCGCCCAGACGAGGAAGCCGAGGAAGGCGATGGCCAGCGACGAGAAGGCGACGAACTTGTAGCCGAAGATCTTCTTGCGGGTGAAGGCGGCCACGCACTCCGAAATGACGGCCATGCCCGGCAGGATCATGATGTAGACGGCCGGGTGGGAGTAGAACCAGAACATGTGCTGGTAGAGCACGGGATCGCCGCCGAGCGCGGGATCGAAGATGCCGACCTGCAACGCCCGCTCGACCATCAGCAGCACGAGCGTGATGGCGAGCACCGGCGTGGCGAGCATGATCACGACGCTCGTGGCGTACATCGACCAGACGAACAGCGGCAGGCGGAACCAGGTCAGCCCCGGCGCGCGCATGCGGTGGATCGTGACGAGGAAGTTGAGCGCGGTCAGGATCGAGGAGAAGCCGGTGATGAACGCGCCCAGAGTGGTGGCGAAGACCTTGGTGTTCGAGTACTGCGTGGAGAACGGCGTGTAGAACGTCCACCCGGTGTCGACGCCGCCGGTGATGATGACGATGACGCCGAACGTGCCGCCGATCATGTAGACGTACCAGCTCAGGAGGTTGATCTTCGGGAAGGCCAGGTCCTTGGCCCCGAGCATGATCGGCAGGATGAAGTTCCCCATGACGGCCGGGATGGCCGGAATGAGGAAGAAGAAGATCATCACGATGCCGTGCAGCGTGAAGAGCTTGTTGTATTGATCGCTGGTGAACATGTCGCCCTCGGGCGTGAGGAGCTCGAGGCGCATGAGGAACGCGAAGACGCCGCCGACGATGAAGAAGATCGTGACGGAGATGAGATAGAGGATGGCGATGCGCTTGTGGTCCTTGGTGAGGAGCCACGAGAGCACGCCGTACTCGTCGTTGATGTAGTTCCTGCGAACCCTGGTCGAGGGCTCGATGAACGGTGCGTCGTCGATCGTGGTGCTGGTCATGTCGTACCTATTGGTTCGTACCGGTGGAGGCGGCGGGCTGAGAGCCCGGCGCTCCAGGGGGAGACGAGGGAGACGGCGGCGCGCCGCGGGATTCGAGGGCGGAGGCGGGCGACTCGACCGCGTTCGCCGGCTCGGAGCCGACGGTGCGGACGTAGGCGAGGAGGCGGATCAGATCGTCCTCGTTCACCTGCCCCTGGAACGTCGGCATGATGGGCTGGAAGCCGGCGGCGATCTTCGCCTGCGGGTTGAGGATCGACTCGCGGATGTAGTTCTCGTCCGCGACGACGCTCCTGCCATCGGCGAGCTGGCGCGTCTTGCCGTACAGGCCGGCGAGGACGGGGCCGCGTGCGCCGGCGGTGCTGGTGTGACAGGTGTTGCAGGCGTATTTCTCGAACAGCTTCTCGCCCTGAGAGGCGAGCGAGCCCTCGCTGCCGCCGGCCAGCCAGCGCTGGTACTCGGTCGGCTCCATCACCTCCACCCACCCCACCATGCCGGAGTGCAGCGTGCCGCAGTACTCGGCGCAGAAGATGTGGTAGCGGCCGGTCTTGGTGGCCTCGAACCACATGGTGCGGTAGCGGTTCGGGAGGATGTCCGCCTTCACGCGGAAGGAGGGGAACCAGAGGCTGTGGATCACGTCCTCGGAGGCGGCGGTGATCTTGATGGCGCGGCCGACCGGGACGTGCAGGTGGTTGATCTCCCGCTGGCCGGTCGGATGCTGGAACTTCCACATCCACTGGCGGCCGGTGGCGTAGATCTCGATCGCGTTCGCCGGCACGCGCTGCATGCGGAAGAAGACCCAGGCGCCGGCGACGAAGATGCCGATGAAGACGATCAGGGGGACGATGGTCCAGGTCATCTCGAGCGCGGCCGGCGGCTCCTGCTCCTGCGCCAGCTCGTTGTCGGGGCGGCGGCGGTACTTGATCGCGAAGAAGAAGATCACGATCCAGATGAGGAGCGAGACCGCGCCGGTGACGGCGACGAGGAACAGATAGAGCCCGTCTACGAGCGGAGCGACGCTCGAGGCGGACTCGGGAAAGAGTGGGAAATCGTTCATTGCTTTGAGCGCTCTCTACGGAACATGACGCCGATGAAGCCGCCGAGCGCGAGCAGCGTGGCCACGCCACCGGCGCGCGCGAACATCATCGCGTTGCGGCTGTACTTCCCCGTGGCGGGGTCGTAGTGGAAACACATCAGGAGGAACTGGTCGGTGACGTTGCCGACCTTCCCCGCGGAGGCTTCGACGATGGCCAGGCGCAGGTCGCGCGGCTTGAACTCGAAGCCGTAGAAGTAACGGGAGGTGCGCCCGTCCGGCGTGAGCACGAGCAGGGCGGCGCCGTGGGCGAACTGGTCGGTGCGGCTGTCGTACGCGTACTGGAAGCCGACCGTGTCCGCCAGCTTCTTGATCGCACTCTCGTGCGCCGTCAGGAAGTGCCAGCCGGGGGCGGAGTCGAGCCGCCCGTAGTGGCGGATGTACTTTTCCTTGAGACGGGCGGCGTCGGCCGCCTTGTCGCGCGGATCGATGCTTACGGTGATGACGTCGAACTCTTTCCCGATGTCGAACTTGAGGTGCGTCAGCGCGCTGGTGGTCCCCTCGAGCACCATCGGGCAGAGCATCGGGCAGCGGAAGTAGACGAAGTTGAGGAGGACCGGCCGCCCCTTGCCAAAATACTGGTTCAGCCGGACGACCTTGCCGTTCTCGTCACGGAACTGGAGGTCGAGCGGGATCTGGGTGTTGAGCTTCTGGGCGATGGAAACGTGGCCGGGGAGCTGGGGCTTTTCGGCAGAGGTTTGCGCGAAC
Organism: Thermoanaerobaculia bacterium; assembly: GCA_036399015.1. Lineage (GTDB taxonomy): Bacteria > Acidobacteriota > Thermoanaerobaculia > Gp7-AA8 > Gp7-AA8 > QHVT01. The sequence continues at coordinate 20,024 of DASWNW010000107.1, read as the reverse complement.
GCCGTCGTCGCGACGAGCGTTGCGAGGAGCGCCACGAGAACCGTTGACAGTTGCCGGTTGCCGGTTGCCGAGGGCATCCGCCGCGAGCTCGACGCGTCCCGGGCAACGGGCAACGGGGAACGGGCCACCATCACTGGTGCGTCCCTCCGGTGGTGGTGGTTGCCGGCGGGACGACGCCGGTGTCCGGCGGCACGGGGGCGCCGGAGGGGCTCACCGCGCTGGCGGGGGCGGGCTGAGAGCCCGCCGGTCCAGAGGGGACGGCTCCGCCGAGCTGGCCCTGCACTGCCAGTTTGGCGGCCATCACTTCCTTCGCCTTCTGGATGGGCATGTGCACGATGCCCCGTTCCCTGTCGACCCAGCCGTAGTTCTTCAGGCGCTGATCCTCGGAAAGGCGCATGTGCACGAGATCGGTGACGGGGGTGTTCGACTGCGGCGGGATGGGCGTGCCCTTGCCGTCGACGGTCGGGAACGGCTGGAGGAGCGGCTGGTTCTGCGGCACGTCGGCGGTCGCGGGACGCGCCACGGCGGTGCGCGGCGGGTCCATGCGGTTGCGCTCGGAGCGGACGAGGTAGTTGTAGAAGCCGAGGATCACGAAGTAGCTGACCACCGACAGGACGACGAAGATGACGATCGACCAGAGGAGGACGCCGACCGGCACGTCCGACTCCTCGTGGTGCGTCTCGGGGTTGAAGAGATCGTCGTCTTCGTACTGGATGTGCTCAGGCATGACGGACTCCCTCCCTTCCCAGCGCTCCCTCGCGGATGGCTTCGTCGACCCAGGTCTCGTGGATCGGGATGATGGTCTGCCCCTTGAGCTGGGAGATGAACGCGAACAGCCAGAGGCCGCCGATGCCGAGGAAGGCGAAGGCGGTGATCCAGTGGAAGCCGAAGTGCGTGCCGTGGTGCGCCGGACCGACCAGCCAGTAGATGTCGACGAAGCGCATGGCCAGGATGATGATCGTGACGATCGCGATCGTCTGCGGCCGGTCCTTGATGTTGCGCATCAGGAGCATGAAGAACGGCAGGAAGAAGTGGAACACGATCAGGATGGCCGCCAAAAGGCCCCACCCGCCGTGCATGCGCGTGACGTAGTAGGGCGTCTCTTCCTTGATGTTGCCGTACCAGACCAGGAGGAACTGGGAGAAGTTCGTGTAGGCCCAGAGCATGGTGAAGGCGAGCATCAGGTTGCCGAGGTCGCGGAAGTGGCCCGGCTTGAGGATGCCGGCCATGGCCTCGTTGTCCGACAGCAGCGTGAGGAAGAAGGTGACGAAGGCGAAGGCGGAGAGGCCGGCGCCGACGGTGAAGGCGATGCCGAACATCGAGGAGTACCACTTCGGCTCGAGGGACATCACCCAGTCGACAGAGGCGAAGGTCAGCACGAGCACGACCACGAGGAGGCCGGCGGCGCTCCACTTGCGGCGCTTGAGCTCCACGTAGGGCGAACGGTCCTTGTAGAACGCGAGCGAGAGGATGCGCACGCGCCACGCCCAAAGCGAGAGGAGGGCGATGTAGAGCACCGTGCGGACGATCCAGCCCATCGGGAAGAGCCACCACTTCGCCTTCTGCTGGAGCAGGTGATCGTGCGCGACGATGTCGTGGTTGGCCCAGACGTAGACGTGCTCGAGACCGATGGCCAGCGGAATGGCGAAGAGGAGGAAGAGCGGTATCGTGCGCGCCGCGGCGCCGAGCGGGCGGCGGATGAGGATGCCCCACTCGCCGCCGGTCACGTACTGCAGCATCAGGATCGCGAGCGACCCGGCGGCGATCATGAACCAGAAGACGAAGGCGGGCAGCCAGGCCTTGTAGAACGCGGGGGCGTCGGTGAAGAAGCCGATGGCGGCGACGACGATGCCGATCACGCCGATGACGAGGGCCGGCGTCTGCGCGCGGCCGATGCCGGTGGCTTTGGGCTGAGCGGTGGTGGTGGCGGCCATCAGTGCGCCCCTCCGTGCGGAGCGGCGCCGGACTGAGAGCCCGGCACTCCAGGGGGAGCGTCGAGGAGGGGGCGGTCGAGCGTCGGGACGTCGGCCACCGTCGCGTTCTGGCTGAGTTGCAGGGCGCGGATGTAGGCCACGATGGCCCAGCGGTCGCGCGGCGGAATCATCGTGCCGTACGGCGGCATGGCGCCGAATCCATTGGTCATGACGTCGAAGTAGTGTCCTGTGGTGGCGGTGCGGAGGGTGGCGGTGTGGAACGACGGCGGGCGGCGGAAGCCGCGCGCCGGGATCATGCCGTTGCCGTCACCGGTGCGGCTGTGGCACTCGGAGCAGTAAATGTCGTAGCGCTCGTGGCCGCGATTGATGACCTCGAGCGTGACGGGAAAGGGGAAGCCATCGGCGACGGCACCGTTGACCTTGCCGGTGTCGAAGAAGGGATCGCTGGAAAGCTCACCGCGCGCCACGGTGCCCGGCACGCGCGGCCGTGCGGACTGGCCGTCGCTGAAAAAGTCGGAGGCCTCGAGCGGATCGTAGCGGGGCTGGTTGGCCATCTTCTGGCGGCAGCCAGCCAACAGCAGAAGGCAGAAGGCAGAAGGCAGAAGGCAGAACAAGGCACGGCGGCGGAGAAGGCTTCTGCCTTCTGCCATTTGCCTTCTGCCTTCTGCCTTCATCGACTTACCAGGGAACATCAGTGACCTCTCGCGGCCCCAGCTTCTCCAGGAAACTCCGCGCCTCTTCCAGCTTGAACCGGGGGTCGCGCGCCTGGATGACGAGGAAGAACTTGTCGCGCGACGCGGAGTCGAAGCGGCGCACGTTGAAGACGGGGTGGTAGGGCATCGGCAGGCCGTTGAGGGCGAGCATGCCGAAAACGGCGCCGAAGGCGGCCAGCAGGATCGCGCATTCGAACGTGATCGGGATCCAGGCGGGCCATGAGTTCAGCGGGCGTCCGCCGATGTTCAGCGGGTAGCTGATCACGTTCGCGTACCAGCACATGAAGAAGCCGCCGGCGCCGCCGAGGATGCCCATGGTCAGCACGATCGACGAGAGCCTCGACTTGTGGAACCCGACCGCCTCGGCCAGCCCGTGAATGGGGAACGGCGAGAACGCGTCCGTCGCGGTGTAGCCGGCCTCGCGGGTGGCGTTGGCGGCGTCGAGCAGCGACTGCGGATCGGGGAACTCCGCGATGACGCCGTAGAGACCTTCTCTGATCTTTCCGATGGCCATCGTCAGTGCTCCTCGTGGTCGGCATGCGCCTGCGCCTCAGGCAGCAGCGTGCGCATTTCGAAGATGGAGATCATCGGGAGGAACCTCACGAAGAGGAACAGGAGCGCGAAGAAGAGGCCGATCGAGCCGATGTAGAAGCTCCAGTCCCAGAAAGTACCGTGATACATGCCCCACGACGACGGCAGGAAGTCGCGGTGCAGCGAGGCGGGGATGATGACGAAGCGCTCCAGCCACATCCCGACGTTGACGAACATCGCCACGACGAACAGCCAGAACGGCGAGGTGCGGAAGCGCTTGAACCACATGAGCTGCGGCGCGAGGCCGTTGCAGATCCAGAGCGCCGCGTACATCGACGCGTACGGTCCCGTGGCGCGGTTCTTCAGCATGAACGTCTCGAAGACGTTGCCGCTGTAGATGCCGTAGAACCACTCCATCGCGTACGCGTAGCCGACGATGAGCCCCGTGGCCAGCAGCACCTTCCCCATGTTCTCGAGGTGGCGCATGGTGATGAAGTCTTCGAGGCGGAAGAACTTCCGCGCGGGGATCGCGAGCGTGAGCACCATCGCGAAGCCGGCGAAGACGGCGCCGGCAACAAAGTACGGCGGGAAGAACGTGGCGTGCCATCCGGGGAGCTGCGCGACGGCGAAGTCGAACGAGACGATCGTGTGCACCGACAGCACGAGCGGCGTGGAGAGGCCGGCCAGCAGCAGGTAGGCGTGCTCGTAGCGGTGCCAGTGCTTCGCGGAGCCGCGCCAGCCGAGCGCGAACGCGCCGTACGCGCGCTTGACCCAGAGGTTCGTGGCGCGGTCGCGCAGCGTCGCGAGATCGGGGATGAGGCCTACGTACCAGAACAGGGCGGAGACGGTGGCGTACGTGGAGACGGCAAAGACGTCCCACATCAGCGGGCTGCGGAACTGCGGCCACAGGCCCATGGTGTTGGGATAGGGGAAGAGCCAGTAGTCGTACCAGGGGCGGCCGGTGTGCAGCGCCGGGTAGAGTCCGGCCGAGGCGACGGCGAAGAGGGTCATGGCCTCGGCGAAGCGGTTGATGGAGGTGCGCCACTCCTGCCGCAGGAGCAGCAGGATGGCCGAGATCAACGTGCCGGCGTGGCCGATGCCGATCCACCAGACGAAGTTGATGATGTCCATGCCCCATCCGACCGGATGGTTGATGCCCCAGATGCCGATGCCCTTGCCGATGAGCATGGTCATCGAGACGGTGAGGAGGCCGACGCCGCCGAGGGCGATGAGGAAACCGATCAGCCACCCGACCGGCGTCTTGCGGCGGAGGACGATCGTGGAGATGTGGTCGGTGATGGTGGAGAACGAGTGCCCCGGCTCGATGGTCGGCGTCGGGATGAAGCGCTCCGGGATGCGCTGCTCCTGCGTGAGGGGGCGCAGCTCGTGGACGGGGGGCTGATCTTTGTGGGTGGCCATGTGCGTTAAGCCGAATGAAGAATTTCGAATGAAGAATGAAGAATGAAGAGACCGCGAGAACGCGGCTCCTGCTGAGCCGTCCGCAATTCTTCATTCGAACTTCTTAATTCTTCATTCATCTTCTGGCGTCTCCTGCATGGAGGGGCGCAACTCGTGGACTGGGGCTGATCTTTGTGCGTGGCCATGTGCGTTAAGCCGAATTTCGAATGAAGAATGAAGAATGAAGAGACCGGGAGAACGCGGCTCCTGCCGAGCCGTCCGCAATTCTTCATTCGAACTTCTTAATTCTTCATTCATCTTCTATCCCTCGTGTCCCCTATCCGCATGCTCGCTCTTCGCCGGGGCGATCGCGGGGTTCGGGTTCCGGATGTTGGCGAGGTAGGTCGTGCGCGGGAGCGTCTGCAGCTCTTCGAGCAGCGCGTAGTTCGTCGGCAGGGCCTTGAGCTGCGCGACCTTGCTGGTCTTGTCGTTCATGTTGCCGAAGGTGATGGCCTCGGTCGGGCAGGCCTGCTGGCAGGCGGTCACGACCTCGCCGTCGCGGACCTTGCGGCCCTGCTTCTCAGCCTCGATCTTCCCGGCGTTGATGCGCTGCACGCAGTAGGTGCACTTCTCCATGACGCCGCGGGTGCGGACCGTGACGTCGGGGTTCCGCATCGGCTTGAGCGCCGGCGTGTCGTAGTCGGCGTAATGGAAGAAGTTGAAGCGGCGGACCTTGTACGGGCAGTTGTTCGAGCAGTAGCGGGTGCCGACGCAACGGTTGTACGTCATGTCGTTGAGGCCGTCCTCGCTGTGAGAGGTGGCCTCGACCGGGCAGACCGGCTCGCACGGCGCCGTCTCGCACTGCATGCACGGCACCGGCTCGTGGTAGACCTCGGGGTTGTCGATGTTGCCGCGGAAGTAGCGGTCGATGCGCAGCCAGTGCAGCTCGCGCTCGCGCACCACCTCGTCCTTGCCGACGATGGCAATGTTGTTCTCCGCCTGGCAGGCGATCACGCAGCCGTTGCAGCCGGTGCAGACGCTGGTGTCGATGACCATCGCCCAGGCGTGCTTGTCGCTGTAGTCGTACGGCGGGTACATGTTCGTGTCGTGCGAACCGTGCCCCGTGACGTCGCTGCCGTGGTGCGGGTCTTTCGCGAAGTTCGGGTTCTGCTGGAAGCCCTCGAACGAGGCGGAGCGGATCAGGCCACGCTCGCCGACGAGCTTCGGATCGATCGACTGGTGCTCCTGCGTACAGGCGACCGGGTAGATCCTCGGCGCCTCCTCGGAGAGGGTGATGCGGGCGCCGGCGCCGCCGTGCAGCGCGTCGGAGAAGCGGAGCGGGTAGGTGTTGAAGCCGACGCCGTTGCCGATCTTCCCACTCATCTCGCGGCCGTAGCCGAAGTAGACGGTGGCGACGTCCTCCGCGTGTCCGGGCAGCACCCACACCGGGAGGCGCATGTTCACGCCGCGGTAGGAGAGGTCGACGAAGCGGGTGCGCTTCTCGTTGACGAGCGGGTCGCGCTCGTCGGCGGTGTAGCCGAACTTCTCGGAGGTGCGCGGGCCGACGATCAGGACGTTGTCCCAGGTGATCTTCGTCTGCGGCTTCGGGAGCTCCTGGAGCCAGCCGTTGTTCGCGAAGCGGCCGTCGTAGATGGTGGGGTCGTGGCGGATCTCGAGCTCGATGCCCGTTGCTGGTTGCTGGTTGCCGGTTGCTGGCGGGGTGGCGGCGGAGACGGCGACGACCGGGAGCGCCGTGTTGGGGATGACGCCGTCGTGCAGCCACTTGCGCCAGGTGGCGTCGTCGCCGCCGCGCGCGGCCCAGAAGGAGCGGACGGTCTGGTAGGCGGTCTGTTCGAGTCCGCCGGCGACGGCGCCGAGGACCTCGTGGACGGAGCGGCCGTTGTAGAGCGGCGCGATGAGCGGCTGGATGATGGAGATCGTGCCGTCGTGCGCGCGCGCGTCGCCCCACGTCTCGAGGAAATGCACCTCGGGGATGTGCCAGTGGCAGCGGTTCGAGGTCTCGTCGTAATAGAGCGAGTGGTGGGCGCGGAACGGGACCTTGTCCAGCGCCTTCGCGAACTGCAGGTCGGCCGGCGCGTCGAAGGCGGGGTTGCCGCCGAGGATGAGCAGCGCGTTGACGGCGCCCGCGTTCATGTCGCGGACGAGCTCCTGCAGCGACGCGAGCTGGTTCACCGGCGCGATCTCGATGGGGTCGGTGACGAGGACGGTCGTGCCGATGTTGCCGAGCTGCGAGTTGATCGCGTGTACGACCGCGTGAACCGCCGCGGACTGCTCCTCGCCCGCGATGACGACGCTGGCGCCGCGGTTGCCCTGGAGGTCGGCGATCAGCGCCTGGACCGTCGGGTTGGTCGAGCTGCCGGCGAGGATCTGGCGGGCGAAGTCTTCGATCTGCGAGGGCTTCACCGGCAGGCGGTGGTCGGCGACGCCGCCGGTGCCGCTCATCCCCGCCTCGATGGAGTAGAGGCGGTTGATCGACTTCGTCCCGCTGCGCACCTTGCGGCGGGACATGAAGTCGCGCGCGTAGCGGAGATGGCCCGGGCCGTCGCAGAGGAAGTCGGAGCCGAGCGCCACGACCACGTTCGCCTTGGTGAAGTCGTAGTGGGTGTGGACGTAGCGGCCGAAGGCGAGGCGTCCGCCCTCGCGGACGGTGTCGCGGTTGACCGCTTCCCACTGGTGCCACTTCGCCCCGGGGAACTGCGCGAGGAGGGCGGTGAGCTGCGCGCCGAGGGTCGGCGAGGTGACGGTCTGGGTGAGGATGCGCAGGCCGGCGCCGTTCGCGCGGGCGGCGTTGACGACCGGCTGCAGCGCCGCGATGAACTCGCCCCAGGTGGCGGTGTCGCCGAAGCGGCGCACGACCTGGGAGCGGTCGGGATCGTAGAGGTTGAGGACGGAGGCCTGCATGAACGGATCGCTGGCGCCGAGCGTGGTCGGATGCTCGGGGTTGCCCTCGATCTTCGTGGGGCGGTTCATGTGGCTCTCGACGAGAACGCCGTGCGCGACGCCGCTCAGGGTCATGGCGCTGGCGAAGTAGACCGGCTTGCCGGGGATGAGGTTCTCCGGCTGGTTGACGTAGGGAACGATCGCGTCAGCCGGCTGGCGGCAGGCGGCGAGTCCGGCCATGGCCACCGAGGCGCCCATCAACTTCATGAAGTTGCGGCGGTCGACGCCCTTCTCGAGCGGCTGCGCCTGCTGGGGGAACTCCTGCGCGAAGAACTCGTCGAAGACGTCGCTGCGCGAGAGCTCCTCGAGGCTGCGCCAGAACTCCTTGCCGCGGAGGTCGCCGATGCGGGCCCGGAACTCGGTGAAATTCAGTGTGTTGTTGTCGCTCATCAGGACCTAGTAGTGGCAGGCGGAGCAATGGGTCTTGCTCTGCACGCCGTAACGCTTCACGAGCTCGGGGCCGAGGGTCTTCTGGTTCCTGGCGACGTAGCTCATGTTGAAGACTTCTTCGCGCGGACGGATGTACTTCTCGGGCGCGCGGTGGCAGTCCAGGCACCACTCCATCGTGAGCGGAGAGGCCTGGTAGACGAGATTCATGCGGTCGATGCGGCCGTGGCACGTGGCACAGCCGACGCCTTTGGCCACGTGGATGTCGTGGCGGAAGTGGACGAAGTCGGGGAGGCGATGGACGCGGCTCCAGACCAGCGGCTTGCCGGTGCGGAAGCTGGCGCGGACCGGCTCGAGCATCTCCGCGTTGGTCCAGATCTGCGCGTGGCAGTTCATGCAGGTGGAGGTGGGGGGGATGCCGGCAAAGCTGGAGGTCTCGACGGAGGTGTGGCAGTAGCGGCAGTCGATGCCGGGGCCGGCGACGTGGTGCTGGTGGCTGAAGGGGACGACCTGCTCGCGATGGATGCCCTGGTTCGTGAAGTAGGGAGAACGGACGATCCCGCCGATCACCCATAGAACGAACCCGGCAATGAAGATCGCGCCGAAGATGGTGACGCGCGAAAGCGTATTGGCACTGCGGTGGAAGATCTGCGCCATCTAGGCTGCTACCGTCCGGTGTCGAGAATTTCGGTGAAAAAGTGAGAGGCAGGTCTGCGCTGCCTTGGAGTTGCGCCGCGCACGGGGTCGCGCGACGGCGGCATCATATTCATATTTGCGGGTGACGCAAGCACGCGCGATTCACACGCGTGAGACGCCGCCGGACACGACCAGAGCCATGATGCTGGCGCTGTCCGCATCGAGCGCCGTGACCCGTTCTCTCGCCACCACCAGCAGGCAGCCGTCCCACGTGTAGGAGAACGGAACATAGACCGCCACGTCGCCGGGAAGGCCGAGCGTGGTGAGGTCGTCGCGGGTGATGAAGCCGAAGGTGCGTACGCCTTCGCTGATACTGACGGAGACCGGCCGGTCGAACCGCCGCTTGTTTCCGACGAACGCCTCGAGCAGATCCTTGATCGCCGCGTAGACGATGCGCACGATCGGGGCCTTCGTGAAGAGCTGTTCGGTGAAGGCGAAGAAGTGCCGGCCGACGAAGTTCCCCGCCAGCGCGCCGATCCCGACGATCGCGACGAGCAGGATCGCCAGTCCGAGACCCGGCGTCTCCACTTGCAGGAGCTGGTCGAGCTTCGTGAAGGTGATGTAGATGAGGTAGACCGTCGCCGCGATCGGCACGACGATGACGAGGCCGCGCAGGAAGTTCTTGAGAAGCCAGTTCATGGATGGGGATTATGTTGCTGGTTGCTGGTTGCCGGTTGCCAGTTGCCGGTTGCCGGGTGGGGTTGCGCGTGGCGTGTTGCGTGTTGCCCGGGCTTTGCGGTTTACCAGGCATCCCCGCGTGACTCGCCACGCGCAACGCGCAACGCCCCTGCGGGCTTTTCCGTCTTACCAGCCAGGCCCGGGTAACTCGCTACGCGCTACGCGTAACACGGCCCGGGTAACTCGCCACGCGCAACGCGCAACGTCGCCGCGGCGGCGGCGTACCGCTCCTCCCAGTTGCCACTGACGATCTCCCACTTCGTCTCGAACTCGTCGAGGGCGGCGCGGAAAGCGTCGAAGAGGTCTTCGCGGGCGTCGCCGCCGGCGTCGCGGGCGGGATCGGGCTTCCAGTCGATGTCGGTGTCGAGGAGGAGATAGAGATCGGCGCGGCGGGCTCTCGCCTCCTCCTCGATCCATGCCGGGCAACTGCCGTAGTAATGGCGGGCGTAGACGACCGTTGAAATGAGGTCAGTGTCCAGGATGAGGTTCGGGTCGTCGGGGAGGCGTTCCAGCCAGCCGCGGGCGATCGGCTCGACGTCGTCCGCGGTGAGGTCGTTGCCCCGCTGCTCCGCGTACTCGCGCGCGTACTCGGGGACGTAGGTGAAGCCATGGTCGCGAGCGAGGCGCGTCGCCAGCTCGCTCTTGCCGGTCGACTCGGGACCGGTCAGGCAGACGCGGAGAGGGAGCGGCGCCAATCGCGGTACCCCATGATGGCCAGAACCCAGAGCCCCACGTACAACCCCGCGGTGAGATGGAGATCGCGGACGATGTAGAGCGGCACCGAGACCGTGTTGATGATCAGCCAGAGTACCCAGCTCTCCAGCCACTTCCGCGCGGTCATCCACTGCGCGACGAGGCTCCAGGCGAAGATGGACGAGTCGACGTAGGGCGCCGGGTTATCCGTGTAGCGCAACTGCACCGCGACCGTCAGTGCGGTGGCGAGCACTCCCGCGGTCACGCCGCCGATCCACGCCCAGCGGGGAGTCCTCATGACCGGCAGCTCCGTCTTGCGCGTGCCGCCGTACAGCCACTCGTACCAGCCGTAGAACATCAGCGCGAAGCAGATGACCTGCAGCAGCGACTCGGCGTAGAGCTTCGCCTGCCAGTACAGCCACGTGTAGATCGCGAGGGCGATCAGCCCAGTCGGGTAGTACCAGATGTTCTCCTTCGTCGCCAGCCAGATGCTGACGAGCGTGAGGACGACGCCGATCACTTCGACCCAGAACATCATCGTGTCGGGTGCTCGAGCCGCACGTTGCCGCTGTTCACGAAATGATGGAAGCGTTCCCAGTCGAAGCGGGCGAGGACAGTCAGTTGATCCGCCGGGACGAGAAATGAACGCTCCACCTCCTGAGTAGGTTCATAGAAGGTCGTGTACGTCACCTGCTGGTCGTCTTCGCGGCGGTACCCGCTCAGGATCGGGATGAACCGGAGGAAACGCTTGGTCTCGTTCGGGTCCTGCGTCGCGGCGATGAGGACGCCGACGTACACCTTGCCCGAGGTGAGCGTGATGAGCACCAGGTGGCTCAGGAGCTCGTCGCACATGGCGAAGAAGACGTCAGCGTACAGAAAGTTGCGATCGCGGCCGGTAACGCGGCGGTGGTACCACGTCATCCAACTGGAGCGGCGGCGACTCGTCAGCCCCAGCATGACTCCGACGACCTCCGCCACTGGAAAGATGCCGAGAGCAAGCGTGAAGGAGTATTGCCGCGGCCACGCATCGCGTGCTGTAGACGCGAGGGCGGGAAAAAGTACCGTTTCCGTCTCGATCAGGAGGCGCGAAATGATGAAACACGCCATAGAGAGCAACCCGACTTCCATGACGAAGTCCCACCCGCTTTTCGTCCGCGCCGGCTTCACAGACTGCAGGAGGTGGTAGGCGACGTAGCCGGGCAACCCCCAAAGAATGAAGAGCGGGGTCAACGCGGGCTACTTCTTCTCGTCGGCGCGATGATCGACAGACTTCGACTCTGCCACTTTCTGCTCCCACAGTTCCCGGATCTTGTCGATCGTGTCGCGGTTCTGTTCGACGGCAGCAGCAGGGTCGACCGACATGTATCCGCCGTCGGCTCTTTTCAGGTCGATGGCCATCTCGCCTCCACTCGTCGCGATGGTAGGAGCAGCATCCTTACCCGTCAAGGCATTCTCCAGAACGTAGATATGCGGCCTCAAAAATCAAAATCCACCAGCACTACCGCGTTCCTCGTGGCCTGCGGATAGTAGTACGCGTCGCCGGTGGCGGCCTCGCCGCTGAAATAGCGGTAGCTGTAGCCGCTGGGGTAGATGCGGTCGGCGCCGAGGAGGTTGTTCACCTGCAGGGAGAAGCGGACGTGCGGCGAGAGGGCGTAGGAGACGTTGGCGTCGGCGAGGAAGAAGGCGGGGGCGGCGAAGTCCTCGTCGTTCGTGTTGTCGAGCCAGGAGCGGCCGACGTAGCGCGCGGTGACGCCGAGTCCGAGGCGGGCGGTGGGGGTGTAGTCGGCGCTCTGCGAGACGATCACCGTGGGGGTGAGGAGCGGCTCGACGTCGCGGTAGACGACGGGGCGGGAGCCGGTCCAGTTTCCCTCCTCGTCGTAGACGTCGAAGAACTGCGTCCACTCGCTAATGTTGTTGCGGCTGAAGCTGGCCGTGGTGCGCAGGCGCAGCGACGGGAGCGCGCGCCAGGCGGCGTCGAGCTCGATACCTCGCCGTGAGCTGCGGTCGACGTTGCGGCGGAGGAGGAGGCCGATCTCCGAGAGCTCACCGGTCGAGGCGATCTCGTTGCGGAACTCCATGGCGTAGACGTTCGCCGCCAGGTCGAGCGTGCCGCGGCGGTAGTTCCACCCGGCCTCGAAGTCGAGCAGGCGCTCCGGCTTCACGGCCCGCAGGTCGTGCGCCACGCTCGGATTGTCCTCGCCGAGGAACATGTCGTTGCGGGCAGGCTCGCGGGTGGAGACGCCGGCGGACACATAGACGCTGGAGGCGCCACTGAGGTCGTAGCGGGCGCCGAGCTTCGGATTGAAGAACGTCCAGTCGATGCCTTCGATCTCGACGTCGCCGTGGTAGTCGAACGCCGCGTGGCGCACCTGCGCGTCGCCGTAGAGGTGCCAGCGTCCGGCGTCGTAGGAGACCTTGGCGAAGGCGTTGGCCTCCCCCTTCGTGCCGTAGTTCGCGTAATCGCGCGTCCCCGCGGCGACGTCGTCGCGGGTGTGATCGCGCCGGAAGCGATTCACGTGCAGGCCGTAGTTGGTGGTGAAGGCGCCGGAGGTGCGGGAGAACGTCAGGATGCTGCCGAGGAGCATGCCGTCGAGACCGTACTGGCGCAGGTGGTCGGTGCCGAAGTCGAAGAGGCGGTACCAGCCGTAGCCGCGCTGGTAGTAGACCGACGCGGTCATGTCGCTGTTCGAGCCGAGCGGCCGGATGTACTGCAACTGCGCGAGGTCGTAGCCGAAGCTGTCTTCCTCCTCGGGGCGCAGCGGGTTGCTCCGGAGGTCGTGCTCCAGCGTGGCGGCGTCGGTGGCGTAGAAGGAGAGCTGCTGGTCTTCATGGCCGGAGAAGCCGGTGAGCTTGAGCAGCCCCTCCCCCACCGTCTTTGAGCCGCTGAAGAAGAGGTTGCGCTGCCGGGTCTGGGAGTTGTCGCGGAAGCCTTCGTTCTCGAGGTACGAGAGACGCGTATAGAAGGAGAAGCCGTTCGACAGCGCGCCGGAGTGATAGCCGACGGACGCCTGGCGATTGCCGTACGAGCCGAGGCCGAGGGTCGCGTCGGTCTTGCTCTCGGAGGCGAGGGCGATGCTCTCCAGGTTCACCGAGCCGGCGAAGGCGGCGGTGCCGAAGGTGGAGGTGCCGACGCCGCGCTGGATCTGGATGCTCTCCAGCGAGCGCGCGAGGTCGGGGAAGTCGACGAAGTAGGCTCCCATGTCTTCCGAGTCGGACAGGGGGACGCCGTCGAGCGTGAAGTTGATGCGCGTCGCGCCGACGCCGCGAAGGGTGATGTAGGAGTAGCCGGCGCCGCCGACCCCCGACTCGGCGTGCGCGTTGACCGAGGGGGCGTCGCGCAGCAGGAGCGGGACGTCCTGGCCGACGTACTCCTTCTCGATCTCCTCGCGCGGGATGTCGGTCCTGGTGACCGGGACGTCCTCGTCCGCGCGGATGGCGGAGACGACAATGCTTTCGGTAAAGGTGGGAGCGGGTGCCGGTGCCTCGCTCAACGCGAGGACGAGTAAAAGAATGGTGTTCATCTCGCCTTCCCTACGCCGGTGCGAACCGGATCAGGTTCCGCGGGTGTGATCTCAGGCCGTGTGGCCACCCCGAGGCTGGTGTGGAGTTTAGCACGGCGGGCGCGGAGCGCCCGCCGTGGTTGTCGGTTGCCGGTTGTCAGGTGTCAGTGGGTTACCGGCTGACCGCACCCTTCAGGCGAGACGCCGCAGACAACCGACAACTGACAACCGACAACGCCTTACTTCAAGGCGAGCGACACGCTCGTTCCCGCGACCACATCCTCCCGCATCGCGCTCGGGTCGGTCGGCGGCTTCGTGGTGGCGTCGCCGTCGCTGTCGAGGCGGGCTTCCAGGCGGAACTTTGCGGGGAGCGGCTGGCCCATCATCGAGTCGGCGGAGCTGAGGTCGAAGGTCACGGGGAAGGTGGGGCTGGCGATGCGTTTGACGGCTGCCGGGGGGCCGCCGGCGGGGTTGCGGGCGATGACGAAGAGGATGCCGGTGCGCTGCCGTGCGTTCGCGTCGAGGTCGAGCGTCACGCGGACGCTGGGTCCGGAGGGGGCGGTTGCGGGGGTGGCGCCGGCCGTCGCGGCCGGGGCTCCGCCGATGGGCGGGTGGTCGGCGGGGAGCTGCTGCCCCGCGGGCGGCTGCATCGCCGCCTGCTGCTTCATCTGCGCGAGCACCTGGTCGAGTCTCGCCTTGTCCTGCGGCGACTGTTTCGCCGCCTCGGCGATCATCCGCTCAGCGTCGGCCATGCGGTTGCTCTGGACGTACACCCAGGCCATCGCCACCCACGCATCGAGGTTCTTGGCGTTGCTCTGCGTCGCGCGCTCGAGCATCTTCATCGCCTCGTCCGCCTCGCCCATGGCCATGCGCACGAGCCCCTGGAACGTCAGCGCGCGGCTGTCGTTCGGCGCCTTCTCGAGGACGAACTGCGTCTGCTGGAAGACGCCCATCAGGTTCTCGCGCTCCAGGTAGGCCTGCGCGAGATCGTTGCGGAGCTGGAGGTTGTCGGGGTCGCGCTGCACGGCGGCCTCGAGCTGCTGCACCGCGGGGTCGTTCTGCGCCGGCTGCGTGCCCGCGCCCGCCTGCTGCGGCGCACCCGACTCGAAGCCGCCGGTGAGCGACCCGCCTTCCTGGCGCGGCGCGGCCTGCTGCATGACGAAGTAGCCGAGGCCGGCGAGCGCGGCGACCGAGCCGGCGCCCCAGAGGAAGCCTTTCACGGCGGGGTTCATCGCCAGCGGAGCCGCGGGCTGGGTGGTGGGGCGGACGCCGTAAGCGTCCAGCCGGCGAAGGACGTCCGCCGTCTCGACCTCGAGCCGCGTCCGCTCGTCCCCCTCGACGGCCGGGTCGCGCAACTGCTGCAGGAGCGCGTCCCGCTTGGCTTGCAGGTCCTTGAGCGCGACGTCGTCGCCGAACGTCTTCCTCCGCTTGTTGAAGGTGAAGACGAACAGCAGGCCGAGGACGATGCCGGCCGCGAGAATCGCGACGGCGCTCGCCCAGTCCGTGGGTGCGTTCAAGATTTGCCTCCGCCCACGAGGTCGCGCACGCGCGCCAGGTAGGGATCTTCCGGGACTGTTGCTGGTGGCTGGTTGCTGGTTGCTGGTTGGGGCTGCTGTTCGAGCTTGCGGAGCTTGAAGAAGAGGATCGCGGAGCCGACGATGAGGGCGAAGACGGGCAGCAGCCAGATGATGATGCTCTTCGGCCGCAGCAGGACGAACTGCCCGTATGAGAGCTCGAAGTATTTGAGGATCTGCTCCTCGGTGTAGCCGCGCGCGAGCAGCTCGCGCACCTGCCCCTTCATGTTGACGGCCATCTCCGCCGGCGAGTCGGCGACCGACATCCCCTGACACACGGGGCAGCGCAGCAGGGCGCCCACTTCGTTCGCGCGGCGCTCGAGCTGCGCGCCGGCAGGGATCGGCGTCCCCTGCGGCTGGCCGACGAACTGCGCGGCGTCGGGGACTTTCAACTGCAGAAGAAGGAGCAGCGCGAAGACGGTCAACGCATCACCTGCTGGAGATACGACTGCAGCATGTCGCCCGACATCGGACCGTTGTGCTTCGCGACGATGGTGCCGTTCGCGTCGAGAAAGTACGTCTCAGGGACGCCGCCGATGCCGTACGCGATGGCAGTCTTGCCCCGCTCGTCCACCACGGTCGGATACGCCGAGCCGCGCTGGTTCAGAAAGCTGAGGATCTTGTCCTCGGAGTCCTGAAAGACGACGCCGAGGAACTGCACGTTGGGCTGGAGGGCACGGGCGTTGGCGACGAGGACCGGATGCTCTTCCCAGCAGGGACCGCACCACGTCGCCCAGAAGTTGAGGACGACCGGCTTGCCGCGGTACTGCGCCAGGTCGATGGTCTGACCGGTGCCGACCTCGCGCAGCGCAAACGACGGCGCCGGCTTGCCGACCAGCGGCGAGCGGATCGCCGCCGGATCTTTGCCCAGCCCCATGAACAGCACGCCGAGCAGCGCGGCGGCGATGATCACACCGACGAGGAGAACCGTCCGGTTCATGCCGTCTCCGCCGCCGCCTCGGGCAGCGGGTCACGGACCGCCACGACGGCGCGGCGGCGGCTCGGCACGAGCCCGAACAGCGCGCCGACGCCCATGACCACGACCGAAATCCAGATCCAGACCACGAGCGGCGCGGCGAAGACGGTGATGCTCACGGTCTGACGCATCGGGTCGATGTTGCTGAGGGCGAGGTAGAAGTCGCCGCCCGCGGTGGTGTAGACGTCGGGCGTCCCGATCGGCTCGCGCATCGACTCGTACTGGTTCATGCGCGGCTCGAGCGTCGTCACCGGCTTGCCGTCGCGAGCGACGGCGAAGCGGCCGATGATGGAGGTGCGGTGCGGCTCGGTGCGGGAGTCGGCGCCGAGGAAGGTGAGGTCGAAGCCGGAGACCCTCTGCGTCTGCCCCTGCGTGAAGTGCAACTCCGTCTGCTGGCGCATGGAGCTGCTGACGGCGATGGCGATGAACGTCACGACGACCGCCGCGTGCACGACGTACGACGCGAAGCGGCGGCGTCCGCGGCGCAGGTTGCCGTCGACGAACGCGCTCGCGGCCGACTCACCGCGCCGGATGCGCTGCACCATCGGCAGGAACATCTGCCCGAGCGTCACCTGCGCCGCGTAGCCGCCGAAGGCGAGCGTGAGCAGCGTCCAGGGAGTGCGGACGTTGGCGATGTACCCGAAGGCGACGAACAGCACGGCGCCGAAGATCGGCGGGAGGAGCGCTTTCTTCACCTGCTCGCGCGTGGCCCGTCCCCACGGCAGCGCGGGGCCGACGCCGAGGACGAACAGCAGCACCGCGCCGATCGGGATGACCATGCTGTCGAAGTAGGGGCGGCCGACGCTCATCTGCTTCCCGTTCACCGCCTCGACGACGAGCGGGAACACGGTCCCGATCAGCACCGTGAAGGTGAGCAGGACGAAGAGCAGGTTGTTGACGAGGAACATCGCCTCGCGGCTGGCGGCCCCTTCGATCCTCCCCTCGCTCTCGAGCTTGTCGATGCGGAAGGCGAGCAGACCGATGGAGAAGAGCAGCGCGACGCCGAGAAAGGCGAGGATGGTCGGGCCGATGGCGCTCTGGGTGAAGGAGTGCACGGAGTTGAAGACGCCCGACCGGGTCATGAACGTGCCGAGGATGACCAGGAGGAAGCTGGCCTGGATGAGCGTGACGGTCCAGCCTTTGAGGATGCCGCGCCGCTCCACGACCATGATGGAGTGCAGCGCGGCCGTGGCGGTCAGCCACGGGAGAAGCGACGCGTTCTCGACCGGGTCCCACGCCCAGTATCCGCCCCAGCCGAGGACCTCGTAGGCCCACCAGCCGCCGAGCATGATGGCGATGGAGAGGAAGATCCAGGGGAGCATCAGCGACTCGCGGAGCGGCTTGAGGACGGCGTGTCCGAGGCGTCCCTTGAGGAGCGCGGCGCAGGCGAAGCCGAACGGGATGGTCATGCCGACGTAGCCGAGATAGAGGAACGGCGGGTGGATGGCCATCAGGATGTGGTTCTGCAGCAGCGCGTTCGGGCCGGGGCCGTCCATCGGCGGGTTGGGAACCGTCAGGAACGGGTTCGCCGGGCCGGCGATGAGGAAGCTGAAGAAGGCGGCGCAGGAGAGCCAGACGCCGATCGCATCGGGCTGGTATTCGATGTACTCGCCGCGGGTGAACCAGGTGGCGAGCGCGATGTAGCTGCCGAGGACGAAACCCCAGAAGAGGATCGAGCCTTCGAGCGACGACCAGAGGCTGACGATCGTCACCCAGGTCGGAATGGACCGGGAGCCGACCTGCGCGACGTAGCTGACGGAGAAGTCGTGTGTCAGGAGCGCGTAGACCATCAGCAGCGTGGCGCTGACGATGAGGCCCGCGTAGGCATAGGCGAAGCGGCGGGCCCACTTCAGGCCATCGAGGGAGCGGGTACGTCCGGCGGCAAAACCGAGCATCGCTCCTGCCGCCGAGGCGAGGAGTGACGACAGGATGAGCATGCGTCCGAGAGAGGCGATCATGAGTTCCCTTGCTCGATCGACTTCATCATCCGCTCGAGCTCTTTGCGGTCCACGGGGTGCCCCTTCTCCGGAGCCTTGTATTCATTGTTGTGCGAGACCATGAGCCGGTTCGACTCGAAGTAGCCGGAGCGGGTCATGGTGCCCTCGACGACGACGCCGATGTTCTCGCGGAACATCTGCGGCGGGACGGTGGCGGTCTTGACGCGGACGACATGCGTCGCGTCCTTCACGTCGAACTCGACGGCGGAGCCGCCGAGCTGGCGGATGGAGCCCTTGGCCACCATGCCGCCGAGGCGGATGTTCGCGCCGTACGCCTTCTCGCCGTTGGCGCGCAGGTCGGCCGGCGTCCAGTAGTAGACGAGGTTGTTGTTGATCCCGGTGGCGGCGATGACGCCGAAGGCGGTGGCGGCCACGAGGAACGCGCCGATCATGAAGCGGCGGGTCTTGCGGCGGAGCTTATCGGTCTCAGTCATGTCGTTTCGCCTCCCGCAATCTCGTTACGAGCGTCACGGTGTAGACGAGAAAAGCGGCCGCGGTGATTCCATATGCCGCCCAGACGAAACTCCAGCCTCCTGTAATGACTCCCCCGGTCATGCGAGCTCCCCTGCTTCTTCACCGATTCGGACCGGCGGCCCGGCGAGCTCTCGCTCCAGTCGGGCCGCGGCGATGCGTGTGCGCAACATGATGAACCCGATCATCAGAAAGAGCACGCCGAACGCGTTGACGCGCAGCGGGAGGTGGAAGGCGGACGAGACCGTTTGCGGCGTCGACTGCGTCTGGTGCAGCGAGTTCCACCATTTGACGGAGAAGTAGACGATGGGGAGGTCGACCGCGGCGATGATCGTGGCGACCGATGACCAGACGGCCCGCTTGACCGGGTCCTCCACGGCGCTGCGCAGCGCGAGGATGCCGATGGTGGCGAAGAGGAGGACGGCGGTCGTGGTCAGGCGCGGGTCCCAGTCCCACCAGACGCCCCAGGTCGGCTTGGCCCAGATGGAGCCTTGGCAGCAGAGGAGGAACGCCAGCAGCGTCGAGACTTCCAGGCCCGCTTCGAGGCGGGAGTCCCACCTCATGTTGTTGCGGAAGAGGAAGGCGACGGCGCAGATGAGGGAGAAGATCACCGCCAGCATCCAGTTCCAGGCGGTGGGGACGTGGACGTACATGATCCGCTGCACGTCGCCCATGTACTGTTCGGCCGGGGCGACGAAGAGGCCCTGGTACGACCCGAAGAGCAGCAGCGCCGCGCCGAGTGCGATGAAAACGAATCCTTTGTTCATCTAGTCCTCGATGACCCGCTCGTACAGCATCCCGCACAACGACCAGTAAATCAGATCGAACGCGGCCAGGAGCCCGAGCCAGGTCTGCGACTCATTCATCGGATCCCCGAGGATGACGTAGGACGTGGCTTTGACGGACGCGAGCAGAGCCGGGACGATCAGGGGGAACAACAGCAAAGGGAGGAGAGTCTGTTTCGCCTTGAGCTGGGCAGTCATGGCCGCGTAGAGCGTTCCGGGGGCGGAGAGCCCCGCCGCGCCGAGGACGATGACCAGCAGGAGCGCCGGCAGACGGGTCGTCCCGGCGTCGTACAGGACGACCATCACCGGCACGAGCGCCACCCCTAACACCGTGAGCTGCAACCAGTTAGCAATGGCCTTCGCGTAATACAGCGCACGGGGATCGCTGGGAAGAAGGAGCAGCCCCTCCAGCGCCCGATTCTCCATCTCCGCCTGAAAGCTCTCGGAAAGGGTGAGCGTCGACGACAGGAGCAGGCCCAGCCAGAGAAACCCGGCGGAGAAGGTCCGCAGGGCGAGGGCGTTGGGGCCGATGGCGAAGCTGAAGAGCAGGAGCGCCGCAGCGCCGAAGACGAGGACGGCCAGGAACTGGGAGCGGGAGCGCCAGTGGAGGAGGAGCTCTTTTCGGAGGGCGGCGGCTAGCACGGCGGCATTCTCCGGGGGCGAACTCGAATGAAGAAGTTCGAATGAAGAATGAAGAATTGGTTTCGCCGCGGTTCTTCCTTCTTCATTC
>DASWNW010000106.1:0-80010 GCA_036399015.1 Thermoanaerobaculia bacterium | reverse complement strand
GGCCGGCTGGGCGACACTCCACGGATAACCGGCAACTGACAACCGACAACACCCGATGCGTCTCCTCCTCACGCTCCAATACCTCGGCACCCGCTACGGCGGCTGGCAGTCACAGTCCAACGCCGTAGCGGTCCAGCAGGTGGTGGAGGAGGCGCTCGCTCAGGTCTACGGCGAGCCGCTGCGCATCCACGGCGCCGGGCGCACCGACGCCGGCGTGCATGCCCTCGCGCAACGCGCCCACGTCGACGTCCCCTTCGCCATCCCCCCGCGCGGCGTGGTCCTCGGCCTCAATCAGATCCTGCCGCCCGACGTCCGCGTCACCCGCGCCGAGGAGGTGGCGGACGACTTCCACGCCCGCTTCGACGCGAAGGGGAAGACCTACGAGTACCGGATCTGGAACGCCGAGGTGGCGGACGTCTTCGCCGCCGAGACGCACGCGCACGTCGCGCAGCCGCTCGACGCCGCACGGATGCACGAGGCGGCGCAGGCGCTCGCCGGCACGCACGACTACAAGGTCTTCACCGTGGCCGATCCGGAGACGCACACCACCGTGCGCACGATCGCGTCTGTCGAGGTCGCGCGCGACGGGGAGCGCGTCGTCATCGCCGCGAGCGCCGACGGCTTCCTCCGCTACATGGTCCGGCGCATCGCAGGGTCGCTCATCGAGGTCGGCCGGGGGAAGCTGGCGGCGGACGCGCTCTTCGCCGAGGCGCGCTGGACCGCGCCCGCCAAAGGGCTGGTCTTGCGGGACGTGCGCTACCACTTCGAGTGATAACATCCCCCCTCTGAATGATCGACGTCCGTAAGCTTGCCGAGCCCGGCTCGATCGAGGAGACCCTC
Organism: Thermoanaerobaculia bacterium; assembly: GCA_036399015.1. Lineage (GTDB taxonomy): Bacteria > Acidobacteriota > Thermoanaerobaculia > Gp7-AA8 > Gp7-AA8 > QHVT01. Next base: position 79,170 of record DASWNW010000106.1, on the reverse strand, counting down.
CTCGAAAAGATCGATCTGAAGCGCATGCCGCGGCACATCGCCGTGATCATGGACGGCAACGGCCGCTGGGCGCGCGCCCGCAGTCTCCCCCGCGTCGAAGGCCACCGCGCCGGCATCGCCGCGGTGCGCGAGATCGTCGAGACGGCGGCGCGGCTCGAGCTCCCGGTCATCACGCTCTACGCCTTCTCGGTCGAGAACTGGAAGCGGCCCCGCTACGAGGTCGCGACCCTGATGATGCTGCTCAAGGAGTACCTCCGCAAAGAGCTGCAGACGCTGATGGAGAACAACATCCGCTTCACCCCCATCGGCCGCGTGGACGGGCTCGACCCGAGCGTGCAGCGCGAGCTCCGGTACGCGCAGGAGAAGACGGCGGAGAACAGCGGCCTCCTCTTCCAGATCGCACTCAACTACGGCGGGCGCGCCGAGATCGTCGACACCTGCAACCGCATCATGGCCACGCTCCGCGAGAAGGAGATGACCGACGCGGTGATCGACGAGGCCTTCTTCGCCGACCACCTCTACACCGCGAACGTCGACGACCCCGATCTCCTCATCCGCACGAGCGGCGAGCTGCGCGTCTCGAACTTCCTGCTCTGGCAGATCGCCTACGCCGAGATCCACGTCACCAAAGTGCTCTGGCCCGACTTCCGCCGCCGCCACCTCCTGGAAGCGATCATCGACTTTCAGGCACGCGAGCGCCGCTACGGCGCCGTGGAGCCGCCCGACGCGGAGATGTTCGTCGAAGCCGACGACGCGGCGTCTTCCTGAGCATGCGCTTCGCCCGAGAGCTCACCGCAGTCGTCGGCGCGCCGATCGCCATCTGGATCGTCGGCTGGAGCCATGAATACGTCTTCGACGCCGCCGCCGCCGTGATCGCGATCGTGGCCATGTACGAGTTCCTCGATCTCGGCCGGCACAAGGGCTACGACATCCCCATCGCCCTCTGCGTCGTGATCATGCTGATCATCATGGCGGCTTTCATCCTCGAGGACCTGTCGGTCGAGTTCGGGATGTTCGCCGCGCTGCTGCTCATCCCCGCCTCGTACGTTTTCGGCAAGAAGCCGCTCGAGGACTCGCTCCCCTCCAGCGCGGTGGCCGTCCTCGGCACGACCTACGTCGGCCTGCTCACCGGCTCGCTCATCCGCCTCCGCAACGACTTCCCCGAGGGGTGGAAGCTGGTGTTCTTCCTCATGCTCGTGGTGTGGCTTGGCGACTCCGGCGCCTACTACGTCGGCAAGACGTTCGGAAAGCACAAGCTCTCGCCGCGCATCAGCCCGAAGAAGACCATCGAAGGGCTCCTTGGCGGCATGGCCGCGTCGATGATCGCCGCCGTGGTGATCCACTTCACCTTCTTCCCGAAGTTCCCGCTCGTGCACGCGATCGTTGCGGGCGCGATTCTCTCGGTCGCCGGCGTCATCGGCGATCTCGCCGAGTCGATGTGGAAGCGCTCCGCCGACGTGAAGGACTCCGGCAAGCTCCTCCCCGGCCACGGCGGCTTCCTCGACCGCTTCGACTCGATCCTCTTCACCGCCCCCATCCTCTATTGCTACTGGACGCTCATCGTGCACGGATTCCGCTCGCTGAACATCATGTCGGCCTGACATGCGCTCGATCTCCATCCTAGGCAGCACCGGCAGCATCGGCCGCAGCACGCTCGCGGTGGTGGACGCGTTCCCTGAAGAGCTGCGCGTCGTCGGCCTCGCCGCCGGCGCGAACGTCGACCTGCTCGCGGAGCAGGTGGAGCGCTACCGTCCCGAGCTCGTCTCCGTCCGGAGCGTCGAAGACGCGGAGAAGCTGCGCGCGCGCGTCAGCTACCCGGTCGAGATCATCCCCGGCCTCGAGGGCGCCTGCGCCGTCGGCGCGATGGGCTCCGCCGACACGGTCATCGCCGCCATCGTCGGCGCGGCCGGCATCGCCCCCGTCTACGGCGCGCTGCGCGGCGGGAAGCGCGTCTGCCTCGCCAACAAGGAAGTGCTCGTGGCCGCCGGCGACGTCATGACCCGCGCGGCGAAGGAGTTCGGCGGCGAGCTGCTGCCGGTCGACTCCGAGCACAACGCGGTGCATCAGGCCATCCGCTGCGGTCAGCACTCCGAGGTGCAGCGCATCATCCTCACCGCCTCGGGTGGACCGTTCCTCCATCGCGACCTCGCCACCTTCGACGACATCTCCATCGAGGCGGCGCTCGCCCATCCCACCTGGCGCATGGGCAACAAGATCTCCATCGACTCCGCGACGATGATGAACAAGGGGCTGGAAGTCATCGAGGCCCACCACCTCTTCGACGTGCACGTCGACCGGATCGACATCGCCATCCATCCGCAGTCGATCGTGCACTCCATGGTCGAGTACGTCGACGGGTCGATCATCGCGCAGATGTCGACCACCGACATGAAGTTCGCCATCCAGTACGCGCTGCTCTACCCGGAGCGGGTGCCGTCGTCGTTCGGCAGGCTCGACTTCACCCGGATCCGCTCGCTGGAGTTCCTGCCGGTGGAGGCGCGCCGCTTCCCCGCGGTGGAGCTCGCCTACGAGTCCTCCCGCACCGGCGGGTCGATGCCCGCGGTGCTCAACGCCGCGAACGAGATCGCGGTGGAGCGGTTCCTCGCCGGAGAACTTCCGTTCGTCGGAATCGTAGACATCGTCAGACGCGTCCTCGACCGACACGCCGGTCAGGTCAGCGCGATCCACTCCGTGGACGATGCGCTCGCCTGGGACGCGTGGGCCAGGAACGAGGCGCGCGGAATTGATGTTGCAGTCAGGCGCTGACTTCCATGACCGACATTGCCACCAACCTGCTCGGCTTCCTCCTCGTCCTCGGCTTCCTGATCTTCGCGCACGAATCGGGTCACTTCTTCGTGGCCAAGTTCTTCAAGGTGCGCGTGCTGGTCTTCTCCTTCGGGTTCGGCAAACGCCTCTTCGGCTTCCGCCACGGGGACACCGACTACCGCGTCTCGCTAATCCCCCTCGGCGGCTACGTGCGCATGGCCGGCGACACGCCGGAGGAGAACGTGGCCGGCAGCCCCGACGAGTTCCTCTCCAAGCCGAAGTGGCAGCGCTTCCTGATCCTCTTCGCCGGACCGTTCATGAACGTCCTGATCGCCGTCGCCTTCATGGCCGGCATCGTCATGGTCGGGACCGAGCAGCTCATCACCAAGCCGGTCATCGGCACCGTCAACCCCGGCAAGGCAGCGGAGAAGGCGGGATTGAAGAGCGGCGACCGGATCGTCAGCATCAAGGGTGAGCCGGTCACCGACTTCCAGGACCTCCGCACCATCATCGCCATGAACGCCGGCACGCCGATCGAGGTGGTGTACGAGCGGAACGGCGTCCGCGGGAAGACGATGCTGACGCCGGAGCGCGAGCAGGGCGAGTACGGCCCGATCGGCCGCGCCGGCATCGCCTTCGGGACCGAGGCGGTGGTCGGACGGCTCATCCCCGGCTCGCCCGCGGCGGCAGCCGGTCTCCGGCCGGGCGACCGCATCCTCACGGCGAACGGCCAGCGCGTCGGGTCGATGGAGGACTACGCCACCGTCGCCGACAAGCTGAAGACCGCGCCGCTCGCGCTGGAAGTGGCGCGCGGCAACGGCACCGTGCGCGTCACCGTTCCGCCGACGAAAGAGAAGGACCTGGACGTCTCCCGCGGCATCGTTCCGCCCACGAAGATCCTGAAACTCCCCTTCTTCCCCGCGCTGAAGTACAGCGTCCAGGAAAACTGGAAGATGCTCAAGCTCGCCATGTCCGCCCTCGGCCGCCTCTTCCGGCCGGAAGGGAGCGTGAAAGAGCTGAGCGGCCCGATCAACATCGCCCGCATCTCGGGCGCCATGCTCCGCGAAGGCTGGCTCCCGACCATCGCCCTGATGGCCCTGATCTCCCTGCAGCTCGGAGTCATGAACCTCCTCCCCATCCCCGTCCTCGACGGCGGCCACATCATGATCCTCCTCATCGAAGGCATCGCCAGACGCGACCTCTCGCTGCGGGTGAAAGAGCGCATCCAGCAAGCCGGCTTCGCGGTCCTGGCGACCCTGATGCTGGTGGTGCTCTACAACGACGTGATCACGAACGTGCTGCGCTTGCGGGGGAACGGCTAGACGCGGACGGCCTTCAGAGGCAACACACGGGCGATGTGATCGAAGTCGCTGTCGCGGTGGAGCAACGTCGCGCCCTTCGCGATTGCGCATACGGCGACGAGACAATCGACGCTCGACGGTGTCACCCCGGCATCGCGGCACGCGAGATACGACTGCGCCGCTTCTTCGAACCGCTCCAACGGCGTCGGCGCGTCAAGCATCTCTGCCGACATGAGCAGCGCCCGCGCAATCCGATACTGCCGCGGCCCGCGGGTCCCTCTCAGCACCTCGCTCATGATGACCGGACAGGTTGCGATCGTCTCGTCGGGCGCAATGACGTCGCGGAGCGCGATGCGTCCGTGCTCCACCAGCACCCAGACGCTCGAGTCCAGAAGAACCACGTTACTTCGCCTTGTTTCGAACGCGCGGAAGCCGCTTCTCGTCCGCCGAGCGCTTCTTCTTCAGCGTGGCGTGGACCTCCGGCCAGCGTTCTTTCACGTAATCGGGGTCGAAGAAGTCGCCCTTCGCCGCCTCTTTGGCAAACTCGTCGTACGCCTTCCAGAACTCGTGCTGACGGACGACGACACGCGGCGCCTTCTTGATCGTCGCCGAGTTCGTGCGCTTCATACACACAATGTGAGTTAAACGTGTGTATCGGTCAAGATCGCCCGCCGCAGGAGGTCGAGCGCCTGCTGCGTCGAATACCACTTCACAATCGTGCGCGGGCCCTGCCAGAGGAGCTTGCGGTGCGTGTCGCCGTTCGGGCCGGAGACGGCGATGTGGACGGTGCCGACCGGCTTCTCGGGCGTGCCTCCAGTCGGCCCCGCGATGCCAGTGATGCCGGCGCCCCAGGTGGTTCCGAAGCGCTCGCGGATGCCGCGGGCGAGCGCGATCGCCACTTCTTCCGACACCTCGCCGTGCGCGGCAATCAGCGACGGGTCGACACCGGCCAGCGCGGTCTTCGCGGCCGCGGTGTAGCAGATCCCGCCGCCCATGTAATAGGCGGAGCTGCCGGAGACGTCGGTGATCCGGGAGCCGAGCAGGCCGCCGGTGCAGGACTCAGCGGTGGAGACGGTCTGGTTGCGCTCGCGCAGCAGGTCGCCGAGGACGCTCTCGAGCGTGTCGTCGTCATAGCCGAAGATGCGGTTCCCGAAGATCGCGTGCAGCTCCCGCTCGCGCGAGGTGATGGCGGCGCGCGCGTCGGCCTCGTTGCCGTCCGCCGCCAGGTGAATCTCGATGTGGCCGGAGCTGGCCAGGATCGTCACCAGCTCGCCCGGATGCGCGTCGTAGTAGGGCTTCAGCTTCTCGTCGACGCCCGACTCGGTGATCCCGGCGATCTTCACGACGCGCCGGTAGCGCGAGCGGCCGCCGCTCACCTCTTCCAGCCACGGCGTGAAGTAGGTCGCCAGCATCCACTCCAGCTCGTGCGGGACTCCCGGGAACACCCAGACGTGCTTGCCGGAGATCTCGAGATGAAAGCCGGGCGCGGTGCCCCGTTCGTTGGTCAGCGTCGTGTGGCCGACGAACACGTTCGCCTGCTTCCGGTTCGTCTCCGGCATCTTCCAGCCGCGCGCCGCGAAGCGCTCCTCGAGCCGGTCGATGATCGACTGCTCGACGCGGGTCTCCAGCCCGAACGCCTCCGCCAGCGCCTCCCGCGTCAGGTCGTCCTCGGTCGGGCCAAGCCCTCCCGTGAGGACGAGGATGTGTGCGCGGTCGAACGAGGCGCGGATCTCGCCGACCAGGTCGGGCAGCAGGTCGCCGACGATCGACTTCCGCACCAGCGCGATCCCGAACGTCTCCAGCGCCGCGGTGATCTTCAGCGAGTTCGTGTCGACGCGCACCGGCCCGAGCATCTCCGAGCCGGCGGCAATGATCGCGGCGTCCATCAGACCGGCGCCGCCTCGAGGTCTTCCTTCTCCTTCGCCAGCGCCTCCCACTTCCCGTACAGCAGGTCGATCATGGCTTTGAGGTCGTGGTTCTGCTGCTGGATCTTCCTCGAGCGGTCGCCGTCGCGGAAGACCTCCTCGGAGCAGAGCAGGAGGTCGTTGCGCTCCCGCTCCCCCTCGGCCGAGGCGATGCGCGCCTCGAGCTGCGCGATCTCCTCATCGATCTTCCGGATCCGCTTCTCGCGCCTGCGCTGCTCCGACCGGTCGACGACCACGACAGGCGGCTTTTGTGGAGCGGCGGCCGCTGCGGCCGCTGGCTTGCTCGCGGATCGTTCGGCGGCCGGAGTGGCCGACGCTCCACCGGAGCCGGTGCGTGGCAGCTCGGCCTTCACCGGCGCCGCCACCCCTTCCTTTATCTTCGCCACCAGCTCGCTGTACGTGCCGGCGTAGACCTCCGCCTCGCCGTCTTCGACGACGATGATGTTCTCCGCCACGCGGTCGACGAAGTAGCGGTCGTGCGAGACGACGATGAGCGCGCCTGTGAAGTTCTCGAGCGCCTCTTCCAGCGCCTCGCGCGTGTAGACGTCGAGGTGGTTCGTCGGCTCGTCGAGCAGCATCACGTTGCCGCCGACGTACATGATCTTGGCGAGCGCGAGCCGCCCCTTCTCGCCGCCGGAGAGCTCGCGCGTCTTCTTGAACACGTCCTCGCCCGAAAACGAGAACTGCGCCAGGTACGAGCGCACCTCTTCCTCCGTCTGGGTGGTGTCGAGGTTCCAGATCTCGTCGATCACCGTCCCTTTCGGATTGAGGTCGCCGAGGGTCTGGTCGTAGTAGCCGACCTGCACGTTGTGGCCGTAGGAGACCGAGCCGGCCAGCGGCGGAACGCGCCCCGCGAACGTCTTGAGCAGCGTCGACTTTCCGGAGCCGTTCGGTCCCATGATCGCGTAGCGCTCGCCGCGGCGGATCTGGATGCTGAAGTTTTCCAGCACGGTCTTCGCGGCGTAGCCGGCGCTCACGCGATCGGCGGTCAAGGCGATCGCGCCGGAGCGCGCGCCACCGTCGAGGTTGAACTTGGCGAGCGTCTCGTCGGTCTCCGGACGCTCCACCTCGTCGAGCTTGTCGAGCATCTTGCGGCGCGACTTCGCCTGCTTCGTCTTCTGCCCCGCGAGGTTGCGGCGGATGAAGTCCTGCGTCTCGGCGATGTACTCCTGCTGCCGCTCGTAGTCCTTGGCCATCTTCTCCATCCGCTCGCCGCGGAGCTGGAGAAACTTCTCGTAGTTGCCGTGGTACTCGACGAGGCGGCCGTGCGCGAGCTCGACGATCTTCGAGACGGTGCGGTTGAGAAACGTGCGGTCGTGCGAGATGAGGAGGTAGCTCCCCTTGAAGTCCTGCAGGAACTCCTCGAGGAACTCGATGCCGTTGAGGTCGAGGTGGTTCGTCGGCTCGTCGAGCAGCAGCAGGTCGACCTTCGTCAGCAGCACGCGCGCGAGCATGGCCCGGTTCTGCTGGCCGCCGCTGAACTCGAGGATCGGCCGCTCCCACTCCTTCTTGTCGTTGAAGCCGACGCCGGTGAGCACCCGCTCCACTTCCGCGTGCAGCGTGTAGCCGTCGGCGTGCTCGTAGTCGTGCTGCAGCTCGGCGTACTTTTCGAGGAGGCGCTCGTGCTCCGCGGCGGACTTGGTGGTGTCGGCGAGGTCGTGCTCGATCGCCTGCATCTTGCGCTCGATGCGCAGCACCTCGGCGAACGCGGTCTCGACGAAGTCGAAGAGCGACATCCCCGGCTCGGCGTCGAGATGCTGCCCGACGTGGCCGATAGTCATCCCGGAGGAGCGGATGATCTGACCGCGGTCCGGCTCCTCCTGCTTGAGGAGCAGGCGGAAGAGGGTCGTTTTGCCGGCGCCGTTCCGGCCCACGAGGCCGACGTGCTCGCCGGGGTTGTGCTGCCACGTGGCGCCCTTGAGGACGTCGTGCGGCCCATAGGATTTCTCGACGTTTTCGAACCGGTAAAGCATCGCGGCTACTTCAAACGCGTGACTGCTTTGGGCATTCCGCGGACGTCCAGCGCGCTCCCCGATTCTTTCCAGACGGGAAAATCGGCCAGCGCTGCGGCGACGGTGCGGTAGAGCGTCCTCACCCAGGACGGCGCCCGCTCGTGCACGACCGGGCGGCCGGTGCGGAGGTCGTTCGGGGCGATGATCACCCGCACCTTCGACGCGCCGGTCCTGGCGACGAGCGTGAAGAGCTCCTCGATCGCGCGGTCGCCGAGCGCCACGCAGCCGATCGACACCGCCTTGCCGTGCACGAAGATGTCGCCGCCCAGTCGCGTGCGGCCGTCGCGCTTCGCCATCTGCCGGTCGAACGCGTTCGGGTAGCTGACCTTCATCGACAGGTGATAGCTGCTGTTCGGATTGAGGTGCTCGATCCGGTAGACGCCCTCCGGCACCTGCGAGTCCCCCTCGCGCAGCTTCGGCCCGGCGTGGCCGCTCGCCGCGAGAATCGGATAGTCGCGCACGAACCGCCAGTCGGCGCCGGAGCGGGCCCAGAGCGCGACGCGCCGCTCGCGCTTGAAAACCAGGAACGCGATCTCCTTCGGCGGATAGGCGACGCCGGCGCGGCGAAAGTGCGGCTCGAGCCGCCGCCGTGCCTCCGGGCCGTACTGCGCGAGGACGTCGGCGACGGTGCGCGGGCCGGCGATGCGCAGGTAGAGCGGGTACCACATCGCGCGGCCGTAAACGACCAACGCGCCGCCGCCGCCCAGCAGCGCGAGCGCGACTATGACACCGTAGATATGACGCCTGCGCACCCTGCTAACCTTACCGCCATGCGGCTAGCAGTCAACATCGATCACATCGCAACGATCCGCGAGGCGCGGAAGACGGACGAGCCGGATCCGGTCGCGGCGGCGGTGATCTGCGAGCTCGCCGGGGCGCAGGGGATCACCGTGCACCTCCGCGGCGACCGCCGCCACATCCAGGACCGCGACGTCGAGCTGCTCCGCAAGACCGTCACCACGCACCTCAACGTGGAGATGGCCGCCACGACGGAGATGGTCCGCATCGCCCAGACGGTGAAGCCGCACCAGGTGACGCTCGTCCCCGAGCGCAAGGACGAGGTGACGACGGAGGGCGGCTTGGACGTGGTGCTGCACTCGGGGAACGTGGAGAAGGCGGTGACGCAACTGCTCGACGCCCGCATCGACGTCTCGATCTTCGTCGATCCCGACCTCGAGCAGATCCGCCAGTGCCACAAGCTGAAGGCGCCGAAGATCGAGATCAACACCGGCAAGTTCGCCGACGCCTGGAAGGGCGGCAACTGGCAGGCGGAGCTCGAAAAGCTCGCCACCGCCGCCCGCGCCGCGAAGAAGCTCGGCCTCACCGTCTACGCCGGCCACGGCCTGACCTACCGCAACATCGACGCGATCGCCGTCGTGCCGGAGATCGAGGAGCTGAACATCGGCCACTCGATCATCTCCCGCGCCGCACTGGTCGGACTCGATGCCGCCGTCCGCGAAATGGCCACGCTGATGCGCAACCCGCGCCGGCTCCCGACACGCTGAGTACGAAGGACTGACGAGGGGCCTCCGGCGGGCCGGCACGGCCGGCGGCGCTGGTTTTCGCACGGACCGCGCGCGTCGCGCGAAGTGCGTGCGTTCAGCCTGAGGCAACCGACGCTGGCGGCCGTGCCGGCCCGCCGGAGGCCCCTCGTCGGCGTTCTACGTCCGCAACTCGCGCAGCCTGCGCCGGACGGCGCTGGCGCGGGCGCGGTCGGGACGCGCGGAGAACCGCTCCTCCTCGTACAGCGCGATGAGCGGCTCGAGCTCGCGCGCGGCTTCCGGGTGGTCGCGACGCAGCTCGCGGAGCGCGTCCTCCATCGTCATCGCGGGGCCGACCTCGATGCCGCTTCTCGCGAGGTGGCGGGAGAGCTCGTCGAAGAGTGGGCGGCGGCTGCGCGCGACTGCAACCGCGGCTCCACCGGTAACGATCAGCAACGCGAGCCAGGGGAGGAACGACGGCCACTCCACCTGCTCCAGGCTCGCGCTGACGCCGTTGCGGAGCGTCGACGCGGTCGCGCGCATCCAGTCGACCACGTCCTCGGCGAGCGCGATCTGGTCGCCGAGGCCGAACGTGAGGACGTAGCGGTCCCACATGAACGTCATCGAGTCGCCGAGGAGCGACATGTACTCCTTCATCAGACCGCTGGTGCTCATGCCGGGGCGCAGCGACGGCGGTGTCGAGTCGAACGTCATCCAGCGCGTCCCGTCCCACACCTCCGTCCAGGCGTGCGCGTCCTCGCGGCGCATGGCGTAGTAGCCGGTGATCGGATTGAGCCGCCCGCCGTAGTAGCCGCCGGCGATGCGCGCCGGCGTGTCGAGCGCCGTCATGAGCACGACCATCCCGGCGGCGAAATACTCGCAGTGGCCGGCGCGGCGGCGCAGCAGGAACTCCTCGACCGAGCTCGGCGCCATCGCGCTGGCGGTGTTCGGCACGTAGCGGAAGTTCTCCATCAGGTACCGCTCGATCAGCCGCGCGCGGCGCTCGGGGCGCGTCTCGTTCCCGACGATCGAGCGCGCCATCGACGCCACCTCCGGCGTGATCGGGTAGTGCACCGGCGAGACGCGCATCAGCCGCAGCGGCTCCACCTCGGTGGCCATGCGCACGCTGAGGTTCAGCGTCCCGTCGGCGTACGAGTAATAGGTGTCGCGCGCCGGCCCCTCGTAGAGGCGGCCGGGATGGCCGTCCACGGCATACGTGCCGACCGGCAGGAAGAGCTTCCCGCGAAATACGCGCTGCTGCACGATCGCGTTGCCTTCGCGTCCGCGTGGGCGGCCGAGGTTGACCGTGCCGCCGCGCGACGGCACCTCGCGGATGCCGCGCAGCGACTGCGCCCAGGCACCCCGCTCGAAGCGGTCGTAGATCATGCCGCGCAGGCGGATGGGGGTGAAGGTGCGCCGCGCGCCGTCGTCGAGCCAGACTCGGGCGACGACCGTGGCGTCCGAGATGCCGCGGCGCGGGTCGCCGAAGTTGATCGTGTCGGCGAGCGCGCTCGCGCCGCCGGCCAGCGCGCCGCCGTAGCCGGAGACGAGCGGATTGCGCACGCGCGGCAGCAGCGGGAAGAGGAGCGCGCCGATGGCCATCGCGCCGAAGAGATAGAACAGCGCCGCGCCTCCCGAGGGGGGCTCCGCATATGCCGCGCCGATCGAGCGCACCGTCTCGACGTGGCTCACGTACATCAACTGCCGGAACATCAGCAGGGCGAAGACGAGCACGAACGGGATGACGGTGATGTGCGTCGACGTCGCGAGGCTGGCGATGAAGATGAGCGCGGTGGTGAGCATCCGCTGCGCGTGGTTGTTCCGCTGCAGCGACTCGATCGGCTGGTACACGGCGATGAACAGCACCAGATGCGTCGAGGCCGCGATCGCGCTGCCGCCGAGCAACCGCCAGTCGACGATGTAGAACGGCACGTAGGCGAGCGCGATCCAGCGCATGAGGCGCGCCGGCAGCAGCTCCGGCCCCTTCCCCATCGCCACCCGCAGCACCACCCCCGCCATCGCGGCGTGGAAGAGCAGCACCGGCGCCTTGCCGATCGCGTTCGTGAAGTAGAGCGGCAACGCCGCGAACATCGTCAGCAGCAGCGTCTCGAGCTCGCGCGCCTTGCGGCTCATGCGGCGGCGCTCCCTGCGACCGAGAAGAGGATCGCGTCGCGTTCGAGGAGCTGGTGCACCGGCTCGTGCGCCGGCTCGAGCAGCGCCAGGGCGCGGAAGAGGGCGCCGGCCGCCTCCGCCTCCCGCACCCGGATCGTCACGCGCGGCAGCGAGAGCGTCACGTCGAGCCCCCGCTGCACGGCGTAATAGAGGAACGTCGCGGCGGCGGAGACCATCTCCTCGAACTGCTCGTCCGAGGCCTGCCGCGGCTTGTAGGGGTCGACGACGACGAGCACCGAGCGGGCCGCGTCGGCTTCATGCTGCTTCATGATCCAGCGGCCGAGGCTCGCCGACTTCTTCCAGTGCACCTGGCGGAGCGAGTCGCCGCGGACGTAGTCGCGGAACGAATGGATCTCGCTGCCGGAGCCGGGGCGGGCGGTGTTGGTCGCCTCCCCCGTCACCGGGCGGAAGCGCTCGCGCGCCTGCTCCTCGGCCAGGATGCGCGGGTACACCACCACCTCGCTCGACACGCGGAGGCGCCGCTTCTTGAGGAAGAAGCCGAACGGATAGCGGGTGTACGAGTCGACCGCGCTCACCTGCGCCAGCCCGCGGCGCGGGAAGAGGAACGGCACCGGCACCAGCACCTCGCTCCGCCGCGGGATGAGCGGCACGAGCGCCGGCTCCGCGAACGCGTCGGAGACCAGCACCACGTCCCGCACGTTCCAGATGCGCGAGTCGTTGCGGATGCGCAGCGCACCGTCCGCCGGCCGCCCCGCCCACGCCTCGTCGAGCGCCACGATCTCCGCCTGCAGATGCTTCAGCCCCCCCTTCGACGCGAGCCCCGACAGCATCAGACAGCCGAGCATCAGCGCCACCGCGATGTAGATGGCGTTGTTCCCCGTATTGATCGCCGCCACCGCCAGGATGACGGTCGAGAGGATGTACGTCGTCCCGACTTTCGTGAGCCGGACGACACCCTGAAACTCGAACGACGGGAGGGCGGCGGTGGTCATGATCTACCTGATGTGGATTCCTCGGAAAAGCGAGAACACGTTGCTACCCTCGGCCCGATGAGAAACTGGTTCAAACGCCTGCTGGAGGAGAAGCTGGTCGTACTCCGCGGCTGCGACTCGCTGCGTGAAATCGCCGTGCTGTGGTTCGTCTTCGCCATGCTCGACAAGCTGGTCGAGGATGAGCTGACGTTCGGCTGGGCAGCCGTGAATTCGTCGGTCGCGATTGCGTTGTGGGTCACCGGCACCTACATTGAAGTCCGAATCCAGGGAGGAGCAACCGAATGACAGGTCAGGACTATCTTGCCGTGGGCGCTCTCCTGGTGTTCGGCGGGTTTCTGGCCGCGATTGGCTTCCTCGGAATTCACGTCCAGCGCCTGAAAGCGCAGGAAGAAGAAAACACCCGCCGCAAGTCCCTCGAGAAGCATTAGCTCACCTCGGCACCGCGATCTCGTTCACGATTTTCTGGATGAACTTGGCCTCGGGGGAGAAGTCGCCGCGGGTCATGCGGCGGTCTTTCATCAGGATGCGGTGCGAGAGGACGGGGCTCGCCAGGCGCTTGATGTCTTCCGGGATGACGAAGTCGCGGCCGCTCACCAGCGCGAGCGCCTGGCAGGCTTTGAAGTAGGTCAACGCGCCGCGGGTCGAGACGCCTAGCGCGACGTCGGGGTGGGTGCGGGTGGTCTGGACGACCAGCATCAGGTACTCCACCAGCGCCTCGCTGACGTGCACCTGCGGGACGCGCGCCTGCAGCTCGCGCACCTCGTCCCCCTCCAGCACCGGCTCGAGGTGATCGAGCGCCACCTGGCCGCCGCCCGAGCGGAGGAGCTGCTTCTCATCCGCCGCGTTCGGGTAGCCGATGGTCAGGCGCATGAGGAAGCGGTCGAGCTGCGACTCCGGCAGCGGGTAAGTGCCCACGTGCTCGATCGGGTTCTGCGTCGCGATGACCAGGAAGGGGTCGGGCAGCGGCATGTGCCGCTTCTCGAGCGTGATCGTCCCCTCGCTCATCGCCTCCAGCAGCGCCGACTGCGACTTCGGCGTCGCGCGGTTGATCTCATCGGCCAGCAGGACGTTCGTGAAGATCGGTCCGGAGACGAACTCGAACTCCTGCTGGTCCTGGTTATAGATGGTGACGCCGACGATGTCCGCCGGCAGCAGGTCGCTGGTGAACTGGATGCGCTGAAACTGCAGCGAGAGCGAGCGCGCCAGCGCGTGGGCCAGCGTGGTCTTGCCGACGCCCGGCACGTCCTCGAGGAGGATGTGCCCTTTCGCCAGCAGCGCCGCGATGCAGAACTGCACCACTTCCGACTTGCCGCGGATGACGCGTTCGACGTTCGCCTGCAGTGCCGCGATCCGGTCGAGGGATCGGGAGGTCGGGAGCGGTTCCGTTGCCATACTGTTCTTGCTCTCGCGGGTCCAACACGGCCTGAGCCGGGGGCATTCTCAGCGGACGGCAGCGGAGACCGCAAGCGCGAGTTGTGCCGGTTCGAGGGGCTTTCGGAGAAAGTCGGCGAAACCTGCGTCGAGCGCGCGCCGCCGGTCTTCGGCCCCGGTGGCGATCGCGGAGACCGCCACGACCGGCACGTCCGACCGCTCGCGCACGCGCCGCAGCAGCGCGAACCCGTCCTGCTCCGGCATGGCGATGTCGGTCACGATCGCATCGGGAAGCTGCCCCTCCAGCCGCCGCACCGCCTCGTCCACCGACGCCGTGGCGACCACGTCCGCCCCGAACTGGCGGAGCATCCTGGCGATGACGGTCCGCGTGTCGGCGTCATCCTCCACCAGCACGACCCTCCGCCCGCTCAGCAACTGCCCGTCGGTGCGCGCCCCGGCCGCGTCGGATGCGGCCGCCTCGCGCGCCAGCGGCAGCTCGAAGCAGAACGTCGCCCCCTGGCCGGCCCCCTCGCTCTTCACCGACACCGTCCCGCCGTGCAGCTCGACCAGGTGACGCACCACCGACAGCCCGAGGCCGAGGCCGCCGTGCTGCCGCGACGTGCTGCTGTCCGCCTGACGGAAACGGTCCCAGACGTAGGGGAGAAACTCGGGGGTGATGCCGCGGCCGGTGTCGACGACCGTCACGCGCGCCACACCGCCGCGCGCCGAGGGGATGATGCGGATGGTCCCGCCGCGATCGGTGAACTTCACCGCGTTCGTGACCAGGTTCCAGACCACCTGCCGCAGCCTGCGATCGTCGCCGCGCACGAGCAGCGGGCGCAGCCCCCCTTCGACGACGATGGTGAGCCCTTTCGCATCGGCCGCCGGCCGCGCCGCCACCGCCACCTCCGCGACGATGCTCGACAGGTCGACGGTGGTGACGTTCAGGTGCAGCGTGCCGGCCACGACACGCGAGAGGTCGAGGAGGTCGTCGATGAGCTCTCCCTGCGCCCGCGCGCTGCGCAGGATCGTGTCCACCGCCAGGCGCGACGTCTCGTCGTCGGAGATCCCCAGCTCGAGCATGTGCGCCCAGCCGCTGATCGCGGTGAGCGGCGTGCGCAGCTCGTGCGACAGCGTAGCCAGGAACTCGTCCTTGGCGCGGTTCGCCGACTCCGCCGCCTCGTACAGCCGCGCGTTGTCGAGCGCCGTCGCCGCGCGGCGGGCGATCTCCTCGAGCAGCGGCAGGTCCTCCTCTGCATAGCGCCGCCCCGACTCGTTGTAGACCAGCGACAGCACGCCGAGGATCCGCCCCCGCGCCTTCATCGGCACCATGGCCGCGGAGTGGATGTTCAGCGCCTTCAGCAGCGGGTCGCCGGTCACCGGCGCGTCGAGCAGCTCGGCCGTCCCCGACTTCAGCACGCGCATCACCTCCGACGTCTCCGGCGAGCGCTGCGCGTTCCGCCCCACGTCGCGGATCAGCTCCTCCTTCCCCGGATCGACGTGCCGCACCGCCACCCGCTCGTACCCGTCGCCGGAGGCGACGTCGATGGAACAGGAGTCGGCGATTTCCGGCACGCAGAGGCGGGCCAGGTTGCGGAGCGTCTGCTCGACGCCGAGGGAGGAGGCCAGCACCTCGCTCGCCTTGTTGATGAACGAGGCGTTCTCCTGATGCCGCCTGCGATCGTCGACGTCGGCGATGATGCCGACCCATTCGTCGCCGGTCGGCACCGCCTTCACGGCGAACCAGCGGTAGCGGCCATTGGCGGTGCGGACGCGGATCTCGTCCTCGTACCAGGTCCGCTGCGTGACCGCCGCGCGCCACCGTTCGACGGTCCGCTGCAGGTCGTCGGGATGCACGGCCTTGGTCCCCTCGCCGCCGGTGATCGCCTTCCACTCCGCGGGCCAGGCGATCTCCCCCTCGGCGGTCGCGGTCCAGACGGCCTGCGGCACCGGCGTCGCCTCGATGAGGCTGCGGTAGCGCCGCTCGCTCACCAGCGCGCGTTCTTCCGCGCGCCGACGCATCGACGCGATCGCGCTGACGCAGACGGCGAATGCGGCGAAGAGCACCACCCGCAGCACGTCCGTCGCGCTGTTAATGGCGAGGGAGCCGAGCGGCTCGAACAGCAGCCAGGCCGTCCCGGCGATCGACAGCCCGATCGCCACCAGCGCCGGCCCCAGCCCCGCCAGGACCGCGGTGATCAGCACCGCGACCCAGAAGAAGAAGAGCCGCATCGGCGCGAGCAGCTCCGGAAGCGCCGCGGTGAGCAGCATCGCCACGACTGTCGCGGCGAACGCGATCGAGTAACGGGCAGCGGTTCGCATGAGAATGCCGGCAGAAAAACGCTGCAACAGCACCGCCACCGGCCGGCTAGAGCTTCTTGTAGTCGGGGCCGCCTCCACCCTCCGGCGGCACCCAGGTGATCACCTGATACGGATCCATGATGTCGCACGTCTTGCAGTGGAAGCAGTTCGTGAAGTTGAGGAACGGCACCCGTCCCCGCCCGTCCGCCGTTTCCTGCGGCTCGTAGACTTGCGCGGGACAGAAGTGGAAGCAGGGGTTCCCGAACTCTTCCGTGCAGCGGGTGATGCAGACCTCGGTGTCGAGGATCAGCAGGTGCGCCGGCTGGTTCTCCTCGTGGATCACGCCGCCGTTGTAGACGTTCGTCACCTTGTCGAACGTGTACTGGTTGTCGTACTTCACCTTCGCCGGCGGGTGGGGATCGTCCGAGCCGAAGTAGCGCTTGATCCGCTCCATGCGCGCCCAGCCCTCATGCCCCTCCAGCCGGTTCGCGACGCCGAAGCCGCGCCCGCCGGTGACCATGCTCAGCCCCGCGTTCGCCATGCCGGCGACGACGCCGTTGTTGAACGCCTGGTGGAAGTTGCGCTGCTTCCAGAGCTCGTCCTTCGCCCAGGAGGCCTCGAACATCGCCTCGTACTGCGAGAGGCTGTTCGCTGAGTAGTCCTCGCCGAGCAGCGCCTGGAACGCCGCCTCGGCGGCCATGATCCCCGACTTGATCGCGAGGTGGATTCCCTTGAGGCGCGCACCGTTGAGGAAGCCGCCCGAGTCGCCGAGGATCATGAAGCCGTCGCCGTGCAGGCGGGGCATCGAGTAGTAGCCGCCTTCCGGGATCGCCTTCGCGCCCGCCGAGATCATCTTCCCGCCGCGCAGGATCTCCTGGATCGCGGGATGGAGCTTGAGCCGCTGCAGCTCGTTGTGCGGATCGAGCGTCGGGTTCTTGTAGTCGAGTCCGACCACGAGGCCGATGTCGACGATGCGGTCTTTCATGCCGTAGATGAAGGCGCCGCCGAACGTGTCGAGGTCCAGCGGATAGCCGAGCGTGTGGATCACGGTGCCGGGCGCGAAGCGGTCGTCGGGGAGCTGCCACAGCTCCTTCACTCCCACGGAGTAGACCTGCGGATTCTTCCCCGCGTACAGGTCGAACATGCCGGCGAGCTGCTTGGTGAGCGTCCCCCGCGGCCCCTCGCCCAGGATCGTCATCTTGGCGCGGATGTCGACGCCCGGCTCGTAGTTCGCCTTCGGCTGGCCGTTCTTGTCGATGCCCTTGTCGCCAGTGCGGACACCGACCACTTTCCCTTCCTCGACGAGCACGCGCGTGGCGGCGAACTCGGCGAAGAGGTCGACCCCCATCTCGCCGACGATCGGGCCGAGCCAGCGCACCACCTCGCCGAGGGAGACCACGTAGTTGCCGTGGTTGTGCATCGGCGGCGGGACGAGCGGCGAGTTGATTTTGTGCGTCTCGGTGAGCATCCAGAACGCGTCGGAGGTGACGGGCGACTCGACCGGGCAGCCGCGCTCGAGGAAGTCGGGCATCAGCTCGGCGAGGCCGCGCGGATCCATGACCGCGCCGGAGATCCCGTGCGACCCGATCTCCTTCCCCTTCTCGAGGACGGCGATGGAGATCCCCTCGAGCTTCTTCTCCGCGTCCGACTCGTTGTGGACGCGGATCAGCTCCGCCAGCTTGTACGCGGCTGCCAGTCCGGCGGGGCCCGCGCCGACGATCACCACGTCGACGTCGAGGGTCTCGCGCTCGATTCCGGGAAGTTCGGCCATTCGATAAAACTCCTGTCGGGCGAAGTGCGAGGGCATTCTAGTGGAGTCGCAGAGTCGGGGAGTCTCAAAGTCTCAGAGAGGCTTCGCCCATCCGGCGCCGGCGCGCCGCTTCCCCTCTGCGACTCTGCGACTCTGCGACTCTGAGACTCCCCGACTCGACTGCGCTATCCTCCTGCCGGTCCGATGGCCGAGCTTTCCGTTCCGCTCGTACTCCTCTTCGTCTGCAGCGCCGTCACCTCGTACGTGGCGACGGCGATCGTGCGGCGGGGGGCGCAGCACATCGGCCTGGTCGACGTGCCCGAGGAGCGGAAGCTCCACACCACCGCCACGCCGCGCCTCGGCGGCATCGCCATCATCTTCGGCTTCGGCTTCCCGCTCCTGCTCCTCGCCGCCAACACGCGCGCGGCCGACCTGGTGACGAAGAACCTCACCTACCTCTTCGCCGTCCTCGCCGGCGGGTCGCTCGTGATCGGCCTCGGCGTCTACGACGATCTGATCGGCACGAATGCGCCGCAGAAGTTCGCCGTGCAGTTCGCCGCCGCGTTCATCCTGGTCGCCTTCGGCTTCCACTTCGACTTCGTCACGCTCGCCGGACAGCAGTTCGACCTCGGCCTTCTCGGCATCGTTGCCTCGATCGTCTGGATCGTCGGGGTGATGAACGCGATGAACTTCATCGACGGGATGGACTCGCTCGCGACCGTCGTCGCGCTGACCATCGCCGCCTCCTTCAGCATCATCGCCGTGCTGCGGGTCGACGTCTTCTCGCTCGTCATCATGACCGCCCTCACCGGGAGCCTGGTCGGCTTCTACCCCTGGAACAAGCCGCCGGCGAAGATCTTCATGGGGGACACCGGCGCGCTGTTCATCGGCCTGCTCCTCGCCGCCGGGTCGATCGCCCGCCCCAGCAAGTCGCCGACGGCCCTCATCATCGGCGGACCGATGCTTGCCCTCGCGCTGCCGGTGATCGACACGCTCATCGTCATGAAACAGCGCTTCGGCGGAAAACAGGAGCCGCTCGGCAGCCGCGTCTCCCGCGTCTTCACCGCCGACCGCCGCCACATCCACCACATCCTCGTGGCCCGCTACGGCAGCGCCGGGAAGGCGATCTTTGGCATCTGGAGCATCACCCTGCTCTTCGCCGCCTCGGCCGTCATGACGGTCGTCCAGGAAACGAAGTGGATCGGCTACACATCGGGAGCGCTCGCTCTGATCGCACTCTTCGTGCTCCGGTATTTTCCCCGGCGCAAGCACGCCGCCTGAACACCATGGCGGAGTTTCCGAACGCACCGCGTTCGAATTTGAAGAGCACGCCGATGTTTTCGAACAGCGCGCCGATGTTTGCGATCACCATGGAGAAGTTTTCGAACACCATGGCGGAGTTTCTGAACACCATGGCGGAGTGCGCGCACGGAACGCCGGCACTCCCGCACACCATGGCGGAGTTTTCTCCGCCATGGCGTTCAAAAAGTTCGAGCCGGCCTTAACGATTCGCCGCGTCGCACGTAATCTACCTATGACGTTACGAACGCGGGGAACCCATCTTCAGAACCGGTTCGGCATTCTGCTCCAACAGTTGCGCGAGGAGCGGCATCTGACGCGCGCCCAGCTCGCGAAGCTGGCGGGCCTGAGCGCCTCCTACGTGAACTCGCTCGAAAGCGGCACGAACATGCCGACGCTCGGCGTCGCCTAGCGCGAGATCACGACTCCGCGCCCCGCCCTCCGCTCCGCGGAATCGCCAGAGCAATAGCCGCCCGCTCCTCGGGGACGAGCAGCAGGTCCTGCTCGAACGGCATCCCTGCCTCGTAGGGCCGGAACTCCCAGCCCGGCGCGACGCGGCAGAGGGTGCGGTAGCGGAGTGCCGCCGCGAACGCGGCCACGTCGGCGATCGTCTGCCGGTGCCAACTGAGGCAGTGGGCGGAGAACTCGCCGAAGATCAGCGGGCGCTCGCGCTCGAGGAACTCCCGCCCGCCCTGCAGCACCTTGAGGTCGTAGCCGTCGGTGTCGATCTTGATCACGGAGCAGCCGGGCGGGAGGCCGGCCGTGTCGATCGTCGCGAGGTCCACCGGCTGCTGCACGCCCCAGGTCGCGTCGGGCGGCAGGATGTTCGCCGTGCCGGTCCCTTCGCCGGGGAGCAGGTCCCCCTCCACCTGGATGAGCACCTGGCCCCGCTGGTCGCCGAGCGCGAACGGCAGGATCGTGATCAGCCCCTCCAGCCCATTGCGCGCGACGTTCGCCCGCAGCGCCGCCACGTTGTCGGGCACCGCCTCCACGGCGAACACCGGTCGCCCGGTGATCCTGGCGAACGGAATCGAGATCAGGCCGATGTTCGAACCGACATCGAGGAGGTATCCGCCGCGGCCGTCGTGCCGGTGCAGGCCGGCGAGGAACTCGACCGTGTCGTCCTCGTAGCCGCCGGTCAGGAACGCGAGCCGCTCGAGCCAGGCGTGCAGGTCGAGCCGCGCGTCGAACGCCACGGGACGCCGCAGCCGGACGTCGACGTGGATGTGCCGCCCCTCCAGCCCCAGCAGCTTGTAGAGCGCGAGCAGCAGCCGCGTCTTCCCGCGCACCCGTGGCAGCCGCGACGCGACGCGCCCCGCGGCGATGAACAGTTGCCTGCGCACACCGCGAGTCTACGCGTATCCTTCGCGAACCTCGCATGTGTGGGATCGCCGCCTTCTTCGCGTACCGCTCCAGCGCCGCGGCCCCGCGCCGCGAGGAGCTGGAGGCCGTCACGGCGCGGATGATCCCGCGCGGCCCCGACGCCGGCGGGGTCTGGATCTCGGACGACGGCCGGGTCGGCCTCTCCAGCCGGAGGCTGGCCATCATCGACCTCTCGCCCGAGGGGACGCAGCCGATGTGGGACACGGCGGGGGAGCTGGCGGTCGTCTTCAACGGCGAGATCTACAACTACGCGGAGCTGCGCGCCGCGCTCGAGCGGGGAGGCGCCCGCTTTCACTCCCGCACCGACACCGAGGTGCTGCTCGAGCTCTATCGCCGCGACGGCGAGCGGATGCTCGGCCTGCTGCGGGGGATGTACGCGTTCGCGATCTGGGACGCCCGCGCGCGGCGGATGTTCGTGGCGCGCGATCCGTACGGCATCAAGCCGCTCTACCTCGCCGATGACGGCGGCACGATCCGCCTCGCGTCCGAGGTGAAGGCGCTGCTCGCCGGCGGCGCCGTCTCCGGCGCGCTCGATCCCGCCGGTGCGGCCGGCTTCTTTCTGACGGGATCGGTGCCGGAGCCGTTCACGATCCGCCGCGACGTGACGGCGATCGAGGCCGGCACCTCGTTCTTCATCGACGAGGAGCGCGGCCGCTCCGAGGTCCGCCGCCACTACTCCATCGCCGAGGTCTTCTGCGAGGCGCGGAGTGAATCCCTCGTCGATCCCGGCGTCTTCCTCCGCGAGCGGATCGACGAGTCGGTCCGCCATCACCTGGTCGCCGACGTGCCGGTAGGCGTGTTCCTCTCCGCCGGCGTCGACTCCTCGGCGCTCACGCAGCTCGCCGCCCGCTACGGCCCGCTGCACACCTTCACGCTGGCGTCGGCCCACCTCGACGAGGCGCCGCTCGCGGAGCGGTTCGCGCGCGAGCACGGGACCCAGCACACCACCCGCACCGTCAGCCGCGAGGAGTTCCTCGGCGATCTCCCGCGCATCTTCGAGCGGATGGACCAGCCGACCATCGACGGCGTGAACACCTGGTTCATCAGCAAGGCGGTGCACGAGGCGGGCGTGAAGGTGGCGCTGTCGGGCGTCGGCGGGGACGAGCTGTTCGGCAGCTATCCCTCGTTCACGAACGTGCCGGCGATGGTGAACTTCCCCCGCCTCGCCCATCTCGCCGCGGTGGCGCGGCGGCGCCCGAAGGCGGCCCTGATCCCCGCGATCGGACGCACGTACGGCGGCGCGTACCTCGTGCAGCGCGGCCTCTTTCCGCCGGACGAGCTGCCGGAGATCCTCGGCGCGGACATGGCGCGCGAAGGGCTGGAGCGGCTCGCGCTGCTCGATCGGTGGAACGGCGTCCTCCACCCGGAGCCGCACAGCGCGTTCGGCCGCGTGGCCACGCTGGAGGCGTCGCTCTACATGCGCAACCAGCTCCTGCGCGACGCCGACTGGGCGAGCATGGCGCACTCGGTGGAGGTGCGCACGCCGCTCGTCGACGCCTGGCTCCTCCGCCAGCTCGCGCCGGTGCTGCTCCGCGGCGACGGCAAGCAGGTGCTCGCCTCGATGCTGCCGCGCTACCTGCGCACCCGCCCCAAGACCGGCTTCTTCGTGCCGCTCAAGGACTGGATGGACCTCCCGCCGGACGGCACGTCGACGCGCATGCGGAGCTGGGCCCGGAGGGTGTGGGAGGCGTTCGCGTGAGGGGTCGGCGCTTCGCGCCACGACGGTGGGCGACACTCCGTTGCCCTTCTCCCCTCCTGAGGGGAGAAGGTGGTCCGAAGGACCGGATGAGGGATCGCTCATCCCTCGACGGCCGTCCCCTCACCCGGCGCTTCGCGCCACCCTCTCCCCGCAAGCGGGGCGAGGGGCAACAGCGGTGGGAGGCGTTCGCGTGAGCATCGTCTTCCTCGTCACCGACGCGTACGGCGGCCACGGCGGCATCGCCCTCTTCAACCGGGAGCTCTGCGCCGCGATCGGCGAGCCGATCACCGTCATCCCCCGCGTCGTACGGGGGCCGGTGCGCGACGTCCCGCCGCACGTGACGTTCGTGGCGGAGGCGGCGAAGAATCCGCTCGCGTACCTGAAGGCGATCGCCGCCGCCCGCCGCTCCAAGCCGGACCTGGTGATCTGCGGCCACATGAACCTCCTGCCGGTCGTGGCGTTCGACCATCCGCTGCTGGTCGTCCACGGCATCGAGGCGTGGAAGAAGCGGCGCGCGCCGCTCGCCAAGTGCCGCGGCATCCTCTCCGTCAGCGCCCTCACGCGCGATCGCCTCCTCGGCTGGTCGGGCTACGACGGGCCGGCGTACGTGCTGCCGAACGCGGTGCATCTCGAGCATTACGGGATCCGCCCGAAGCGGCGCGACCTCGTCGACCGCTATCGGCTGGAAGGCAAGCGGGTGCTGCTGACGGTGGGCCGGCTCGAGTCGCAGGAGCGCTACAAGGGCTTCGACGAGGTGCTGGACGTCCTCCACGACCTCCCGCCCGACGTCGTCTACATGATCGCCGGCGGCGGCACCGACTTCACGCGCCTGCAGAAGAGGAGCCGCGACCTCGGCGTCGCGGACCGCGTCGTCTTCACCGGCCTCTTCGACGAGCGCGACAAGCCCGATCTCTACAACCTCGCCGACGTCTACGTGATGCCGAGCCGCGGCGAGGGCTTCGGCTTCGTCTTCCTCGAGGCGATGGCCTGCGGGCTGCCGGTCATCGGCAGCAAGATCGACGGCGGACGGGAGGCCTTGCGCAATGGCGAGCTGGGACTGCTGGTCGACCCGACGAATCCCGCCGAGGTGCGGGCGGCAATCGTGGAGGCACTGGCGCGCGGCGAACGGCGCATCCCGCCCGGCCTCGACTACTTCTCGTTCGAGAAGTTCGTGGAGCGCAGCCGCGCGATCCTCTCCGCGGCCGGGATGTCCTTCAAGGCGTGATACCGCCGCTGCGCCGGCGCGGTGGCCTGCTCGACCTTCCCCTTCTGCGCCGGATGCCAGAGGTGCACGAGCGGCAGGTAGCCGTACTCGTACACGCCGCCGTGCTCCCGCGCCCGCTCCCAGAACTCCAGATCCTCGCCGCCCCAGCCGACAAAGTCCTCGTCGAAGCCGCCGATCGCGAAGTAGGCCTCCTTCGTCGCGGCGATGCTGCCGCCCTTGAGGTTCTGCCCGACGGTGGTCACGCGCTGCCGCTCGTCGAGGTAGAAGAGGAAGCGCTTCGGGTCGACGAACCGCGCCCCTTCCCGCACGCGCGCCGCGATCTCGTCGGCGTAGCGCTCCGGCACGAGGATGTCGTTGTCGTGCGCGATCAGGATCGACCCGCGCGCGCGATGCGCCGCGGCGTTGAAGGCTGCGGAGCGGCAGTAGTCGTAGTCCGCCGCGACCGGGGTGTGGAGATAGTGCACCCATCGCGGCAGCGCGTCCGCGATCTGCGGCTCCGCCGACTGCTCGACGACGATGCATTCGACCGCCACGCCGCTCTGTCCGGCGACGCTCTTCAGCGTGCTCAGAAGGTTCGGGAGGCGCTCCAGTCCGCGATGACCGATCAGGAACGAAACCTCCGGCGACGCTGACACGGCGACCGGCTCCTCCCGCAGGTTCAGCGGCCATTGCCGGAACGCGCGGCGCATGAGCAGGCGGGCCGTGGCGGGATGGACGTTCGCGAGATGGAGGTCGGAGCTGTAGATCCAGTCGCAGCGCACGCCGCGGCCGTCGCTGGAGATCCGCTCGTTGCGGTTGCGGATGAGCGTCCAGTCGCCGGCGATGTGGCGGAGGAAACGGGGCCAGTCGTACACGAGCGCGCCGAGGCGGTGGCGGAGGCTCATGACTTCGCCCACTCCCGCAGCTCCCGCTCCAGCCGCGCGTCGGGCATGCCGCTCCAGTGCGGCCACTCGTTCCCCGGCTCGTCATGCTCGCGTTTGCGGATGCGCCGCACCACCTCGGCCAGCGGCGCCGGCACGTGCAGCCGCGTCAGCAGCCCGCTGTCGCGCGGCGCCTCGGGGAGCGCGCCGATCCGCGACGGCACCTGCAGCGTCCCCCGCAGCAGCGTTTCCCACGCGTCGATCGCTCCCTCCTCGGAGCGCACGCCGATCTGCGAGCCGCGCGCGGCGAGCGACAGCCGCTCGAGCAGCGTCCGGTCGCGGTGCAGCCGCTCGATGGCGTCAGCCGCCGCGCGCACGTCGCCGATGGGGAACGTGAGCGCGTTCACGCCGTCGATGAAGTCTTCGGCACCGGCGAAGCGCGAGACCACCGGGACGACGCCGTGCGCCATCGCCTCGCGCGGCGCGATGGTCAGCCCTTCCCACTCCGCGAAGTGCACGAAGACGTCGAGCTCCGGATAGACGCGCTCGTACAGCTCCTCCAGCGTCAGCCAGCTGTCGTACCGCAGCGACGGAATCCGCCTGCGCAGCTCCTCGGTCTCATTCCCCGAGCCGGCCGCGCGGAGCGTGAACGGCACGCCGCGCCGCTGCAGCTCTTCGGCGAGCAGCGGCAGGTCGAGGATGCGCTTCTGCACCTGCTCGAGACGCCCGACGTAGCCGAGGCGCAGCGGGCCGTCGTGCGGCGTACGGAGGCGGCGCGGCGGCGCGATGCCGCCGGGAATGCTCACCACATGCTGGACCGTGGTGAATTGCCGCACGGCGCGCGCGATCCACTCGCCGCTCGTCATGACGCCGTCGACGAAGCCGCCGTAGCGCGCGAGGTCGACCAGGTACTCGGTCTCGAACGCCTGCACCGTCGTCGCGAGGCGCAGCCGGTGTCCTTCCAGCTTCAGCGCGGCGCAGACGGGATACGCGTCGAACATGCGCACGTTCAGCACGACGTCGGGATCGGCGGCGAGGATCGCCCGCCGTAGCGCGCGGCGGCGGCCGTAGGCGGTGCCGCTGGTGCCGTCGACGTCGACCGCGCGCATCTCGGGAAAGGCGCGGCGGAAGCGGTCGGGATCGTGAAAGCGCGCCCCTTTCGCCAGCCCGAACGTCACGTCGATGCCGCGCCGCGGCAGCTTGCGCGCGAGCGCCTCCAGGATCCGCTCCGCACCACCGTGAAGGTAGTGGGAGGGGGTGGCGATGAAGAGGCGCATGCGGGGATTGTAGTTGCGCGTTGCGCGTGACGAGTTGCTCGCGACTCGTCGCCCGGCGGGAGGGCCCGCGGAACGCGCATCGCGCAACGCGCAACTTTCAAGCGATACTCACGCTCGATGCAGAGCGGGCTCGTCTCCACGATCATCCCCGTCTACAACCGGGCGCGCATGCTGCGCGAGGCGGTGGCGAGCGTGCTGGCGCAGACCTACCGTCCGATCGAGATCATCGTGGTGGACGACGGCTCGACCGACGACACCGGCGCGGTCGCCGACGCACTGGCGGCGGAGCACGACGTGGTGCGAGTCATCCACCAGCAGAACGGTGGCGTGGGTTCGGCGCGCGAGGCGGGGCGGCTCGCCGCGCGCGGAGAGTTCATCCAGTATCTCGACAGCGACGACCTCCTCGACCCGCACAAGTTCGAGCTGCAGGTCGCGGGGCTGCGCGCGCATCCGGAGTGCGGCGTGTCGTACGGCCGCATGCGCGGCGAGGAGGGCACCGGCGCGCCGTTCGAGACGATGTTCCCCGCCATGCTGCACGCGCGCATCTGGCAGACCGGCGCGGCGCTTTACCGCGCGGACGTCGTGGAGCGCGCCGGCCCCTGGCTCCGGCTGGTGAACGAGGAGGATTGGGAGTACGACGCCCGCATCGCCGCAATGGGCGTCCGGCTTCACTACGTCGACGGCACCGTCGGCACGTTCCGCCAGCACGAGGGGGAGCGGCTCTCCGGACAAGGGATGAACCCGGTCGTGCTGCGCGACCGGGCGCGGGCGCACGCGGCGATCTATGGCCACGCGCGGCGCGCCGGCATCGGTAACGCCGCGCCGGAGATGCAGCACTACGCGCGCGAGCTCTTCCTCCTGGCGCGGCAGTGCGGCGCGGCGGGGCTCCCGGCGGAGTCGCGCATGCTCTTCGACCTGGCGCGCGAGGCGTCGCAGGACGCCGGACGGCTGCAGTTCCGCGCGTACGCCGCCGCGGCGCGCCTCTTCGGCTGGTCGCTCACCGGGCGCCTGGCCTGCCTCTCGGATCGGCTGCGATGAGACTGTCGGTCGTCATGGCGGTCTACAACGGCGAGGCGACGCTGGCGGCGACGCTGGAGAGCATCCTCACCCAGACCTTCAGCGAGTTCGAGCTGCTGGTGGTCGACGACGGCTCGACGGACCGCACCGCGGCGATCCTGCGCGACGTGCGCGACCCGCGGCTGCGCGTGCTCGCGCAGGACAACACCGGCCTGACGCGCGCGCTGATCCGCGGCTGCGCCGAGGCGCGGGGCGAAGCGATCGCGCGCCACGATGCCGGCGACCGTTCGCTGCCGCGGCGCTTCGAGCGGCAGCTTGCGCTTTTGGACGGCGGCGCGGTGCTCGCCGCCTGCGCGTCGCGCTTCGTCGATCCGGACGGCGACACGCTCTACGTCACGCGCGGCGACGGCGAGGAGATCCGCCGCAGCCTTCTGGAGCACGACGCGTCGCGCGTGCACGGGATCGTGCACGGTTCGGCGATGTTCCGCCGCGACGCGTATCTCGCCGCCGGCGGCTACCGCGCGGAGTTCCGGCTGGCGCAGGACCTAGACCTCTGGATCCGCCTCGCGGCGCGCGGACCCGTAGCGGTCACCGAAGAGGTGCTGTACGAGAGCCGCTTCGACGAGAAGAGCATCAGCGCCGGCGGCCGCGACGCGCAACTGCGGCTGACCGCGCTGGCGGTCAAGCTGCGCGACGGCGGCGACGAGGCGGCACTGCTGGCCGAGGCGGCGAAGGTGACGGCGCCGCGTCGCACGAAGCGAGGGGAGGCGGCGGCGCTCTACTTCATGGGCAAGTGCCTGCTGCGCGAGCGCAACACGAAAGGACGGCGGTATCTCGCGGAGGCGGTGAAGCGGGACCCGCTGCATTGGCGGGCATGGGCCTCGCTGCTGCTGCGGCGATGACCAAGGGGCGGCTCATCCTTCTGGTGTTGCTGGCGCTGCAGGCGGCGCTGGTCGCGTTCGAGCCTCCCCGTCCGGCGCGCGGCGACGAGCCGTATTACGTCGAGAAGGCGCGCTACTTCGTCGAGCACGGCGCCTTCCCCCGCGCCACGGCCGCTCACTTCGCCGCCGTGCGCGGCGAGGGGGGAAACTCCGACTGGCGCCCGCCCGGCTATCCGCTCTTCGTCGCGGTGGTGAGCCTCGGCGACTTTGAAATTGACGGCTTGCGGCGGCGCGTAACGGCCGTGCAGTTCCTGCTCATCGCGGCAGCCGTATGGTGCGCGTTCGTTTCGCTCGAGCGCCGGGCTCTCAGCCCGCGCATGCTGCTCGTCGCCGCCGTCATCTTCGGCCTCGCTCCCTGGCCGTACGCGCACGCCTCGCTCATCTCGCCGGAGTCGCTCAACGCCTCGGTGGCGATGTTCGCGCTGCTCCTCCTCGAGCGGGGAAAGATCGCGGCCGGCTCGCTGCTCTCCTGCACGTTCCTCCTGCGCCCGGAGATGCTGGCGGTGGTGCCGTTCCCCGTCGCCGCGGCGGTGTTCCGCCGCTGGAGCTGGCGCGACGCCACGAAAGCCACGGCCGTTTTTCTCCTCGTGCTCGGCGTGCAGTACGCCTACCGCATCCACTTCACCGGGGAGCTCTCCCTCTCTCCCTTCGGCCCGCTGCGCATCTACAACGAGGGGGCGTTCGCATGGGCGAACTCCTGGACCGGCACCGAGCACGAGGCCTACGACTTCGTCTACGGCCTCGACCAGCGAGACACCACCGGCGAGCTGCCGGAGCGTGCCTTCGCCGACGAGGCCGAGCGCCGCGAGATCACGCTCCTGCGCCAGCGGGTGCGGCGGGAAGGGCTGACGTGGGAGCTCGACGGCGAGTTCGCCGAGGTCGCGCGCCGGCGGAAGGAGGAGCATCCCTTCCTCGCCGTCGTCGTGCCGCGCCTCTGGCACACGGTGCACCTCTGGCTCAATACGGAGACGAACGAGCAACTGCTGCACGCGCTGTCGTTCGTGCCGCGCGCGGTCCGCCGGCCGCTCATCGGCGCGCTGCTGCTGCTCAAGCTCGCCCTGGTGGTCGCGTTCTTTTACGGCCTCCGGCGGCGGCCGGTCTGCGCAACGTTCGTCATCGCCCGCACGCTGCTGATCGGCCTCGTGCTGAACTGGATGGTCAACCGCTACATGGTCGCGGCGTGGCTCCCGCTGATGCTTGTTAGCATGAGCGCGTGTACCGCGTCGCGCTCGTCGCGTCCCACGTGATCCAGTACCAGGCACCCTTCTTCCGCCTGCTCGCTGCCGCGCCGGAGCTCGACCTGGAAGTCTTCTACTGCTCGCGCGCCGGCGCCGAGACCTACCACGACGCCGACATGCAGGTCGCCGTGCGCTGGGATCTCGACCTCCTCGGCGGATACCAGCACACGTTCCTCCCCAATCTTGGCTTCGGCGACGGCTACACGCGCCTGATCAATCCCGGCATCGTCCCGCGCCTCCTATTCGGACGCTTCGACGCCGCGATCTTCTTCCTCGGCTGGGGCACCGTGACTTCGCTGCTCGGCATCGCCGCCTGCCGCATGAGCGGGACGCCGGTCATGCTCTTCGGCGACAGCAGCTTCCCGCCGCCGCGACGCGCGCTCCGCGATGCCTTCCTCCGCACGGTCATCGGCTCCGCCGACGCCTTCCTGGTCAGCGGCGCGCTCAACGGCGACTACTACCGCCACTACGGCGCCGACGAGCGGCGCTTCTTCTCCGTCCCCTTCGCCATCGATAACGAGCGCTTCGCCACCGCGAGCGCGATGACGGCGGAAGAGCGGCGGGAGATGAGGGCGCGATTCCTCGGTTCCTCGGGTTCCTCGGGTTCCTCGGGTTCCTCGGGGGACGTTGCTCCGAGAATGACCGAGGAACTCCGAGGAACCCCGAGGAACCGAGGAACCGAAGACAACCACCTCCTCATCGTCTTCTCCGCCAAGCTCGTGGCGCGCAAGGACCCGATGACGCTCCTCCGCGCCGTCGACGCGATGCGCCACCGCGACCGCGCGGCGGTGCTCATCCTCGGTCACGGCGAGCTGCGCGAGGAGGTGGAGCGCTTCGCGCGCGAGCGCGGCCTGACCGTGCACTTCGCCGGCTTCGTCAACCAGACCGCGCTGCCGCGGCACTACGCGGCGGGCGACGTGCTCGTGCTGCCGTCGACCTACGAGCCGCGCGGGCTGGTGGTGAACGAGGCCATGGCCGCCGGGCTGCCCGTCATCTCCAGCGACCGCACCGGCGCGAGCGGAGACCTCGTGCGGCACGGCGACAACGGCTTCGTCTTCCCCGCGGGCGACGCGCAGACGCTCGCGGCGCAGCTCGACGCGCTGGCGGAGGACCGGGAACTGCGGGAAAGGATGGCGCGGCGGTCGCGGGAGCTGATCGCGAACTGGGACTACCGCCGCGGCGTGGCGGGCGTGCTGGAGGCGCTGCGAGCGACATGCTGACGATCGCCATCCCGACGTACGAGCGGGGCGCGGTGCTCTGCGACACGATCGCCTTCCTGCTCGCGCTCGACGTGCGGGCGAGCGAGATCGTGATCGTCGACCAGACGCCGGTTCATCCGCCCGAAGTGGCGGCGCGGCTGCGGTCGTTCGGCGACGCGATCCGCGTCATCCGCCTCGACGCGCCGTCCATCCCGCGGGCCATGAACACCGCCCTGCGCGAGGCGCGCGGCCGGCACGTGCTCTTCCTCGACGACGACATCATCCCGGCGCCCGGACTGGTCGCCGCGCACGCCGCGGCGCTGCGGGAGGCGGGCGTGTGGGCGGTGGTGGGGCAGGTGCTGCAGCCGGGCGAGGAGCCGGGGCATTTCGAGGAAGAGGCGCTGCACGGCGGCGACGTGCGCGACCTCGAGTTCCGCTTCACCCACGACACCGCCTGCGACGTGCAGAACGTCATGGCCGGCAATCTCTCGGTCGACCGGGAGCGCATCCTCTCGATCGGCGGGTTCGACGAGCGCTTCACCGCCGTCGCCTACCGCTTCGAGAGCGACCTCGCCTTGCGCGTCGTCGCCGCCGGCGGCCGCATCCGCTACGAGCCGGCCGCGTCGATCCGCCACCTCAAGGCGCCGGGCGGCGGCGTCCGCGCGTTCGGCGACCACCGTGTCAGCCCCTCCCCCGTCCACTCCTTCGGCGACTACTACTTTGCCCGCCGCCACGTCCCGCAGTTCTGGCCGTACGTCGCCCGCCGGATGCGCAGGAACGTGCTCACGAAGTGGCACCTGCGGCATCCCTGGGCGATTCCGGGGAAGGTGGTGGGGGAGATTCGTGGACTGCTCCAGGCGCTGCGCGCGGAATAGTTGTCAGTTGCCGGTTGTCGGTTGTCAGTGGCTTGACGCGCTGAACCGCAGAGAACCGACAACGGACAACCGACACCCCTTCATGGCTCTCGCCCTCTACCTCGCCTTCCTCGGCACCGCCTGCGCGTACGCGCTCGTCGACTGGCGCCGCGGCTGGCTGCTGGTCATCTTCTGCGGGGTGCTGCAGGACCCGGTGCGCAAGCTCACCCCCGGCTCGCCCGTCGTGATCTCGTTCCTGGTCGTGGCGCTGTACGGGGCCATCCTCTTCTCCGCGCGCAACGAGATCCTGGCGCACCTCAGCGAGTTCGCGCGCCGCTTCGGCTCGATCTACACCGCCGTGTCGGCCTTCTTTTTCATCCTCATCGTGGCCGCGCTGAACGGGATGTTCACCTACGGCTTCGACAAGTGGAAGGTGCCGCTGCTCAGCCTCTTCACTTACTGCGTCCCGCTGGTCGCGGCGATCCTCGGCTACACTTGGCTGCAGCGGGAGGAGGGGCTGTACCGCTTCTTCCGCATCTTCTCGGTTGTCACCTCGATCGCCCTCGTCGGCAGCATCCTCGAGTACCTGCGCGTGCCGTGGCGGATCTTCGGCATGGTCGCCTTCGAGGGGGACTTCATCCGCCACCTTCCCGGCATCCAGATCCGGCTCCTCTCCGGCGTCTACCGCGGCCCCGACGTCATGGCCTGGCACGCGTCGATGCTCACCTGCATCGGCATCGCCATGGCGCTGCGCGCCGGAATGAGCCGCAACGCGCTGCTCTGGGGGAGCGCCGCCGCGTGGGGCTTCTTCAACTGCATGATGGCCGGACGGCGCAAGGCGATCTACACGGTGGCGGTGTTCGCGGCCGTCTTCGTCTGGCGCTACGGGCGGCGGCTGAAGAGCAGCCAATTCCTGGCGCTCTTCGGCGTGGCGGTGGTGCTCTACGCGATCGTGCACCAGCTCGCGTCGACCGAGGAGACGAGCGTCTATGCCGCCGGCGCGCTGGCGTCGCAGCAGGAGCTGAAAGACCGTCTGGAAGGAGGCGCGCTGGAGACGTTCCGCCAGTTCGGCCTCATGGGCGCGGGGCTCGGCGCCGCGACGCAGGGCGTCTATCACCTCCTCGGCAGCCACAACGTCGGCTGGCAGGAAGGCGGGCTCGGGAAGCTGGCGGTGGAAGTCGGGTTGCCGGGCATCATCGCGCTCGCGGTCATCAGTTGGCTGGTCATGCGGCTGCTGCTGCGGCTGACGCGGATCGGCGACGTGCCGGGCTCGTCGCAGTTCGTCCGCGCCGCCCTCTTCGGCCTCGTCGTCTGTAACATCGCCGCCTTCATGGCCTCGGCCCAGGCATACACCGACGCGGTGCTGGCGCTGACCACCGGCTTCTTCGTCGGCTGCCTCTTCGCCACCGCCGCTCTCGACGAGCGGCTCGCCGCCGCCACGCGCCCCGAGGCGGTGCCGGCGCAGCTCGCGCGGCCGCTTCCGGCGTGAAGATCCTCCACGTCGTGCCCACCTATCTCCCGGCGCGGCGTTACGGCGGACCGATCGTGGCCGTTCACGGCCTCTGCAAGGCGCTGGTCGCGCGGGGACACGAGGTCGACGTCTTCACGACGAACGTCGACGGCGACCGCACGCTCGACGTGCCGCTGGCGACGCCGGTCGACCTCGACGGCGTGAAGGTGCACTACTTCCCCGCGCGCAACCGGCGCCTCTACTGGTCGCCGCGCATGCCGTTCGCGCGCGCCGGGCAATACGACGTCGTGCACATCCACGCCGTCTACCTCTGGCCCGGCATCGCCGCCGCGCGTGCGGCGCGCAAGGCGCGCGTGCCGTACGTCATCTCCCCGCGCGGGATGCTCGTGCCGGAGCTGATCCGCCGCAAGAGCCGCCTCGCCAAGACGCTGTGGCTGCGGCTCATGGAGCGGCGCGGCTTCGCCGGAGCGGCGGCGATCCACTTCACGTCGCAACTGGAGTGGGAGGAGGCGAAAGGGGTCGGGCTGCCGCTGCCGTCGCCGGTGGTGGTGCCGAACGGCGTCGACGTCGACGCCCGTCCCGCCGTGCCGCGCGACGAGCAGACGCTGCTCTTCCTCGGCCGCGTGAGCTGGAAGAAAGGGCTGGACCGCGTCATCGACGCGCTGCCGGCGCTTCCCGGCGTCCGCTTCCTCATCGCGGGCAACGACGAGGAGGGGCTCACCCCCGCGCTGCAGGCGCGCGCGGCGGAGCGCGGCGTCGGCGACCGGGTCGCGTTCGTCGGCCCCGTCTACGGCACCGCGAAGAACGAGCTGCTCGCGAGCGCCACACTGTTCGTGCTCGTGTCGTCGTCCGAGAACTTCGGCAACGCGGTGCTCGAGGCGCTGGCGATGGAGACGCCGGTCGTGCTCTCGCGGGAAGTCGGGCTCGCCGATGAAGTGGTGGCGGCGGGCGCCGGCGCGATCGGCCTCGACGCCGTCGGCGCGCTGCTCGACGACCCGGAGCGGCGGGCGCGGATGGGAGCAAATGGGCGCGCGCTGGTAGAGTCGCGCTTCGCGTGGCCGCGCGTCGCGCAGGAGATGGAGACCGCCTATTGCTCGATCAGATCACGCCGCTGATCCTCACGAAGGATGAGGAGGCGAACATCGGACGGACGCTCGCGCAGCTCGCCTGGGCGCGCGACGTCGTGATCGTCGACAGCGGCTCGACCGATGCCACGCTGGAGATCGCGCGGTCGTTCCCGAACGTGCGCCTCTTCGAGCGGGAGCTCGACTCGCTCGCCGAGCAGAGCAACTTCGGCCTGCAGCAGGTACAGACTCCCTGGGTGCTCCTCCTCGATGCCGACTACTTCGTCCCGCCGGAGTTCACCGAGGAGGTGAGCGCGCTGACGCCGCCGCCGAACGTGCGGGCGTACACCAGCGCGTTCCGCTACGCGGTCAACGGCCGCCAGCTCCGCGCGTCGCTCTACCCCGCGCGCATCGTGCTCCTGCAGCGGGAGCACGCCACGGTCTGGCAGGACGGCCACGCGCACCGCGTCCTCGTCGACGGCGACGTGGTGCGGCTGAAGACGAAGCTCGTGCACGACGACCGGAAGACGTTCGCCCGCTTCATCCAGCGGCAGAAAAAGTACATGCGCCAGGAGGCGGAGAAGATCCGCCACGCCGACCCCCGCGCCCTCAGCCGCTCCGGCCGCGTGCGCCGCCTCATCGTCGTCGCGCCCTTCGCCGTCCTCCTGCACACGCTGTTCGTGAAAGGGCTGATCCTCGACGGCCTGCCGGGGCTGCGGTACACGGGGGAGCGGTTCCTGGCGGAGCTGATCCTGTCGCGCGAGATGCTTCGGCGCAGGCGGTGAGCTCGACCCCACCGCAGTCAAACCTTCGGCCACGGCCGGCGTATCACCTGAAAAGGGGGGCCTCTATCGTGCGATCCGGAGCAGCGCTCGTCTCTGCCGCGTTCATCCTCGTCACCTTCTTTGCCGTTCCCGCGGTGTCGCAGCCGGCGCCGGCGCGCGCGGAGGTGCTGGTGCTCGGCGTCTACCACATGGCCAATCCGGGGCGGGACGTCTTCAACATGCAGGTGGACGACGTGCTCGCGCCGAAGCGGCAGGCGGAGATCGCGGAGGTGACCGAGGTGCTGAAGCGGTTCCGGCCGACGAAGATCGCGGTCGAGGGGGCGGCGGGCGACGAGCGCATCCGGAAGGACTACGCGGCGTATCGCGCCGGCACGCACCAGCTCACGCGCAATGAGATCGAGCAGCTCGGGTTCCGGCTGGCGAAGGAGCTCGGCCACGAGACGGTGCACGCCGTCGACGCCGACGGCGAGTTCCCCTTCCCGCGGCTGGTGAAGTACGCGAAGGCGACGGGGCGGGAGAAGGAGCTCAACGCGCTGCTGGCAGAGGTGGGGGAGATGGTGAAGACGAGCAACGCGCACATCGCCTCGCACACCGTGCTCGAGGCGCTGCTCCAGATGAACTCCGACGCGAAGGTGGCGCAGGACGTCGGCTTCTACTACCGGCAGGCGGAGTTCGGGGAGCCGTGGGACTGGGCCGGCGCCGATCTGCTGTCGGACTGGATCCGGCGCAACATGCGGATCTACACGAACGTCGTGCAGCTCGTCGAGTCGCCGAACGACCGCATCCTCGTCATCTACGGCGCGGGACACCTCGGCTGGCTGCAGCAGGCCTTCGCCGGCAACCCGCGCTTCCGGTTGCGCAAGCTGGCCGAGTTCGCCGGTCAGGCCGGGGGCGAATGACGCGCCGGAACCGTGCGAATGGTCTTGCGGTACTCCTCGAACGTCCTGGCCCGCTTCACCGCCTGCAGCTTCTCGAGGAGGCGCTGCTCCCTGATCCGCTCGAGCCGGAGCACGTGTACGCGCAGGTTGTTCAGCCGCTCGGAGACGACGATGATCTGCGGCCCGCTGGACGGCGCCTGGTACCGGACGAGCGCCGCCTGTGCGGCGTCGGAGCCGGAGCGGAGATGGACTGCCGCAAAATTCGCGGCGACGAAGCGTCCGGTGGGCGTCGCGCCGAAGACCTCGCGCCGCGTCTCGTGGCACATGTCGGACCGGTCGCAGACGAAGACGAGCAGATCACCGGCGTGGCGCTGGCGCGCCACCGCGATCGCCTCTTCGAGGGTCGGCTGGAACGGCGTCGACGCCGCCCCGCGGCCGCACGAGACGATCGCCAGCGTGAGGCAGATCGTCCCCAGTGCGGCGCGGGAGACTCCTACCACTCGGGATAGCAGGGGCCGCAGTCGATGTACGTCTTGGTCACGTCGCAACCGCCCTGGAGCCCCCACTGGTAGACGTAGCCTTCGCAGTCGCGAATGCGCTCGCCGACGACGTTCACGCGGTTGACGGGGCAGTTCCCGTTCGCGTCGAGCGTGTCCCAGTACTGGATGTGGTACCCGAGCGTGCCGCAGGCGCCCGACTGCGCCACCGCCGGATAGGGGGAGAAGCTGACGAGGATCGACAACACGACGAGCAGGTTGAGCCAACGAAGTCTGGCCATAAATCCCTCCAACGAGCAGAGAAATTACGCCGGAAATAACGTCGGGTGTCAAGCCGGCGCGGCCGGACGACTCATGGACGACTACCGGAGGCGTCCTGCATCACGCCGGCGGAGGTCATCGACGAACGCATCGGGGGTCTTCGACGATTTCGTGCGGGTGATCGACGGGTTCACCGGGGCTCTCGCGTGAGGTCGTGGAGGTCATCGACGACCTCGTGGAGGGTCGCTCGCGATGTCGCCGAGGTCATCGACGACGTCGGCAACGTGATCGACGACTTCGTGGGTGATCGTCGCCGACCTCGTGGAGCGTAGGCTCGCGATGTCGCCGAGGTCATCGATGACATCCGCAACATGATCGATGACGTCCGCAACGTGATCGGGCGACGTCCCGAAGGTCATCGCCTACGTGCAGAGGGGTCATCAATCGGCTCGGCGAGCGATCACGCGGGGCGCTGGATCATCAGATCGCCCATCACCAGCAGGTCCATCTTCGTCCGGAGGAAGCAGTCGAGCGCCTCGGCGGGGTTGTTCACCACCGGCTCGTTCTCGTTGAACGAGGTGTTGAGGACGAGCGGGACGCCGGTCCGGTCGCGGAACGCCTCGATGAGGTGGTAGTAGCGGGGGTTCTGCGCCTCGCTCACCGACTGCAGGCGCCCGGAGCCGTTCACGTGCGTTACCGCCGGTACCTGCGTCCGCTTCTCCTCCCGGATCTGATAGACCTGCAGCATGAACGGGACGTCGTAGTCGGTCTCGAACCACTCCCCTACCGCCTCGCGGATCACCGACGGCGCGAAGGGGCGGAAGGACTCGCGGCGCTTGATCTTGTGGTTGAGGATGTCCTTCATGTCGGCGCGCCGCGGGTCGCAGACGATCGAGCGGTTGCCGAGCGCGCGCGGCCCCCACTCCATCCGCCCCTGGAACCAGCCCACGACGTTGCCGGCGGCGATCTGTTCCGCCGTGCGCGCGCAGAGCTCGCGCTCGTTCTTCACCCGGTGCAGCACGCAGCCCGCTTCCTCGAGGTCGGCGCGGCGCGCGAACACGGCCTTGTCGACCGCGCCGTCGTCGTACTGCGGGCCCCAGTAGGCGTGGTCCATGACGAACGAGCGGGGGTTGTTCAGCTCCTCGTTCCAGACCCAGTACGCGGCGCCGATCGCGCCGCCGGCGTCGCCCGCCGCCGCCTGGATGTAGAGATCGCGGTACGGCGAGCGGTCGAATACGAGGCCGTTGGCGACG
Source organism: Thermoanaerobaculia bacterium (assembly GCA_036399015.1). Lineage (GTDB taxonomy): Bacteria > Acidobacteriota > Thermoanaerobaculia > Gp7-AA8 > Gp7-AA8 > QHVT01. The sequence continues at coordinate 41,937 of DASWNW010000106.1, read as the reverse complement.
CTGTTGTAGCCGCAGCCGCCGGCGAGGCAGAGCGTCTTCATGCCGCTCTTCCGCTGCAGCGAGTTCGCGAGCTCGAAGTAGGCCTCCTCGAACATCGCCTGCATCGACGCGGCGAGGTCCTTGTGGCGCTGCTCCATCGGATCGGACGGCGCGCGCGGGGGGCCGAGCTTCTCGACCAGCTTCTCGGAGTAGACGGTGCCGATGGCGGGCGACCCGCCGTGCCACACCATGGCCAGACCGACGGTGTGATGGGTGAAGTAGTCGAGGTTCAGCGCGTAACGGCCGTCCTTCACCTGGACGATGTCGCGCATCTCGTTCATGAAGACCGGCTTCCCGTACGGCGCGAGGCCCATGACCTTGTATTCGTCGCCGTAGTGGGGGAAGCCGAGGTACTGGGTCATGGCGGTGTAGAAGATGCCGAGGGAGTGGGGGAAGCCGATCTCGCCGAGGACCTCGATCTTGTTGCCGCGGGCGACGCCCCACATCGAGCTGACGAAGTCGCCGAAGCCGTCGATCGACAGGACGGCCGCCTCCTCGAACGGCGCGACGAAGAAGGCGGAGGCGAGGTGGGCGCGGTGGTGCTCGACGTTGTGCAGGCGCGGCTTCAGCGAGTCGAGCTTGAACGTCTCGACCAGCTCCGTGCGGAGGTCGCGGATCTTGGCGCGGTTCTCGAGCCGCCGCCTGATCGCGCCGACCGAGGGCCGCTTCGCCAGCACGAACTTCGCGCGCTGCAGCAGGCGCGCGTTCGGGTCGCGGTTCACCGCCACGTGGTCGACCTGGTTGAGCGTCACGCCCGCCTCGGCGAGGCAGTACTCGATGGCCACGCTGGGGAACCCCGCCCAGTGTTTGATGCGGCGAAAACGCTCCTCCTCGGCGGCGGCGACGAGCTTCCCGTCGACGACGATCGCGGCGGAGGCGTCGGCGTGGTGGGCGTTGATTCCGAGGATGATCATGACGAGATGAGTCGCAAAGTCTCAGAGTCGCAAAGTCTCAGAGTCTCAAAGTCTCAGAGTCTCAGAGGCGGAGAGTCTCCGCGTGATGCGGTCGCTCCTCTGAGACTTTGAGACTCTGCGACTGTGAGACTCTACTTCCGTGCGCGTCGTTTTCGTGAACCGCTACTTCCATCCGGACCATTCTGCAACAAGTCAGATGGCGTCCGATCTCGCGTTTCATCTCGCCTCCCGCGGATACGAAGTCGGTGCCATCACCAGCCGGCAGCGTTATGACGACCCGCGCGCGCGGCTTTCGTCCGGCACGGCGGAGGGCGTACGCATCGTGCGGGTCTGGTCGACGCGCTTCGGCCGCGCAGGGCTGTTCGGCCGCGCCATCGACTACCTCACCTTCTATCTCAGCGCGTTCTTCGCCATGCGGCGGGAGCGGGGCGCGGTGCTGATCGCGATGACCGATCCGCCGCTCACGTCGGTGCTCGCCGCCGTGGCGGGAGGGCGGGTGGTGAACTGGGTGCAGGATCTTTTCCCCGAGGTGGCGGAGTCGCTGGGGATCCGCGCGCCGCGCCTGCTGCGGCGCATCCGCGACTGGTCGCTGCGCCGCGCGAAGGCGAACGTCGTTCTCGGCGACCTGATGGCGGCGCGGGTGCCGAAGGCGACGATCATTCACAACTGGGCGGACGCGAATCTGCAGCCGCTCGGCGGGCTGAAGCCCGCCGCTCCACAGGGACCGTTTCTCGTCGGGTACTCGGGCAATCTTGGCCGCGCGCATGAGTTCGAGACCATCCTCGGGGCGATGCGGGCGCTGCCCGACGTGCGCTTCGTCTTCACCGGCGGCGGGGCGCAGTTCGAGGCGGTGAAGCGGAGCGCGGGCGCGAACGCGGAGTTCCGGCCGTACGTGGCGCGGGAGAAGCTGAGCGAGAGCCTCTCCTCCGTCGACGCGCACCTCGTGTCGCTGCAGCCGGCGCTCGAGGGGCTGATCGTGCCGAGCAAGTTCTACGGCATCCTGGCGGTGGCACGTCCGGTGATCTTCATCGGCGCGCGCGACGGCGAGCTGGCGCGGATCATCGGCGAGCACCGCTGCGGCGTGGTGGTGGAGCCGGGCGACGTGGAGGGGCTGACGCGCGCGATCGCGTCGCTCGCCGCCGACCGCGAGGGCGCGGCCGCGATGGGGCAGCGGGGGCGGGAGCTCTACCTGGCGCGGTTCGCGCCGGAGCGGGCGTTCGCGGCCTGGGAGCGCGTCCTGCAGGAGGCAGCGCGATGACGCGCAGAACGCGGCAACTGGTGCTCGCGACGACGATCGCGGTGTCGTCGCTGCTGCTCGTGCTGTTCCTCCTGAATCGCGACCTCGCGCGCGACGAGGAGCGTCCCGACGAGGTGCGCGCGCTGGGGCGCTGGATCGCCGTCCGTCCCGCCGACTGGCTGGCCGCCAGCGCGCTGACCGATCGCTCGCTCGACTCCGACCTCCCCCGCCGCCGCGAGCTGTGGCACGCCGGCTACGCGCTCGCGGAGCAGCTCGCGCCCCGGCGCCCGAACACCGCGGCCGGCTTCGTCCGCGCGGGACTCTTCCACTGGTACGAGCTCGGTCCCGCCGACCGTCGCGCGGTCCTCGGCGTCGCCGCAACGCTGATGGACGACCCGACCGTCTTCGCCGACCTGTACAAGCCGCTCTGGCAGCTCACGCGCGACTTCGGCTACCTCCGCCGCGTCGCACCGCCGACCGTGGCGGCCCTCGCGGAACTGCGCGAGCTTGCCGTCACGAACGGCCTCTTCGCCGAGTACCGCGAGCTGCGCGGCGCGCTGCGGCACGCGCGCATCCGCTCGTTCGTGCAACGCCGCGCCGAACTGCCAGTCGGCGAACTGCTGGCCTACCTCCCGCCCTACCTCGACTACGGCGACGCGCCGCTGGTGCGGGCGATCCTCGACGAGCTCGAGCAGCGCCCGTTCGATCCGCGCGAGGCCGGCGGACGCATCGAGGACCTGGTCGTCTTCGCGCTGGACCACCACCTCCAGCCGCTCTCCGGCCTCTCGCCGTTCGTCGAGCTGCCCGACATGCTGCGCCCCGAGACACGCGTCCGGCTCGCGCGCGCCCTCGGCGACGAGGTGGCGGCGAAGCGGATCGAGATCACCTCCATCGTGCCCGCGCCGGCGCCGAGCGACGGCTGGAGCGGCACCTGCGGAACCCACGAAGTCTGCACCTCCGCCTATCGTCGCCACGAGGGCCCGCTGCACTTAGCGCTGTCGACCGTGCAGTCGGACGAGGTCCCGCCGTACGTCGAGGTGTACGTCGACGGGGCGCTCGCGGCGGAGGGAGAGGTGAAAGAGGAGCGGGCGTTCACCGTCGGCTCCACCGGCAGGCATCGCGTCGAGGTGCGCATCGTGAACCCCCGCACCCGCAACGGGATTCAGCGCCGCGTGCGTTTGTCGTGATCGATCGACGCCACCGCGGCGCCGCAGATCGCGGCGAGCGTGGCCGGGTTGGCGGGGATGAAGAAGTTGAAGTCGAAGAGGGCGTGCACCATGGCGATGGTGAGGCTCGCCAGCGCGGCGGTCTGGAACGCGCGCCGGCGCCATGACAGCTCCTGCGCGCCGCGGCCGAACGTCAGGCGAACGAGCGCGACGTAGCCGCCGAGAAGCGTCACGAACGCGATCGTGAAGCCGAGCGTGCCGGAGGTCGCCCCGAGCTCCACGTAGTCGTTGTGCGCGTGGTGGTAGATCTTCCCGAGGTCCTGCTTCTGCTCCATCGACACGACGCGCTCGAACGTGCCGAGGCCGGTGCCGAAGAGCGCGAAGCGCCCCCAGAGCGAGAGCCCCGCCTCGATGCCGATGCGGCGGCCGACGAGCGTCTGGCGTTCGAACTCGTTCGGCACGAAGCGGCCGACGGTGCGCTGCGGGCCGAGGAAGAGGATCAGCGCCGCGAGCAGCAGGACGCCGGCGCCGCCGCTGAGGGCGACGCGTGCCACGCGCCTCCCGGGCAGCATCGCCGCCACCGCGAGCAGGCCCGCTCCGAGGGAGAGCAGCGCACCGCGCGATTGCGCGAGGAGGACCGCCCCCACGCAGCAGATCGCCGCCAGCGCGGCCAAGCCGGTGATGAGGACGTGATGCTCGAGCAGCAGCGCGAGTCGCCGCGAGAACGGCAGCTCGCGCGGGCCGGCCACGTGCCACGTGGCGGCGATGAGGAAGAGCGCCAGCGGCAGGATGATGGCCACGTAGTGGGCGAAGTGGTTCGGGTTGACGAACGTGCCGGTGACGCGGTTGAAGATCAGCCGGTTCGTCCAGCCCCAGATCTCGTAACGCTGCAGCGCTGCCTCGCGCAGTCCGTACAGCGCCTCGAACGTCGCGGCCGCGCAGAGCACCGCGGCGAGGGAGGTGCGGCGGCTGTGCGAGCGGATCATCAGCGCGGCGGTGATGAACGTGGCGATGAGGGCGGCGATGCGGAAGAGCTCCAGTGACGTCGCGCGCGGATCGACGGTGAGCGGGTGGGCGGAGGAGGTGCCGGCGCCGGCGAGCGCCGCGACGCGGGAGGCGGCGCTCCAGATCGCATGCGCGTCAGGCGAGAGGAACTGGTGCAGGCCGGCCGGGAGCGGCACGAGCTGCAGCGCGCCGGCAGCGAGGAACAGCAGCGCGCCGATCCCCCAGATCAGCCAGGCGCGCGTCGGCTGGACGGCGGTTTCCCGGTTCCGGGTGGCGTAGAGGCGGATCGAGGCGGTGACCGCGCAGAGGAACAGCGGCACGGCAATCAGCGGGAGGCGCGCCCGCTCGACGTTCGAGCCGAACGGCAACGGCAGCCAGGCGAGCCACAACAGGAACAGCGTGATGCAACCGCGCTCGGCGGCGATCAGTCCAGGAGTGGTTGGCATGGCCTTTCCGCCATTGTAAGGCCCGCGTGCTAAACTCCCCCAGCTTCAGCGGTTAGCGGGGCGGAGGGATATGGCCGGGGCGAGCGCGCGAACCATCGGTGCCATCATTATTTCGATACTGCCCGTGCTCGCCGCGGCGCAGAGCAGCCGGACCCTGCGCGACCGCGACCCCGATCTGACCGCCGCCAAGCGGCTCGCCGGCGAGCTGCAGGAAGCGACCTTTCACTCCGGCCCGTGGTACCTCCTCTCGCGGCTCCGCATCGCGGACGCCGGCTACACCGAGTCGGCCTACCTCCCCGCCAACGACAGCGGCGGCGGCGTGTCGCTGACGATCGAGGCGCCGCAGCGGCTCTACTTCGTCCCTCACAAGAAGGTCGTCTTGTCCGCCGAGGTCACGCCGGGCTACAACATCATCAGCCAGGGGGAGGAGACGAACCGTCTCGACTATCTCGCCCGCGCCGACATGCACCTGCTGTTCAACCACCTCTACGTCGACGTCTACACCCTGCGCGCCGACCAGTTGCGGGGCTACATCGAGGTGAACGAGCTGGCCCGGACGCGCGACAGCGAGACGGGCGCCGCCGGCGAGTTCAAGTACTCGAGCCGGACCAGCGCGCAGTTCGCCTTCCGCTACCGCGAGCAGAAGTATCCCGATCACCAGTTCGGCGAGGATGAGACGCCGCTGGGGCTGCTGGACCGCGACGAGCGGAACGGCAGGCTGTCGCTGATGCACAAGACCTTTCCGCTGACGTCGCTGTTCGTGTCGACCGAGGCCAGCAGTTACGGGTTCGACAACGCCACGTACAAGGACAGCAAGCGCCGCTATTTCGGCACCGGCTTCCAATACGACAGCGGGCGGACGCGGCTGCGGGTCGAGGCGGGCCCGGCCACGCTCGACTTCGACGACCCGACCCAGCACGACTTCAGCGGCGCCGTCGCCACGGCCGGCTGGACGCGCCTGAACGGCCGCTGGACGTACACCGCCGCCGCCGCGCGCGACGTCGGCTTCTCCATCGTGCTGGACAACAACTTCTATATCGCCGACAGCGCCCGGGTCGCCGTCGACTACTCCGCCACCCGCCGGCTCAACGTTCGGGCCGGTTTGGTCGGCGAGCGCCACACCTACGACGTCCCGGTCAACGGGCAGGAGCGGCGGGACCAGGTTTCCTTCTCCAGCGTCGGGTTCCAGTACCAGCTCCGGAAGATCCGTTTCGGCACCGACGTCGGCTGGTACACGAGGGAATCGACCCTCGGCGGCGACACCGACGCAGGAATACGGTACGTGCTTCATTTGTCGTTTGTACCGTAATCGGTCACGACAAATAACAAAAACGGGCGTAGGTTTCACGGCCGAATCACAGCCGGTCTGACACGCGCGTGACAGAGGAGCGGTAGGGTGGGCTCGGTCCAATCATCAGGGAGTGAGCCCGTACCGCCGCTGGTCCCCCACGGGAGCAGCGGCATTTGCTTGATGGGGAGAACATGAAGCGTTCCACGATCCTGATCCTGATGCTGACTCTCACCGCCGCGGTTGCCGGCGCGCAGGACCTGCCGCTCCTGACCAAGGACGCGCCTGTCGGTCCGCGCGACGTACTGGAAGTCACGGTCCTCGAGGACAAGACGATCTCGAACCGCGTCACGGTGAGCGAAGAGGGGCTGATCGCGTTGAACGTCCTGGAGAAGGTCCAGGTCGCCGGACTCACGCCGTCGCAGATCGAGGCGCGCCTCAAGTCGCTGCTCGAGGCGAACTACCTCGCCAAGGCCACGGTCTCCGTGCAGGTGGTCGAGTTCGCGAGCAAGCCGATCTCGGTCCTCGGCGCGGTCGTCCGTCCGGGGCTGATCAGCGCCTCCGGGAACACCACCCTCCTTCAGGCGATCACCCAGGCCGGCGGTCTGGCGCCGAACCATGGCAAGGACCTCTTCATCCTGCGCACGGGGCTGAACGGCCTCACCGAGCAGGTGGCGGTGCCGATCGAGGAGCTGCTCAACAACGGCAATCCCGACATGAACATCCCGCTCGCGCCGAACGACCTGGTGAACGTGCCGGTCGACGCGCCGCTGACGATCTACGTCGCCGGCGAGGTCATGAAGCCGGGCAAGGTGCAGTTCCGCAGCTCGCAGACTCCCACGCTCCTGCAGGCCATCGCCGATGCGGGCGGGACGACCGACCGCGCCTCCCGCAAGGCGCTCATCACCCGCGTCATCAACGGCAAGTCGAGCACCGTCACCGTCCACTTCGGCGATATCATCAGGGGTCGCAAGCCGGACTACGTCCTGAAAGACAACGACACTGTCTGGATCGACGTGGCGTTTTTCTGATCGGCGACGAGGATCGCCGCGATGGAGCTGAATAACACGCAGCAGGACATCCACCTCTCCCACTACTGGAACGTGGTGCGGAAGCGGTGGAAGGTCGCCGTGGCGATCCTGGCGGTCGTCATGACGGGGACGTTCCTCGCGAGCTGGTTCTCCAAGCCGCTGTACCGCGCCTCGATCAAGCTCCAGATCGAGCGCGAGAGCAGCACCGTCACGATCGAGGACATCTTCGGCATCGCCGCGTCCGACCAGGAGTTCCTGCAGACGCAGTACGTCCTCCTCAAGAGCCGCGGCCTCGCCTTGCGCGTGGTCGAGGACCACAAGCTCTGGAACGACCGCGACCTCGTCCCGGCGGGCGTGGCGGGCAAGACCAAGCAGGAGCTGCAGCCGATCAAGGAAGGCATCGCCGGGCAGATCCTCGGCGGCATCGAGGTCGTCCCCGTCCGCGGCACGTCGCTCGTCGACATCCACTATGTCGGCCCCTCGCCCCGCCTGGCGCAGAAGATCGCCAACGCCTGGGGCGACTCCTTCATCCAGATGAACGTCCGGAAGAAGATCGAGAGCGTGCAGCAGGCGAACGAGTTCCTCACCACGCAGATCGCCGCCGTGCAGCAGGATCTCGACAGCAGCCGCAAGGAGCTGCAGGCCTACGCGCGCGAGAGCGGCATTCTCTCGGTCGGCGAGAGCGCGACCGACGACGTGGTCATGCAGCGCCTCGAGCAGCTCAACAAGGAAGTGGCCGGCGCGCAGGCGCTCGTCTACGAGAAGCAGGCCGCCTACAACGCGCTCCGGAACACCTCGCCCGACGCCGTGGCATCCGACGATCCGCTGGTCGTCCGCCTGACGGAAGACCTCAGCCGCGTGCAGCGCGAGTACAGCGAGAAGCGCTCGCAGTTCCTGGAAGGGCATCCGGAGATGAAGCGGCTCGCGGCGCAGGTCGAGAAGACCCGCCTCGCCCGCGCCACCGCCGTGCAGCAGGCGTACAACAAGAAGCTGGAGGCGGCACGGGCCGACTTCACGGCCGCGAGCGCGCGCGAGAGCTCCACCCGCGGCGCGTACGCGCAGCAGCGCAACGAGGCGCAGCGGCTCAACGTGGACACGGCCGGCTACCTCGACCTGCGCATGAACGTGGAGACGAAGCAGGCGCTCCTGGCGCAGCTCCAGAAGCAGCTCAGCGAGACCGAGGTCACGGCGCGGCTGCGCGGCTCGGCGTCGTCGAACATCCACGTCATCGAGAACGCCGCCGCTCCCGGCGGCCGCCACAACCTCTCGATGCAGAAGAACCTGCAGAGCGCCTTCCCGCTCGGCCTGATCCTCGGCTTCGCCGCGATCTTCTTCCTCGAGTACATGGACCGCTCCATCAAGAACCCGGAGGAGCTGGAGAAGGTCACGGAGTTCGCCTCCCTCGGCGTGATTCCCTCGGCCGCCTCCCTCGCCTCGCGCCAGCACGCCTACGCCCAGAGTTACGCCCGCAACGAGCCGCGGCTGCGCGCCGTCGAAGCGCCCACGGGCGGCGTGGAGCTGATCCCGCACACCGACTCCCGCTCGCCGATCGCCGAGGCGTACCGCGCGTTCCGTACGTCGCTGCTGCTCGCGTCGGCGAACTCGCCGAAGGTCATCGTCATCACCTCCTCCTTCGCCCGCGAGGGAAAGACCACCACCTCGGTCAACCTGGCCACGGTGCTCGCGCAGATGGGCAAGCCGGTGCTCCTCATCGACGCCGACCTCCGCCGGCCCCGCATCCAGAAGGTGTTCGCCGGCCGGATGAACCTCGGGCTGGTGAACTATCTCGCCGCGAACATCCCGCTCGACGACATCATCCAGCCGACCGAGGTGCCGCACCTCTCGGTCGTGCTCTCGGGACCGATCCCGCCGAATCCGTCGGAGCTGCTCGCCTCCGACCGGATGAAGCACCTGATCGAGGAAGTGCGCGGCAAGTTCGCCTACGTCATCTTCGACTCGCCGCCGGTCCTCGCCGTCACCGACGCGATCGTGCTGGCGACGCGCGCCGACGGCGTCGTGCTCTGCGTGCACGGCGGGCAGACGCCGCGCGAGCTCGTGCAGCGTTCCGCGGAGCGCCTGCGCCAGGCCAACATCCCGGTCCTCGGCGCCATCCTCAACAACCTCGACCTGCACCAGTACGGCTACACGTACCGGAAGGGATACTTCGACTACTACGAGTCGGCGTCGGACGAGGCTGGGGACGCACCGGCGCGCAAGAGCGTGTGATCGACATCCACCACCACTGCCTTCCCGGCGTCGACGACGGCCCGCGCGAGCTGGCCGAGGCGGTGGACATGTGCCGCATGGCCGCGGAGGAAGGTATCGAGGCCATCGTCGCCACGCCGCACGTGCTGCGGGGGCGGTGGCGGACCTTCTCGCGGCACGAGCTGGAGTCGCGGCTCGACCTCCTGCGGGAGAAGGTCGGCGACACGCCCCGCCTCTGCCTCGGCTCGGAGTACTACTTCGCGCACGACATGGCGGACGTGCTCGAGAGCGGCAACGGCATCCTGCCGCTCGCGTCGAGCCGCTACGTCCTCTTCGAGCTGGCGGCGAACAGTGTTCCGCCGATGCTCGAGCAGCCGCTCTATCGCGCGCAGCTCGGCGGCTGGGTGCCGATCGTCGCCCATCCGGAGCGGAACCTCGTCTTTCAGCAGAAGCCGGAGCTGCTCGCGCAGCTCATCGGCCATGGCGCGCGCGTGCAGGTGACGGCGTCGAGCCTCACCGGCGCGTTCGGGGCGCAGGCGCGGGCGGCGGCGGAGACCTTCCTGCGCCGGCGGCTGGTCCATTTCATCGCCACCGACGCCCACAACACCACCAAGCGGACGCCGCGGATCCGGGAGGCGATGACGGTCTTGCGGGAGATCGCCGGGGACGAGGCGGCGGAGGCGCTGACGCGCGGAAACCCGCTGGCAGTGGTCGAAAACCGTGGGTTGACGTGGGAGCCGGAGCCGCTGGAGGCCCCCTCTTCCGGATTTTTCACGCGCCTGAGGTCGTTCCTTACACGGGACTAGCCGTACAATCGACCCAGAGGACTCCGATGAAAGCTCGCCTTTTCACGTTCGTTGCTGCTGCGCTCCTTCTCACGACGGCTGCTTTTGCCCAGCCGGAGAAGCGGCCCACGATCGAGTACACGCCGGTCACCTGCCTCAAGGCGGGCGAGCTGCCGCTCATGCAGATCAACGTCGACGGGCAGGGGGAGCTGCGGAGCTACTTCCGCCGCGTGAACAGCACCGACTGGTGCTCGGTCGAGGGAACGAACGACGGTCCGCTGTCGCGCGTCGTCCTTCCGAAGTTCGACGCGGGCGATGAGATCGAGTACTTCTTCGTGCTGATCCAGGGCCGCCGCGTCGTCGCCCGCAGCCCGCACATCTACCAGGTGCGCATCAACGCCGAGTGCGCCCTCCCCTTCGCGAGACACGTCATGCGCCTGGCCCTGAGCTGCGGCGAGGACGTGCAGGGCATCCCCTCCGCGATGGGCGCCGGCTACGCGCTGAACAGCGAGCTGGTGGAAGGCAACCCGACCTACGCGACGCCGGACCGGCCCGTCGACCAGTAGTGGAGCGGCGGGCTTTCAGCCCGCCGAACTGTCGATCGCCCGGCGGGCTGAAGCCCGCCGCTCCACAGCGCGGTCAGTGCGCTTTCGCCTTCTTCACTTCCTCGGTCAGGGCCGGGAGAATCTGGAAGAGGTCTCCCACGATGCCGAGGTCGGCGATGCGGAAGATCGGGGCCTCGGGATCCTTGTTGATGGCGATGATGTGCTTCGAGGACGACATTCCGGCGAGGTGCTGGATCGCTCCCGACACGCCCGCGGCGATGTACAGGTTCGGGCTCACCACGCGTCCCGTCTGGCCGACCTGATGCTGGTGATCGATCCAGCCGGCGTCGACGACGGCGCGTGAGGCGCCGACCGCACCGTTGATCGCGTGGGCGAGGTCGCGGATGTACGAGAAGTTCGCCGCCTCCTTCAGGCCGCGGCCCCCGGAGACGATGATGTCGGCCTCGGAGATCGACAGCTCGCCGGCCTCCGGCTCCTTCGTCTCCACGATCTTCACGCGGTTGTCGGCGCTCGCGGAGACGTTCGCGACTTCCGCCGCGCCGCCGCCGGTCTCCTCGGGCGGGAAGGCGTTCGGGCGGGTGGTGGCGATGGCGGGCGTGCCCGTCACCTCGACCGTGGCGAAGGCCTTGCCGGAGTAGACGGGACGGCGCGCGCGCAGCTTGCCGTCGGTCCACTCGAGGCGGTCGACGTCCGAGGCGACGCCGACGTTGAGACGCGCGGCGAGGCGGGGGGCGAGATCGCGGCCGTCCGACGTGCCGCCGAAGAGAACGATCGAGGGCTGGGCCTCGCTGACCGCCTGCGCGAGCGCGGCGGTGTAGGGCTCGGTGGAGTAGTGGCCGACGTCGGCAACGTAGACCTTCTTCGCGCCGTACTTGCCGGCTTCCGCGGCGGCGGCAGCGTCGCTCGCGAAGGCGACCAGGTCGCCGCCCGCCGCCTCGGCGAGCTTGCGGCCGATCGACAGCGCTTCACGGGAGACCTTCTTCAGCTTCCCGTCTTTGATTTCGGTGAATACGAGAACACCTGGCATTTCGATCTCTCCCGGGCGCCTAAAGCGCCTTCGCGTGCTCTTTGATGTACTTGATGATTTCCTGCGCCGCGGCGTTCGGATCGCCGCCGTCGACCTTACGGCCGCCGCTCTTCTCGGCCGGCAGCTCGAGCGAGATCGTGACGACGCGCTGCTTCAGGATGTCGCCCTCGTCGAGTCCGAGGTCGGCGACGCTCTTCGTCTCGATGGCGATCTTCTTCGCGGCCATGATGCCCTTGAGCGACGCGTAGCGGGGCTCGTTCAGCCCCTTCTGCGCGGTGACGACCGCCGGCAGCGGCGCCTCGAGCACTTCCTCGGCCGCCTCGATCTCGCGGTGCGCGGTGAGCTTGCCGTCGCCGACCTCGAGGTGCGTGACGACGTTGACCTGCGGGTAGCCGAGCAGTTCGGCGAGCATCGGGCCGACGAGACCGTTGTCGGGGCCGACGCCCTGCTTGCCGAGGAACACGAGGTCGTGCGGGATCGACTTGATGGCGGCGGCGAGGACCTTGGCGATGCCGAGCGAGTCGGCGTCGCCGGAGTCGCCCTTCACGTGCAGCGCCTTCGTGGCGCCGCGGGCGAGCGCCTCACGCAGCGCCTGCTGCGCGCGGTCGGGGCCGAAGGTGACGACGGTGACGTCGCCGCCCGACTTCTCCTTCACGCGGATCGCCTCTTCGAGCGCGAACTCGTCGTACGGGGAGACGATGAACTTCAGACCAGCCTCGTCGACCTTGCGGCCGTCGGCGATCTTGATGCGCGATTCTGTATCGGGAACATGGGTGATGCAGACGACGGAATTCAAGAAGAACCTCCAGGCAGGAGTTGCGTTGGTTGCAACTGGCGAAGCCGCGCAATTCTAGTGATGAGGCACGCAAATCGCAAACGAGTCTCGGCCAACTGGGAATCCCCCTGAGAAGCTCAATTTACGGAGGACGGCAATGCCAATGGCGAGCAGGCCGCACGAGGTCGAAGGCAACTCGATGCACGGACGGAGGACGTTCCGCTCCATGCCCGATTTCAAGCGCGCGAAGGGCAACGGCAACGGTCACGGCCAGCCGCGCGGCAACAACTTCAAAGACGCCAGGGCCGTCCCGCCCGAGTCGACCAACGCCGAGAATTTCTACTACCTCAAACAGATGAACTCGAAGACGCCGATGGTCATCGTCATGACCGACGGCGAAGAGGTCCGCGGCTGGATCGAGTGGTACGACAAGAATTGCCTGAAGGTGAACCGCGAAGGGGCGCCGAACCTCCTCATCCAGAAGCACTGCATCAAGTACTGCTTCAAGCAGGAAGAGCTGGCCGGATAGGAGTTCCGCTGTTGTCGGTTGTCCGTTGTCGGTTATCTGTGGGGCCGTCGCCCGGGCGAAACAGCACGGACAACTGACAACCGACAACCGATAACATCCCCGTGGTGAAGCCGCTCGCGATCACCCTCGGCGACCCTGCCGGCATCGGCGCCGAGATCGTTCGGAAGGCGCTCGATTCACTCGACGTCCCGCATCGCCTGTTCGGGGAGGTGCGGGACGTGGTGCGTTACGGCGAGATCTCCGCCGAGTACGGCCAGGTCGCGCTCGACGCCATCGACGCCGCCATCGGCGCGATCGAGCGGGGAGAGTGCTCGGCGCTCGTCACCGCTCCCATCCACAAGCAGGCCATCGCGCTCGCCGGCTCCCCCTACCCCGGACACACGGAGCTGCTCGCCGCGCGCGCCGGGCTCGGGGAGTACGGCGTCGACTATGCGATGTACTTCGACTCCCCCAGCCTGCGCACGGTGCTGCTGAGCGTGCACGTGCCGTTGCGCGAGGCGATCCGCTCGATCGAGCCCGAGCGCATCGCGGCGCTGGCGCGGCTCACCTCGCGCGAATACGCCCGGCTCTACGGCGCGCCGCCGCGCATCGCCGTCGCGGGGGTGAACCCGCACGCCGGCGAGGGTGGCCGCTTCGGTGACGAGGAGGAGGCGGTCGCGCGCGGCGTGGAGCTCGCGCGCGCGGACGGGCTGCAGGTCAGCGGGCCGCATCCGCCCGATACCGTCTTCCTGGCGGCCAGCGGCGGCAGGTACGATGTCGTCATGGCCATGTACCACGACCAGGGGCTGATCCCGGTCAAGACGCTCGCCTTCGAGCAGTCGGTCAACGTCACGCTCGGGCTCCCCTATCTCCGCGTCTCCGTCGATCACGGCACCGCGTTCGACATCGCCGGCAAAGGGATCGCCGACGCGGCGCCGATGCGCTACGCAATCGAATGGGCGGCGCGGCACGCGGAGAGCTTCGCGCCGAGGTTCGACGCATGAGCCGCTGGGTCTGGCGGATGGTCGGCATCCTGCTGCTCGTCCTGTTCATGGCGGTCTTCGCGCAGATGCAGCGCACGCTGCAGCAGTTGCACGAGCAGCGGTCGCCGGCCTCGTCGCGATGACGCGCCGCTGGCTCGCAATCCTGGCGCTGCTCTTCACCGCGGCCGCGTGGGGAGCGACGTTCACGCTCGTCAAGAACGCCGTCACGCGCATGACGCCCGAGGCGTTCATCTTCTGGCGCTTCACCCTGGCGGGGCTGATCCTGATTGTCGCGGTGCGGCGCCGGCTGTCCCGCGCGATGCTCGTCCCCGGCCTGCTCCTCGGCCTGCTCGTCTTCATCGGCTACTGGATGCAGACCACCGGACTCCTCACCATCTCCGCGCCCCGCTCCGCGTTCCTCACCGGGTTGTACGTGGTGATGGTGCCGTTCTTCCAGGCGCGCACGGTGCGGCCGAAGCTGAACGTCTGGATTGCCGCAATTCTGGCGGTCATCGGCACGACCATCCTCATCGGGGGCGGCTTCGACGCCCGCCCGACGTTCGGTGACCTCCTCACGCTCGCCTGCGCGATCGCGTTCGCGTGGCACGTGGTGCTGTCGTCGCGCTGGAGCACGAACGAGACCTCGGCCGCGCTGGCCGGCGTGCAGGTGCTGGTGGTCGGCATCGCCGCCGCGCCGTTCGCGGCGCTGTCGAAAGCGACGCCGTGGGACGCCTCGCTCGTGACGGTGATCGTCTTCACCGCCGTCGTCACGACGGCGCTCGCGTTCGTGGCGCTGATGTGGGGGCAGGCGCACGTCAGCGCGACCGAGGCGGCGGTCATCCTGTCGTTCGAGCCGGTGGCGGCGGCCATCACGTCGATCGTCTTCGAGGGAGACCCGCTGACGCTCACGTTCGCCGTCGGGGCGGCGTTCATTCTCGGGGCGATGCTGCTGTCGCAGATGCGTTAGCATTCGGCAGCCGACATGCCCCGCATTCTGGTCACCAACGACGACGGGATCTACAGCGAAGGACTGCGCAAACTCGCCGACGCCTGCCGCGCGGTCGGCGAGGTCATCATCGTCGCGCCGGACCGGGAGCAGAGCGCGGCCTCACATGCGCTGACGCTGAACCGGCCGCTGCGCCTCCTGGAAATCCGGCCGGACGAGTGGATCGTCGACGGCACGCCGACCGACTGCGTGAACCTCGCGGTGCTGAAGCTGCTGAAGGACCACCGTCCCGACCTCATCGTCTCCGGCATCAACTTCGGCCCGAACCTCGGCGACGACGTCACCTACTCCGGCACGATCTCCGCGGCGTTCGAAGGGGCGCTGCTGAACATCCCTTCCATCGCCTTCTCCGCGGAGGTGGGCAAGCACTTCTCGTTCGACCGCTGCGCCGCGTTCGCCGCGGAGCTGACGAGCATCGCGCTGGAGCGGCATCGCGACCCACGCGTGATCCTGAACGTGAACTTCCCGGTGAGCGCGTTCAACGGCGTGAAGATCACGCGGCTGGGACGGCGCATCTACTCCGAGGGGGTGATCGAGCGGCTCGACCCGCGGGGGCGGAAGTATTACTGGATCGGCGGCGAGCCGCCGGTGTGGCATCCGGGCGAGGGGACCGACTTCGAGGCCATCCAGAACGGCTACGTCTCCATCACGCCGCTGCATCTCGACCTGACGCACGACGAATCGATCCCGGGACTCCGCCCTCTCGAGGAGCTGCTTGGCCATCACGCCGCCGCGCAAGGGTGACCCGTCCGACACCGCGGTGCGGGCGCAGGAGCGGGAGCTCGCGCACCAGCGGTCGCTGATGGTCGAACGGCACGTGGCCGCGCGCGGCATCACCGACCAGCGCGTGCTGCAGGCGATGCGCGACGTCCCCCGCCACCGCTTCGTGCCGCAGGTGGTGGCGGCGAAGGCGTACGGCGCCGGCGCGCTCCCGATCGGGCAGAAGCAGACCATCTCCCAGCCCTACATCGTGGCGCGCATGATCGAGCTGCTGGAGCTGCGGGGGCCGGAGAAGGTGCTGGAGATTGGCACGGGAACCGGATACCAAGCAGTGGTGCTGTCGAAGCTGTGCGCGAAAGTCTTTACCATCGAGCGGGTCCCCGAGCTGGCGCAGAAGGCGTCGGAGATCATCCGCGACCTGAAGATCAACAACGTCTCCGTGAAGCGGTTCGACGGGACGTACGGCTGGTCGGATCAGGCGCCGTTCGACCGGATCATCGTCGCCGCGGCGGGGCCGGAAGTGCCGGAGCCGCTCGTGCAGCAATTGGCGCGTGGCGGACGGCTGGTGATCCCGGTCGGGCCGGCGGGCAACCAGCGGCTGGCGCGGGTGATCCGGGTCGGCACGGGGGTGAAGATCGAGGACTGCGGCAGCGCCGAGTTCGTCCCGCTGGTCGGCCGTTTCGGCTGGCGCGAGTAGCGCCATGAAAGTCCGCACCGTACTGACGTTCACCGGCATCGTGTCGTCGATCCTCGGCGCGCTGGTGGTCTATCTCATCCTGTCGGTGCCGAACGACCTCCGCGCCGACGGCCTGCTCAAGCAGGCGCGCACGGAGATGACCGCCGGCAACAACGAGAAGGCGCGCACGTCGCTCAAGCAGATCGTGCAGCAGTACCCCCGCACCGACGCCGCCGCCGCCGCGACCGTGGCGCTGGTGTCGCTCGCGGACAAGGAGCGCGACGACCTCACCCGCGCCATCACGCAGGTGCGCCGGCAGAACGAGCAGCAGACGAAGCTCATCACCGACCTGCAGAAGAGCGTCATGGAGATCCGCAACGCGCCGCCGAAGGTGGTGACGGTGCAGGCCCCCGCGCCGAAGCCGGCGGCGGCGAAGAAAGCGACACCGAAGAAGAAGAAGGCGACGCCGAAGAAGAAGACGACGCGCCGGCGGCGGTGATCTCTCAGTTGCTCGTTGCTCGTTGCCCGTTGCCCGGGCCTACGCGCATGTACAATCTCCCGCCATATGAAGGAACAGCGGCATCTGCGGATCCACGGGAAGGTCCAGGGAGTCGGCTACCGCTTTTACGCAACGCGCGTGGCGCGGCGGATGGGGCTGAAGGGCTGGATCCAGAACAACCGTGACGGGTCGGTCGAGGCACTGGTCGAGGGCGAGAAGAACAGCATCGACGAGTGGATCGAGGAGATCCGCGAGGGCCCGCGCTACGCCGAGGTGACGCAGATCGACCAGGAGACGAAGGAGTTCTCGGGCCGGCTCCCGGACTTCGACGTGAAGTTCTGATGACGGCCGAGGAGCTCGAGGCCTTCATCCGCGACGTCCCCGACTTCCCGAAGCCGGGGATCCTGTTCAAGGACATCACGCCGCTCCTCCGCTCGCCCGGCGCGCTCGACACCACCTGCGAGCTGCTCGCCGAACCGTTCCGCCGCGGCGGCGTGAACCTGGTCGCGGGCATCGAGTCGCGCGGCTTCATCTTCGGCAGCATCGTGGCGCAGAAGCTCGGCGCCGGCTTCGTCCCCATCCGCAAGCCGGGGAAGCTGCCGTGGACGACACGCCGCCACGAGTACGTGCTCGAGTACGGCAAGGACGCGCTGGAGATCCACGACGACGCGCTGGCGCCCGGCGACCGCGTCCTGGTCATCGACGACGTACTGGCCACTGGCGGCACGCTTGCAGCGGCTACGAACCTGGTCCGCGGTTTCGACGCCACGCTCGTCGGCGCCGCCACCGTGATCGAACTGGAGTTCCTCGGCGGACGGCAGAAGCTCGGGCCGGACGTCTCGCTGCACTCGCTGTTGCGCTACTGACCGGGAGAGGGCATGAAGCAGATTTCAGAGCTGATCGAAGGGCAGGTCCTGACGGTGCTCGAGCCGAGCATCGACGTGCGCAGCGCGGCGCGAACGATGGCGGAGCGCAACATCGGCGCCGTGGCCGTGGTCGAGTCGGGCCGCCTGGCCGGCATCTTCTCGGAGCGCGACATCATGTCCCGCGTCGTCGCCGCCGGCCTCGATCCCGACTCCACGAACGTCGGCCTGGTCATGTCGAAGGAGCTCGTCGTCGCCGATCCCCGCGACAACATCGACACCGCGCTCGAGAAGATGTACGCCATCCGCGCCCGCCACCTCCCGGTCGTCGACGACGGCAAGCTGGTCGGCATGATCTCCATCCGCGACCTCCTCGAAGTGGACGACCGCGACCAGCGGGCGAAGGCGACGTTCCTCAGGGATCTGGTGACGTATTCGCCAGATTACGAGCAGTAATTGCGTTGCTGGTTGCTAGTTGCTAGTTGCTCGGGCCTTGTCGCCCGGGCGGAACAGCCCGGGTAACTCGCAACGCGCAACGCGCCACTAGCAACCAGCAACCAGCAACCAGCAACTACTCCCGCAGACGCAATCTCAACACCGGCCCCCCGCCCGCCACGTGCACGCCGGGGGTCAGCTCGAACTCGTCGCTGGCGGTCTGCGTGCCGCCGAGGAGGAGACAGAGGCGGGCCAGCTCCTTGAAGGCCGAGGCCTCTCCTTCGATGGTGATCTCGCCGGCGGTGCTGTGCAGCGTCATCGGCGCGCGGGCCAGGCCTTCGAGGGCCATCATCGCCAGGTCGTAGTTCATGGCTCATCCTCTCCCCGGTAGCGCACCGAGTTGCGCTCCGTCTCCTGCAGCGCCACCTCGTACAGCTCGCCGTGCGGGATGGCGGGCGCGAGCTGCTGCCAGAAGCAGCGGGCGAGGTTCTCGGCGGTCGGGATCACGCCCTTCAGAAAGTCGACGTCCTCGTTGAGGTTGGTGTGGTCGACGCGGTCGATGACCCGCTCGCGCATGATGTCCTTGAGCCGCTTGAGGTCGATCACCATCCCGGTCTCGGGGTCGATCGTGCCGCGCACGCTCACCTCGAGCGCGTAGTTGTGGCCGTGTCCGCGCGGGTTGTCGCATTTGTCGTAAATCTGCCGGTTCCACTCCGCATCCCGGTTCGGATTGTGCAAGCGATGGGCTGCCGAGAACGTCAGTCGCGCCGAAACGATCATCACCCTCAATTATGGATGCAAAAGAGCCGTTGTACGTCGTCTGCCAGAACGGCGTGTTCATCCTTCCGGACCACGTGTTCCGGATGCTGTCCTCGCAGGTGGCAAACGGGTTCGTCTACATGCGCCAGGACGAAGACTCGCTGACGATCTCGCCGACGCGCATCGCCGACGGCCGGAGACGGGCGCTGAACCCCCGCTTCCGCTCGCCGATGTTCCGCGAGGCGATCCGGCTCGGCATCGTCGACTACCGCGACTCGATCCGGGTCATGCCGGTGGAGTGGCGCGTCAACGCAACGCGGCGAGAGCGCCCCGGATCTCCGCCTGCTGCGCGGTGAGCGTCGCGCGCACCTTCACGAAGCGGGGGTCGCTGTGGAGGTAGCGGAAGAGCGGGTTGGCCAGCACGTACGCCGCCGTCGGCTCGTTGCGCGCGGCCGCCTTCTCCAGCGACTGCATCACCGCCGTCGTGTCGTCGAGGATCGCGTGCACCTCGGCCGCCGACGTCCATGAGTCGTCGCCCGGCTCCGCGGAGCGCAGCGCCCGTTCGAGCGCCTGCATCGCGCCGGCGCGGTCCTTCTTCTCCGCCGCGATGTACGCGCTGAGCATCTGGTAGCCGTACAGCGGGTCCTGCACCGCGAGCTTCTTCAGCTCGAGCTCGGCGATCGGGAGCGAGTGCCGCAGCACGGACAGGCGTCCGATCTTCAGCGCCAGCGGCGCGTTGTTCGCCTGCGTCTCCTCGACGGTGTAGTAGCGCTGGATCGCGCCGTCGATGCGCCCCGCGGCGGCGAGCGCGTCGGGCTCGTGCACCGACACCTGTGCCGGCGGCAGCGTCTTCATCCGCGCGATGGTCTGGTTGAACTTCGCCGTGTCGCCGGACGAGAGCGCGTAGCGGGCGACGTGGTTCAAGGCCTCGGCGTCCCGCGGCTCGCGCCGCAGCACCAGCCCCCAGGCGGCGAGCGACTCGGCGAGGTCGCCGGTGACCATGCTCGCGCGCGCCACCTTCCGCGCCGCGCCGAGGTTCGCCGGATCGAGCGCGAGGACCTGGCGTGCCGCCGCCAGCCCCTCGGCGTCCTTGAAGACGTCCATCGCCATCACCTGCGCCGGGAGGAGATTCGGGTTGGCCGCGATCGCGGCGCGCAGCGACGTCTCGACGGCGGCGGTGTCGTTCAGCGAGCGGGCCACGACGGCGTTGGCGAACTCGGTCAGCCCTGCCGGCGAGTCGAGACGGCGCGACGCGCGCGTCTGCCGGACCGCCTGGTCGTGCAGCCGCAGGATCTCGGCACCGGCGTCGGCACCGGGCGCAATGGTCGCGCCGACCGACGCGGCGCCGGCGGCGGGCGCGTCGACGACGCGCAGCTCCGGATAGGCGCGCAGCAGCTCGACCGTGCCGAGGCGGACGGTATTCGCCAGGTCGGCCGCGGTTGGATCGGCGGCGGCGACGGTGAGGTGCACGGCGCGCGGATTCGCGGCGGTCGGCCTCGCGTCGACCGGAGCGGCCTTCTTCACCACCGGCGCCGGCTCCTCGCCACCGCGCATCCACATCGCGCCCGCACCGGCGAAGAGGCCGAGGACCACAGCAGCGGCGACCAGCCGGTAGAACGCCTTCTTCTTGCGCGCGGCGGCGGCGGCGATCGCCTCCACCTCGACGCTGACCGCGAGCTCCGCCTCGAGCTCGGCGGTGTTCGGCTCCGGGGAGAGGTCGGCCATGACGGGCGGCGGCTCCGGCGGCACGATGGTGAAGAGCTTCACCCCCGCGCGCGCGCCGGCGTCGCGCAGGCGCACGTTGCCGCGTCCCCCCTTCACGAAGTCCTCGGTGATGAAGAGGGCGTTCGGCGCGATCTCGGCGAGCGTCGCCACCGCCTTCTCCACCGCCGGCCCGGCCGGGACGCCGTCGCACACTTCCAGCTCGCCGGCGTGCAGGAGCATCCGTACCTGCAGCGGGTCGTTCTCGGCCTGCAACTGCTGGAGGTCGAACTCCGCTTTCCGCCCCGCCTCGAGCGCGTTGTCGACCGTCGGCAGTTCGGCGACCAGGCGGGCGCCGAAGGGGTCGATGACGTGTCCGTCGAAGAGGTACACCGCCTCGCCGAGGATCTGCTGCATGCGCGCGGCGGCCTTCGAGGCGTCCTCGACCACCGTCTCGTCATTCGCCACCTCGGCCACGAGGAGGATCGAGCGGCGGTGCTCCGAGATCGATGCGACCGGGGTGGCGATCTTTTTCTCCAGCGACGCCGCGAAGGGGATGACGTCGGGCTCGATTCGCTCGATCTGCTCCACCAGCGCCTTCGCGTCGCGCTGCCGCTTGAACGGGTCCTTGAACAGGCAGCCGCCGAGGAGGCTGACGAGGGCGTTGTCGATCTGCGGGTTCAGCGCCTTCGGCGAGGCAGGGTTCCCCTCCACGATTGCGCGGGCGACGTCGGGCGCGGTCGCGCCGTTGAAGGGCAGCTTGCCGGTGGCGAGCTCGTAGAGCACCACGCCGGTGGAGAAGAGGTCGGTCTTCTCGTCGATGGTCTGATTCGCGATCTGCTCCGGCGCCAGGTAGGCGACCGCGCGCGCGTCGCTCCCCTTCTGCTGGTAGGCCGCCGACGTCCGCTCGCGGCGGAGGAGGTTGGCGATGTTGAACCCGGCGAGCTGCACCTGCCCGGCGGGGGTGACGAGCACGGAATCGCCTGCGACGTTGCCGTGCAGCAGCCCCTTCATGTGCAGGTACTTCACGACGCTCGCGAGCTGGTAGCCGATGCGCAGGACCTCGGATTTCGGCAGCGCGCCGCCCGCCGCCCGGCGCGCGACCGGCTGCGCGTCGACGAGCTCCATGACCATGAGCAGGTTGTCTCCGACGGGGGTGATCTCGAGGATGGGGATCAGGAAGGCGTGGTAGAGCGCCGCCGCGATGCGCACGTCCCGCACCATGGTGTCGCGCTTCGCCTGCTCCTTCGGCAACTGCTTGGTCAGCAGCTTGACGGCGACCTGCTTGCCGTTGCGCGTGTCCTCCGCGAGCCAGACGGACGTGCTGACACGTTCACCGATGACCCAGGAACCCAGGGGCTGGCTGGACGACATTGGGGAGGGATTATAGGCCGCGGTTCGGCGGGCTGAAGCCCGCCGCTCCACAGGACCGGAGGTGCGTTGGCGGAGGCTGCCATTGTCTTTCCGAGGGGTGCCGTCGTCTCCCCGAGGGGTGCCGTCGTCTTTCCGAGGGCTGCCGTCGTCTCCCCGAAGGGTGCCGTCGTCTCCCCGAAGGCTGCCGTCGTCTTTCCGGAGGCTGCCGTCGTCTTTCCGGAGGCTGCCGTCGTCTTTCCGAAGGGTGCCGTCGTCTCCCCGGAGGCTGCCGCGTTTTGTACACGGCTCGCGTAACGCGGGGCGCGGCTGCCTCAGCCCGGCACCACGACGGGCTAAGAGCCCGTCGCTCCAGAGGGGCAACGTCGCGTTACGGCCAGTTCGGTTCGGGGCGGCTGAACCAGATCCAGGCGATGTAGTCGACGTTCTTCGGCTCGCCGCCCAGCTCGCGGAGGCGCATGTTCGCCTGCCCGCGGTGATAGCCGCTGTGCATCGCGATCTGCAGGAAGCTCTCGCCGTACGTCGGCGACTGCAGCGACCGGCCGAGCTGCTGCTCGAAATGCGCGAGCCACGGCATGTGCAGGATCTTGCCCATTTCCGACTCGTCGAACCGGTCGAGATAGTCCGCGGCCGTCGCGTGCCACTCCCGCGCCGAGGCGCGCATCGCCGGCGGCTCCTGCTTCGCGTAGAGGGCCGCCGGGTCGTTCTGGCCGCCGGTCCACATCAGGTGAAAGGCGCGCTGGACGACGTGCAGGTGCTGCACGAGCTTCATCAGCTTCTCGTCTTCGAGCGCGGGGGGGTGCGCGTTCATCGCGGTCCAGAGCTCCGCGTCGGCCCACTGCATGTGGCGGAAGAGATCGCGTACGACGTCGAGAGAGAGGTTCATGTGATGTGCACCAGGTCGGCCCCCGCCTCGACGGTCTGGCCGGGCTCGACGAACAGCTCGTCGACGGTGCCGTCGGCGGGTGCCTGGATTTCGTTCTCCATCTTCATCGCCTCGAGGATGAGCAGGCCGGCGCCCTTGCGGACGGTGTCCCCCTTGGCGACGAGCACGCGCACGACGCGTCCCGGCATGAGCGCCTTCACGACGCCGCCGGAGCCCATCTCGTCCTCGCGGCGGCGGCGCCGGGCGGCGAGCGGGTCGATCACCTCGACGGTGACGCTGGAGTTGCCGAGGGAGATCTCGTGCGTGTTGCCGACGGAGTGGTGGACGACGGAGAACTGCGTGCCGTCGTCGAGGCGCAGCGAGCGGACGTACTGGCCGACGCTGACGAAGTCGGCCTCCAGCCAGCGGTCGCCGATGCGCACCCGATAGCCGGTGCCGTGGCGCAGCACCTCCACCTCGGTGTCGGTGCCGTTCTCGCGGGCGATGAACTTCACGAGCGCAGCCCCTCCACCCGCGCGGCGTTGCGCCAGCGCGACGGCAGGTCCTCCGGCAGCTTCACGTTCTGCGACTCCTCGAAGGCGAGGATGGCCGCGGCGGCGATGGCGGCGTCGACGTCGTGCTGCGTCGACGGCCGCTCCGCGAAGTCGATCTGCGGCAGGATGCGGTCGATGTAGCCGGTGTCGAAGTTCGCGGCGATGAAGTCGGGGTTGTCCATGATGTAGGTGAAGAACGGGATCGTGGTCATGATCCCCTCGACCCGGTACTCCGCCAGCGCGCGGCGCATGCGGGCGATGGCCTCCTCGCGCGTCGGCCCGTGCACGATCAGCTTCGAGAGCATCGGGTCGTAGTAGACGGGCACGGTGTAGCCGGGGTAGACGCCCTGGTCGTTGCGCACGCCCGGCCCCTGCGGGAGGTTGATGTAGCGGATCAGCCCCGGCGAGGGGGCGAACTTGCGTGCCGGATCCTCGGCGTAGATGCGGCATTCGATGGCGTGGCCGAGCGGCCGGAGGTCGGCCTGGGTGAAGGAGAGCTTCTCCCCCTGCGCGATCCGCAACTGCTCTTTCACCAGGTCGACGCCCCAGACCATCTCGGTGACGGGGTGCTCGACCTGGAGGCGGGTGTTCATCTCGAGGAAGTAGAACTCGCGGTCGGGTCCCATGAGGCACTCGATGGTGCCGGTGGAGTAGTAGTTCACCGCCGCGGCGGCCTTGACGGCCATCGCGCCGAGGCGGGCGCGCAGCTCTTCGTCGACGACGGGCGAGGGGCACTCCTCGACCACTTTCTGGTGGCGGCGCTGGAGCGTGCATTCGCGCTCGCCGACGTGGACGATGTTGCCGTGCTGGTCGCCGACGACCTGCACCTCGATGTGGCGCGGCGAGGTGATGAACTTCTCGGCGTAGACGGCGCTGTCGCCGAAGAACGACTCCGCCTCGCTCGTCACCCGCTCGAAGGACTGGCGGAGGTCTTCCTCCCGCTCGACGAGGCGCATCCCCTTCCCGCCGCCGCCGGCGCTCGCCTTGATCATGATCGGGAAGCCCGACTCCTTCGCGAAGGCGGCGATCTCGTCGAACGACTTCACCGGCTCGGTGAGGCCGGGGACGACCGGCACGCCGGCGGCCTTCATCCGCTGCCGGCTCTCGGTCTTCGAGCCCATGGCGTCGATCGACTCGGGGGAGGGACCGATGAAGAGGAGGCCGGCGTCGCGGCAGGCGCGCGCGAAGTCGGCGTTCTCGGCGAGGAAGCCGTAGCCGGGATGGATGGCGTCGGCGCCGCTCTTCTTCGCGGCGTCGAGGATGCGGTCGATGCGCAGGTAGCTCTCGCGCGAGGGGGCGGCGCCGACCGGCATGGCCTGATCGGCGGAGACGACGTGGAGCGCCGCGCGATCGGGCTCGGAGTAGACCGCGACGGTCGGGTACCCCATTTCGCGGCAGGCGCGGATGACGCGTACGGCGATCTCGCCGCGGTTCGCGATCAGCACTTTCATGGCCGGGCGCATTGTAGCCGCATCGCTGATAGCATTCGCCGCCATGACGAACGAAGCCTTGCACCAGCAGCGGATGCAGATCCTCTCGGGTGTCGTGACGACGCTGCTCGAAGACCTCAAGACCGGAACCGGGGACAAGGATCGCCGCCGGCAGGTCGAGGAGTGGATGCGGACGCTCGCCGAAAAGTACCCCGAGTTCAAGATCGAGGCGGGCCTGCGCGACTATTACCTTGCCGAGGCCGAGCGCCTCAGCGCCGACTTTGCCAAGTCGTCCGACCTGACGGAGAAGCTGGGCCTCGGAAGGAGCATCGAGTCGTTCCTCGACCGGGCGGCGGAGTATGACCGGCGCATCACCGACCGGTGATGCGGTTGTCGGTTGCTGGTTGTCGGTTGTCTGCGGCTGGCTGCCTGGACGACACTCCACGGACAACTGACAACTGACAACTGACAACCGACAACAACATCCAAATGCAACGCGCCAGGAACAATCCTGTAGCCTGAGGCAAAAGACGTTGAATTCGCGCGGGGCGCGCGGCACCTTGGGCGCATGCGCCTCATCCAACTCACTCTTCTCGCGCTCGCCGTCGACGCGGCGGCGCAGAACGCGTTCCTGAACATCAACCCCTCCTGGTCGCCGGACGGGCGGCGGCTCGTCTTCCAGAGCGAGCGCACCGGCGAGCCGCAGCTCTGGATCGTCAACGCCGACGGGACGGGAGAGCGGCGGCTGACGTTCAACGGGGCCGCCGACACGCATGCCTCATGGTCGCCCGACGGGGAGTGGATCGTCTTCGACTCGACGCGCGACGGGCACTTCAACCTCTACCTGATCCGGCCCGACGGGACCGGCGAGCGGCGCCTCACCCATCGCGGCGCCGCGGCCGGCCTCGAGTTTGCGCGGCATCCGTCGTGGTCGCCGGACTCGCGGCGGATCGCGTTCGACTCCGACCGCGATGGCAACGCGGAGGTCTACGTCATCGACGTCGACGGGACGAACCTGCGCCGCCTCACCGAGACGCCGGACGCGGAAAGCCATCCCGCCTGGTCGGACGACGGGACGATCCTCTTCGGCAGCGGCGGCGACAGCTGGATGATGAACGCCGACGGGAGCGGGCGCCGCCGGGTCATCAGCCACCCCGCGCGGGACGGGTCTGCCCGCCGCTCGCCCGACGGCAGGCGCATCGCCTTCTACTCGGAACGCGACGGGAACACCGAGCTGTACGTGATGGACGCGGACGGCGCGAACCTCCGCAACCTCACGCGCGACCCCTTCACGACGTACGAGCTGGACTGGTCGCCGGACGGGAAGCAGCTCGCGTACTACAGCGACTCGCCCGGACGCTTCGAGCTGTTCGTGATGGACGTCGACAGCGGCGCAACGCGGCAAATCACGAACACCGGCTACGCGAACGCGTGGCCGCAATGGTCGCCCGACGGCAGGCGGATCGTCTTCGCCTCCACCCGCGACGCCGGCGACTGGGAGCTCTACGCGATGGCGGCCGACGGGACGGGAGCCGAACGTCTGACCTGGAGTCCGGGCCGGGACGCGCACCCGGCGTTCACGCCCGACGGCACACGCATCCTCTTCCAGTCGCCGCGCGACTCGGCGAACGGGGGCGAGGTGGACCTGTACCGGATGAAGGCGGACGGCAGCGAGGAGCGGCGACTCCTCGCCGCGCCGGGATTCGACGGCGTGCCGGTGCCGTCGCCGGACGGCAAGCGGATCGTGTTTCAGCGCGGCACGCGCCAGGGGGAGGCGTGGCACTGGGAGCTGTACGCCGCCGATGCGGACGGTACGAACGAGCGGCGGCTGACGTCGAACCGCTGGAGCAGCCAGGTGCCGAGCTGGACGCGCGACGGGAAGCGGCTCGTCTTCCAGGCGAATCCGGAGGGGCGCGACCGGCTGTTCGTCCTCGACGTCGCGTCGGGCGCCGTCGAGCCGCTCGGCGCGGGCAGCGGCGAGGACACGGCACCGGCGGTGTCCCCCGATGGGCGGTCGGTGGCGTTCGTGTCGACGCGCGACGGCGGCCGCGACGTGTACCTGCTGGAGCTCGCGAGCGGCGGCGTGCGGCGGATCACCACGGGGATGTCCGTCGCGTCGCAACCGGCATGGTCGCCCGATGGGACACGTCTGCTCTTCTCGGACGAGAGGGAGATTTACGTCGTGGGCAGCGATGGAGGGGGGCTGACGAAGCTGACGCGGGGAGCGTCGGGGTATCGGTGAGGTTGTTACTGGTTGTCTGTTGTCGGTTGTCTGCGGATTGTCGCCCGGGCGGAGCGCCACGGATCACTGACAACGGACAACTGACAACAAAGTAATGGTGCCCAAGGCCGGACTCGAACCGGCACGGATTACTCCACACGCCCCTCAAACGTGCGCGTCTACCAATTCCGCCACTTGGGCAGGCTTACAAAGAACGAACTACTGCTGCGCCGGGGCCGTCGTCGTCGGAGCGGCGGGGGCCGCGGGGGCCGCCGTCGTCGTCGGAGCGGTCGTCGCGCCGGTCATCACCGAAGAACGCGGACGGCCTTGAAGGATGCCGAGCGCCAGTGAGGTCAGGACGAAGGCCACGAAGAACCCGGTCGTCAGCTTGTGCAGGAGCGTCGTCGCGCCACGCGCGCCGAACGCCGTCTGCGAGCCACCGCCACCAAAGGCGCCGGCCAGATCCGCACCCTTGCCCTGCTGGACGAGGACGACGAGGATCAGGAACAGGCTGATGATGACGTGGAGGATTACGAGCAAAACGGTCATGGACTCTCCGGTGCGCCTGCCCTAACGGGGCAGGGACGCGAATTCTTCCCGGAAACGGCCGGAGCGTCAAGGGGAAAGAGCTCACCAGTGGAACGGCGGGCTTCAGCCCGCCGGATTTCGAATGGTCGGCCGGCTAAAGCCGGCCGCTCCACCGCTTCACCGCTTCATCGCAGCCCGGCGTGGATCGAGAGGAACTTCCGGGAGTCGAGGCTCGCCCCGCCCACCAGGAACCCGTCGATCGTGCCGTCGCTCACCAGCTCGGCGACGTTGTCGGGGGTGACGCTTCCGCCGTAGAGGATCGGCGTCGCCGCCAGGCGCGCCGGCCAGAAGCGCTCCAGCGCGTGGCGGATGTCGACGAGCGTCTCCGCGACCATCTGGCCACTGGCGTTGCGGCCGGTGCCGATCGCCCAGATCGGCTCGTAGGCGATCACGATCTCCCGCACCTCTTCGAGCGCGCTCACGGCCGCGACCTTGAGCTGGTCGGCGAGGAAACGCGCCACCTGTCCGCTGTCCCGCACGCGCAGGTCCTCGCCGATGCAGAGCACCGGCGTGAGGCCGGTCTCGATGGCGATGGCGAGCTTGCGCGCGATGAGGGCGTCGTCCTCGTGGTAGAGCGTGCGGCGCTCGGAGTGGCCGAGGATGACGTACTCGACGCCGGCCTCGCGGAGCATCGACGGCGAGACCTCGCCGGTGAAGGCGCCGGAGGTCCGCTCGCTGCAGTTCTGCGCGCCGACCGACACGCCGCCGCAGGCGGTGACGGTGTGGATGAAGGGAAACGGCGGCGCGATGACCATCGTCACGTCTCGCGGATCGCCCGCGCAGACGGTGGCCATGTACCGCTCGATCCCCTCCGGCGGGAGGTTCATCTTCCAGTTCGCGATGAGGTATTTCGGCATGCGTGTCTCAGGCAGTGTATCGATTTTTCCCCTGGCGCTTCGCCTCGTAGAGACGCTCGTCGGCGCGGCGGATCAGGTCGTTCGCCGAGGCGTCCTCCGGCCGGAACTCGGCGATGCCGATGGAGACGGAGCACTGGATCGCCCCCTCCTCGTCCGTCGGGATGGTCAGCCCCCTCACCCGCCCCAGGACGCGCCGGGCCACGGCGGCGGCGCCGCGGGCGTCGGTGTGCGGGAGGATGATCGCGAACTCGTCGCCGCCGAAGCGGGCCACGATGTCGGTCGGCCGCAGCGACTCGCGCACCGCGCCGCAGAGCTCCGAGAGCACGACGTCGCCGATGACGTGGCCGAAGCCGTCGTTGATCTGCTTGAAGTCGTCGATGTCGAACAGCAGCAGCGCCAGCGGGACGTTGAACGTGCGCGCCCGCTCCAGCTCCTGCGGGAGCTGCCGCCGGAAGTAGCGCCTGTTCCAGATGCCGGTGAGCTCGTCGGTGTCGGCGAGGTTGGCGATCTTCTCGCGCGCGCGGATGGTGTCGAGGAGCATGGAGACCTGCGTGGCGAAGATCGCCAGCACCTGCCGCTCCTGCGGCGTGAACTCGGGCCCGCCGCGATAGAGCTGCAGCATGCCGGCGGTGCGATGCTCCTGTTGGAGCAGCGCGTGGATCTCGTGCTGCAGGCCGACCTCGTCGGTGGCGGGAACGTCGTGCAGCTCCGCCCGCACGATCACCTCGGTCGACGCGAAAGAGACCGGGATCAGCTTCTCGAGCGTGCCCCGGATGTTCCCGACGAGGTCTTCGTTGACCAGCGACTCCGCCCCTTCGCGCGTGGTGACGTAGAGGTCGAGGTTCTGCTCCAGCATCACCGTCGTGCCGGCGTCGAACGGAACGCAGCGATGCAGGATCGGAAAGGCGCGCGAGAAGAGGTCGCCGGGCGAGTCGCTGCGCACGGCGCGGGAGGTGAGCTCCTGAATCAGCACGAGCAGATCGCTGATCTGCCGGTGCTCTGCCTTGAGGCGCGCCAGCTCCTCTCTCGTGCCGTCGTCCTGCATCGAACCCGGAGGGATTGTAGTCTCAGAGTCTCAGAGTCTCAGAGTCTCAGAGTCTCAGAGTCTCAGAGTCTCAAAGGGGTATCTCTCTCTGCGACTTTGCGACTCTGCGACTCTGAGACTCCAGAGACTACAATCCCCCCGTGCTCATTGAGGCGGAGTCGATTCCGTACGAACCGGCGCTGCTCCGCGGCGAACGGCTGCTCGTCCTCGCGCCGCACCCGGACGACGAGGTGATCGGGTGCGGGGGGCTGGTCGCGCAGCATCTCCGCGAGGGGCGGGCGGTGCGCGTCGTCATCGCCACGGACGGCGCGGAAGCGGGAGACGCCGACGTGCGGGAGGAAGAGTCGCGGCGGGGCGTGGCGCGGCTCGGCAATGCGGACGTCGAGTTCCTCCGCCTCCCCGACCGGTCGCTCGGCGCGCAGGTGGCGCCGCTCCTCCGCGAGCACCTCCTCGCCTTCCGGCCCGACCTGATCCTCGTCCCGGCCCTCGGCGAGATCCATCCCGATCACATCGCGCTCGCGCGCGCGCTCGTGGAGCTGGTGCAGGGGGACGCCACGCTCTTCGCGGAGCTCGCCGTCGCTCGCGTCGCCT
The DNA here is from genome assembly GCA_036399015.1 of Thermoanaerobaculia bacterium. Classification (GTDB taxonomy): domain Bacteria; phylum Acidobacteriota; class Thermoanaerobaculia; order Gp7-AA8; family Gp7-AA8; genus QHVT01. The sequence continues at coordinate 11,781 of DASWNW010000106.1, read as the reverse complement.
TCTACGAGGTCAGCCAGCCGCTGCGGCCGAACGCCATCGTCGACATCACCGACGTCGCGGAGCTGAAGTACGCCGCGATCGCCGAGCATGCGTCGCAGCTCGCGGTGCGCGACTACGTCTCGTACGCGCGCGGCCTCAACGCGTACCGCGCCATGACGCTGCCGCCGGCGACGAAGTTCGCCGAGGCGTACCACGTCGTGGAGTTGCCGTCGCTGCGGACGATGCCGCTCTCCACCGTCGGCGTCGCGGAAGTGGTGCGGGAGCCGGTGGCGGTGAGCGTGGTCATCCGCACGAAAGACCGCCCGGCGCTGCTGGCCGAGGCGATCGCGTCGGTCAGGGCGACCGGCTATCCGTGCGAGATCGTGGTGGTGAACGACGGCGGCGCGCCGCTGGAGCTCGAAGGCGTCACGCTCGTGCAGCATGACGTCTCGCGCGGGCGCTCCGAGGCGGCGAATGCGGGCGTGCGGGCGGCGGCGAATGCGTACGTCGCCTTCCTCGACGACGACGATCTGTTCTACCCGGAGCACCTGGCGACGCTCGCCAACGCCACGCCGGCAGCGCACGCCGCCTGGTACACCGACGCGGTGTCGGCGTTCGTCCGCGGATCGGAGACGCAGAAGCGGCTCCGCCTCTACGCGCAGGACTACGACCGGGAGCTGCTCCTCGTCGACAACTACATCCCGCTGCCGACGCTGCTGGTGCTGCGCGAGACGTTCCTCGAGCTCGACGGTTTCGACCGGGAGTTCGATCTCTTCGAGGACTGGGACTTTCTGATCCGGCTGTCGCAGAAGGGAAGCTTCCTGCGCATCCCGCGCGTGACGTGCGAGGTGCGCCACTTCGAGGGCGGCTCGTCGGTCGTGCTCGCGGCGCCGGAGGGATCGGAGAAGTTCGTCGCGGCGAAGCTGCAAATCTGGCGGAAGCACGCGGCGCTCCTCGGCCCCGAGGTGTTCGCGCGCGTCTTCGGCCGGCAGAAGCAGCGGCTGCATGCGCTGTACGGCGACATGGTGGAGGCGAAGGGGCAGGCGGAGGGGGCGCAGCGGGAGATCGCGCGCGCGCTGCGGGAGTCGGTCGAGGCGCAGAACACGATCAACGGCTACATGCTCACCGTGCGCGAGCTCGAAGGGTCGCTGCACGAGCTGCGGGCGCTCCTGCCGTCGCTCGTGCCGGCGCTCGAGGAGAAGACGCTCGAGGTCGAGCGACTCACGCGGCAGAACGCGGAGCTGTCGGCGACGAACGCGCTCACCTCGGCGGAGCTGGAGCGCACGCGCGTCGAGATCGCGCGGCTCAACGGGCTGCTGGAGATGATCTACAGCTCGCGCACGTGGAAGCTGCACACCGTGCTGGAGAAGGCGCGCGGACGATGACGCGGGCCATGCTGGTGTGCCCGGAGCCGCTCGGTCACGGCCAGCCGGCCGGGATCGGAATCCGCTTTCTCGAGATCGCGCGCGTGCTGCGCGACGACGGCCACGACGTGACGCTCCTCTCCCCCGACGCCGGCGCCATCGAGGGCACGCGCGGCGTGCATCTGCATCCGGAGTCGTTCGCCACCTTCAGCGAGTCGAGCGCCTTCGCGGTCGTGCAGGGGCATGTCGCGAACGCCTTCTTCCAGCAGGCGAAGCCGCTCCCGACGGTCGTCGACCTCTACGACCCCTACATCATCGAGAACCTCCATTACTACGCCGAGCGGGGCGCGGAGGTGTTCCAGCACGACCACTTCACGCTTCTCAGCTCCGTGATGCGCGGCGACTACTTCCTCTGCGCGTCTGAGGCGCAGCGGCTGTTCTATCTCGGCCTCTTCCTCGCCGCGGGCCGGCTCAACCCGATCCTGTTCGACGAAGACCCGCGGCTGGAGTCGCTGATCGGGATCGCGCCGTTCGGCGTGCAGCCGCCGCGCGCGATCCGCCGGCGCGACACGCACGACATCCTCTTCGGCGGCATCTACGACTGGTACGACCCCATCGCCGCGATCGACGCGGTCGCGGAGGTGCGGAAGACGATCGGCGACGCGACGCTCACGTTCACCCATCACCCGAACCCCGACACGACGCCGCAGGGGAAGCTCGGCGAGGCGATGCAGTATTCGCGCGCGAAGTCGTACGCGTTCGTGCGCTTCGAGCCGTGGGCGGCGTACGACGCGCGCGCCCCGTTCTTCGAGCGCTTCGCGCTGGCGCTGCTCACGTTTCCCCGCTCGATCGAGACCGACCTGTCGATGCGCACGCGCGTCTACGACTATCTCTGGTGTGGCTTGCCGATCGTGACCAGCTCCGCGCCGGGGACGGACGAGCTGCTCGCGCGCTACGGTGCGGGGGTGGTCACGGACGACTTCGCGGCGGCGGTCGTCGCGCTGCTGACGGACCGCGACCGCTACGACGCGATGGTGCGCGGGAGCGAGGAGTTCGTCCGCGAGCACCAGTGGGACCGGACGCTCGCGCCGCTGCGGGAGTTCGCGCGCGCGCCGCGCTTCGAGAAGACGAAGAGCGCGTTCGCGTCGCAGCCGGCGATCGCCGACCGTCCCGTGTCGATCCTCGACCGCCTGAAACGGCGGCTGCGCGCATGAGCACGACCGAGATCGTCATCGTCAACTGGAACAATCGCGCGGAGACGCTGGAGTGCGTGGCGGCCGTGGAGGCGCAGCTCGGCGAGGTGAGCGGCGCGACGATCACCGTGGTCGACAACGGCTCGACCGACGGCAGCGCCACCGCGGTCGCGGCTCGGCATCCGCACGTGAAACTGTTCGCGCTGCCGGAAAACCGCGGCTTCACCGGCGGGCTGGCGGCGGCGCTGGCCGGCTCGGTCGCCACGAACGTCATTTTCCTCAACAACGACGCGGTGCCGGAGCCGGGATGGCTGGCGGCGCTGGTGCGCGCCATCGACGAGGCACCGGAAGACGTGATCTCGATCGGCGGGAAGATCGTCGATCCGACGGGGACGAAGATCGACTTCATCGGCGGCCTGCTCACCTTCGACGGGCACGCGTTTCAGAACGGGTTCCGCTATCCCGTCGGGTCGCGCGGCGAGCCGGAGGCGGGGGACGAGATCCTCTTCGCGTGCGGCGGGAACATGATCTCGCGGCGCGCGCCGCTGATGGAGCTCGGCGCGTTCGACGACGACTTCTTCGCCTACCTCGAAGACGTCGACTGCGGCTGGCGGAGCTGGATCGCCGGGTATCGCGTGCTCTTCGAGCCGCGCGGCCTGGTCCGCCATGCCTCGAGCACGACGAGCAAGCGCCTGGGCGACTTCGAGCGCGGCGTGCTCTTCGAGCGGAACGCGCTGCAGACCGCGATCAAGAACTACGAGAACCTCGCCGAGGCCGGGGCGTCGGTGTTCTTCACGTACCTGCACCGGCTGCATCATTACGCGACGACGCGCAACGCCGACTCGCACGAGCTGCGGCGGCCGTTCGCGTCGCCGGCGCGGCCCGCGTCGCGGCGCCTGCAGTTCGTCCGGAAGATCACCCGCCGCCCGTTCCTCGTGGCGATCGACGACCCGCTGACGACGATGCAGTTCCGCGCCTTCGACTGGATCGTGAAGCACGAGGCGCGGCTCGCCGAGAAGCGCGCCGACGTCCAGCGCCGCCGCAAGCGGAGCGACCGGGAGATCTTCGAGCGCTTCCCGCTCTACTTCGTGCCGACGTATCCCGGCGACGACGCGCTGATGAACAGCGCGCTGTTCCGGCTCCTGCGGCCGGCGCTGCCGAGCGTGGAGAAGGAGCTGAGGGAGATCAGCCTGTGACCTGGTTCCGGCGGTTCCTCCCCCACGGCGTCTTCTGGCGCCACCTGCTCCGCTTCGGGGTGCTGAACACGCCGCTGTGGGTGGAGGGGCCGATCATGGCCTGCTGGGCCGCGCTCTTCCTGTTCTGGCGCTCCGGCAGGCGCGGCGTGATGCGCAATCTCTCCGCCATCATCCCGGGCTCGTGGCCGGTTACGAACTTCTTCCGCACCTGGCGCGTCATGTACAACTTCGCCTGGACGATCGCCGACAACGTGCGCTTCAAGGAGCTGCGCGTGACGCCGGACTGGGAGTTCGCCGGCCGCGAGCAGTTCGAGCGGCTGCAGTCGGAGAGCGGCGGCGCGATCATCCTCACCGCGCACATGGGCAGCTACGACCTCGGCGCGCAACTGTTCGCCGAGAGCTCGCGGCGGCAGATCGTGATGGTCCGCGCGCCGGAAGTCGATCCGCAGACGCGCCAGTACGAGCAGGAACAGCAGGGACGCACGCGGGCCGAGAGCCTGAAAGTTGACTTCAGCACCCGCGCGAGCGACCTCGCGCTCGACCTGCTCGACGCCGTCCGCCGCGGGGAGCTGGTGGCGATTCAGGGCGACCGAGTCACGCCGGGGATCTCGACGGTCGCGGCGACGCTGTTCGGGCAGCCGGCGCGCCTGCCGTCCGGCCCGTTCGCGCTGGCGCTCGCCGCGCGCGTGCCGATCTATCCGCTCTTCATCGTCCGCCGCGGCCGGCGGCGCTATCGGCTCGTGGTCGGCAAGCCGATCGAGGTGGTGCGTACGCGCGACCGTGCGGAGTCGTTCAACCGCGCGGTCGGCGAATGGACGCGGGAGCTGGAGAGCGTCATCCGGCCGTCGTGGTTTCAGTGGTTCGCCTTCGAGCCCTTCTCGCCGGAGCCGGCGCGATGAAGATGGTGCAGGGCAATGCGGCGGCGCGTTGGCTGCCGTCGCGGCACAACTTCGCGCTGTTCCGGCTCCTCGCCTACCTGCGGCTCCGCGCCGCCCGTCCGACGCCTTCCGCTGTGATCCTCGGCGTCGACCGCCATCAGAGCAATACCGAAACGTGGCTCGTCACGGCGTGGGTGGTGGCGATGGGCACCATCATCATCAACACGGTCTTGGCGGTGCCGCTGGTGCTCTCGTTCGTTCTCGCGATCTTTGCATTCCAGGTCGCGCTGATCGCGTCGGGGCTGACGCTCGCGCCGCTCTGGAACGCCGTCACACGGCTCGAAACGCCGGGCTTCAAAGTGAGCTCGTTCGCCATCATGGCGTTGCTGGCCGCCGGCGCGGCGTACTGCACGACCAGCCCGACGTGGGTTCGTTTCGCCGGCTGGCAGTTCCTGGCGATGCTCGCCCTCAATGCGGTCGCGGCGGTCATCGTGTTTCTGCTGCGCGGCCCCATCGCGCAACTGGAGGCGACGGTGGGAGGTGTCCCATCCGGCGCCTGATCCTCGCCTTCGCCGTCGTCGCGCCAGTCGCGCTCATCCTCCTCTGGCCGTACGCGCCGCTGGCCGGGGTCGGCGTCCTCGCGCTGTCGCACCTGCTCGTGCTCTACCCCACCCTGCGGCCGAACCTGCAGTGGCTTGGCCCGGTGATCACCCGCTTCGACACGCCGCGCAAAGAGCTGTGGCTGACGATCGACGACGGGCCGTCGGAGGACACCGGCCGCGTCCTCGACCTCTTCGACGCGCACGGCGTGAAGGCGACGTTCTTCGTCATCGGGAAGCGCGCGGAGCAGCATCGCGAGCAGACGCGCGCCATCGCGCAGCGCGGCCATTCGATCGCCAATCACAGCCAGACGCATCCCTCCGGCAGCTTCTGGTGCCTCCTCCCCGGCCGGATCACCGACGAGATCGAGAGCTGCAACCGCACGCTCCAGACGCTGACGGGAGAGCATCCGCGCTGGTTCCGCGCGCCCGTCGGGCACAAGAATCCGGCCGTGCACCCGGTGCTGCAGCGGCGTGACATGCGTCTCATCGGCTGGAGCGCGCGCGGGTTCGACGGGGTGCTGACCGATCCGGAGCAGGTCCTCGCGCGTATCCTTCCGCAACTGCAGCCGGGTGCGATCGTGGTGATGCATCAGGGGCGCGAGCATTCGCTGCGCGCGCTGGAGCGGGTCATCGTGGCGGCGAAGGAGCGGGGCTACGCGTTCGTCATCCCGTCGGACGAGCAGTTGCGCGCCGCCTGAAGACGAACAGGTAGTTGTTGTATGGCAGCATCCGTCCCCACAGCGGCTTCACCTCCGCGTCGAAGTCCGCCCCGAACGCGGCGGTGATCTGCTCGCGGGTCGGCAGCTCCAGCCGCTCGGCCTTCATCCATTTGAACGCGCGTGCGGCGCCGTCGACGAAGGCGGTGAAGCGGGCGCGCCAGGAGCCGTCGTGAATCACCTGCCGGATGACCACCACGCCGCCGGCGGCGACGGCGCGGGCGACGTTCGAGAGGATCGTCTGCTGCGACGCGGGGTCGAAGTAATGGAGGACGTCGAGGAGGACGACGTCATGTCCTTCGGGGAGCGGCTCGCGCGCGTCGCCGGCGATGAAGTCGACGCCGCGATAGCGCGTCGCCGCCTTGCGCGCCACGTCGATCTTCCGCTCGTCGAAGTCGATGCCGAGAATGGGAGCGGTGTAGCCGTGCTCGCGGAGGAAGAACGGGAGGAGGCCGATGCCGCAGCCGAGATCGAGCAGCGGCGTCGAGCGTCCGCGGAGCACCTCCAGCGCTGCGCGGTAGACCGGATCAGTACGCACTTTCCAGCGTGCGTAGCCCTGCAGCGGGCGGCGCTCGTAGAGCGCGGCGAGCCGGTTCGAGACGTCGCCCTTCGTCACGCGGCGAGGTGCTCGATGAGGTCGATGAGATCGGGGAGGTTGAACGGCTTCGGCAGGATCGCCGCGACCCCCATCTGCAGCAGCGCCTGCGGGTCGACGCGCACGTGCGCCGAGACGACGATGATCGGCACGCCGCCGAGGCGGCCCGTCTCCTTGAGGCGCTGCAGGAAGTCCCAGCCGTTGACGTCCGGCATCGCGAGGTCGAGGAGGACGATGTCCGGGTTGTGGATGGTCAGCGCGCGGTGCCCCTCGGCGCCGTCGCCGGCGAGCAGGACTTTGAAGCCGTGCTGGCGCAGTGCGGCGGCGAGCATGCCGCGCAGAGGAAGGTCGTCGTCGATCACGAGGACCCGCTTGCGGTCGACGTCGCTCACCCGCTTCGTCTTGCCCTGCTGCTCATGCCCGAGGTTCATGTCCGCGCTGAATCCTACCGACGGATGAGAGCGGCTTGCAGAAGTTGCGCCCGGCTCAAAAGAGGTCGCCGTCGCCCCAGCTGTAATAGAGATCTTCCCGCATCCGCGCCACCACGTCCGGCCAGGCGAAGGGGACGCACATCAGCGAGAGATCCTGCGGCTCCGCCCGTGTCTCGAAGCCGAGGTTGGTGAGGATGGCGTCGAACCACTGGGGGCGCGGCGGGAACCAGGCCTCGATGAGATCGACCGGGTGCGAGGGAACGACGTGACGGAGCAGCACTTCCGGCGCGTCGGAAAAGTCGGGATCGAACAGGGCGTCGCCCCAGCTCAGCCGCTGCCCCCGCACCCGCACCGCCACCCACCCGACGAGGTGCCGCCACTTGCGGATGGCGATCACCAGGTAGGAGACGTCGGGGCAGGCGAGATACCGCCAGCGGACGTACGCCGCGTTGCGGCGCACGCAAAAGCGATAGGCGCTGCTGACGCGCTCGAAGAGCTCGTCCCATTCGGGCGTGGTGTCACGGACCACCTCGAGCGAGTAACCGCGCAGCCAGCGCTCGGTGCGGCTGATCGGCGGCAGCGGCGCGGCCACGCGATAGGTGACCGGCTCCACCCGGTCGCTGCGCAGGAAGCGGAGCGAGAACTTCTGGATGTTGGCCACGTTGAAGCCGAAGTTGAACGCGACCTTCCCCTCGCAGAAGCGCTCGTAGAAGTGGAGCGCCGTCCGCCCGAGGACGCTGCTCGGGCCGCGGCCGATGTGGCGGACGGAGACGTCGGTCATCGTGTCGCCGATCTGGTGCGCCAGCACGTCTTTCCCGTACGCGCGGAACGGCACCGGGTACCCGGAGTAGTGGCCGATCAGGCGCGATCCGTCGAAGGCGAGGCTGATGTGATCGTTCCCGGCCGGGTTGTTCCGGTACTTCCAGACGAAATGCTCGAGCGGGCGTGGCGCGTGCGGAAAGGAGCGGGCGAAGAGGTCGAGGATCGCGGTCTCGTCCCCCTCGCGGTACTCCCGCACGTCAACGGGCATGCGTCGGTTCCACGGAACGGATCGCGCGCGCGTTCAGCGGGGCGCCGGAGCGGCGCTTGGCGATGATGCGGATCGAGCCGGTGCTGACGATCAGCGGATCGGGCAGCACGTTCAGCAGCATGCGGACGAGCGGCGCGAGGATCGGGTGGTGCGAGGCCATCCAGTGCCGCAGGAACTTGTGGTCGCGATACTCGAAGTCGGGCCCGATGTCGACGATCTCGAACCCGGAGCGCTCCAGCAGCTCGATGAGCGCGGAGCGGGAGTAGAGGATCAGGTGCGTGCGGAAGTTCTGCAGCATCCGCTTCCGCTCCGACACCAGGTAGATCAGCCCCTCGGTGTCGAACGCCGAGAGGAACAACATCCCGCCGGGCTTGAGGAGGTCTTTGATCCGCGCGAGCGCGTCGTGCGGATCGGCCACGTTCTCGAAGACGTGGAAGAGCGTGAGCGCGTCGAAGGCGGGGCCGGTATTGACGAAGGAGGAGAGCGAGGCGCAGTAGACCTCCAGGCCACGGGCGCGGGCGTGGCGCGCGGCGGCGGACGCCGGATCGATCCCGACATACTCGTACTCGTTCGCGGCGACGGTGCCGAAGCTGCCGTCGCGCACTCCCACCTCCAACACGCGCGCGCGGAGCGGCAACTGGTCGCGGAGCCAGCGGAAGCGGCGGAGGCTCGTCCGCTCGCGGGCGGGCGGTGAATGCGATTCGTACGCGGGTGCCGAGGGCGCGGCATGTGAGCGCAGGACGCGCCGGACCGGATGCGTCCCCTCGTCGTCGGTGAACTGGTTGAGGTAGCGGCACTTGCAGCGGCGGCAGGCGCGGACGACGTTGTGCGGGATCTGCGCGGTGCTCCAGACCTCGGAGGAGAAACAGACCGGGCAGCGCCGCGCCGCACGGTACGCGTTGCGCCGGTTGTGCGCGCGCACCTTCATCGCCGCGAAGGCGCCGCCGAGGAGGCCGAAGGAGGCGGGATGGGAACCGGACGGCTGCACCACGAGATGCTCGATGCGGAAGCCGTACTTGTTCGCGAGGAACGCGAACTCGAGCTCGCAGCCGCGGCGGCTGAGGCGCGACTCCCCCACCACGATCTTCGCGGCGGCCGAGGAGAAGGCGGAGAGCTGGACCGCGCGGTCGGGCAGGATCGGGACGAGCAGCCAGCGCGTCAGGGCGGGGCCGGAGTAGTCGACACGGGCGCTGCCGAAGACGACGTCCGCGGCGCCGGAATCGACCATGAGCACCGCGTCGCCGATCGCGCTGACGGGATACGGGAGCTCCGGGTCGACGATCACGACCACGCTCCCCTTCGCGTCACTGACGCCGCGGCGGAGCGCCGGACCGAGCATCTCGCCTTCCGGCGTGAGGACCTCGAACGTGAAGCCGGTCGTCTCGAGGTACTTCGCGATGGACGCGGCGGCGTCGGCAGAGCCGGAGGCGCGCAGCGGTACCACCACGCTGACGCTGATCGAGCTCATGGGCGAATTCTATATGTTCCCGCGATCTCGCCGGTCTGGCGCACCACGACGCGCAGGTAGAAGTCGCCGCGCATGGAGGCGCGCACCTCGGGCGGCAGCTCGACGCGGCGCGAGGCCGGAAAATGGCCGGCGGCGGTGGCAAACGACGGCAGCGGAGAGGCCTCCACGACCACGCCGTCGCGCGCGAGCTCCAGCACGCCATCGAGCTCGCGCGCCTCGTAGCCGGGCATCGGCTTCTCGAGCTTCTTCAGCGCGCGGGCGGCGAAGGGGCCGTTCCACTTCTCCAGGTAGCGCAGCTCCGACTGCGTGTAACGCGCCGCCGCCTCCTCCGGAACCTGGCTCGCGCTCTGGTTGAAGAGATGCCGGCAGCGGGCGTGGGGGACGTAGAGGATGCGCCGGCGCGACTGCGCGATGCGGCGCAGAAAGTCGGTTTCTTCGAAGTAGAGCGGGAAACGCTCGTCGAAGCCGCCGGCGTCGTCGAAGTCGGACGCGCGTACGGCCAGCACCGCTCCCGACAGCATCGCCGTCTCCGTGGTCTCGCGCCGCGACCAGAACGCAACGCGGCGGAGAAAGCGGCGCCGGTCGCGCTGCTCGAACCAGGCCCGCGAGCGGCTGGCCAGCACCTCGTCGAGCTTCTGCGTGCCGGTGCTGAGATCGCCCGGCGGCAGGATCCATTGATACGCGTCGTCCCAGAAGAGCGCCGGGCCGGCGACGGCGGCGTCGCGGTCCCGCAGTGCCTCGTGGAGGATGTCGAGCGCGTCGCTGCCGAACTTCACGTCCGGATTGGAGATCACGATCGTCTCCCCCGAGCAGGCGCGACGCCCGTCGTTGATCGCGCCGGCATAGCCGCGGTTCGTGGCGGAGACGATCAGCCCGTCGCCGACGCCTTGCAGCGCCTCCGCCTCCCGCGGATCGCACGAGTTGTCGACCACCACCACTTCGAGCGCGCCGAGGGTTCGCTCGCGTGCCGTGCGCACCGCCTCCGCGGCCAGGGCGGCGGAGTGGTAGTTCACGACAAGGAGCGAGATCATCGCGGCCCGAGCGCCGGCACTTCGACGACGCGCGCCGACTCGAGGTCCCAGCGGTGGTCGACGGCGATGAGGCCGATCTCGAACCGCTCGCCCGTCATCGAGAACGCCGGCCGTACGTCGCGCCGGTCGAAGACCGTGATGGCGTGCTCGTCGCCGACGTAGGCGATGATCGAGTAGTCGCCGCGCAGCAGCGGGAGGTCGAGCAGGCGCACCGTGACGTCGTACTCCTGCTGCCCCGAAAGCGGCGCCACGCCGTCCGCGTGCGTGCCGACGGCGAAGCACTGCAGGTCGTCCGCGGCGCGGTGGATGCCGACAATGAGGTGGATCTGCTGGCGCGGGTCGTCGGCCTCGATGCGCATCCGGACGTGCACGTCATCGCCGCGTCCGAAAGTGTCGCGGGGGAGGCCGTCGCTGCCGCAGACGACGATCTCGCGCAGACGCACCGGGGTGCTCGACTCCGCCGCCGGCACGTCCGTGCCCGGGAGCTCGCGGTCGCGCTCCAAAAGGAACGTCTCGTACGCGTGGACGACGTCGAGCGCCGGCCCGAAACCCAGGACGCGCCCTTGGTCGAGCCAGAGCACGCGGTTGCAGATGGAACTGATGTAGTAGAGCGCGTGCGAGCAGAAGAGGATGGTCTTCCCCGCCTCCTGGAACTCGCGGATCTTGTCGATGCACTTCTTCTGGAAGTGACCGTCGCCGACGGCCAGCGCCTCGTCGATCACCAGAATGGCGGGGTCGACGTTCACCGCCACCGAAAAGGCGAGGCGCATGTACATGCCGGATGAATAGGTCTTGACCGGCCGGTCGAGGAAGGTGCCGAGCTCGGAAAACTCGAGGATGGCCGGGAGCCGCTCGCGGATCTCGGCCGGCGAGAGGCCGAGGATGGCGGCGTTGAGGGCGGCGTTGTCACGGCCGGTGAACTCCGGGTGGAAGCCGGTCCCGAGCTCGAGGATCGAGGCGATGGTGCCGCGGGTCTCGAAGGTGCCAGAGCTGGGGCGGGTCACGCCACACAGGAGCTTGAGCAGGGTGCTCTTGCCGGCACCATTCTGGCCGATGACGCCGACCGTCTCTCCCTCCTGCACGTCGAAGGAGACCCGGTCGAGCGCCTGGAAAGCCTGGTGGCGCGGACGGCGGGTGAGGATCTCGACCACGCGGTCGATCGGACGCTTGTAGACGTCGTAGTGCTTCGAGACGTCCACTGCGCGGACGGCGGTCTCCATCGGCGACATTCTACGGAGTTGCCGGAAGGCGCGTCCAAAAAGCGAAGTGGCGGGCCGGAGCCCGCCACATCAGGTGAC
>DASWNW010000105.1:0-9017 GCA_036399015.1 Thermoanaerobaculia bacterium | reverse complement strand
TGTTGCGTGTTTGAGTTCGTCGCGACTCAGAACACCTTTCTGCCCCAAGCCATCGCGACTTTCAGCTATTCACTGCTTCGACTCAGCTGACCGCCCGCGGCTCGCGTCCGTCTCTTCATTTCTGCCGCGCAGGCTCCTAGAACGCGGCTAGAACGCCACCTGCATCCGCATGCCCACGAACGTCTCGTCGCCGCGGCCGCTGCCGTCGAACGACGTCCGCTCCACGTCGAGCATCAGCTTGAGCGGCGCGGACGGGTACCAGTTCACCCCCGCGCCGTAGGAGCGGGCGGCGCGGGCGGCGGTGGCGGGGTCGGCGAAGCCGGTGAAGAGGTCGTCGTCCACCTCCAGGTCGCCGGCGCGGGCGACGAGCTCCCAGGCGCCGCCGGCGGACGGCGTCACTTTGCCCGCGAGATCGATCGTCCCGCCGGAGACCCAGCGGCCGGTCACCTGCCACGCCCGGTTGGTCGCGGAGATCGCGTTGGCGGCGCGGCGGAGGTCCTGGCGCGACACGATCGCCTCCGCGCTCGCGTACAGCGACCCCGCGGCGTAGGCGACCTGCGGCGAGAAGCGGACGCGCGCGCCGTCGCCGGTCGTGCCGCCCAGGTACGTGAAGAACGTCTCCTGCGCCGGCGTGCGGTACGAGACGGCGGCGGCGCCGCTGCTGTCGCCATACGTCGCCGCCAGCGCCACGCGCAGCCGCTTCGGCAGCAGCTCGGTGGTCACGCGCGCGGCGGCGTCCTTGCCGGTGTCGCTGTCGAGGTCGACGCTCGCGCCGTCCGGCGCACCGTTGAAGAGGCCCGCGTCGAGCGTGAAGCGGGTGCCGGTCGAGAGCATGAAGCCGACGTCGCGGTTCGGGGCGAGGTTGTTCGCCAGCGAGCGCTCGGCGAACGGCAGGTCGACGGCCGACTGCAGCCGCTCCTGGCCGAACGGCACCTTGAACTTCCCTCCGCGAATCGTGAGGCGGGGCGCGACGCGCGCCTCCACCCAGGCGTCTTCGAGCGAGACCCGGCCGTTGCCGAAGTCGGCCATGAGGCGATAGCCGATGGTGTCGGTGAGCTTTCCCGAGACGATCGGGCGGGCGCGGCGGATGAGGAACGTGCTCGCGTCCTCGTCACGGTCGTCGGCGATCCAGCGGCCGTCGAGTTGGATGTAGCCGCCGAGCTTCACGGTCTGCGCGGCGAGCGTGGGGGCGAGCAGAAGAAGGCAGAGCAACGAACGGATCAAGTCAAAGGCTCCTTTTCAGCCGAGCGTGCGGACGTGGAATTGCTGGTCGCCGTCGACGAGGCGGATCGCGCGCGGCGCGACGTAGACCCGCTCGCCGGTGACGAGTTGCAGCGTGTCGAATTCGGAGGGGGAGAGCTCGACGCGCAGCGTGTCGGCGGCGGTCGTGACCTCGACGCGCACGTACGGGCCGACGCTCTGGATGCGGCTCACCACGCCGCACCACGCGGGCGTGGGCCCGGGTGCGCGCCGGAGCACGAGCTCGTGCGGGCGGACGAAGAGGCGGACGTCGGCGCCGCCCGACTCGGAGGGCCAGTCGAGCTCGAGGCCGCCGAAGTGGGCCTTCCCGAGCTCGTCGCGCTTGCCGTCGAAGCGGTTCACGTTGCCGAGGAAGCTCATGACGAACTCGGTGGCCGGCTTGTGAAAGAGCTCGTCGGGCGAGCCGCTCTGCTCGATCTTCCCCTCGTTCATCACCACCACCCGGTCGGCCAGCTCGAGCGCCTCTTCCTGGTCGTGGGTGACGAAGACGCTGGTGAGGCCGATCTCGTCGTGCAGGCGGCGCAGCCACCGGCGCAGCTCGATGCGCACGCGGGCGTCGAGCGCGCCGAACGGCTCGTCGAGCAGCAGGATGCGCGGCTCGACCGCGAGTGCACGCGCGAGCGCCACGCGCTGCCGCTGGCCGCCGGAGAGCTGGTTCGGGTAGTGGCGCGCGAAGCCCTCCAGTTGCACGAGGCGCAGCAGCTCGCGCACGCGGCGCTCGATCTCGGGGCGCGGCGGGCGGGTGGCGCGCGGGCGGACGCGCAGGCCGAAGGCGACGTTCTCGAAGACGTCGAGGTTGCGGAAGAGGGCGTAGTGCTGGAAGACGAAGCCGACGCCGCGGCGCCGCACGTCGGTGCGGGAGACGTCCTCGTCGTGGAAGAAGATGCCGCCGGTCTCCGGCGTCTCCAGGCCGGCGATCAGGCGGAGCAGCGTGGTCTTCCCCGACCCCGAGGGGCCGAGGAGGGCGAGCAGCTCGCCGTCGTTCACGCGGAGCGACACGCCGCGCACGGCGGTCCAGGCGCCGTAGCGCTTCGTCACGTCACGGACTTCGATGCTCAATGGGTGTTCTCCGTGGGGCCGCGGCCGAAGCGGATCACGACGGTCTGCAGGACCAGCGTGACGATCGCGAGGCCGGCCAGCAGCGACGCGACCGCGAAGGCGGCGGCGGTGTTGTATTCGTTGTAGAGAATCTCGACGTGCAGCGGGATGGTGTTGGTGATGCCGCGGATGTGGCCGGAGACGACGGAGACGGCGCCGAACTCTCCCATCGCGCGGGCGTTGCAGAGGATGACGCCGTAGAGCAGCGACCACTTCACGTTCGGGAGCGTGACCTTGCGGAGGATCTGCAGGCCGCTGGCGCCGAGGGAGCGGGCGCATTCTTCCTCGTCGCGCGGCTGCGATTCCATCAGCGGGATCAGCTCGCGCGCGACGAAGGGGAAGGTGACGAAGGTCGTGGCGATGATGACGCCCGGCACGGCGAAAATGACCTTGATGTCGAGCTGCTGCAGCAGCGCGCCGATCGGCGACTGCAGGCCGAGCAGCAGCACGAACAGCAGTCCGGCGATGACCGGCGAGACGGCGAAGGGGAGGTCGATCAGCGTCAGGAGCAGCCGCTTGCCGGGGAAGTCGAACTTGGCGATGGCCCAGCTCGCGGCGATGCCGAAGACGACGTTGAGCGGCACCGCGATCGCCGCCGTCAGCAGCGTCAGTCGGATCGCCGCCATCGCCTCGGCATCGCGGATGGCGGCAAAGTACGTCGTCGCGCCGAGGCGGAAGGCCTCGCGGAACACCAGCACCAGCGGCACGGCGAGGAAGAGCGCCGCGACGGCCACGGCGAAGCCGATCAGCAGCACGCGCACGATCAGCGGATCGCGGTTCATTGCACCCCCTTGCGCGTGCGCGCCTGCAGCATGTTGATCGTCAGCAGCAGGAGGAACGACGCGCCGAGCATCAGCACGGCCAGGCCGGTCGCGCCCGCGTAGTCGTACTGCTCGAGCTTGATCACGATCAGCAGCGGCGCGATCTCGGTCTTGAACGGCAGGTTGCCGGCGATGAAGACGATCGAGCCGTACTCGCCGACGGCGCGGGCAAAGGCCATCGTGACGCCCGTCAGCAGCGCCGGGAAGATGGCCGGGAAGATGACGCGGCGGAAGGTGATCCAGCGCGTCGCGCCGAGGCTCCAGGCGGCTTCTTCCAACTCGGCGGTGAGGTCGACGATGGCCGGCTGCAGCGTGCGCACGACGAAGGGCAGGCCGACGAAGATCATGGCCACGACGACGCCGAGGCGGGTGTAGGCTACGCGGATCCCCTGGCTCGCGAGATGGGCGCCGAACCAGCCGCTCTCGGAGTAGAGCGCGGTGAGGGCGATGCCGGAGACGGCGGTCGGCAGCGCGAAGGGGAGATCGACCAGCGCGTCGATGAGCGCGCGGCCGGGGAAGGTGTAGCGGACCAGCACCCACGCCAGCACGAAGCCGAGGACCGCGTTGATGGACGCGGCGGCCAGCGCGCCGCCGAAGCTCATGCCGAGCGCGGTACGGAGGCGCGTGTCGGCGAGGAGCCCGGCCCACCCGGCGAGCGGCAGGGAGGCGGAACGGAGCAGGAGAGCGCCGAGCGGCACGATCACCAGCGCGCCGAGGTAGGCGAGCGTGATGCCGAGGGAGAGGCCGAACCCGGGGAGCGGCGACCGGGGAAGGATGCGCGCCGTCATCGGCCCTTTCCGTTCGCCGTGGTGATGGCGTCGAAGACGCCGCCGTCGGAAAAGTGCGCCTGCTGCGCCTTGTCCCAGCCGCCGAACATCGCGTCGATGGTGAAGAGCGGGAGTTGCGGGAAGCTCGCGCGCTGCCGCGCGTCGGCGGGACGGTAGTGGTGCGAGGCGATGAGCTGCTGCGCCTCGGGCTCGTACAGGAAGCGGAGATAGGCCTCGGCGACCTGGCGCGTCCCCTTGCGGTCAGCGACCGTGTCGATCCAGGCGACGGGCGGCTCGGCGAGGATGCTCACCGGCGGCACGATCACCTCCACCTCGCCCGGCGCGACCGTCTTCGCGGTGAGCAGCGCCTCGTTCTCCCAGGCGATGAGGACGTCGCCGATCTTTCGCTGGACGAACGTCATCGTGGCGCCGCGGGCGCCGGTGTCGAGCACCGCCACGTTCGCGAAGAGGCGTTGCACGAGGTCGCGGGCCTTGGCATCGGCGGCGGAGCGGAAGGAGGCGTCGGCGAGGCGAGTGAGGTCGCCGTTGCTCTCGTTCCAGAGCACCGAGCCCCAGGCGGCGAGGTAGTTCCAGCGCGCGCCGCCGGAGGTCTTCGGGTTCGGGGTCACGACCGACACTCCCGGTTTGGCGAGGTCGCTCCAGTCGCGGATCTGCTTCGGGTTTCCCTTCCGGACGAGGAAGACGATGGTGGAGGTGTAGGGGCAACTGTTGTGGGGGAGGCGCGTCTGCCAGTTCGCCGGGAGGAGCTTCGCCTTCGCGGAGATGGCGTCGACGTCCCAGGCGAGAGCGAGCGTGACGACGTCGGCCTCCAGCCCGTCGATGACGGCGCGGGCCTGCTTGCCGGAGCCGCCGTGCGACTGGTGGATGGTCAGCGTCTCGTTGTGCTCAGCCGACCAGCGCTTCGCGAACGCGGCGTTGACCTGCTGGTAGAGCTCGCGGGTGGGGTCGTAGGAGACGTTCAGGATCTCGAGCTTCCGGGCGGGCTTCGCGGCGGGGCTGCTCGTGGTGGCGGTCTCGCCGCCGCAGCCGGCGAGGAGGAGAAAAGCGAGGAGGAGGCGTCGCATGCGGCGCTCCTGAATCGCAACCGGCAGACCATGCCCTTTCCTCTCGGCAGCGACGCGGTCGCCGTGGTATTTGACGGGAACTTGCCGTCAGATGTGACGGGAACCGTCGGATATGATGGGCGCATGCCCGCCCGGATCGAGCGCGTGACGGCGCGCTTGTGGGAGACGATCTCCCATCACCAGCGTCTGGCCGACTCCATCGGCGCGATCCGGGAGCAGCTCGGCGACCTCCTGCCGGTCCGCACGCTCGCGGTCACGCGGGTCGACGTCAGCCCGCCGCGGCTGGAAGTCGTGGCCGTCTCCTCCGACGAGCGGTGGGGCGTGCCGGGCCACATCGACCTGCCGGCGGGCGAGCTGCAGCGGCTCCTCGAATGGGAGCGTCAGCCGGAGGTGCGGCTGGTGCGGGAGGCCCGGCGCGAGGTGCCGTCGCTCTCCCGCTTCCCCGAACAGGCCTTGCTGCTTCCGCTCGAGCAGGGGCTGGTCATCGCCGCGCCGGCGGCCGGGCGGCGGTGGGGGGATGCGGAGCGGAAGCTCTTCGCGGCGCTGCGCGAGCCGTTCAACGTCACGCTGCGGAACGAGGAGCAGCTCCGCAGCATCGCCCTGTCGCGGCAGAGCATCGAGGCGGAGAACATCGCCCTCCTGCACCGCCTCGGCCGCAACGACTCCGCCGAGGCGATCGTCGGGGCGCAGAGCGGACTGCGGGGGGTGATGGAGCGCGTCGGGCAGGTTGCCTCGTCCGACCTCCCGGTGCTGATCCTCGGCGAGACCGGGTCGGGCAAAGAGGTCATCGCACGCGCGATCCACAACCGCTCGGCGCGCGCGGGGAAGGCGTTCGTGCGCGTCAACTGCGGCGCGATCGCACCGGAGCTGATCGACTCGGAGCTCTTCGGTCACGAGCGGGGCAGCTTCACCGGCGCCACCAGCCCGCGCAAGGGCTGGTTCGAGCGCGCCGACCGGGGGACGTTGCTGCTGGACGAGATCGGGGAGCTGCCGCTGCCGGCGCAGGTACGGCTGCTGCGCATCCTGCAGGACGGCTCGTTTCACCGGGTGGGCGGGCAGACGCAGCTCACCGCCGACGTGCGCATCGTCGCCGCGACGCACCGCGACCTGCAGGAGATGGTGCGCGAGCGGACGTTCCGCGAGGATCTCTGGTACCGCATCGCCGTCTTCCCGATCGCCCTGCCGGCGCTGCGCGAGCGGCCGGACGACATCCCGGAACTGGCGATGCACTTCGCGCGGCGCGCCTGCATCCGCTTCGGCCTGCGGCCGCTGACGCTGACGCGCGGCGACATTCACCTCCTGCTGTCGTACGACTGGCCGGGCAACATCCGCGAGCTCGGCGCCGTCATCGACCGCGCCGCCATCCTCGGCGACGGCGAGCATCTCGACGTCCGCGCCGCCCTCGGGACGGGCGGCAGGCAGGGGACGCAGAAGGCGAAGACGCCGGAAGGCCGCTTCCTCACGCTCGACGAGGCGATGCGCGAGCACATCGAGGAGGCGCTCCGCCGCAGCGGCGGCACGATCGAAGGCCCCCGCGGCGCCGCCGCCCTGCTCGACATCAACCCCTACACGCTGCGCGCGCGGATGCGGAAGCTGGGGGTGGAGTGGTCGCGGTTCCGGGGATGAGGAGGAGTCGCGCGTTGTGGCCTGCGGCCATCCGGGTCGACAGAATTCAGAGGGTTATTCCGTGCGTACGAATAACGGTTCCATGTTTGTGGATGACGGACGTCGGCGCTGCGGCGTGCGGGATCGACCGATAAGAACCGCCCCACCCCGGCAGGTAATAGCGCGCGTGCATGTAGTCAAGCTCGGGGCTGTCGCGTTCCTGGCCGTTGAATTTGAGCGGCTCTGTATCGGCGGCAGTGGGTGAAACATTGTCGGCGGGGGAACTGACGGCCAAAGGCGAGGTAGGTGTTGAGGGCGACCCGGGCGCCCATGTGGTTCGTGATCAGACGCGGGGTGCCGAGGTGGTCCTGATGGAAGTGGAGGGTGCGCTCGGGTGCAGCGACCTCGGAGGCGACCAGGCGGCCGTTCATGTAGAAGTAGTCTTCGACCCAGGTCCAGGTGCCGGTCGGCTGGCGCTTGAGGCGGCGGAGCACCTTGCCGGAAGCATCACGCAGCGTCAGTCCGAGCCGGCCGTGCCGGCTCCGGAGATGCCGCCGATGCGCTCGTCGCCGGCGGTGTAGAGATGGATGCGCGGCGTTCGGTTCACTCGAAAAAACGACTGAATCGAGCGCGTCGTAGGTGAAGCTCGCGTTCCACGTTGCCGTCTGCGGCGGCGTGCGACGGATGTACGTGACCAGCCCGGATGCGTCGTATGTAGCCTCGACCTGGGCGCCGCTGCCGGTCTGCGGCAGCCGGTTCATCGCGGCGCGCGGCTGGAGGGAAATAGTGGACGCCGGCCCCAACAGGCGTGGTCGCGATCGAGACGAGTTCGTAGTGGTCGAAGGAGAATGGACTGATTAATCCCGAAAACTGTGGAGTTGACGACGCCCGTGCGCGTTGTAAGAGAACTGATCGCTTCCCATCGATATCGGTTTGACTCAGCGAGTCTCCGAGAGTCGCTCTAGCTCTTGACGCACCACCTCCTGATCCACCACCGCGCGTTCCTTCAACAAACTCAGCGCTGCGTCTCGCGAAACTGATTCTTCTGTACACCGGGACAGCCCAACCAGAGCTTCAGCAGCCATCGCAGCCGCTAACGTCAACGCTTTTTCGAACAACTCCGACGCCTCAGGGAGGCGCTCTTTCACGTTGAGATAGAACCATCCCAGCTCAACGAGCGCCGGCACATAGCCGGAATCGCTTTGAAGAATCTTCTTAAGCACTTCCTCGGCCTCGACCAGATGGCGTGGCTCAGGCGATTCATGAAGTTGGAGACATCTAGCCTTGAGCAACAGTTCCTGCGGGTGCAGCTCGCGGTGTCCTTCAATGGCACCGAGAGCTTCCAGAACAACGTCGAAGCGTTCATTATCTATCGCTTCTCGTACTCGCTCGTCCACGATCACTTCCCTCGCACTTGGGCCAAAAGTCGTTTGCTCTGTTCGATGAGCTTCTTCATCTGTTTCGCTGCTTGAGCCAGCGGACCTGCGCCGTGCGAGAGCTTGATAATCTCAGCATAGGTCATCTGTCCCAGTTCCGCGCGATACGAAGCCGACGCTTTCAATGACCCACGGATAAGATCGTCCGCTTTCTTGCCTAGCATTGCGGCCTTAGCAGGATTGTATTGACCTCCCATCATTGGACCGAACATCTCCGTCGCTTCAGAAAGCGTCTGGCAAAGGCGAGCGGCATAACACTCCTCGACCGATACGCCCGTAAACATCATTGCATTAGCCAATCGCGCATAACCGTGATCGGTTGGCCGAATAAAGTTATCTACCAGCCAACGATCCGCGTCTGGGAACAAGCCGCCGATGATCGATGGAGGCGGCTCAGGAAGAGGAGGCGCTGGCGGAGAATTCTCGTCATGAGTGACCGTGCAATGCAGCGTTCCATCTTCCGTCCAGACGCAATCCGTCGCCATACCTGTCAAATCGGTAGCTGTGACAGGATTGTTCTGGACGTAGCTGTTCCGGTTCCAGCTTTGCGGCCGCTCAGGGGTACCCAAGAGAGGATCGACCGACAAAAACCGCCCCCACGACGGCAGGTAATACCGTGCATGCATGTAGTCGAGCTCGGGGCTGTCGCGTTCGTGGCCGGTGAATTTGAGCGGCTCCGTGTCGGCGGCGGTGGGGGGAACATTTCCGACAGGAAACTGGCGGCCGAAGGCGTGGTAGGTGTGGAGGGCGACGCGGGCGCCCATGTGGTTGGTGATGAGGCGCGGGGTGCCGAGGTGGTCCTGGTGGAAGTGGAGGGTGCGCTCGGGTGCAGCCACCTCGGAGGCGACCAGGCGGCCGTTCATGTAGACGTAGTCTTCGACCCAGGTCCAGGTGCCGGTCGGTTCGCGCTTGAGGCGGCGGAGCACCTTGCCGGAAGGGTCGCGC
>DASWNW010000104.1:0-41325 GCA_036399015.1 Thermoanaerobaculia bacterium | reverse complement strand
CCTCGCGGCGCACTAGTGGTTCCTCGTGGCGCACTAGTGGTTCCTCGTGGCGCACTAGTGGTTCCTCGTGGCGCACTAGTGGTTCCTCGCGGCGCACTAGTGGTTCCTCGCGGAACACATGCGGTTCCTCGCGGAACACATGCGGTACCTCAGGGTACACATGCGGCTCCCCACGAAACACGTGCGGTCCCCCTATACGGTACCTCGCAGAACACAGGCGGTTCCCCGCGGAACACATGCGGTACCCGCTGGAACACATGCGGTTCCACCGGGAACACCTGCGGTTCCTGCCGGAACACCGGCGGTTCCTGCCGGCACACGTGCGGTTCCGCGCGAAACATCCGCGGTCCCTCACGGAACCGGGATTCAGCGGGTCCAGCGCAGCGACAGCGTCACCCCGCGCGTGGCGGCGCGTGCGCGGGTCTCGTCGATCTCCAGCTCGAGCGTGCGCGTGGGGCGGACGATCCGGGCGACGCCGCGCGGACTGCGCACCGTGCCGAGGTCGGTGTGGCGGAAGGCGAGGTCGAGGGAGAGCGTATCGGTCACGGCGAACGTAGCGCCGAGGCCGGCGTTCCAGGCGAAGCCGGTATGGGCGCCGCCGCGCGCGATCGTCACCGCATCGTCGCCGATCCCGGGAAATGAGTAGACCACCTCCCCTGTCGTATTGCGTGCGACTCCGGCGCCGGCGGTGAGGAACGCCCGCACCCGCCACGGTTGCGGCGTCAGCTCGAGCGTGCCGTTGACCGTGGCGCTCAGCGACCGCCCCTCCGCCCGCACCGGCTGGTCGCCCGGCACGCCGGTGAAGTTCGCGGTGGCGTCCAGGTCGAGCGCGCGGTAGGCCAGCGCCAGCTCCACCCGGGCACGCGAGCCGGTGCCGGCGGCGACCTCGAACGACGGACCGCGGCCGAAGTCCCCCGCCGCCTCGAACCCGCAGCCGAAGAGGGCGGGCGGCTGGGTGGCGGTGCAGTCGCGGTCGCGGACGGCGGTGTCGCGGCCGCGCTCGTCCCCGGCGCCTACGCGGACGAAGACAGGTGCGGCAATTGCCTGTGACGTGAAGACCTGTGACGTGAAGAGCAGAAGGACCACAACGAAACGCATGCGGCGCGAATCATAGGCGCCGCACGGAGAAGAATTGATGAAACGATTGGGCATCCTTGTACTTGCGCTGGCGCTCGCCGCCTGCGCGACGACCGATCAGGACGTGAATACGAACACCCCCGCAGACACGCAGCAGACCGCGAACACCCCAGCCGAGACGGCCACCACGGAGACGACGACGGCGGCCACGACCGTGGCGTCCGACAACCCGCTCCTCCAGCCGTGGACCGGCCCCTTCGGCGGCGTCCCGCCGTTCGACCGGGTGCGGGTCGAGCACTTCCGCCCCGCGCTCGAGGCGGCCATGGCCGAGAACCTCGCCGAGGTGGAGCGCATCGCCAACAACCCCGAGCCGGCGACGTTCGAGAACACCATCGCCGCCCTGGAGGGGACCGGCCGCACGCTCGACCGCGTCAGCACCGTCTACGGCATCTGGTCCTCGACCATGAACTCGCCCGAGTTCCAGCCGATCGAGCGGGAGATGGCGCCGAAGCTGGCGGCGTTCTCCGACCAGATCACGCAGAACGAGCGGCTCTTCCGCCGCATCGAGGCGGTCTACAACTCGCCGCAGAAGGCGAGCCTCACGCCCGAGCAGCAGCGCCTCGCCTGGCTCTACCACAACAACTTCGTCCGCGCCGGCGCGAAGCTCGCCCCCGCCGCGAAGCAGCGCCTCTCGGCCATCAACCAGGAGCTGGCCGGCCTCTTCACCTCGTTCAACCAGAACGTGCTCGCCGACGAGACCGATCAGGTGCTGGTCCTCGACAGCGAGGACGACCTCGCCGGTCTCTCGGAGTCGATCCGCGCCGCCGCCTCCGCCGCCGCGACGGCCAAGGGACACCAGGGCAAGTGGGTGATCACCAACACCCGCTCCTCGGTCGATCCGTTCCTCACCTACTCCAACCGCCGCGACCTCCGCGAGCGCGCCTGGCGCATGTTCGTCAACCGCGGCGACCTCGGCACCGCGACCGACACGAACAAGCTGATCACCAACATCCTCCGGCTCCGCGCCGAGCGCGCCAGGCTCCTCGGCTACGAGACGCACGCCCACTGGCGCGTCGAGAACACCATGGCGAAGACGCCGGAGCGCGCCGTCGAGCTGATGGAGGCGGTCTGGAAGCCGGCCGTCGCCCGCGTCGGCGAGGAAGTGCGCGACATGCAGGCGCTCGCCCGGAAGGAGGGCGCCAACATCACCATCGAGCCGTGGGACTACCGCTATTACATGGAGAAGGTCCGGCGCGAGCGCTACGACCTCGACCAGAACGAGGTCAAGCAGTACCTGCAGCTCGAGAAGCTGCGCGAGGGGATGTTCTGGGTCGCCGGACAGCTCTTCAACTTCAACTTCGCGCCGGTGACGAACGTGCCGGTCTACCACCCCGACGTCCGCGTCTGGGAGGTGACGAACAAGCAGACCGGCCAGCACGTCGGGCTCTGGTACTTCGACCCGTACGCCCGCGCCGGCAAGCGCTCCGGCGCCTGGATGAATGCCTATCGCAGCCAGGAGCGCTTCGACCGCGAGATCACGACCATCGTCTCGAACAACTCGAACTTCGTGAAGGCGGCGCCGGGCGAGCCGGTGCTGATCTCGTGGGACGACGCGGAGACGCTGTTCCACGAGTTCGGCCACGCGCTGCACGGGCTGTCGTCGAACGTCACTTACCCGACGCTCTCCGGCACCGCCGTCGTCCGCGACTACGTCGAGTTCCCGTCGCAGCTCCTCGAGCACTGGCTGTCGACGCCTGAAGTGCTGCAGCGGTTCGCGCTGCACTACAAGACCGGGAAGCCGATGCCGCAGTCGCTGGTCGACCGCATCGAGCGCGCCGCGACGTTCAATCAGGGCTTCGCGACCGTCGAGTACCTGTCGAGCGCAATCGTCGACATGCGCCTGCACCTCGCCGGCGACCGGCCGATCGATCCCGACGCGTTCGAGCGCCAGACGCTGGCGGAGCTGGGGATGCCGCGGCAGATCGTGATGCGCCACCGCCTCCCCCACTTCCTGCACATCTTCTCGAGCGACTCCTACTCGGCCGGCTACTACAGCTACCTCTGGTCGGACGTCCTCACCGCCGATGCCTTCACCGCGTTCACCGAGGCGGGCGGTCCGTACGACCCGGCCGTGGCGGCGCGCCTGCGCCAGCACATCTTCACGATCGGCAACACCGTCGATCCGGCGGAAGGCTACCGCGCGTTCCGTGGCCGCGAGCCGCGCGTCGAGGCGCTGATGCAGGACCGCGGCTTCACCAGCGCCGCCGAGGAGCGGGAAGAAACGGCTCCGTCGCGCGAGCGGCTGAAGAAGCAGTAATGAGGTTGCGCGTTGCGAGTTGCGGGTTGCCCGGGCGTCCTCGCCCGGGCGTTTCGGCCCGGATGACTCGCAACGCGCAGCTCGCGGCGCTGCTCCTGGTGCTGGCGTGCGGCGGGCCGCCCGCCGAAAAACCTGCCGCTCCCTCCCCCGCCCCTCCACGCGCGGAGACGCGGACGAAGAGCATCGAGTCGGCGCCGCCCGCGCCGCCGTCGCAGCCGCCGGTCGCGCGCGACCTCCCGGCCATCGTCGAGGCGAAGCAGTTGCGGGTGCTGTTCACGTTCAACTCCACCGGCTACTTCGTCTACCGCGGCGCCACGATGGGCTACGAGTACGAGCTGCTCAGCATCTTCGCGCGCGAGCAGGGGCTGAAGCTGAAGCCGGTGGTGGTGCGCGACAGCCGCACGCTGTACGACGCGCTCAACGCGGGCGAGGGCGACATCATCGCGGCGCAGCTCGTCGCCGGGACGAAGGAGACGCGCGTCGCCTTCACCTCCGGCCTCTACGAGACGTCGCCGGTGGTGGTGCAGCGGAAGGACGGCGTGCCCACCTCCACCTCGGCCGACGTGGCGCAGGCGCAGGCGCGCGAACGCGTGGAGACCCCCGATCCGCAGTCGGTGCGCATCCGCGCGCGTCTGGTGGCGGAGCCGTCGCAGCTCGCCGGCGAGCGGGTGCACCTGCCGCAGACGTCGCCCTATCGCCCGCGCCTCGTCGAGCTGAATGACGAGCTGACGCAGGACATTGAAGTGGTGGAGGTCGACGCCTCGACCGACCGCCTCATCCAGCAGCTCTCCGAGGGGGACATCGCGTACACCGTGGCGGCGGAGAACGTCGCCGCGTTGCGGGCGGGCGAATACACGAACCTGGTCGTCCGTCCGACGGTCGGACCGCCGCAGCAGGTGGCGTGGGCGGTGCGCACGAACGCGCCGGCGCTGCGGGCGAAGCTGGACGAGTGGATCGCGGCCAAGCGGAAGAGCGGCCTGCTGCGCGTGCTCTACGTGAAGTACTTCGAGGACCGCCGCGCGTTCGTGAAGCGCGCCGCCAGCCGCTATCTGACCGCGGAGACCGGCCGCCTGTCTCCCTACGACGACCTCTTTCGCGAGTACGCCCGCATCCCCGGCTGGGACTGGCGGCTCATCGCGTCACAGGCCTACCAGGAGTCGCGCTTCGACGCCCGCGCACGCTCGTGGGCCGGCGCCGCCGGGCTGATGCAGATCATGCCGGCCACCGCGCGCGAGCTGCGCGTCAACGCCGCCGACCCGCGGCAGAGCGTCGAAGGCGCCTGCCGCTATCTCTGGAAGCTCGACCAGCGCTGGAAGGCGATCGAGCCCGAGGAGGAGCGGCGCAAATTCATCCTCGCCTCGTACAACGTCGGGCTCGGCCACGTCGAGGACGCCCGCCGCCTCGCCGGGAAGAACGGAGACGATCCCGACTCGTGGGAGGACGTCGCCTTCTGGCTGATCCGCAAGTCGAAGCGGGCCGTCTACAACGATCCGGTCGTGCGCTACGGCTTCGCGCGCGGCACCGAGCCGGTCGCCTACGTCGACCTGATCCTCGACCGCTTCGAGCACTACAAGGCGTTCGTCGAGCCGTGAGCTAGCCGCCGTCCTTTGTGACTCGCCGCCGCAGGCAATCGTCCAGAACGCGCACCAGTGAGGAGAACGTGTCGCTGTCCACACGGTCAATCCAGTGCAAGTGGCGGAGGCGAGGGGGTACTTCACAGTCGTCGAGCCGTAAGGGAATTACAAAGACTGCGCCGTCCGGTGCTTCATCCGCAGCATCGAGAGCAAGCCGCAACTCCTTCTGAACATAACCAAACTTCGACACGGACCGCTCAGAGAGGCACGTGACCACGGCAGCCGCGCGCCGGATGACGGCCCTGATCTCGTACTCCCAATCCTGTCCCGGAAGCAGGTCGATCGCGTCAAGCCACGGCGCAAAACCAGCTTGTCTCAGTTGGTAATGCAGCCACTTAGCCTCACCAAGGTCTTCGCTAGCATGCGAAATGAAGACGGGTAGAGCACTTCGGTACGACCGCTCGGCGCCAGCCGGGGTAGCCTGCAGAGCCACTGGTTGAAGACGGCTAAGCACCGCCTCAATGTCATCAACAATGACAGGAGCGGGACGGTCAAACCACCCGACTGACGGAAGGTCCCGAGCGAACAACGGAAGTGGTGCGTCGCAAAGACGCAGAACTATAGTCGGGAGAAGCTCAGTTGCGGCCGCGCAGGATTCGAACAGGAATAGCGCCGGCGCGTCGGAGTTGATCGCCTTTGACCAAAGGGCAAGGCCTACGGTCCGACCTCCGTCTGTAACAACCGGCGGAAAGCTAGCGTCATAGCCGCGGAAGCGAAGCGCGAAAATGAGGTCTTGGGCTACAGGTATGTCGGCTTTCGCACAGATGATCATCAGGTGCCGATAGTGGTGAGTGGAGGTCGGCGGCAGTGTCATGCCGTCACGCTACGCCCGCCGCGACGCGCTGCTTTCCCTCGCCCGCGGTAATCACCTGGTTGTACAGGTTCGTGTTCGGCTCCTGCCGCTTTCCGTCGCGCAGGGAGCCGGTGTCGACCGGGCCGAAGCCGATGTCCTCGATGAGGCGGAAGACGACCGCCTTCGCCTCGGCGTCGTCGCCGGCGACGAACACCGCGTGCCGCTCGTCGATGGGCGCGTCCGGCCGGCCGTTCGCCTCGAGATGGCGCACCCAGATGGTGTTGAACGCCTTGACGAGGCGCGCGCCGGGAAGCCGCTTCGCCGTCTCCTCCGACGACGTGGAGTCGCCGAGGTCGACGAGGCCGCCGTTCGCGGAGTAGGGATTCATCGCGTCGATCACGATCTTCCCCGCGACGGCATCCGGCGACGGCAGCGCCTCGGGCGAGCGCCAGGGCGTCGCCAGCACCACCACTTCGCCGAAGCGCGCCGCCTCGTCCACCGTGCCGGCCTTCGCGCCCGTCTCCGCCGCGAGTTCCCGCAGCGACTCCGGTCCGCGCGAGTTGCTGACCGTGACGGCGTGTCCCGCCTTTGCGAAGAGCCGCGTGAGCGTGCCGCCGATGTTGCCCGAGCCGATGATGCCGATGTTCATGGGGCTAGCCTACAATCAATCCGTCCCCGAATGACCACACCTGCCGGCGATCCCGACCTGACCGCGCGCGTCGAGACCGGCGTCCGCCCGACGCCGCGCGGCGGCGCCGCCAAGGAGCAGTTCGCGCCCGGCACGCTCGTCGCCGACCGCTATCGCATCGCCAGCCTCCTCGGCTCCGGCGGCATGGGCGAGGTCTATCGCGCCGACGACACCCGTCTCAACCAGGCGGTCGCGCTGAAGTTCCTCCCCGCCCGCTTCGCGCGCGACCCGATCCTCATCGAGCGGCTGCACGACGAAGTCCGCCTCGGCCGCCAGGTCGCCCATCCCAACGTCTGCCGCATCTACGACATCGTCGACTGGCAGGGCTCCACGTTCGTGGCCATGGAGTACGTCGACGGCGAAGACCTCTCACGCCTCCTGCGCCGCATCGGCCGGCTCGCGCACGACAAGGCCGTCGACATCGCGCGCGGCATCGCCGCCGGGCTGATGGCGGCGCATGCGAAAGGCATCCTCCACCGCGACCTCAAGCCGGCCAACGTGATGATCGACTCGCGCGGCGACGCGCACATCATGGACTTCGGCCTCGCGCTCGCCGCTGGCGAGGACGACGGCACGATCTCCGGCACGCCCGCCTACATGGCGCCGGAGCAGCTCGAAGGCCACCCGGCGTCGGTGCAGAGCGATCTGTACGCGCTCGGCCTGGTCATGTACGAGCTCTTCACCGGGAAGCGCGCCCACAGCGCCCGCACGCTCAACGAGCGGGTGCGCGACATCACCAGCGAGATCACGATCCCCTCGAGCCTCATCAGGGACATCGATCCGGCGGTGGAGCGGATCATCCTCCGCTGTCTTGCGAACGATCCCGAGCAGCGTCCCCGCTCCGCGCGCGCGGTCATCGAGTCGCTGCCGGGCGGCGACCCGCTCGCCGCCGCCCTCGCTGCCGGCGAGACCCCTTCGCCGCGGATCGTGGCGGCGGCGGGAACCGAGGGAAGCCTCTCGCCGCGCGCCGCCTGGACGATGCTCGCGGCGATCGTGGCGATGGTCGCGCTGATGTTCGTGCGGACGGCGCAGAGCGGCTTTCTCGACCTGCTCGGCCTGACGACGCCGCCCGAGGTGCAGAGCGAGCGGGCGCTCGACCTGCTGCGGCGCCTCGGAGTGCCGGAACAGCGCTTCCGCGCGCAGGGGTTCGAGCTGAAGGAGCGGCAGCAGGCGTGGCTCTACGCGCTGAAAGACGACCCGCGGCCGTGGGAGCGGCTGCGGCGCGGCCTCCCCGCCGCCACCTTCTGGTTACGGATGCAGCGCGAGCCGCTCATCGACGCCGCCGGCGGCTCGCCGCAACCGGAGCGCACCCGGCCGCCGCAGGTGAGCGCCGGATCGGCCGTCATCGAGCTCGATCCACGCGGCGGCCTCTTCTCGCTGAGCGCTGTCCCCGAGGAATCGTGGAAGCCGCGGCCGCTCGCGTGGGGCGAGCTGCTCGCCTCCGCCGGCCTGACGGCGTCCCAGTTGAAAGAAGAGCCGGCGAGCTTCAGGGCGCCGTTCTTCGGCGACACGCGCGCCGCCTGGAGCGGGGAGCACCCGGAGGATGGGACGCCGATCCGCGTCGAGGCCGCGGCCTTCCGCGGCACGCCGGTCTTCTTCCGGATCGTGGCCCCGTGGGACGAGAAGGACCTCACCGGCGAGATGCCATTTGCCGGGACGCGGTTCCACACCATCATCGGCGGCCTGTTTTTGGGCGTAACCCTGCTGGGAGCATTCCTCGCCTGGCGCAACCTGCGGCTGCGTCGCGGGGATCGTCCCGGGGCCTTCCGCCTCGGCGTGGGGTTCTTCCTCCTGTTGACCTCCACCCTGCTCCTGACGGCGAGCCATGCTCCGGTCTTCGGGCACGAGGTGGAGATCGTGATGATGACGCTGGAAAAAACGCTGTTCGCCACCGTCCTCTTCGCGCTGCTCTACATCACGGTCGAACCGTACATCCGCCGGCGCTGGCCGGATCGACTGATCGCCTGGGCGCGGCTGCTTTCCGGGAAATGGCGGGACCCGATGGTGGGACGCGACCTGCTGATCGGCCTCATGGCCGGAGCGGCGGTCACGCTCGTCGACATGTCGGGCGACCTGTTGCGGGTCTGGATGACCGGAAAGCCGCCGGCTCCGCACGACATCTCCCTCCGGACGCTGCAAAGCACGTTTGAACCGGTGGCGCATCTCCTCGGCTCGATCGGCAAGGGGATCATGTGGGGCTTGACCCTCATGACTCTGCTGATGCTGCTCGCGATGATCCTCCGCCGCCGCGCGCTCGCCATCTGCGCACTCTTCGCGATCCTCCTGGCGATGTTCCTCGCCGGCTCGAGCGAGGCGTACCTGATTCCGACGTTCGCGATCTCGGCGGCGATCATCACCTACATCGTCGCCCGCCGCGGTCTGCTGGCCGCCGCGGCGATGTGGGCGACGTTCTTCGCGCTCTTCTTCGTCCCGCTGCCGGTCGACACCGGGTGGGCGTCGATGCGCACGCTGATCGTCCCGCTCGCGTTCCTCGCCGCCGCCGTCTGGGCATTCCGCACCTCGCTTGCCGGCCAGCCGGCGTTCGGCACGGCGTTCGACGAGTAACAGCGCGCCCTCGCGGCGTCGCCGTTTGCCATTACTGCCTGCACCCTGTACAACGGGTGCAGCATGTCCGCGGTCCGCAACCTGCTCCTCCTTCTCGCCCTAAGTGTGTCCGCTGCCGCGCAGCAGGCCGATCTCGACGCCACCAAGAGCGGTCCCGCGAGCGTCCCGGCCGGAGCGGAGGCGCAGTACGCCATTACCGTCAGGAACAACGGGCCGGACAGCGCGACGAACGTCGCTCTCGACGACGCCATCCCGCCCGGGATGACCTTCGTCCTGGCGGAACAGCTCAGCGGGCCATTCGCCGCCTGCTCGACCCCGGCCGCCGGCGATCCAGGGACGGTGCACTGCACGTTCGCGTCGCTCGCCGCCAGCGGGTCCGCCGAGTTCCGGTTCACGTTCCAGATCGCCGAGGGAACCGCCGCGGGCACGCCGTTCACCAATTCCGTGACCGTCAGCAGTTCCAGTACACCCGATCCGACCCCCGGCAACAACACCGCCGTCGCCGTGACCACCACCGCGCAGCAGGCCGACCTCTTCGTGACCAAGAGCGGCCCCGACACGGCGCCGGCAGCGTCGGACGTGGAGTACCTCGTCACGGCCACGAACCTCGGCCCGGGCGACGCACTGCTCGTCACGCTCGACGACGACATCCCCGCCGGCATGACCTTCGTCATGGCCGAGCAGGTCAGCGGACCGGCCGGCGTCTGTTCGACGCCCGACCCAGGCGATTCCGGGTCGATCCACTGCGACATTCCCGCGCTCTCGGCCGGCGCGTCCGCCGAGTTCCGGTTCGTCTTTCAGATCCCCGACGGCACCCCCGCCGGCACGTCCTTCACCAACTTCGCCACGGTCGGCAGCAGCGGGTCGTTCGATCCGAACGACGAGAACAACATCGCCGTCGCCGCGACCACGGTCCCGCTCCCGCCGCAGACCGACGTGTTCGTCGACAAGAGCGGCCCGTCGTCGGCGGGGCCGGGGACGGACGTCACCTTCATCATCACCATCGGCAACGGCTCCATCGATGCGACGTCGCTCGAGCTCCAGGACACGCTGCCCGGGGACCTGACGTTCGTCTCGCTCGAGCAGACGGGCGTCCCGCTGAACTGCACCACTCCCGCCGTGGGCGCCGGCGGGACGATCACCTGCACCGCCGGGACGTACCCGGGTGAAGGCACGACCACGCTGGAGCTGGTGGCGCACGTCCCCGACGAGACCGCATACGGCGCCGAGTACACGAACACGGTGGTCGTCTCCGCCGCCAACGACGGCAACGAGGAGAACAACGTCGCCTCCACCGGCTTCCTCGTGACCTCCGTCGACGTGTCGGTGACGAAGAGCGGCCCCGCCTCCGTCTTCGCGGGCGAAAACGTCACCTACAGCATCGTCGTCGCCAACACCAGCGCCAACCCCGCCTTCACGATCCAGCTCTCCGACACGATTCCGGACGGCGCCACGTTCGTCTCGCTGACGCAGCAGAACGGCCCCCCCGCCTCCTGCACGCAGCAGGAGGAGGGCAGCATCGGGACGATCACCTGCTACCTCGGCCTCGGATCCAACCAGTCGGCGACGTTCAGGCTCGTCGTGAACGCGGGAGCCGGCACGACGCTCCTCACCAACACCGCCACCGTGCGCAGCGAGGAGTTCGACGTCGATCTCTCCGACAACGAGGACAGCGTCGACACGACCGTCGTCCCGAGCGCCGACCTCTCCGTCTCCAAGTCCGGTCCGGCGTCGCGGGCCGCGGGAGAGCTCATCACCTACACCATCTCGGCCGCGAACGGCGGTCCGTCCGACGCGGAGAACGTGACGCTGAGCGACCTGATCCCGGCGCAGACGACGTTCGTCTCCTTCGACCAGACCTCCGGACCGGCGTTCACCTGCGACGACACCGTCTCCTGCACGATCGCCACGCTGGCCGCGTCGGAGACGGCGACGTTCGAGCTCGTGGTCCGCTCCGATCCGGGCGCCAGTGGGACCGTGGAGAACACCGCCTCGATCTCCAGTGCGACGCACGATCCCGACGGCACCGATGACGCGTCGACCGTCTCGACGACGCTCGTCACCACCGCGAACGTGACGGTGGCGAAGAGCGGCCCCGCCTCGGCGGACGCCGGCACCGACGTCACGTACATCCTCACCGTCACGAACAACGGCCCGTCGAACACGACGGCCGTCGTGCTGAGCGACCCGATCCCGGCGCAGACGACGTTCGTCTCGGTGACCCAGACGGCCGGTCCAGCCTTCACCTGCAACGCCAGCGTCGAGTGCACCGCGGACACGCTCGCCGCCGGCGCGAGCGCGACGTTCGAGATGGTCGTGCACGTCGATCCGGGCGCGACCGGTACGATCGAGAACAGCGCCACGGTCGACAGCGCCGCCTCCGAGCCCGACAACGATACCGCCTCCACGACCGTGACCGCGGACGCGGTGCTGGTCGTGACGAAGAGCGGTCCGGAGACCGCGACGCCCGGCACGAACGCGACCTACACCATCAGCGTCACCAACACGGGCCCGTCGGACGCGTCCGACGTCACGCTCACCGATCCCGTCCCCGCCGGTGCGTCGTTCGTCTCGTTCACGCAGACCAGCGGCCCGGCGTTCACCTGCGACGCCACGGTCTCCTGCACGGCCGACCTGCTCGCCGCCGGCGAGTCGGCGGAGTTCACGTTCATCGTGGCCGTCGACTCCTCGGCGACCGGGACTCTCGAGAACACCGCCACCGCCGACAGCGCCGTCTCCGATCCGGCCTCCGATTCCACCTCCACCCCGCTCGTCGCGGATGCGGTGCTTAGCGTGACGAAGACCGGCCCCGCCTCCGCGGTCGCCGGGACCGACGTCACCTACACGATTTCGGTCAGCAACGCCGGTCCGTCCGACGCGGCGAGCACCACCCTCACCGACCTGGTCCCGGCGCAGACGTCGTTCGACTCCTTCACCCAGACCGCCGGCCCCGCCTTCACCTGCGACGACACGGTCAACTGCACCATCACCTCGTTCCCCGCCTCGGCGACGGCGACGTTCTCGTACGTCGTCCACGTCGACCCGGCCGCCAGCGGCACCATCGAGAACACGGCCACCGCCGACAGCCCCGACAGCGCGCCCGCGTCGGATGCGACCTCCACGACCGTCACCAGCGAGGCGACTCTCGCGGTGACCAAGAGCGCCCCCGCGTCCGCGGCGGCCGGCTCGAACGTCACCTACACCATCACCGTCACCAACGACGGCCCATCCGACGCATCGACCGTCACCTTCAGCGACGCCGTCCCGGCGCAGACGTCCTTCGTCTCCTTCACCCAGACCGCTGGTCCCGCGTTCACCTGCGACGACACGGTCGCCTGCACGCTCGCCGTCCTGCCGGCCGGCGCGAGCGCCACGTTCGAATTCGTCGTGCGCGTCGACCCCGCCGCGAGCGGGACGATCGAGAACAGCGCCACCGCCGACAGCGCCAACGCCGCGCCGGCGACCGACACCACCTCCACGACCTTGACCGCCGAGGCGACCCTGACGGTGACGAAGAACGGTCCCGCGTCGGCTGCCTCCGGGACCGACGTCACGTACACCATCAGCGTCACCAACACCGGTCCGTCCGACGCGTCGACCGTGACCTTCACCGACGTCGTGCCGGCGCAGACGTCGTTCGTCTCCTTCACCCAGACCGCCGGGCCGGCCTTCACCTGCGACAACACCGTGAACTGCACGCTCGCCGTGCTGCCTGCCTCCTCCTCCGCCACGTTCGAGCTCGTGGTGCACGTCGACCCGGCCGCCAGCGGCACGATCGAGAACACCGCCACCGCCGACAGCGCCGTCAGCGCGCCCGCCTCCGACGCCGTCTCCACGGCCGTCGACCCCGACGCGACCCTGGTCGTCACGAAGAGCGGTCCGGCGTCCGCCGTCGCGGGAACCGACGCGACGTACACCATCACCGTCACCAACAACGGGCCGTCCAACGCCTCCAACGTGACGCTCACCGACGCCGTCCCGGCGCAGACGTCGTTCGTCTCGTTCACGCAGACCTCGGGCCCGGCGTTCACCTGCGACGACACCGTCGCCTGCACGCTGGACGTGCTCCCCGTCTCCTCGTCGGCGACGTTCGAATTCGTCGTGCGCGTGGACACCGGCGCGAGCGGCACGATCGAGAACACCGCCACCGCCGACAGCGACGACAGCGCGCCGGCGTCCGACACCGTTTCGACAGCCGTTAACGCCACCGCCACGCTGGCGGTGACCAAGAGCGGTCCCGCGACCGCTGCCGCCGGCACTGACGTCACCTACACGATCAGCGTCACGAACAACGGGCCATCCGACGCGACTAACGTGACGCTCACCGACGCCGTCCCGGCGCAGACGTCGTTCGTCTCCTTCACCCAGACCGCCGGGCCGGCGTTCACCTGCGACAACACCGTCGCCTGCACCCTCGCCGTCCTCCCGGCGGCGTCCTCCGCCACGTTCGAATTCGTCGTGCGCGTCTCCCCCGGCGCGAGCGGGACGGTCGAGAACACCGCCACCGGCGACAGCGATGACAGCGCCCCGGCCTCGGACGCGGTGTCGACGGCCGTCAATGCCACCGCCACGCTGGCGGTGACGAAGAGCGGTCCCGCGACCGCTGCCGCGGGCACCGACGTCACCTACACGATCACCGTCACCAACAACGGCCCCTCGGACGCCTCGAACGTGACGCTCACCGACGCCGTGCCGGCGCAGACGTCGTTCGTCTCGTTCACCCAGACCGCCGGGCCGGCGTTCACCTGCGACGACACCGTCGCCTGCACCCTCGCCGTCCTCCCGGCGGCTTCCTCCGCCACGTTCGAATTCGTCGTGGGCGTTGACGCCGGCGCGAGCGGCACCGTCGAGAACACCGCCACCGCGGACAGCGACGACAGCGCGCCGGCCTCAGACGCCGTGTCTACGGCCGTCAACGCCACCGCCACGCTGGCCGTCGCCAAGAGCGGTCCCGCGACCGCTGCCGCGGGCACGGACGTCACCTACACGATCACCGTCACGAACAACGGCCCCTCCGATGCGACGAACGTGACGCTCACCGACGCCGTCCCGGCGCAGACGTCGTTCGTCTCCTTCACCCAAACCTCCGGTCCGGCGTTCACCTGCGACAACACCGTCGCCTGCACGCTCGCCGTGCTTCCCGCGGCGTCCTCGGCCACGTTCGAATTCGTCGTCAACGTCGACGCCGGCGCGAGCGGGACGATCGAGAACACCGCCACCGCCGACAGCGACGACAGCGCCGCTGCCTCCGACGCCGTGTCGACGGCCGTCAACGCCACCGCCACGCTGGCTGTGACCAAGAACGGTCCCGCGACCGCTGCCGCGGGCACCGACATCACCTACACGATCACGGTCACCAACAACGGCCCCTCGGACGCGACAAACGTGACGCTCACCGACGCCGTCCCGGCGCAGACGTCGTTCGTCTCCTTCACCCAGACCGCGGGGCCGGCGTTCACCTGCGACGACACCGTCGCCTGCACGCTCGCCGTCCTCCCCGCGGCGTCGTCCGCCACATTCGAATTCGTCGTGGGCGTGGACGCGAGCGCAACCGGCACGATCGAGAACACCGCCACCGCCGACAGCGACGACAGTGGCCCCGCCTCCGACGCCGTGTCGACGGCGGTCAATGCCACAGCCACGCTGGGTGTGACGAAGAGCGGTCCCGCAACCGCTGCCGCGGGCACCGACGTCACCTACACGATTACGGTCACGAACAACGGCCCCTCGGACACGACGAACGTGACGCTCACCGACGCCGTCCCCGCGCAGACGTCGTTCGTCTCCTTCACCCAGACCGCCGGACCGGCGTTCACCTGCGACGACACCGTCGCCTGCACGCTCGCCGTGCTTCCCGCGGCATCGTCCGCCACGTTCGAATTCGTCGTGCACGTCGACGCTGACGCAACCGGCACGGTCGAGAACACCGCCACCGCCGACAGCGACGACAGCGCCGCTGCCTCCGACGCCGTATCGACGGGCGTCAATGCCACCGCCACGCTGGCCGTCACCAAGAGCGGTCCAGCGACCGCTGCCGCGGGCACCGACGTCACCTACACCATCACCGTCACCAATAACGGTCCGTCCGACGCGACGAACGTGACGCTCACCGACGCCGTCCCCGCGCAGACGTCGTTCGTCTCCTTCACCCAGACCGCCGGACCGGCGTTCACCTGCGACAACACCGTCGCCTGCACCCTCGCCGTGCTCCCGGCGGCGTCCTCGGCCACGTTCGAATTCGTCGTGCACGTCGACGCCGATGCAACCGGCACGATCGAGAACACCGCCACGGCCGACAGCGACGACAGCGCCCCCGTGAGTGACGGCGCCACGACCACCGTCACGGCGCAGACCGGCCTCGACGTCACCAAGACCGGCCCCGCCGCCGCACCGGCCGGCACCGACGTCACCTACACCGTCTCCGTCACCAACGCCGGACCGTCGGACGCCGCGAGCGTCACCCTCACCGACGGAGTCCCGCCGCAGACCACGTTCGTCTCGGCGACGCAGACCTCCGGCCCCACCTTCACCTGCGACGACACCATCACCTGCACGATCGGCGTCCTCCCCGCCGGCGCCACCGCCACGTTCACGTTCGTCTTTCAGATCGACGCGGGGGCGAGCGGGAACGTCGAGAACACCGCCACCGTCACCACCACCAGCGGTCCGGGCGACTCCTCCACCGTCACGACCACCGTCGGCGAGGCGGCCGACCTGACGGTGACGAAGAACGGTCCGGACGCGGTCGTCGCCGGCACCGACGTCACCTATACCGTCTCCGTCAGCAACGCCGGCCCCTCGAACGCGCACGACGTCGTCCTCTCCGATCCCGTCCCGCCGCAGACGACGTTCGTCTCCGCGACGCAGAACTCCGGGCCGGCGTTCACCTGCAACGAGACCATCACCTGCACGATCGACGTCCTCCCCGCCGGCGCCACCGCCACCTTCACGTTCGTCTTTCACGTGAGGGAGACCGCGTCCGGCGGCATCGCCAACACGGCGACCGTCACCTCCTCCACGCCCGACCCGGTGCCGGCCAACAGCGCCGGCACGGTCCCGACCGACGTGACCGACGCCATCGTCAGTCTCAGCATCCAGAAGACCGCCGACGCGCTCACCTACCCGCCCGGAGCGACGGCCACCTACACGATCGAGGTGACGAACGACGGCCCGCAGACCGCGACCGGCGTGACCGTCACCGACCCGCTGCCCGAAGGCACGACCCTCATCTCCGCCACCGCGGAGCAGGGCACCTGCACCGGCACCACCACCATCACCTGCAACGTCGGCACGCTCGCCGAGGACGCGTCGGTGACGATCACGATCGCCGTCACCCTCCCCTCGACGCGTGGCCCGCTGTCGAACACCGCCACCGTCAGCGCCAACGAGGGCGACCCGATCGCGGCGGACGACAGCAGCACCGCCACCGTCACGATCCTCGCCTCAGCCGACGCCGCCGGCATCCCCTCCCTCTCCCCCGCGGCGCTGGCACTGCTCGCGTTGATGCTCGCCGGAGCGGCGATGGTGGTGATGCGGAGGTAGCGGGTGTCGTTTGCGCCGCCGTGATCGTGTGATGCATCCTCATCGCGATGGGTAAAGACAAGATCGCGATCACGACTGATGAGAACGCTCTCGCGGAGATCGACCCTTCCGTTCAACAGGGCGTCTCCACCAATCGCAGCAAGGCGGTCGTTCAGAATGGCATCGCGCGGGTGCATCCGTCGCAGATGGCTCGCGAGTGCGCAAAGCTCGATGTGAAGGAAGAGCAGGCGCTGGCAAACGAGGGGTACGCGGCGGCGAGTGAATGGCCTGAATACTGAGAGGCACTTCACGGTGCAGAGTTGAATCCGACGACGCCATAAGCCAGGAGCCGCGCGCAGGTTTTCCGCTGACTCTCGAAATCACAACTGCGAAACTGCCGAAGCGTTCGTGGGCTCGGATTGGTCAGATCCGCACGTTGTCTGTCGAACGGCTGGGGAAGCGTCTCGGTCGCGTTGCTCCAGAAGAACTGGACCGCATCGTTGAAGGCCTCAACGAGATCATCGCGCGCTGACGCAACACCTCTCGGCACGTTGTTTCCGCTCACCTCGGCTGTCGGTTGCCGCCGACGCCGCCACCCCACCCACCCCTCTCGGCATCAGAGTGGCATCGCCCGGCGGGGTGTCTGTATGGAGGTAATTGTGATCAAACGCATCGGCATCATCGTTCTCTCGCTTCTCCTGCTCCCCCTCACCGCGGCCGCTCAGAACAACGAGCTCGGCGTCTTCATCTCCACCTCTCAGCTCGATGAGAGCGAGATCAACGAGGCCGGCGACATCTTCGACGTCGAGTTCGACGAAGACATGGGCTTCGGCGTGCTCTACAACCGCTTCTGGATCGGCGGCTTCTCGACCGAGCTGGCGTACCAGCGCCTCGGCGCCGACCTGACGGTGTCGGCCGAGGACATCACCGCGGACGTCGGGGAGCTCGACCTGGACGTCCTCTCGGGGACGGCGCAACTGCACTTCGGCCGCGGCGGCTTCATCAGCCCGTACATCGGCGGCGGCCTCGCCTACATCAGCGGCGAGG
This sequence comes from Thermoanaerobaculia bacterium, assembly GCA_036399015.1. Classification (GTDB taxonomy): domain Bacteria; phylum Acidobacteriota; class Thermoanaerobaculia; order Gp7-AA8; family Gp7-AA8; genus QHVT01. The sequence goes on along the minus strand of DASWNW010000104.1, from coordinate 23,683 downwards.
CGGGAGCGATCGACGAGGGTGAGCTGCAAAGCGTCGACCTGGAGAACGAGCTGGAGTTTCTCGCCAACGCCGGCATCAACGTCGGCCTCGGCAGGAGCTTCGCCGTCTTCCTCGACGGCAAGTACATCGTCTACGAGGCGCGCGGCCAGGGCGATCCGGATGACGAGGCGCTCGAGCTCAACCCGCTGATCATCTCGGGCGGCGTGAAGTTCCGCTTCTGACGCGGCCGTGAAGTGCGGAGTGCCGGGCCGACAGCCAGGCACTCCAGGGCGTTACGCCACTCGCACGTATTCATAGTCGACCGGCAGGTTGTTGATGCCGCGGTCGGGCGGCGCGATCCAGCTCGCCACCTTCCCCGGCTCCAGCACCGGCTTCATCATCGAGGCGACGAACGCCCGATCCTCGGCCGACGGGATCCACGACGGGAGCTGCGCGGCGAAGGCCTCCTGCGAGATCGGATTGCCGGCCGGATCGGTCGGCACGTTCGCCCAGCCGCCCACCGTCCGGCGGAAGCGGGAGCTCGGGAGCCGCAGCTCGAACTTGAAGCCCCCCTTCTCGATGATCTTGTTCCAGCGCCGCACGCCGTTCTCGCAGTCGCGGATGTAGGCGGCGCGCATGATCTCGTTCATCGCGTTGCGCATCGAGACGGTCTCGCTGGTCACGCCGCCTTTGCCGTCCGGCTGCTCGATCGTGTACTCGCCGTGCGCGGCGTGGTCCTCGTACAGCGACTCGTCCGGCCGCCCCTTCAGCCCGTTCGCGAAATAGCTGGCGGCATTCGACGAAACCTCGGAGCCGAACAGGTCGAGCGCGGAGCTGAACCAGAAGTTCATGTACTTCTGGATCGTCGGCAGGTCGATCGCGCCGGCGGCGCGGACTTTCACGGGGTCGTCACTGCGCACCTCGTTCATCACTTCGACCGTGCGGCGGACGACGCGGCCGATGCCGGTGTCGCCGACGAACATGTGGTGCGCCTCCTCGGTGAGCATGAACTGGCAGGTGCGTGCGAGCGGATCGAAGCCGCTCTCGGCCAGCGCCTTGAGCTGGAACTTGCCGTCACGGTCGGTGAAGTAGGCAAACATGTAGAAGGAGAGCCAGTCGTTGATCGGCTCGTTGAACGTGGTGAGGATGCGCGGCTTGTCGGCGTCTCCGGAGTGGCGCTCGAGCAGCCCCTCCGCCTCCTCGCGGCCGTCGCGGCCGAAGTAGGCGTGGAGGAGGTAGACCATCGCCCAGAGGTGACGCCCTTCCTCGACGTTGACCTGGAAGAGGTTGCGGAGGTCGTAGAGCGACGGCGCCGTCTGCCCGAGGGCGCGCTGCTGCTCGACCGAGGCGGGCTCGGTGTCCCCCTGCGTCACGATCAGGCGGCGCAGCGTCGAGCGATGCTCGCCCGGCACCACCTGCCACGCGGGCTGCCCGATGTTGTCGCCGAAGCCGATGGTGCGGTTGGCGTCGCGCTCGGCGAGGAAGATCCCCCACCGGTACTCCGGCATCTTCACCATGCCGAACGTCGCCCAACCCTCGCGGTCGACCGACGTGGCCGTGCGCAGGTAGACGTCGTTCTGCTGGAACACCGCCGGGCCGAGCTCCTTCCACCAGTCGATGAAGCGCGGCTGCCAATGCTCCAGCGCGCGCTGCAGCGTCTTGTTGGTCGACAGGTCGACGTTGTTCGGGATCTTTTCGTCGTAGTTGATCATGCTCGTTCCTCGCGGTTGTCGGTTGTCAGTTGTCGGTTGTCCGCGGACTTACGCCTGGACGAGCAGCCCGGGCAACTGGCAACCGGCAACTGACAACGCGTCTTCAGACTCTTTCCCAGGTGAACTTCGGTTTGCTGCCGCTGCCGAACAACTTGAGGGCGCCCTCGTCGCCGACGGCGTTGGGGCGGATGAAAATCCAGTTCTGCCACGCGGTGAGGCGGCCGAAGATCTTCGTGGCCATGGTCTCGTTGCCGCCGAAGCGGAGGCTCGCCTCCATCCCCGTCAGGGCGTCGGGCGAGAGGCTGGAGCGCTCCTCGATTGCGAGACGCAGCTCGTCTTCCCAATCCAGCTCGTCGGGCGCGAACGTGATCAGCCCCGCGTCGAGCGCGCTCTCGGCGTCGAGCAGCTCGTACCGGGGCGCGTCGGGCGCGTTGCCGGCGAAGCGGGTCTCGAGGCGGGTCATGCCGTTCGGCATCCGGTACGGGCCGAAGTTCATCGCGCTCAGCGCCACCTTCGGGCCGTTCTCCGCGGCAAGCATGTAGGAGCGGTCGGCCGCGAGAGCCAGCTCGAAGAGCGTCCCGGCGAACGCCGAGCCCTCGTCGATCACCGCGTAGATGCTGCGCGACGAGACCTCGAGCCGCGCGAACGTCCGGCGAATGAGGCCGATCGTCTCGCGGACCAGCCAGTGCGACGCATGCCGCTCCAGCGCACGGTCGAGACGAAGCACCGCCTCCAGATCCCCGCGCGTCTTGAACACCCAGATCCCGCCCTCGCGCACGTTCGTGCGGAGGTGCAGGATCGCGTCGTCGAGCTCCCGTGCCATCGCCAGGGGCCACCACTCGGCCCCCTTGCTGACGATCGCGTCGACCTCGTCCGCCTCGTCGGCGGCCGGCGCGTTCACCGTGATGGTGATCGTGCGCGCCTGCTCGTCCATCGTCACGTCGACGTGCCGGTAGTGCACGCCGGTCTCGTCGACCGTCCGCTCCAGCGGCGTGAGGGTGATCCCCTTCGCGTCCTTCGGACGGTCGGTCATGGCGGCGAGCTTCGCCGCCCGCTCTTTCACCTTCTCCGCGAACGTGCGCGGCGGCGTGACGTCATCGACCAGCCCCCACGTTTTCGCCTTCGTCCCGCCGATCCCCTCGGCGGTCGTGCAGAACACGTCCGCCAGGTCGCGGCGCACTTTGCGCTTGTCGACCAGCCGCGTGAGCCCGCCCGTCCCGGGGAGCACCGCCAGGAGCGGCACCTCGGGGAAGCTGACCGTGCTCGAACGGTCGTCCACCAGCACGATGTCGTCGCACGCCAGCGCCAGCTCGTAGCCGCCGCCGGCAGCCGTGCCGTTCACCGCCGCCAGGAACTTCAGCCCCGAGCTCTCGCTGGAGTCCTCGATCGAGTTGCGCGTCTCGTTCGTGAACTTGCAGAAGTTCACCTTCCACGCGTGGCTCGACTTGCCGAGCATGTAGATGTTCGCGCCGGCGCAGAACATCCGCTCCTTCGCGCTGCCGATCACGACGGCACCGACCTCGGGATGCTCGAAACGGATGCGCTCGAGGGCGTCGCGCAGCTCGATGTCGACGCCGAGGTCGTAGGAGTTGAGCTTCAGCTTATAGCCCGGCTCGATTCCGGCGTCCTCGTTCACGTCGAGCGCGAGCGTGGCGACCGGACCGTCGAATGACAGTTTCCAATGCTGATAAGTACTCGGATCCCGGTCGAAGGTGATCATCGTCGGCATTATAGTTCCGAATGCGGAACACATGCCGCATTATTTCGCCGACGCCACGAGTCGCAGAGTCTCAAAGTCTCAAAGTCTCAAAGGTTCCACGAAGCGAAGCTCTCTGAGACTCTGAGACTCTGAGACTCTGAGACTCTGAGACTCTGAGACTCTGAGACTCTGAGACTCTGCGACTCTGCGACTCCGAGGGCGCCCCCCTTGCAAACAGAGGAGCCGACGAACCGATGTACCGCTACCTCCGCTACGTCCCTAAGAATCGCCTGAGCCGAGCCGTCGGACGGCTCGTGCACGCCCGCCTGCCGCGTCCGATTGCACGGATGCTCGTGCATCGCTTCGCGCGCGTCTACAAAATCGACACGGCCGCGGCCGGCAAGGAGCTGCACCACTACCCTTCCATCGGCCACTTCTTCATCCGCGACCTCCGCGAGGGGCTGCGCCCGATCGAGAGCGACTTCGTCAGCCCGGTCGACGGCGTGCTCCGCAATTTCGGCCTCGTGGAGAACGGGCGCATCGAGCAGGTCAAGGGGAAGACCTACACCGTCGAGAGCTTCCTCGGCGACGAGGCGTACGCCCGCCGCTACCACGGCGGTACGTTCTTCAACCTCTACCTCTCGCCGCAGGACTATCACCACGTCCACTCCCCCATCGGCGGGAAAATCGTCCGCAGCGTCCACATCCCCGGCAAGCTCTGGCCGGTCAACGACTGGTCGCTGCAGAACATCGACGAGCTCTTCTCGGTCAACGAGCGGGTCGTGACCTACGTCGAGTCGAACCTCGGCCTGGTGGCGGTGGTGATGATCGGCGCGACGAACGTCGGCAAGATCTCGGTGACCTACGACACCTTCATCTCCAACGCCGGGCAGAAAGAGACCATCGCCCGCGACTACGACCCTCCCACGCCCATCGCCCCCGGCGACCGCCTCGGCACGTTCCACATGGGGTCGAGCGTGGTGGTGTTGCTGGAGCCGGGACGGGTCGACCTGACGAAGGTGCGGCTGGAGGCGGGAAAGAAGGTGCAGTACGGGTCGGCGGTGCTGCATGGAGCGCCGGGCTCTTAGCCCGCTCTTAGCCCGGCGGTACTCGCGACGACCGGTGCCGGGCTGAGACCCCGGCTCTCCAGAGGGAGACGAAACTCACGGCAACCGCGCCACCAGCTCCCGCAACGTCTCCTCCTCCGACGCGCCTGTCGTATCCACCACCACATCCGCGCGCGCGTAGAGCGGCGTGCGCTCCTCGAGGATCCGCCGCAGGTCGTCCATGGCGCGGTCGGAGCCGGCCATGGGGCGGCGGTCGCCCTGGGCGATGACCCGCTCCATGTGCTCCTCGGGCGTGGCGCGGATCCAGACGGTCAGGCAGTTCCGCAGCAGCAGCTCGTACGTCGCCGCCTCGGAGACGAGCGATCCGCCCGTGGCGACGACAAAGCGCGCCTGCCCCTCCAGCAACTCCTGCAGCGCCTGCAGCTCGTAGCGGCGATAGGCCTGTTGGCCGTACAGCTCCAGCATCATGCCGATCGACGTGCCGGAGAGGCGCTCGATCTCCCGGTCGAGCTCGAAGAAGGGGACACCCTTCGCCTTCGCCAGCGCGCCGCCGAGGGTGGTCTTGCCGGCGCCGCGGAGGCCGACCAGGGCAATGCGGCGCGTGCGGAGGACCGTGGCGTCGGCGGCGAAACGCTCCGAGAGCAGCGCGTGCGCCTCCTCGAGCTGCGCCGGCGAGAGGCGGGAGAGGAACTGCCGTACCAGCGTCATCTCCGGCGACGGACTGTCGTCCTCCAGCAGGCGCGCCATCGGCAGCCCGAGCGCCTCCGCCACGCGGCGCAGCAGCACGATCGAGATGTTGCCCTGCGCCGCCTCGATCTGGCCGATGTAGCGCTCCGACATCCCGGCGTGATGCGCCAGCAGCTTGCGGCTCATGCCGCGCCGTGCGCGCGCGGCGCGAACGCGCTCGCCGAACGCGTGCAGGAAGGCGTCGTCGGAGTCGGCCATGAGCGGGGCGGATTGTAGTCCGCCCCGCGACCGCATCAGAACCCGAGCTCGAGCGAGAACGCGTGCAGCACGCCTTCGTCCTGCGCCGCCTCATCGGCGACCGTGAGCGTCCACTCCCCGCTCCCCGCCTTCCCGATCAGGTTCTGCAGCTCGGGAGTGCTCACGACGTCGTACGTCCGCCGGAGGTTGTCGACCGACCCGCCGCCGCGCGCGTGCAGCATGATCGGCCCGACGCCGAGTGACGGCGGCGGCTGGAGCGAGACCGTGAGATCGCCGACCCAGGTGTGCTCGATGTCGACCGTCGCCTTGATCGCCGCCAGCGAGCCTCCCTCGGAGACGCTCAGCACGGCATTGACCGTCGAGTTGTCGCGGATCGGCAGCATCGGACGAACGGTGCGCACGACGGCTGCCTGCGGCGCGAGCGTGACCGTCGCGGCCAGGACCGCATTGCGCGCGTTCACCCGCCCGTACCCGTACTTCGGGCTGTGCTTCGTGACCGCGTCGTAGTCGCCGTTGGCCGCGTCGATCGGATCGGCAGTCGTCCGGAAGATCTCCCTGACCTGGTCCCAGCGCAGCGCGGGATTGCGCGCCAGGATCAGCGCCGCGGTGCCGGCGACGCCGGGGCAGGCGCTCGACGTCCCGCCGAACGAGTTCGTGTAGTTGCCGTTCTCATCCCCCTTGTTCGTGTCGCCGTCGTTGTAGCCGGAGGCGCCGCTGCGGTCGGTCGTCCAGATGCCGGGCGTCTGCGCCGGCGCGCCGTGGTTGCTGGGGAACGTGCACCAGACCGCCTGGCCGAAGTCGCTGTAGGCGCTCTTCGTCCCCATGTCGTTGCAGGCGGCGACGGCGATCACCTTGGGGTAGCTGGCGTAGCCGTCGTTGTCGACGCTCTCGTTGCCGTTGCCGGCGGCCCAGGTGATGACGCAGCCTTTGCCGTTGCGGCCGTTCGCAATCGCGTAGTCAATCGCTTCACGCGTCGAGTCGGGCAGCGGCACGACCTCCTGGTGCTGCGGGTCGTTCGGAAAGCGCCAGTCGCCGTCGGCGGGACCCCAACTGCAGGAGATGACGTCGGCGCCATGGTCGGCCGCCCACTGGAACGCGTCGGCCTCGGCCTGGCTGCCGAGGACCGAGGCGAGGCGGATCGGCATGAGGCGGGCGCGGGGGGCGACGCCGGAGGCGCCGAAGTTCCCGTCCGCGCAGGCGACGCCGGCGCAGGCGGTGCCATGGTTGTCGCCGGAGCGGGGCGACGGGTTGTCGTTGCCGCGGGTGGCGTCGCGCGGCGCGACGATCTTCCCGGCGGAGCGGAACTCCTCGTGCTGCAGGTCCATCCCGTCGTCGATGACGGCGATGGTCGTCCCCTCTCCCTGCGACAGCGCCCAGGCGGCGACCACGTTCGCGCTCGCGTCGATGACCCTCCCGCGGATGGTCGTCTTCTGCAGGTGCCACTGCTCCTCGAAGGCGCGGCGGGCGCGGGACTCGCGGACCAGCTCCGGATGACAGAGCTCGACCTGCGGCAGCGCGAGCAGCTTTTCGGCGATGTCGAAGACGGTGATGCCGGTGCCCTCCGGCGCGGCGGCGAAGTAGCCGTTCGCGCTGTAGGTGACCGGCCGTTTCACGCGAAGCGTGTGATCGGCGAGGATGCGGCGGCACTCCTCCTCGTCGAGGTCGGGATGGAACTTGACGAAGAAGTTCTCGGTGTAGACCACCGGCGCGCCGGAGACGGGGTCCTCGAGCACCCGTCCCGCGAAGCGGACCGCCGCCTCGCGGCTCAGCGCGTCGCGCGTGGCATCGCGCAGGCCGATCGTGCCGCCCGGCGCATTGAGGAGTTCGACGCCGGCCGTCGGGATGCGCCACTCCACCTCGAAGAACTGCAGCAGGTCGCGCGACCGGTCGCCGACCGGAGCGGTTTCCGACGGCATCGCCGCCGCGACCGAGCGCGCCTCGCGCGTCCGCACCGCCACCCGCGCCTCGCTGACGCCGAGCGAATAGGAACGTCCCCCTTTACCGCCGTAGCGAACTGCGACCATGATGTCCTCCTCCCGGAGCGTTGAATTGTCGGACTACCCACAGCGACTCGATTTTGGTTCGGTTGTCTACACATTACGTCCGGACGTCCCGCCTGCCCACTCCCCGGCCGAGGAATTTGCCGGTCTCCCCGTTTACGAGAGCGCCGAAGGGGCGCTCGTCTATCCGACCGGGAAGGTGTGGGTCCGCTTCGCGAGGGGGACTGAGGCGCGCGAGCGGGCGGACGACCTGGCCGCGGCGGGGTTCACCATCGAGAGCACACCAGGCTACGCGCCGCACGGCGCATTCGTGACGGCCGAGGATGCGGCGGCGGCGCTGAATGGACTGGAGAGGCTGCGCGCGGTGGAGGGGGTGGAGCACGTCGAGCCGCAGTTGCTGCGGGAAGCGTCGCGGCGCTGACGGGCAGATCGATTGCACCCCCTCCGACGTCAAGGAGACTCGTGCAATGAAGTTCCGCAGTACGTTCCTCGCAGCATCGATCCTCGTCCTGGCGGCCGCCTGCCAGAGCGAGATCACCGACAAACCGGCGGCAGAGGTGAGCGACGCCGGCACGGCCACCGCCGCGGAGACCTCCGCCACCAGCGCCCCCTCCGGCGCCACCACGACCGCGAAAGTGATCAAGGAGAAGAGCTCGATCAAGTTCGTCGGCGCGAAGGTGACGCGCGATCACCCCGGCGAGTTCAAGGATTTCGACGGCTCGATCGAATACGCCGGCGGCCAGCCGCAGAAGATCTCGTTCGACATCAACCTCGACTCGCTCGTGACCGACAGCCCCGACCTCGACAAGCACCTCAAGACCGCCGACTTTTTCGACGTGGGCAAGTACCCGCGGGCGACCTTCACCTCGACCGACCTCGCCGCGGCGCCGGCCGGCTCCCCCGCCGGGACGACGCACGTGCTGCGCGGCACGCTCGACATGCACGGCGTGCAGAAGGAGGTGTCGGTGCCGGTGAAGGCGGAGCAGACCGCCGACGGCGTCCGCGCCACGAGCGAGTTCACGATCAACCGCCACGACTGGGGCATCTCGTACAAAGGGATGGCGGACGACCTGATCAAGGACAACGTGCTGATCCGCCTCGATCTGAGCTTTCCGCCGCCGCCGGCGACGTAAGCCGGGCGACGGTTCCTCGGGGTTCCTCGGGGTTCCTCGGCAGTGCGTCGCGGTCGGTTCCTCCGAGGAACTCCGAGGAACTCCGAGGAACCAACGAAACCCGAGCAACCCGCTCCCTTACAATCCTTCCATGTGCCGCTGGTGCAAGGGAGTGGTGAGCGGGCGTCGTCGCACCTTCTGTTCGGACGCGTGCGTGCACGAGTGGCGGCTGCGCTCGAGCCCGTCTTACCTCCGCGAATGTGTCTTCGAGCGGGACAAGGGCGTCTGCGCCCTCTGCGAGATCGACACGCACAAGCTCCGCCGGCGCGTCATGCGGCTCCCCTTCGCCGAGCGGATGCGGGAGCTGAAGTCGCTGCAGGAGCACGGGATCATCCACGCCCGCCGCAAGTCGTGGTGGGAGGCCGACCACATCCTGCCGGTGGTCGAAGGGGGCGACAGCAACCTCGAGAACATGAGGACGCTTTGCATCCCCTGTCATCGGGGCGTGACCACCGAGCTGCGATTGCGGCGCAGGATTTGAACTGTAGAGGCTCCGATAACAGGAGCCACTATGCGCAAAGTCACACTCGCGTTCACCCTCGTGCTGCTGGCGGCCTGCAGCACCAACCCGGCTACCGGAAAGAAGCAGTTCAACCTCGTTCCCGAGTCGCAGGAGATCGCGATCGGGCAGCAGTCCCACCCCGAGATCCTTCGCCAGTTCGGCGTTTACGACGAGAAGCCGGAGCTGAACCGGCTCGTCGAGACTGTCGGCCGCCGGCTGGCCGCCGCGTCGGAGCGTCCCAACCTGCCGTGGACGTTCACCGTCCTCGACTCGCCGATGGTCAACGCCATGGCGGTCCCGGGCGGGTACATCTACATCACCCGCGGGATGCTCGAGCGCATCAACTCCGAGGATGAGCTGGCGGGCGTGCTGGGACACGAGATCGCCCACGTCACCGCGCGCCACAGCGCGCAGCAGATCTCGCGTCAGCAGCTCGCGCAGTTCGGCATGGTCCTCGGCGCGGTCGTGGCCGGACCGGAAGTGCTGCAGCAGTACGGGCAGCTCGCCGAGATCGGACTCGGCCTCCTCTTCACCCGTTACTCCCGGGCGCACGAGACCGAAGCCGACCTCCTCGGCACCGGCTACATCGCCGAGGCGCGCTACAACCCGGTCGGCGCCGAGCGGATGCTGATGACGCTGCAGCGGCTCGACAAGAACCCCTCCGGCGGCATCGACCGCTACTTCATGTCGCATCCGGAGCCCGCCAAGCGCGTGCGCGACGTGCAGCAGAAGATCGCCGAGCTGGGAGGCATGGCCTCGGCCGGCGCGTCCGAGGCGCCCGACCGCAACTCGTACGTGCGCCTCCTCGACGGCGTCATCACCGGCAACAGCACGGAGCACACGGTCATCAAGGACAACACGGTCTACGACCGCGGCCACAACCTCGTGGTGACGGCGCCGCGCGGCTGGGTCGCGTCGGCCGACCCCGGCATCCTCTTCGCCATGCGCCCCTCCGGACGCAACAACGCGAACACCTACTTCGTGGCGCAGGAGATCCCGGCGAACCAGCTGCAGGGCCGCGACGCGCAGAACGCGATCCGCATCCGTTTCGAGCAGATGGGGCTGCAGTACGCCGGGTCGCGCGAGGCCAGCATGGCCAGCGGCCAGCGCTTCCCCGTCGACGTCTGGCAGGGCAACACCCAGGCCGGCGCGGTGGGCGTGGAGACGACGCAGTTCTCGCACGGCGATCACGTCGCGGTGCTGATGTTCGTCTATCCGGGCGGCGCGAGCCGCAGCCAGAGCCCGATGTCGGAGATCCTCTCGCAGATGAGCGTGAACCAGCAGCGCGTCCGCTCCGTCGACCCGCCGCGCATCAACCTCGCCACGGTGCGTCAGGGGGAGACCTGGAACGAGCTCGCGCGCCGCGCCACCGGCAACGCCAACGACGCCGAGGCGGTCGCGAACATCAACGGCTATGACCTCAGGACGCCCCCGCCCGCCGGCATGCTGGTGAAGCTGCCGGAAGAGGTGATCAGGGACGACCGCTGATCCGTCGAGTACCCGGGACGGCCTGCGCCAGCAGCGCCGTCCCCACTCCCCACGCGGCGTTGACCAGCAAGCCCGTGACGAGCATCTTCGCGTCAGGCGCGATCGGCTGGCCCTTGAGCGGCGCGGCGACGAAGATCGCGACGAGTGTCGGCGCGATCGCGCCGAAGACGAGCGCCACGAGCCAGTAGCGCCGGCGCGCCGCCCGCTGCAGCACGACACCGAGGATTACGCCCCAGACGCCGCCCCAGAACGAGAGCGACACGACCTGCGGCACTCCGAACGGCTTCGTCGGCGTCATCGCGTACGGCGCGCGGGCGACCCAGCCCACCGCGTTCAGGATCGCCAGCATCACCTGATGGAAGAGCGGCACGGCGAGCGCTCCGGCGACGAACCAGCGGACGTGTCTCATGGCTGCGGCTCCTTGCGGATGTTCGATCCATGCAGGTGCGCGATCCGCCACCGCCCTCCCTCGCGCCGCAGCACGAGCGTGCGTCGTGACGTGACGTTCGGGTTCGTCGTCTGGAACGTCACCACCGCACTGTCGCCGGAGCGCTGCACGCGCAGGTCCTGCGGCGGCGGCATGCCGCCGCGGTAGTTCGGGCCGAAGAGCGAGGCGAAGGCGGCGGCGATCTCGGCCCGCCCATTGAGGCGCAGCGGCTGCGCGTTCATCGGGAAGAACATGGTCGCGTCCTCGGTGAAGAGGAGCGCGATCCCGGGGTCGCCCTTGTCCAATGCGGCCAGGAACTCCTGCACCGTCGCCTCGGGTGCACCACCGGTCGTGGCGCACGCGGACAGCAGCACGATTGCGATTGCGAACAGCGGTCTCACAGCACGCCTCCATGCAGCCGGGCGGCGCCCGCGGGATCGAGATCGACCCACGACAGGCGGATCATCGTGAGCACGTTCCGCCCCAGCCACTCCTTGAAGCCGAGGACGAACGGCTGCGGCGCAAGGTAGTCGTTCCATTCCGTCAGCTCCTGCCAGTGTCTCTCATAACGCGCGGCCGCCTCGGGCCGCGTCAGGATGACTTTGTTGCCGCCGATGGCGACCGGCACGAGGTCGCCGCGGTAGCGGTAGAACCCCTCGCTGACGCCGGGCCAGTTCGGGTTGAAGACGTCGTCGACCGCCACCGCGCCATCCGGCAGCAGCGCGCGCTCCGCGACGGCGAGGTCGTTGAGCACATCCTCGGGACGATGACCGCCGTCGATGTGCACGAATCTGCAGCTCGTCGTCGTGTCCTCGCGCGTCAGCGCCGAGGAGAGCTTCGCGAAGACGCGCGCCTCGGCGCGGTGCGCCTGCATGTGCCGCAGGAAGATCCCCCGGTTCCCCTCCCCCGAGCGATCGCGATTCAGCTCCTGCTGCTCGAAGACGTCGCAGACGCCGAGCGTCTCTCCCGCCGCCGCCATGCGCGCGAGCATGAGCGCGGTCTTGCCGTGATGCACGCCGATCTCGAAGAGGTTTCCGGTGATCCCCTCCCGCTTCTGGATCTCGTCCATGAGGCCGAACAGGTGGGCGTCGATGGGGAAAAACCAGCCCTCGACCTCGCGCGTGCTGACCAGGTACTCACGAACTTCAGCGTTGTTCATCGCTGGAGCGAGCGCGCCTGTTCGAGCATCTGCTCCACCCGCGCCCGCACGCGGTAGTCCTCGGTGAGGTTCCGCCAGCGCACCGTGCCGGTGCGATCGACGAGAAACTCCGCCGGCCGCGCCACGTCCTGGCCATTCATGCCTGCCCCTTCGTGCGTCAGGGCGTAGCGGCGAATGACGGCACCGTCGGGATCGGAGAGGATGGGAAAGGTGTAGCCCGCTTTGCGTGCGAGGTCGGCGGAGGCGGCCGGCGCATCGACGCTGATCGCGACGGGGCGTACGCCGAGCCGCTCGAACTCCGGAAGCTGCTCCTGAATACTCCGTAACTCGGAGTTGCAGAAGGGTCACCAGAAGCCGCGGTAGAAAACGAGCAGCACGCCGTTGGACTGCCCGAGCATCTGCGACAGCGCCACGTTCCGGTTCGCCGTATCGCGCAGCGTGAACTCCGGCACCTTCTGCCCCACCCCCGGCGCGCCATCCGCCGCCGGCAGCTGCCGCGACCCGAGGGTCACGGCGAAGGTGAAGAAGCCGGTCACCGCGAGCCCGAGCGCGAGCACGATCGACGCAACGATCTTCCGCGGCGCCCGCCGCCACCCCGCCACGAGCAGCGACACCGCGCCGAGGAAGAGAAGGAACGACACCCACGGCACGTCGCGCGTCGCCGGGTAGCGGACGAAGAAGGTGAAGTAGCTGAAGAAGGCGACGACCGCGAGGAGCAGCCCGCCCCAGAGCCGCCAGTTGAATCGACGCTTCATGACGGGGAGATGATAGCAACCGTTAGACTGCGCGCGTGGGTGGTCCCGCGTTCATGGTGCACCTGCGGCACCCGTTGCCGGCCGAGAGCGTGGAGTTGCTGAACGGACGGTTGCGAGTGGAGATGCTGGACGTCGAGCGACAGCGCTCCTCGTGGAGGTTCCGGACCAGCCGCGGCACCTGCCAGGCGTCGCTCGCGGTCGTCCCGTTCGGAGCGGAATCCGCCGGCGGCGGCGAGGTGACCGCACAGACGACGGACGACGACGAGATTGCGGCCATCACGCGAGCGCTCGGGTACCGTCCCGCCGCGTCACTGCAGTTCGACAACTTCTGCGGAAGCGATCTCACCGGGCATCGCGAGCTGGCAAAGTTCGCCGCCTCGGTCGCGTTGGAGTACCTGGGCGTCATCGACGTCGGGGATCTCGACATCACGGAGTGGATGCCGGACGTAACGGACGATGTCCGCCTTCCGACAGGCCGCCGTCTTCTCGCACCGCGGACCTTTCTGCGATGGTGCGACCACGAGTCGTTTCATCTGGAAAAGTGAGGAGGGTTCTCATGTCGAATCTTGGTATGACCGAGCTCCTGATACTCCTGTTCATCGTCGCCGCCACGGCCGTCCTGGTCGTCTGGCCCGCCGGCAGGATCTGCCGCAAGGCGGGGTTCTCGCCGTGGCTGGCGATTCTCGCCGTCGTGCCGGCGGCCAACGTCCTGCTCCTCTGGTTCCTGGCGCTGGCGGAGTGGCCGAGCCGGCCGCGGGGGTGATCGCGGCCGGCCCGGTCGTCACGCACCACGTCAGGCTCGCGCCGCCTCCACGATCCGCTGCACGCTCGGGACGAACGCCGCCTCGAGCGGGAACGACGCGGCAGTCGGTGCGTCCGGTCCGGCGACGCGGATGACCGGCGCCTTGAGCGCGCCGAAGGCCTTCTCCGCGATTGTCGCGGCGACCTCTGCGCCGACGCCGGCGGTGCGCGACGCCTCGTGCACGACCACGGCGCGGCCGGTCTTGCGCACGGAGGCGAGCACCGTCTCCTCATCCCACGGCTTCAGCGAGCGGAGGTCGATCACCTCCGCGGAGACGCCCTGCTCCTGCAGCGCGTTCGCCGCCTCGAGGCAGGTGTGCACCGTCTTCGCGTACGAGACCAGCGTCACGTCGGTCCCCTCGCGGCGCACGGCGGCCTTGCCGATCGGCACGAGGTGGTCGCCTTCCGGCACCTCCCCCGGCGCGTAGAGCAGGCCGATGTCGGCGAAGAACATCACCGGGTTGTCGTCGCGGATCGCGCGCTTGAGCATTCCCTTGAAGTCGGCGGCGGTCGACGGCATCACTACCTTCACGCCCGGCGTGTGGACGAACCACGCCTCGTTGTTGTGGTTGTGCTGCGCGCCGACACCCCACCCGGCGCCGGTGCGCACGAGCGTCACCATCGGGAAGGCGAACTGTCCGCCCGAGAGGTAGCGCAGCTTGCCGGCGCTGTTCGTCAGCTCGTCCATCGCGAACGTGGTGAACGGCGAGAAGAGCAGGTCGATCACCGGCCGCAGCCCCGTCGCCGCCGCCCCCACCGCCGTCCCGGCGATGATCCCCTCGGCCAGCGGCGTGTTGCGCACGCGCTTCGGGCCGAACTCCTCCACGAGCTTGTATCCCTTCGTCGCCACGCCTTCGCCGAAGGCGATGACGCGCGGGTCGCGCCGCATCTCTTCCGCGAGCGCTTCGTTGATGGCCTGGTCCGCAGTCATGGTCGTCATGGCAGTCCTCTTCTTTCTTGGGTTCCTCGGGTTCCTCGGTTCCTCGGGTTCCTCGGTTCCTCGGGTCGTCGGCTGGTGATGCTGCCGAGGAACTCCGAGGAACTCCGAGGAACCCCGAGGAACCGCTTCACGCGTACACGTCGGTGGTGAGCTCGTCGAAGCCGGGATACGGAGAGCCGAGCGCGAACGCGGTCGCCTCCTCGATGCGCGTGGCGACGCGCGCCCGCATCTCCTCGATCTCGGCGACGGTGATGGCGTCGTGCTCGAGCAGGCGCTTCTCGAGCTGCTGGATTGGGTCCTTCGCCTTCCACGCCGCCAGCTCGGCCTTGTCGACGTACGCCTGGTCGTCGGGCTCCATGTGGCCGCGGGTGCGGTAGGTGTAGGTCTCGAGGAGGTACGGCTTGCGCTGCTTGCGCACGTAGTCGACGGCGAACTTCGCCGCGTCGTGCACCGCCCCGACGTCGTTGCCGTCGACCGTGCGGGCGGCGACGCGGTACGCCTTCGCGAAGTCGCTGACGTGGTCGGCCAGCATCGTCTCCTTCCGGTGCACGTACGCCTGCCACTGGTTGTTCTCGCAGACGAACAGCACCGGCAGGTCCCACACCGCGGCGAGGTTCATCGCCTCGTGGAAGATCCCCTCGGTGGCCGCGCCGTCGCCGAAGAACACGACCGCGATGGCGTCGGTCTCGGACATCGAGAGCGACAGCCCTACGCCGGTCGCCAGCGACAGCTCGCCGCCGACGATGGTGGAGGTCAGCACCACGCCGAGCTCCTTGACGGAGATGTGCAGGCTGCCGCTCTTCCCTTTGCAGTAGCCGGTGGCCTTGCCCATGATCTCCGCGAGGAGGCGGCCGGGATCGGCGCCGCGCGCGAGCAGGTGCCCCGCGCTGCGGTGGTTGGTGAGGATCAGGTCGTCCTTGCCGAGGGCGCGGATCACCCCGGCGGCGGAAGCCTCCTGTCCAACCGACGTGCACATGCTGCCCGCCTTACCGGACGCCTGCAGACTGGCCGAGTTCTCCTCGAACCGGCGGATGAGCATCATCGTCTCGAGCGCTTCCGTCACTTCGCGATCCACTACCATTTCGAACGTTGTCACTGGTGTCTCCTTTCGACAGCCGCAATGTAGGCGCGGGCAGCGGGGCGCGGTTGCTAAGAAGTCCCTATGAAGATCCGAAAAGATCGCGCAAACGACGCGCGGGCACGTGAGGCTTCCTAAGTGATTGCTAAGATCGCGGGATGACGCCGATCGTCTCCCCCGCCGAGGTTCCGTCCGAGGCTGTGCTGCTCGACGCGCGGCCCGCTGCCGCCTATGCCGTGGGGCACGCGCCGAACGCGCGTCACGCGGATCTCGACCGGCAGCTCGCCGCGGTCGACGATCCGAAGCACGGCGGACGTCATCCCCTCCCCCCGCTCGACCGCTGGCTCGCGCTCCTCGGCGAATGGGGCATCACCCCCTCGACGCCGGTCGTGATCTACGACGACGCGAAAGGGGCGAACGCCGCAGCGCGCGCCTGGTGGATGCTGCGCGCGGTGCGACACGAGGATGTGGCGGTGCTCGACGGCGACTGGCGCTCGCTCTCCGCCGGCGCCGACCCTCACCCGGCGTCCTCCTATCCAGCCACGGCGTGGCAACTTCCCACGGTCGGCATGGCGGAGGTCGAGTCGCTGCGACAGGACGACCAGTGGCGCGTCCTCGACGTCCGCGCCGCGGAGCGCTATCGCGGCGAGACGGAGCCGATCGATCCGGTGGCGGGGCACATCCCCGGCGCGATCAACCTCTTCTTCGGCGAGAACCTCGAAGAGGGCCGCTTCAAGTCACCCGAGGCGCTGCGGGAGCAGTACCGCGCGCTGCTTGGAGACGTGCCGCCCGAGCGGGTGGTCGTGCACTGCGGCTCCGGCGTCACCGCCTGCCACACTCTCCTCGCGCTGGAGCACGCCGGGCTGCGGGGCGCGTCGCTCTACGTCGGCAGTTGGAGCGAGTGGTGCCGCAATCACTGAATCCCTAGCGGGCGCAGGTCCAGCTTCCCGTCCGCCACCGCGGGACACCAGTAGTAGCCGCCGGTGACCGGCCGGGAGAAGGTGAAGAGACCGTCGACGATCCCGTCCTCGTGGCCGACCATGCGGCGCATCTGCCGCTCGAAGCGGTCGAGCGACTCGACGAAGGCGACGAACTCGAGGCCTTCCTGCTCTGCCGCCGCCCAAGGCATGGACCGCCGCACCATGAAGGCCTCCGGATCGAAACTTTCCTGCGCCGTGCGCTTCACGTGCGCCGACTCCGGCGCGTCCTCGATCTCCTCGTTCGAGTCTTCCCGGCGGCCGATCAGCTCCTCCCGCTTCGCCGTCTCGAACTTCCGGAAGCGCACCAGGTCGTGCACCCAGCGCTGCACGGCGACGAAGCTCGAGCCTTCGAGCGCCCCCTCGCCGACGATGGCCGCCTTCCGCGCCAGCTTCCCCTTCGGGTTCTCGGTGCCGTCCTCGAAGCGGGTGAGATCGCGCCCCTCCCGGTACTTGAAGGTATCGATCGAGTCGACGAGGAGAAAGGCGTCGGCGACGACCTCGCGGATGTCCTGCGTCAGGTCGAAGACGGCGCCGCGGTCGGGCCCGCGCAGGAGAAAGCAGAGCGCCTGCTGCGTCGACGGGACGCTGCACGCCGGCCCCGACATCGCCGGAAAGGTGCGCAGTCCGTCGATCGGCTTCCCGAGCGCGAGCGCCACCGGCTCACCGATCCCCATCACGCCGCAGTCGACCGGATACCGCTCCCGCAGCCGCCGCAGCGCATCGGCGACGTCGGTGTCGGGCGCCACCCGGAACGTGAGGGAGCGGCCGACGAAGGGGATGGGCTCGAGGATGCCGGGCTGCGGTTTCATGGGGGGCGGATTATAGGCGCGCCGGAATACACTACCGGCCATGGAACCGTGGCCCGAGCTCCGCTGGTCCGAATGGGGAGATACCTGTCAGACGCTGCAGCTGTGGACGCAGGTGGCGGGAAAGATCCGGATGAAGAAGACCCCGCCGGTGAACCACTGGTGGCACACCACGCTCTACGTCACCACGCGCGGCATCGGCACCTCGCCGATCCCCGACGGCAAGCGGACGTTCGCGATCGACTTCGACTTCATCGAGCACCGCCTCAGCGTCACCTGCTCCGACGGGACCGCGGAGAGCTTCGCGCTGGAGCCGATGAGCGTGGCGGCGTTCTATCGGAAGACGATGGCGGCGGTGGCGGCGATCGGCGTCGACGTGCGCATCAACACCATGCCGAACGAGGTCGAGAACCCGATCCGCTTCGAGGACGACGAGCAGCACAAGTCGTACGACGCCGCGGCGGCGCATCGCTTCTGGCTCGCGCTCGTGCAGGCCGACCGGGTGATGGCCGCGTTCCGCTCCCGCTTCATCGGCAAGGTCAGCCCGGTGCATCTCTTCTGGGGAGCGCTCGACCTGGCGGTGACGCGCTTCTCCGGACGCACCGCGCCGAAGCATCCCGGCAACGCGATGCTGCCGCTGGCCGTGAATCAGGAGGCCTACTCGCACGAGGTCTCGAGCGCCGGTTTCTGGCCCGGCGGTCCGGCGATGGAGGCAATGTTCTACTCGTACGCCTACCCCGTTCCCGAGGGCTACCCCGGCGCGCGCGTGCGGCCGGAGGTGGCCTTCTACAGCAAGGATTTCGGCGAGTTCGTGCTGCCGTACGAGGCGGTGCGCACGTCCGCCTCTCCCGACGACGCGCTGATGGAGTTCCTCCAGTCGACGTACGACGCGGCGGCGGAGTTGGGAAAGTGGGATCGGGCGGCGGTGGAGCGGGGGACGTAGTTGCTGGTTGCTGGTTGCTAGTGACTGATCGCCAAACGGAGACCTCACCAGCAACCAGCAACGGCTACTTGAACGTATCGCAGTCCGCCAGCCGGCCCGATTGGAAGCCGCGCTGGAACCACTCCATGCGTTGCGTGGACGAGCCGTGCGTGAAGGAGTCGGGGTTCGCGGCGCGGCCCGACATCTCCTGGATGCGGTCGTCGCCGACCGCGGAGGCGGCGGAGAGGCCCTCCTCCACGTCGCCCGGCTCGAGGAGGTTGCGCTTCGCGGCGTGGTATCCCCAGATGCCGGCGTAGCAGTCGGCCTGCAGCTCCAGAGCGACCGAGTAGTCGTTCGCGTTGCGGCGGTCCCGCTCCATCGCCTCCCGCACGCGGCCCGCGGTCCCGACGACGTTCTGCACGTGGTGGCCGATCTCGTGTGCGACGACGTAGGCCTGGGCGAAGTCGCCCGGCGCCTCGAAGCGGCGATCGAGCTCGTCGAAGAAGCCGAGGTCGATGTAGACCTTCTGGTCGGCGGGACAGTAGAAGGGGCCGGAGGCCGCCTGCCCGGTGCCGCAGCCGGTGGGAGTGACGTCGCGGAAGAGGACGAGCTTCGACTTCGGGTACTGGATGCCTTCCTGCTGCAGGACCTGCGTCCAGGTGTTCTGCGTGTCATCGAGGACGTCCGAGATGAACTCGACGCGCTGCTGCTCGCCGGGAGCCACTTCCTTCGGCGCCGCCGTCTGCGTGGTGGCCGTCCCGCCCCCGCCGCCGCTGCCGTCGAAGAGGGCGAAGAAGTTCTGCCCCGTCAGAAGGCTGAGCACGAGCAGGATGATGGCGCCGCCGCAACCGACCTGCGGACCGCGGCCGAAGCCGCCGAATCCACCGCCGCCGGATCCACGGCGATCCTCGATATCAGAGCTGACTCCACCTGGTGTCCAACGCATGACTCCGTCGAGTAGCTAGGTGCGTGCCCGGTCGGAGTTACCTCAGGAGGGGGTCGCGCGTCTAACCATCCAAAGGAGATCGATCGCATGAAAAACGCGGCCCTTGCCCTGGTTGCCCTGTTCCTCTTCGCCTGCAGCAACGCCAAAGACCAGGAGGTGACGTCGGTGTCGCCTCCGGCGGAGCAACGCCGCGCCCCCGCCTACGAGGTGGCGGGAGGGGTGGAGGGAGGTGTGGTGGGCGGCGTCGTGGGCGGCCTGGTCGGGTCCAGGTACGTGCCAAAGTCCGCCCCGCCGGCCGAGTTCGACCTCGCGCACAATACCGAGGAGTACGGCCGATTCGACGAGAACCCCTTCCTCCGCCCCGCCGAGGCGCCGCTCTCCACCTTCTCCATCGACGTCGACCGCGCCTCGTATGCGAACGTGCGGCGCTTCCTGAGCAACGGGCAGCGGCCGCCGCGCCACGCGGTGCGCATCGAGGAGATGGTCAATTACTTTACCTATGACTACCCCGACCCCACGGCCGATCCCTTCTCCATCACCACCGAGGTGACGGCCTGTCCCTGGAACGGGAAGCACAAGCTGATGCTGATCGGGCTGCAAGGGCGGCGCATGAACACCGAGGATCTGCCGCCGAACAACCTGGTGTTCCTCATCGACACCTCCGGCTCGATGCAGACGCCCGACAAGCTGCCGCTCGTGAAAGCCGGCCTGCGCCTGCTGGTCGAGCAGCTCCGGCCGGAGGACAGCGTCGCCCTCGTGACCTACGCCGGCAGCGCTGGCCTCGTGCTGCCGCCCACGAAGGGCTCCGACAAGGCGACGATCCTCGGCGCGCTGGACGAGCTGGAGGCGCGAGGCTCGACCGCCGGAGCGGAAGGGATCGTCCTCGCCTATAACGTGGCGAAGGAGAACTTCCTCGGGCGCGGCAACAACCGCGTGATCCTGGCCACCGACGGCGACTTCAACGTCGGCGTCACGAGTGACGGGGAGCTCGAGCAGCTCATCGAGGAGAAGCGCCGCGACGGCATCTTTCTCACCGTCCTCGGCTTCGGCAGCGGCAACCTCAAGGACTCGAAGATGGAGCTGCTGGCCGACAAGGGGAACGGCAACTACGCCTACATCGACACGTTGAGCGAGGCGCGCAAGACGCTGGTGCACGAGATGGGGGCCACGCTCTTCACGATCGCCAAGGACGTGAAGATCCAGGTCGAGTTCAATCCCGCCGTGGTCGGCGCCTACCGGCTGATCGGCTACGAGAACCGCATCCTCGGCGCGCAGGACTTCAACGACGACAAGAAGGACGCCGGGGAGCTCGGCGCCGGACACTCCGTGACCGCGCTTTACGAGCTGGTGCCCCCGGGCGAAGCGATCCCCGGCGGCAGCGTCGATCCGCTGAAGTACCAGTCCCCCGCCAGCGCGCGCGCCGCGGGCGGCGAGCTGGCGACGGTGAAGCTGCGCTACAAGGAGCCGGACGGCGACACCAGCCGCCTCCTCACCCGCGTCGTCGCCAACAGCGTCAGCCCCGCCATGTCCGACAACCTGCGCCTCGCCTCGGCGGTCGCGGAGCTGGGGATGCTCCTCCGCGGCTCGGAGCACAAGGGAGAGGCCTCGTTCGAGTCGGTCATCGAGCGCGGCAGGATGCAGCCGGAGCTGGTGGCGCTGGCGGAGCGGGCGAAGGGGGTGTTGTAGGCTTCAGCGATGCGTTCGCTGATCGCGCTGCTCCTCTTCGCCGCCACGGCCGCCGCGCAGCCGGTGGTGGTGCGTGCGCCGCGTGTGCTCGACGGCCGCGGGAAGCTCCTGCGGAACGCGGCCGTCGTCGTCCACAACGGCAAGATCATCGCCGTCGACCCGCGGCCGAAGCGGGTCGACATCGACCTCCAGGACGCGACGCTGATGCCGGGCGGCATCGACACGCACGTGCACATCGCCTGGCACTTCGACGCCGCCCCCGGCGGCAGCGGCAAGTCGCACGTCGACGACTCCGGCGAACGGGAGTCGCAGGCGGAGTCGGTGCTCTATGCCGCCGAAAACGCCTACCGCACGCTCCTCGGCGGCATCACCACCGTGCAGTCCCTCGGCGCGCCGCTCGACAAGCCGCTCCGCGACGCCATCGACCGCGGCACGCTTCCGGGGCCGCGCATCCTCACCGCCATCAACCCTATCTTCGACGGCAAGCCCTCCCCCGACGAGCTGCGCGCGGCGGTCGCGAAGCTGAGCGCCGATGGTGCGGACGTCGTGAAGGTGTTCGCGTCGCAGAGC
Organism: Thermoanaerobaculia bacterium; assembly: GCA_036399015.1. GTDB lineage: Bacteria > Acidobacteriota > Thermoanaerobaculia > Gp7-AA8 > Gp7-AA8 > QHVT01. The sequence continues at coordinate 2,049 of DASWNW010000104.1, read as the reverse complement.
ATCCGCACCGGCGGCGCACCGACGATGTCGCAGGAGCAGCTCGACGCCATCTGTGCCGAGGCGAGGCAGCGCGGGTTGCGCGTCGCCGTGCACGCGCAGGGGGCCGAGGCGGTGATGCGGGCGGTGCGCGCCGGCTGCACCTCGGTCGAACATGGCTCGCTCGCCGATCAGGCGGCGCTCGATCTCATGGCGGAGCGGGGCACCTACTTCGACCCGAACACGGACCTCATCTTCCGCAACTACTTCGAGAACAAGCCGCGCTTCCTCGGCACCGACGGCTACACGGAAGAGGGTTTCACCGCGATGGAGAAGGCCGTGCCGGTGGTGCTCGACATGTTCCGTAAGGCGCTGAAGACGAAGGGGCTGAAGATCGTCTTCGGCACCGACGCACTGGCCGGCTCGCACGGACGGAACTTCCAGGAGCTCGTGTACCGCGTGCGCGTCGGCGGGCAGGATCCGATGGCGGCGATCACCTCCGCCACCTCACTCGCGGCGGAGTCCCTCGGGATGTCCGACCGCATCGGCACGCTCGCGCCGGGCTACGAGGCCGACCTCATCGCCGTGGCCGGCGACCCGCTGAAGGACATTGCGGCGATGGAGAAGGTGGTGTTCGTCATGAAGGGCGGCCGGGTCTTCGCCCGGCCTTAGATCGACTGGCCGCTCGCGGGCGGGTAGTCGTCCGCGCGCACGAGGATCTCGCGCGGCTTCGAGCCCTGGCTCGGTCCGACGACGCCGTTCGCTTCCATGATCTCGATGAGGCGCGCGGCGCGCGAGTAGCCGAGCTTGAGGCGCCGCTGCAGGTATGACGCGCTGGCCTGCCCGGTCGTGAGCACGACCCGCACGGCGTCGTCGTACTTCGGATCTTCGAGGTACTCGATCCCGTCGACGCCGTTCTTCTCCTCTTCGAGCTTGGTGATCTCCTCGAGGAACTTCGGCTCCCCCTGGTTCTTCTTCACGAACTCGACGATGTCGTTGATCTCGCGCTCCGAGACGTACGCGCCGTGCAGGCGCTTGATGCGCGCGGTGCCGGGCGGGAGGAAGAGCATGTCGCCGTTGCCGAGGAGCTTCTCGGCGCCCTGCGCGTCGAGGATGGTGCGGGAGTCGATCTTCGAGGCCACCTGGAACGAGATGCGGGACGGGAGGTTGGCCTTGATGACGCCGGTGATGACGTCCACCGACGGCCGCTGCGTGGCGATGATCAGGTGGATGCCGACCGCGCGCGCTTTCTGCGCGAGGCGGGTCACCGAGTCCTCGACGTCCTTCGAGGCGACCATCATCAGGTCGGCGAACTCGTCGATGATGATGACGATGTACTGCATCGGGTCGGCCGGCGGGATCGCCTGGTCCGGCGACAGCTTCATCGCGCGGCGGTAGCCCTCGGGATCCTTGAGCAGCGCGTTGTACTGGTCGATGTTGCGCACGCCGCACTCGGACAGCGTGCGGTAGCGGTTCTCCATCTCGTTGACCGCCCAGATCAAGGCGGTGGAGGCGAGCTTCGGGTCGGTGATGATCGGATGCAGGAGGTGCGGGATGTCCTCGTACACCTTCAGCTCGACCATCTTCGGGTCGATCATCAGCATCCGGAGCTGCGACGGCAGCGCCTTGTACAGCAGCGAGACGATCATGGAGTTGAGGCCGACCGACTTGCCGGCCCCGGTCGCGCCCGCGACGAGAAGGTGCGGCATCTTGGCGAGATCGGTGACGAGCGGATCGCCGTGAATGTCCTTGCCGAGGGCGAGGGAGAGCAGCGACGTCGAGGCGGTGAAGGCGTCGGTCTCGATGATGTCGCGCAGGGTGATCAGCTCGCGCTTGCGGTTCGGCACCTCGATGCCGACCGTGGACGAGCCGGAGATGCGCTCGATGCGGATCGACTCCGCCTTCAGCGCCAGGGCGAGATCGTCGCCGAGGTTGACCACCTTCGCGTACTTCACGCCTGCGGAGGGCTTGAACTCGAACGTGGTGACGACCGGGCCGGGGTGATACGCCGTCACCTCCCCTTCCACGGAGAACTCGCCGCAGCGGTCTTCGATGTGGCGTCCGATCTCGAGA
>DASWNW010000103.1:0-44220 GCA_036399015.1 Thermoanaerobaculia bacterium | reverse complement strand
CGTCGTCTTTCCGAGGGGTGCCGTCGTCTTTCCGAGGGGTGCCGTCGTCTTTCCGAGGGCTGCCGTCGTCTTTCCGAGGGGTGCCGCGTTTTGTACACGCCCCGCCAGCCGCTGGCGGCAGCAGCGGCACCGTTGGCGGGTTTCCGGTTGCGGGGTGGCGGGGGGCGCGGCAATCTTCGGGGCGATGGTCATCGTGGGACTTGCCGTGCTTCTCACGGCGCTTGCGCTGCTGCTGCGGCGGTCGCGGTGGGCTTCGCGCGCGCTGCTGGCGAGCCGGTGCGGCTACGCGGCGCTCCTCGTCCAGGCGGTGCTGTATTTTCCGGCGCGAAGCGGGTTCCGGGTCGCGCGGCTGCAATGCGAGTGGACGTTTGGCGGCGGGCTGGCGGCGGAGTCGATGCGGAACTACCCGCACATCGTCCTCTTCGCGCTCTTCTTCTTCCTGACGTGGGCGCAGTTCCGAGGGGTGCGGCACGCGCTGGGGGTGTCGACGGCGGTCTGCATGGCGATGGGGTTGTTCGTCGAGCTGGCGCAGGGAGTGACTGGCGCGGGGCATTGCCGGATGCGCGACCTGATTCCGGACGCCGCCGGAGCGCTGATCGCGATGACCGCGGTCGTCCTCGCGCGCAGGGTGACGAAGGGCGGCCTCGTGCTCGCGGCACTCGTGTTCCTGCAGTGCGCGGAGCGGGTGCCGAACCGGCCGATGAACTTTGCCGTGGTGGAAGCGCCGTCGGCCACCAGCGGCGGGATCTACCGCGGCGGACGCCCCACGGCAGCGGAGATCGCGACGTTGCGGCGCGACCTGCAGGTGAAGACGATGATCCGTCTCAGCCGCGGCGACGCCACCGCCGAACGGGTTGCGGCGCGGCTGGCGAACATCCAGCTCATCGAGGCTCCCCTCGATCCGAAACTGGTCGGCACCGCCGATCGGCGGACGCGCGCGGCGGTCGAGCGGGCGTTCCGGGCCTTGACCGACCGGCGGCACGAGCCGATCTACATCTATTGCGATCACGGCCGCGACCGCACCGGCTTCGTCGTCGCGCTGTACCGGTTGCGCGTCCGCAGGTGGCCGCCGACGAAGGTTCACGAGGAGCTGGCGCGCCACGGCCACGGCGCATTCATGAGACGCTACCTCCCGCACATCACGCGCGAGCTGGCGCGCGAGTCCGAGCGCCTTCGATGAAACCACGCCTCGAAGCAGTCCACCCGGTCCTGATGTCGCGCGACGTGCCGCGCTCGATTCGCTTCTACGCTCTCCTCGGGTTTGCGCTGCTCGGGCAGGACGACGAGCAGGCGCCGCGCTACGCCTGGATCGGGCGCGACGCCGTCGAGCTGCATCTGCAGTGGCACGACGCACGCGAGTGGGACTTTCCGAACGATCGTCCGACGTACCGCTTCGTCGTCGAAGACGTGGACGGGCTCCACGGCGAATTCGCGGCGTGTGCCGGGATCACGGACATGACGGCGGTGTCGGAGACGCCGTGGGGTACGCGCGAGTTTCATCTGCGCGATCCGGACAGGAACGGGCTGCAGTTTTACCGGGTGGTGTGAGTGCGCGTGGAGCGATCACCGCGCCGCGACGGTCTTCTCCAGCCACTCCAGCGTCCGTTCCGGGTGCGGGTCGATGCCGGCGCGCATCAGGCGCTGCGTGGTGAGCGGGCGGCAGGCGCGGATCGCCTTCTGCTCGGCGGCGGAGAAGCGGCCGTCGACCGGCTCGGAGCGGGCGAAGCAGCCGTTGCGGCGGAGGAAGATCTCGACGGCGGCGCGCGGGAGGTCCTTCGTCGCCCCTGCCTCGAGGCGGATGCCTTGCGGCGGGCGGGCGACCAGCGCCTGCGCCAATTGTTCTTCGCGGGTGAGCGCTGGGGCGGCCGGCTCGGGGGCGGGTGCGGACGTGACGGTGGCGGCGGCGGGCGGCGGCGTCGCGGCGGGGGTCATGCTCTTGCGGAGCTGGTGGACGTTGAACCCGATCCACGACAGCAGCGCGATGACAATCACGTCCCGGATCGCGCGCAGCGGCTCAGTGAATTGCGGACGGCGCGGCGGCGGCGCACTCGTTTTGTTTCGCATGTCGGGTTTCTCCGAGGGGCGCGGCTTCGGTTTCGGGGGCACGGCTTTCTGCTGACGGGGGCGCGCGCGCCGCTCGCGCAGCGCGGCGGCCATCCGGAACCCCTGCAGCACGTCGTTCGCGGCGGTGTCCACCATCGTATCGACGTCGTCCGCGACATCGACGGCCGCGGGAGCGGCGTCGGTGAGGATGTACTGGTAGCCTGCGCCGTTGAAGCGGCTCGGCTGCAACTGCGCCACTCCCGGCTCGACGGGGCCGAGGAGGTAGAGCCAGGGGAGCAGGTCGAGCATGGAGGGTTCGAGCTCGATCTCGATCGGGCGCACGTCGGGATGGGGCGAGCGGTAGAGGCGCGAGAGCTCGACTTTGAGCGCGGTGCGAAAGTCCTCGTCCTGCAGCCGCAGCGCGGAGATGCCGTCGAGCAGTTCCGCCGATGCCTCGGGCCGCCGCAGCGCCTCCGCCTCCCCGTTCGCGCGGCGCAGCAGCGCCGGTAATCGTTTGACGTCCTGCAGCTCGGGCCAGCAGAGCGGCAGCGCGAGCGCCGGGATCGGGCCATCGGTCCACACGCCCCAGAGGTTCCAGCCGCCGTAGCGTTTCGAGGCGGCGCTCACCACCCAGCCCATCGCGCCGACGACGCGTCCGCCGCTGCCGCGGAACTGGTAGACGAACGGGCCGCCGACGCCGTCGGGCCGCCGCGACAACGCGCTGCCGAGCGGCTCGAGGTAGTCGAGATACTCGCGCGGGCTGACGACCTGCCCCACGTTCTCGACGTAGTCGCCGCGCAGCTCGTGGAAGACCGCGTCAGCCATGGCGCCTCAACAGCTCCAGCAACAGCAGGTCGCCCCACACCGGCAGCCCGTCCTCCGCCTCGGCGGTCTGGCCGTCGGGCATCGGCAGGAACTCGATGCCGCACGGGAGCACCGGGAACTGCGGCTCGGAGCCGGGGCGCATCGCCTCGCGGATCATCGCCGCAAAGTCTCCGCGGCCGGCGCCGTCCCACGCGGAGAACAGCACCGCCGCCAGGCGCATGCACTGCCGCACCAGCGTCTCGCCGAGGCCGCCGTTGAAGGAGTAATAGAACTCGACCTTGCCGACGCCGAACCGCGGCGGCAGGAGGGTGTAGGCGAGCATGATCCGGTACAGCAGCCAGGTGAGGCTCTCCAGGAGGTCGAGCCGTCCCGTCCAGGTGCGCGTGTTCTGCACGAGGCGCTCGAGCTCCGTCGCCGCGGCGACGAAGCGGCTGTCGAACACCTCCTCGTTGCCGTCCACGACGCGGCGCGCCAGCGGCAGCGCCTCTTCACTCCCCTGCAGGAACGCAAACAGCGCCTCCGGATCGCGCAGCCGGGCGCGGTCGAGATGCGTCCAGATCACCCCCTGCCACGTCCCGCGCGAGCCGGGATGGTTGGTGAGATGCGAGGTGAGCTGGCCGATGTTCTGCCGCGTCAGCGTCGGATCGAAGGGCACGACGAACATGGTCAGCAGTTGCGAGAACGACATCGAGCGCAGGTTGCGGATGATGTCGAGCACGCGCATGTACTTGTCGGCCGAGTGCGTGCGCTGGTCGAAGACCTCCCCTTTGACGTCGATGCCGGCGACGTCGATCTTCTGCCGCTGAAACGTGAGCCTCATGCCGTGCAACAGGATCGGCACGGCGGTGCGGGGATCGGGATTGGCAATCGTGTAGGGCTCGACGAAGTCGTAGGGCTGGCGGCTGATCAGGTTCGTCGGCTCGGCGATGAGGTGCTTCTTCGACGAGGGATTGAAGAGGCACTTCAGCCAGGTGGTCTTCCCCGCCGCCGGCATGCCGGTGGTGATGAGCAGCACGCGCGAGATCTCGCTGAGGAACTGCGGCGGCACGAGCGACGCGCAGGTCAGGCAGCGGACGTGCGGCGTGGGAACGGCGGAGCGCTCGAACGTCGGCTGGTCCCACTCCAGGCGGGGCTCGGAGAACGCGACTCCGGCTCCGGCGGGCAGCCCGCGCGCCTGTTTCCAGTGGGGGATTTTCTCGACCTGCTCGTGCCACACCTCGGCGCGCCCGACGGGGACGGAGTAGAACTGCTTCCCGCCGCAGATCGGGCACCGCTTGTCGACCGATTTCCTGAACAGGCCCATTCGTTACGGCATCTCCAGCAGCCGCACCAGCTCTTCTTCATGGTTGGCGATGAACCGCCCGAGCTGCGCGGTGGCGAATCCGGGCGACGTCCGCTCCGCCACGAACGACAGCGTGACGGCGTTCCGCGGCCGGCCCCGGTCGTCCCGCGCGACGACGATCAACAGGATCCGCGAGGTAGGCCGCGCCGGATCGACGGTCGCGAGCGTACCAGTTTTCGCATAGACGTCATATCGCGCGCGCAGCGTGCGCAGATGCGGCCGGATGTGCAGCGCCGTGCCTTCGGTGAGCACGCGTTCGAGGCCATCGCGCAGCTTGTCCGCGGCCTCCGCGGCGCCTTCGTCGAAGGCGGCGGTGCGCGATGCGAGCGGCGCCGGCTCTTTCACGCCGGCCACGACGTGCGGGACGACCGGACGGTGCATGGCCCACGAGGAGAAGGCGGCCGCGGCGTCGACGTTCGACCAGCGGCTGCTGCCGCCGCCGAGGAGGACGGCGATGAAGTCGCGCGTGCCGGTGATGCAATTGAGGCCGAGGTCGACCGCCTCCGGGCTGACGATCGCCAGCGGCTCGAGTGCCTCGCTCGTGCGGAGATCGTCGGACTCGTCGCCCGACCAGAACGACACGCGATAGCGGCGCAGATCCCCCTCCGTTGCCGGCGCGCCGGTGCGGACGCCGAAGAGGTCGCGCATCTTCACGGCGAGCTGCTGCTCGTGCAGGTTCGCGATCGCGCGCGGCTTGTCGCGCGTGTGTCCCATCGCGTCCGGCAGCGCGGGATAGCGGTCCCACGGCACCGGACGCGCGGTGAGTGACTCTCGCCCGCTCGGCGAGCGTCCGCGGCCGTCATCCGCGATGCCGTCTCCCTCGGCGCGCGCGAGCGCGAGCATGCCGAGACGCGTGTGATAGCGGTTGTCGGAGGCGGCGAGGTAAGTGCCGAAGTCGACCCAGCGCGCGGTCCGCGACACCTGCCATCCCTTCCCCACTTCCGCGCCGAACATCCGCCGCTCGTAGCAGCGGTCGCCGGACATGCGGTCGCAATCGCCGTTGCGCACCCAGAGCAGCCGGTCCAGCGACGGGTGCACCGCCAGCGCGGCGGTGGCCCAGAACGGCTTCGCGGCGGAGCCCATCTCGATGGCGGCGAAGTTGTGGTCGACCGCCTGCCGCGACGCGAGCGAGCGCGGTGCGGTGGTACTGAGCCAGGAGTACGGCGGCTCGCGCTCCACCCACGAGCGCCCGCCGCTGGTGACGGTGCGCGAGCTCCACTTGTCGGAGGCGGCGGCGCGCGGCCAGGAGCTCATCGCCAGCACCTCGCCGGTCGTCCCGCGCATGATCGTGAAGGCGACGCGCGGCGGCAGCGGCGACGGCGCACCGGTGGCGATCAGCGCGCTGTGGATCTCGCGCCCGGCCGCGTCGACGGTGGCCTGCGTGAGCCGCTGCAGGTCGGCGTCGAGTGTGAGATTGCCGAGGCTGCCGCGCTGCTCGGGACGGACGCGCAGGAGGGCATCGCCGAACTGCGTCATCCAACCGAGGCCGAGGCGGCGGGACTCCTGCGTCGGCGCGTAGAGCCAGTGCCCCATCGCCCACGCCTTGCCGAGGAGCGGCACCTCACCGCGGCGCCCGCGGATCGAGACCGGCTGGACCTCGTGCTCCTCGCGCGCATCGTCGAACGAATGCACGATGTTGTAATCAGGATTCCCCGTCACTTCGAACGTCGTCTCGGTCGCCCCCTCGGCGTCGTGCTCGACGCGGCGGATGGCAAAGACGCTGGGGCGTGTGCGGGCGGCGAGCTCCGTCTCCCGCTGCCAGAGCTCGAACATGCGGGTGTAATAGGTGCCGGGATCGGTGACGCCGTTGAAGAACGTTGCCGGGAGCGACTCACGGCCGCCGTCGATGCGCAGGTTGGCGGGCAGCGAATTGAAGCGCAGCACCTCCGCCTCGAGCAGCGTGGAGCCGGTGGGGCGGCTGGTGAAGTTCCCCTCGCCATTGCGGAAGAGGATCAGCTTTCGCTCCGGGTCGAAGCGGAGCATGCCGGCGGCGTGCAGCTCGTCGACGCGCTTGAGGAGCCGCGACCAGGTCAGCACGTCGAACTCCGCGGAGCCGAGCGCGCGGAGCGAGCCGCGCACGACGAGCACCAGGACGACCAGCGCCGGCAGCAGCGCCAGCGCGGCGTACTCCCGCGTACGCAGCAGCATCGCGAGAGGAATCGTGAGCGCGAAGGCGAGCCAGGCGAAGTCGCGCGTCACGAGCGCGACGATGAGGCCGAGCAGGACCACGGAGGCCATCACGGCGCGGTTGAAGAGCCGGCGGCGGCGCTGGCCGAAGTCGGGATCGTAGACGCTGGTGCGGGTGACGGCGGTCTCGGGGATGGTGTCGAAGGCGTTCGCGCGCAGGCCGGACGACCAGAGCAGCGCCTGACACATGAGGCCGAGGAGCAGCGCCCAGCGGAGCACGTCGGAGTTCGAGGCGGTCGCCAGCAGCGGCAGGTTGCGCCCGCTGAACCAGAGCTGCGAGACGTTCATGGCGGCGTGCGCGACCGCCTCGCCCAGGAACGCGGCGGCGATGGCGATGGCCAGCATGTCGCCGACGCGCAGGCTCGTGCGCCGCATCAGCAGCAGCGCGACCGGCACGGCGAAGATCGCCAGCAGCAGCAGGCCGCCGAGCAGGCCGTGCTCGCCGGAGATGAAGAAGCTGTAGACGCTGTCGTACTGGATGGTGTCCTGGCGGATGAACGACTGCGAGGCGGGCGCGCGGTTGAACCCGAGGCCGGCCCACCCGCCCTTCCGCACCATGGCCATGTGCTCCCACTCGTGCACGAGCGCGTTGCGCACGTTCACGGCGGTGACGGAGCGGGCATCGCCGGCGGTGGGCGCCTCGAGGTCGAGCAGCCATTCCTGCGCGGACGAGCCGTGCTTCATCACCTCGACGCGGCTGAGGATGTGCTCCGTCATGCCGGGGGCGATGGCATAGGAGCCGAGGAGCGCCCAGTAGGCGAGCGTGACGCAGGTCGCCAGGACTACCAGGAGCGTGGCCGCGAGTCTTACCGAGGATGTGAGGAGCAGGAGCAGCGCGAGGGGGAACCAGAACGCGAGCACGCTGTAGATCGCGCCGAAGTCGCCGAGGACGCCGAGCATGATGGCGACGGGGGCGAAGAGGAGTACGACGACGGTGGCGATGGTGTCGGCGAGGCTCGGCTCCATCTGGAGTGCGACGGGCTGAGAGCCCGTCGGTCCAGAGAGAGTGTCCAGGGCGAGGAGCGCGTTCTGGGCGTTTGCGATGGGGCGCGCGAGGAGCAGCAGGGCCGGGACGCCGACCATCCAGAAGGGGGCGACGATCTGGCGGACGTATTCCGGCGCAACGCGCGACAGGAGGAGGATGGCCACGGCCGCCGCGCACCAGGCGAGGAAGAGTGGCTTCAGCGCCGGCGAGAGCAGCGCCGCGAACACGCGGCGGACGGGGTCCACCGCGTAGCGTTTGAAGACGTTCGGATCGGGCGGCTGCCGTTCGGCGTCGTTGAGGGCCTGCCAGAAGGTGCGGCCGGCCTCGAACGTGGCGCGATAGGGCCACTGCCAGATGGCGGCGACCGGCTTGCCGAGCGCGCCGAGGATCGCCAGCGCCGCCACGGCGTAGACGACCAGCAGGAGGCGGTCGAACGGCGACGGCAGAAAGAGGTCGCTGAGGTTCGGCAGCACCTGCCGCGGCATCACCACGAACTCGAGGACGACGCCGGCGACGAGCGTCAGCGCGACGGCGATCGTGCCGGTGGTGGGGCTCGGGTTCCGCGGGTTCCTCGGGGTTCCTCGGGGTTCCTCGGCACAGCTCCCGGCGGAGAATCGAAGGGATCCGAGGAACCGAGGAACTCCGAGGAACTCCGAGGAACTCCGGCCAGACGAACTCCGGCCATCTCCGGCCGGTGGTGGAGCCAGAGCCGCACCGCCAGGGCAATGAAACCGGGGACGATCACCAGCGCCGCGAGCGTCGCCGCGAGCCCCTTCGCCGTCACCTCGTCGACGGCGGTCGGCGTGAGGAGGTAGCGCACGGCGAGCAGGACGCGCATGAGGAGGATCGACCAGACGGCGGCGATGATGCCGCCGATGCACCAGAGCTCGCGCAGGCGGAGACGCTGCGCGCTGCCGAAGGCGATCGAGGCGAGGAAGGCCGCCAGGGCGAGCCAGGCGCAGAGCAGCGTGATGAGGAGCGCGCGCGGCGTGGGGAGGTCGCGGACGGTGGTGATGGTGAGGAGCAGGCCGCGCCCCGCGCGCGACGTCCCGAGTGGTACGCGCACGCTGGAGAGCGAGCGGTTCGGCTCGAACGCGCGTCCGAGCAGGGAGCGATTCGACTGCCGCAGCCATCTCGGACCGTTGCGCGCCGCGGGCGTGCCGAGGTCGGAGCCGTCGCGGAAGCGCGCCAGTCCGTCGCCGGCGAGCTGCAGCGCGACGTCGTGCCGGAACTCCGCGGCACCGTGGCCGAGGGGGAGGAGGAAGGTGTTCGCACCGGCGGAGGGCTCGCGCGCGAACGTGAGCGTGCTCCTCCCCTCCTCGAAAGGCGGGAGCGAGGTGGTGCGCGTCCAGGGAGGCTCGAACGCGAGACGCGCCGCGCCGTCGTCGTTCGTCGCGCGCATCACCAGGCGGCGGCGCGGCCAGAGGATCTCCACCTGCGCCGGCGAGCGCGCGATCGCGGTCTCGCGCGCCGGCTCGCGGTTGCCGATCAGCCGCAGCTCGTCCTCGTCGGGCATGAGCACGCGGAGGGAGCCGGCCCACTGCTCGAGCGCGTGAATGGTGGTGAGGTCGCTCTTGCCGGAGCGCCGCAGGTCGTTGAGGCGCGAGACCATGAGGGAGTCGAGCGAGCGGGCGCGGGTCGGGTGCGCCGGAGGGGGATTGAGGACGAGGAGCGGCTCGGCCATCGGCGTGCGGCCGATGAGCAGCTTCCGGCGACGCAGCCAGCCGCGCCGCGCGAGCTCGATGGAGAAGCGGCCCAGCTGCTTTCCTCCGCCGCCGAGGGTGACGACGTCGCCGTTCACGTACTGGCCGTCGACGCGGACGAGCGCGTCGCCGCCGCGGGTGCGCAGGCGCAGCCCCTCGCCGGACGGCTCGAGGCGGACTTCAGGCCAGAAAGTGCCGTTGGGCCAGCCGATGACCGCGGAGTGCTCCGGGCCGCCGATGGTGAGGGCGCCGGTGTCGCGGTCGAGCGCCTCCGCCGCCGTCCAGGCCACCTGCGTCGACCGCGGCCATTCGGCCACCGAAACCAGCGGCCCCAGCACGACGGGAATCGCGAAGAGGGTCGCCAGGAGGAGGACGACGAACGGCCCGACGTGCCGGCGGTTCCCGAGCGTCGGAAGCGATTCCTCCCGATGGCGGAACTCGCGAACCCAGGCCACGGCCGCCAACCCCACGACCGCGCACGCCAGTAGCGGCAACGTCATCCCGGTTACTACTACGAGCGGAGAGGGGGAAAGTTGTCAAGGAGCGGGTGGAACCGGATCCTTACGCCGCTATACTGAAAGTAAGGGACTTCAGCAATGCCGATCTCGACGCTGACGAGCAAAGGGCAGACGACGGTGCCGAAAGAAGTACGCGAGGCGCTCGATCTCCATGAGGGTGACAAGCTGACGTGGGAAATCCGTGGCGGCAAAGTCGCCGTCACCACCGATCGGCCAGCCTTCTATCGCTGGGAGGGCGTCATCAAGAACTCTTCCGGCGACGTAGTGAAAGAAATAGAAGAAGCGCGGAAGCGCAGAGGGCGCGTTTAAGCCGTGAGGCACGTGCTCGTCGATGCGAACGTTTTCGTATCGTTCCTCGTGGAGAGAAACGAGTCACAGCGCGCCGCGGCGAAAGCACTCATCGACTCGGCCGGCGACGGCGAGATCGAAGCATTCGTCACGCAGTTCGCCCTCTTCGAAGTGACCTATGTTCTGCAGAGCTTCTACGGTATGCCGACTCCGCGCGTCGCGGCGCTCATCCGCGATCTGATCGCCCTGCCAGGCGTGACAGCGATCAACGACTGTCCTTGGAAAAAGGTGCTGGATTTCTGGCCGGAGCAGTTGCCGGGACTCGCCGACGCCGCGACGGTCGCAGTCGCCACCGCGAACCATTACGATGCCATCGCGACGTTCGATCAGAAGATGCTGAAGCGGATGCAGAGCGTGGGCGTCGCGCCGTACTGGTAACGCGTGTCCGCGGGCGAAGCTGTCAAGGAGGGGACGAGTCTTCGTCGCGCACCGTTCTCCAGTCGAGGCCGAAACGTGCGAGGTACTTGCGCAGGCGGTCGGCGTCGTTCGCGCTGGTCTTCTGCTGGCGCGAGGCGCTGAAGAGAAGCCGGCCGGCCTCGGAGAGCGAGCGGGCGCGGCGCATCACCTCGACGACGTGCTCGAGCTGGACGCGGTCGAAGGGATCGATCGAGGAGACCGCCTCGTCGCCGAGGCAGCGGGTGAGGATCTCGGCACACGGCGAGCCGGCGCGGGGGTGCCACTCGGAGCGGAGGCGGGCGATCTCCTCGTCGACGATCTCGCTGGTAATGCGGCCGCCGCGCGCGAGCGTGGCCATGCGCACCACGGCGCCGTTCAGGTCGCGGAAGTTGGCGGGCCAGGTGGCCTCGGGCGAGGTGGCGAAGCGGAGGAAACGCTCGCGCGCCTCTCGGTTGAAGCGGACGTGCGCGCCCGACCTCCGGTCGAACTGTTCGAGCTCGAAGTCGAGGTTCGGCTCGAGATCTTCCAGCCGCTCGTGCAGGCCGGGGAGCACGAACGTCCAGAGGTTGATCCGGGCGAGCAGGTCGTCGCGGAAGCGGCGCTCGCGCACCATCTCGCCGAGGTTCCGGTTCGTGCCGGCGATGAGCATGAAGTCGCTCTTCACCTCGCGGTCGGCGCCGAGCGGGAGAAACACCTTCTCCTCGAGCGCGCGAAGCAGCATGGCCTGTTCGTCGAGCCCCAGCTCCCCGATCTCGTCGAGAAACAGCACGCCGCGGTTGGCCGCGCGCAGCAGCCCGGGACGGTCGCGCAGCGCGCCGGTGAACGAGCCGCGCACGTGGCCGAAGAGCGCGGACATCGCCCCCTCGCCGCGGATGGTGGCGCAGTTCACCTCGACGAACTCCCCCGCCATCTGGTGGCGCGTGCGCTTCAGCTCGAAGATCCGCTTCGCCAGGCGCGACTTGCCGGCGCCGGTCGGTCCCATGAGCAGCAGAGGCTCGCGCGAATGGATCGCCACCTGCTCGATACGGTCGATGAGGCGGTTGAACTTCGCGTTGCGCGTGGCGATGCCCGATTTGAGGAACGAGGCCGCCTCCTTCTGCTCCTCGCGGAAGCGGGAGGCGATGGCGTCGTAGCGGGAGAGATCGAGGTCGACGATCTGCACGCTCCCCTGCACGTAGGCCGTCTCGCGGCCGGGCGAGGTCTGGACGAGGCGGGCCGGAAAGTGGCGCGACTCGGTGAGCAGGAACATGCAGATCTGCGCAACGTGCGTCCCGGTGGTGATGTGGATCAGGTAGTCCTCGTTCTCCACGTCGAAGGGGTACGCGCGGGCGAATTCGTGGAGGGCGCCGTACACCTGCTCGAAATCCCACGGATCGCCGAGCGCCAGCGGACGGAGGACGACCGCGGTCTCGGGCGAGACGGAGGCGATGTCGGCCGCGAGCGCCTGCGCGGCCTGGTGCAGCTCCGGCGGATGCAGCAGCTCGAAGCGGTCGACGAGGAGGTCTTCCTGCTGGCAGAGGGAGACGGAGGGCCGCCAGCGCTCCCACCGGTTCGCCGGCTTTCCGAGGTCGAGCGACGTGCCGAGGAGGCCGATGGCGACGGTTTTCATCCCTGCCCGAAAGTATAACGTCGTATCTGCAGGGATAAGCATTCAGCACCCGCGCATCCGGCGCCTCGAGCGCGCGATCCGCGATTTCGTCAGGCGATTCAGTGGTTTACGTGACGTACGCGTCGCGTGGCACTCCGCTCGCCATTAGTAAGGCCAGCAACGACACGGAAGGAAGACGCAGCGATGGCAAACAAGAACCTCTTCGCAACGACGGGCGGGAAGCTGGCGGCGGAGACCGACGCGCGGAACGAGGCGGGGGGCCGCGCCTACGCGCTGACGCCGAAGCAGGCGCTCGCGCAGTACGCCGCGACGGGATGCCTGAACGGGACGTTCTACGCGTCGGCCGAGGAGCAGCTCGAGAAGGTGCTCGGCTTCTGTGCGAGCGTCGACGATCTCTTCATCGCGCGGACGGCGATCTACAGCCGCGAGCGGGGATTCATGAAGGACATGCTGGCGCTGCTCTGCGCGGTGCTGGCGGTGCGGAACGCGCCGCTGCTGGAGGCGATCTTTCCGCGCGTCATCGACAACGGGAAGATGCTGCGGACTTTCGTACAGATCCTCCGGTCGGGCGTGGCGGGGCGCAAGTCGCTCGGGACGGCGCCGAGGCGGATGATCCGCCGCTGGCTCGAAGCGGCCACCGGCGAGGCGCTGTTCCGCGCGTCGGTCGGGCAGTCGCCGTCGCTGAAAGACGTGATCCGGATGGTCCACCCGAAGCCGGCGGACGACGCGCGGCGGGCGCTGTACGGGTATCTCATCGGACGTCCGTACGACGCCGAGAAGCTGCCACCGATCGTGCGCGAGTACGAGGCGTTCAAGCGCGGCGGAGGCGAGCGCGTGCCGGACGTGCCGTTCCAGATGCTCACCGCGCTCCCGCTCGACACGGCAGCCTGGATGGAGATCGCGCGCAACGCGCCGTGGCAGATGACGAGGATGAACCTGAGGACGTTCCAGCGGCACGGCGTCTTTGCTAACGAGGAGGTGACGAAGATGATTGCGGAGCGGCTCGCCGATCCGGAGGCGATCGCGAAGGCGCGGGTCTTCCCGTACCAGTTGCTGGCGGCGTACCTCTCGGCGAAGGAGGTGCCGGCGATCGTGCGCGAGGCGCTGCAGGACGCGATGGAGCTGGCGACGGCGAACGTGCCGGCGATCGAGGGGCAGGTCTACGTCTGCCCGGACGTCTCCGGCTCGATGGCCGAGACGCCGGTGACCGGCGCGCGCGGCTCGGCGTCGTCGGCGGTGCGCTGCATCGACGTGGCGGCGCTGATCGCGGCCTCGGTCGTCCGGAGGAACCCCGGCGCGCGCGTGCTGCCGTTCGAGATGCGCGTCGTCGACGTCGAAGTCAATCCGCGCGACAGCGTCATGACCAATGCCGCGAAGCTGGCGGCGGCCGGCGGCGGCGGGACGGCGTGCAGCGCGCCGCTGGCGCGGCTGAACCAGCAGATGGCGTCCGGCGACCTGGTGATCCTGATCTCGGACAACGAGGCGTGGGCCGATCCGCAGCGGGGCCGCGGAACGGAGATGATGAAGGAGTGGAACCATTTCAAACAGCGCAACCCGAACGCGCGCCTGGTGTGCATCGACCTGCAGCCGTACCGCACGACGCAGGCGCAGGAGCGGGAGGACGTCCTGAACATCGGCGGATTCAGCGACGAGGTGTTCACGACCGTCGCCGAGTTCGCGGCCGGGCGCCTGGCGTCCGGGCACTGGATCGAGGTGATTGAGAGCATCGCGCTCGCGGAGAGCGCGGTTGCATGAGGGGATGGGGTTCCTCGGGTTCCTCGGGTTCCTCGGGTTCCTCGGGGGTGAGGAAGCTAAGGGACGCCGAGGAACTCCGAGGAACTCCGAGGAACTCCGAGGAACTCCCGAGGAACTGAATACGGGGCCGAATGCTGCCGGGACTACATTTTCTGAACAAATGCACAGTCTCTGTAGATCGCTCGTCGGCTCCACTGAGGTATGACAAGACGCGGCGAATGCACGAGGAACTACATCCAACTGTTGGTCCCCGGTTCGAGTCCGGGTCGGCCCTGCCGGTAGCTCAGGGGTAGAGCAGCAGCACCGTTTCTCGATTTTCTCGTCGCCGCACTTTTTGAGGGGACGGGGTTCCTCGGGTTCCTCGGGGTTCCTCGGGGGTGAGGAAGCTAAGGGACGCCGAGGAACTCGGAGGAACTCCCGAGGAACTCCGAGGAACTGAATACGGGGCCGAATGCTGCCGGGACTACATTTTCTGAACAAATGCACAGTCTCTGTTGATCGCTCGTCGGCTCCACTGAGGTATGACAAACGCGCAGCGAATGCCGCCGTGAGTACATGTCAAGCGGGTCTCGAAGCCCGCCCGGAGCAATCCGGGTTCTCACGGCACCACTCGTCGCTGCATTTGGAAAGGCAACGGACATGACCACCTACAACTACGAAGTCTTCAAGCCGGAGCGGGGCGTCGCGATCAAGGCGTGGACGCGCGGCGTCCCGGTCGAGGAGGCGGCGAAACAGCAGTTGCTGAACATCGCCACGCTTCCCTTCATCTACCGCTGGATCGCGGTGATGCCCGACGTGCACCTCGGGAAGGGAGCCACGGTCGGGAGCGTGATCCCGACCACGAAGGCGATCATCCCGGCGGCGGTCGGCGTCGACATCGGCTGCGGCATGATGGCGGTGCGGACGTCGCTCACGGCGAACGAGCTGCCCGACAACCTCGGGCCGCTGCGGTCGGTCATCGAGCAGGCGGTCCCGCATGGGCGGACGGACAACGGCGGCCGGAACGACCGCGGCGCGTGGCGGAATCCGCCGGCGCGCAACGCGGAGGCGTGGGCGGAGCTCGAGCCGAAGTACGCGGAGATCGTAGCCAAGCATCCGCGCCTCGGACGGGGCAACGACGCGAACCACCTCGGCACGCTCGGCACCGGGAACCACTTCATCGAGATCTGTCTCGACGAGGCGAACGACGTCTGGATCGTGCTGCACAGCGGCTCGCGCGGTGTCGGCAACCGGATCGGCCAGTTCTTCATCGAGCTGGCGAAGCAGGACATGCGGAAGTTCATGATCAACCTGCCGGACCAGGACCTCGCGTACCTGCCGGAGGGGACGGAGCACTTCAACGACTACGTGAAGGCGGTGAACTGGGCGCAGAAGTACGCGATGCAGAACCGCGAGCTGATGATGGCCTCGATCATCGACGCGGTCCGTGCGTCGGAGCTGCTGCCGCCGTTCGAGGCGAACGCGGAGGTGGTGAACTGCCACCACAACTACGTCGCCGTCGAGGAGCACTACGGCCAGCGCGTCTTCGTGACGCGGAAGGGGGCGGTGCGGGCGGGGAAGGACGATCTCGGCATCATCCCCGGGAGCATGGGGGCGAAGTCGTTCATCGTGCGGGGGAAAGGAAATCCGGAGAGCTTCGAAAGCTGCAGCCACGGCGCGGGACGCTCCATGTCGCGGACGGAGGCGAAGCGGCGCTTCACGGTCGAGGACCACGTGCGTGCGACGGAGGGAATCGAGTGCCGGAAGGACGAGGACGTGATCGACGAGACGCCGGCCGCGTACAAGTCGATCGACGCGGTGATGCAGGCGCAGGCGGACCTCGTGGACGTCGTGCATACGCTGAAGCAGATCGTCGTGGTGAAAGGGTGAGCGCGGGCGGATTGAGGATTGGGGATTGAGGATTGAGGATTGAGGATGATTGTCATCGACGGCTCACTGGGTGAAGGGGGCGGGCAGGTTCTGCGGACCTCCCTCTCCCTGTCACTGCTCACGCGCACGCCGTTTCGGATCGAGAACATCCGGGCGAAGCGGAAGTCGCCGGGGCTGTTGCGGCAGCACCTGACGGCGGTGAATGCCGCGACGCAGGTGGGCGCGGCATCCGTGGAAGGAGCGCATGTCGGGTCGAGCACGCTGACGTTCATTCCGACGGCGCTGCGCAGCGGCGACTACGCGTTCGCCATCGGCACGGCCGGCTCGACGATGCTCGTCCTGCAGACGCTGCTGTTGCCGCTCGCGCTGGCGGATGGGCCGTCGACCGTCGAGCTGGAGGGGGGCACGCACAATCCGTCCGCGCCGCCGTTCGACTTCATCGATCGTGCGTTCCTGCCGCTCCTCCGCCGGATGGGCGCCGAGGTCGAGCTCACGCTCGTTCGGCCCGGCTTCTACCCGGCCGGCGGCGGGAAGATTCAGGTGCGCATCGCGCCGGCGAAGACGCTGGCGCGCCTGGAGCTCGACGAGCGGGGGGCGATGACGACCCGCTGCGCGCGCGCCGTCGTAGCGAATCTCCCCTGGACGATCGCCGAACGGGAGGTGAAGGTGGTGGCCGAGGAGCTGGAGTGGCCGGAGGACTGCCTGCAGGCGCACACGCTCACCGGCTCGGCGGGACCGGGCAACTGCATCTCGGTCATCGCCGGCTTCGAGCAGGTGACGGACGTCTTCACCGCGTTCGGCGAGCGGGGTGTGCCTGCGGAGGCGGTCGCGCACAACGCCGCGAAACAGGCGCGCCGCTACCTCAACAGCAACGCGGCGGTCGGCGAGCACCTGGCCGACCAGCTCCTGCTGCCGCTCGCCGTTGGCGGCGGTGGCTCTTTCACCACGACGCCGCTGTCCGGCCATTCGCTGACGAACATCGAGACGATCGGCAGGTTCGTCGATCGCGCGATCGCGACCGAGCAGGTGAGTAACGGGGTCGTGCGGGTGGTGGTGGGAACGTAACGCTGAGAGCTGCGTTCGCAGCCGCGGACCCGGGGCGGAAGCCCCGGTTCCGGTGCGGGCGGGCGGTCAGGCGCCGGCCTTCTTGTACGACTCGGTGTAGCGCTTCGCGGCTTCCGGGTCCTCGGACACCTTGCGGACGGCCTGTTCGAACTTCTGCTCGTCGAGGCCGCGCTCGGAGAGGAGGCGCTGGGCGTCGTTGGGGGTCTTCTGGATCTGGGCGCCGAGCTCGCCGAGCTGCTCGGGGGTCAGCTCAGTGCCGGACGACGCGCTCGCGGCGGCCGCCGGGGTGGCGGCGGGCGCCTTGTCTGCCGTGGCGGCCGGCTGGTCGTTCGAGCAGGCGCCTGCCAGGAGGGCGCAGAGGGTCCATGCGAGAGAAATGCGTTTCATGACCTCATCCTTTTCCTTTTCCGTTGCCTTTGTTGCCTTTGTTGCCTTTATCGCCTTTGTTTCCCTGATCGCCTTTGTCGCGTTTGCCCTTATCGTCGTCCTTGCCCTTGTCCCTGCCCCTCGCCGCGGCACGCTCGCCGCGGTCGGACTGTGAGCGCTCGACGCGGGCGCGTTCGGCTTTGCGTTCACGCTCCTCGCGTTTCACCTCACGCTCGCGCGGCGTGGGACGGGCCACGGCGCGGCGCTCCTCGGCGCGGGGCTTCCTAACCTCGCGGCGGTCGTCATCGTTGTCCCTGCGGTCGCGGCGCGCCGGGGCGGAGCGGGCGACGGTGTCGCGCGAATCACGTCCCGGCCGCGAGCCATGGACGACTTCCGCGCCGGTCTGCAGGCCGCGGTCCTTCTTCAACTGTCCCGGGGGACCGCCGTGCGGATGCGCGCGCACCTCGGCGACACGCGTCGTCACCTCCCGCGGGAAGAAGTCGTCGCGGTCGACGACCCGCACCACTTCCCTCACCTCCACGTCGCGGAACCGCGGCGTCACGTCGTACGTGCGCAGGCGGTCGTCCAGCACGGTGATGAGGCGGGTGCCGGTCACGCCGCTGGTGACCTGCGCGTTCACGAACTGCACGAACCGCGGCCGCTCGTAGTCGTCGACCAGCACCACGGGCGAGTAGCGGAGCACTTCCACCATCTGCACCGGCGGCATCCGCGCCGCGTTGAGCGAGGCGACCAGGCTGCCGAGGTCACCGAAGGGGATGCCGGTGATGTTCGCGACCGCGGCGACGGCCAGCGGCATCGCCGCCAGCGCCAGGAGGTCGTGCGTGTCGCCGGTAACGTACGCCGGCTGGTACTGCGCCACGCGGGTGACGACGACCTGCGGGATGTAGTCCTCGCGCACCACGTACGTCGTGGCCGGCTCGTCGAGCACGAGGAACTGCGGCTCGAGGTCGTACGTGCGATAGCGGTCTTCGATGACCGTCACCAGGCGGCTGCCGGTGACGCCCTGGTCGACCTGCTGGTCGACGTATTCGACGAATCTCGGCTGCTGGTCATCAACGATGACCAGCGCCGCGGGGGCGTAGCGAACCACCTGCACGACCTGGGTCGGCGGCACATGCGCCCGGTTGAGCGTGGCGACGAACTGGCTCAGCTGGCCCGCCGGGACGCCGGTGACCTCGCTCGCGGCCGCAACGGCGAGAGGCATGGCTACCAGCCCGAGCAGCTCATCGGTCTGGAGCGCCTTCGCCTGCAGCGGAACGAGTACCAGCAGGAGCGCGGCAAGCGCTGTCTTTCTCATAGGGTCCTCCTTACAACGACTGCGAATAACTGCACGAGGAGTGCCGGGAGCTGCCGAGGCCGCCGGGTGCGGCGATAATGGCGGCGTCAGCCGATGGACGCCGCCTACTCCTTCAGCCGCTCCGTCCTCGAGCCAACGCGGACGTATACGCTCGAGTCCGGCCGGATCGTCGTCGAGGGAGGCGGACTGCCGGCCCGGATCTATCCCCTCACCGACGTGCGCAAGGTGCACCTGAAGTACGAGCACACCAAGCAGCGCGAGTACTACCAGTGCTTCATCCACACCGCGCGGGGGCGGATCAGCCTGCGCCACGTGCACTACGTGAGCTTCGGCAAGTTCGAGGACCGCCGCGCCACCTACACGCCGTTCGTCAAGGCGGTGCTCGCCGCCCTCGCGCCGCTGCCGGGCGTGCAATACCGCGCCGGATCGATAGCCAACTTCATCGGCGCGATCGTCGGCGCGCCGGTGATGGCGGGGCTGGTCTGGATCTGCCTCAACGCCGGCCGCCTCGGGCTGGCGCTCTTCGCGGCGGCGATGGGCGGCCTGGCAATGTGGATGATTCCGCGCTCGCGGCCGAGAGCCTTCGATCCGCTGGCGCCGCCGGAAGATCTGCTGCCGGACTGACGGTCACGAGATCCAGCGGATGGCCGTGGCGATGGCCCGCTCCCAGCTCTCCGCGTCGAGGAGATGCTGCACCCCCTCCAGCTCCAGGTAGTTCGTGGCGGTGTTCCCCAGGTAGGCGTGCAGCGCGCGGGCGGTGTCGGGCGGGACATTCTCGTCGCGCTCCGCGGTGATGGACAGCAGCCGCAACCCGGCGAAGCGGTCGAAGTCGAGCCCCTCCGGCGAGCCGAGGATCGCCACCGCGGCGTGGAGGCGCGGCTCGAGCAGGAGCGCGCGGTAAACGACGTAGCCGCCCATCGACACTCCGACGACGGACACGCTCTCCACCCCTTCCGCGAGCAGCCCGTCGACCAGCCCCGGCACCTCGGCCGCGGTGGCGTCGGCGATCTCGAGCATGGTGCGCTTCGCCTCCTCGCGTGGCGCGGCGACGCGCTCTTCGAGGTCGGGCCAGCGGCGCGAGCCATGGCCCACGGCGTCGACGCCGTACGCGTCGAACCCGGCGCGGGCGAAGCGCTCCAGTTCCGGGCGGTGCGTCTCCGCATCGGCGTTGAAGCCGTGGAACCAGAGCACCGCCCGCCGCGGCGAGGCGCCCGCATCGGCGCGCACGAGGACCGTCACGACGACAGAATACGCGCCACGCGGAACGCGCAGCCCCACGAGACGGTGAACCCCGCCCCGCCGTGGCCATAGTTGTGGATGACGCGCAAGTCCCCGCCGCGCTCCTCCTCCAGACGGATGGAGGGGCGCACGGGACGGATGCCGTGTCGCACGGCGCGCACCTCTCCGCTGAGTCCGGGGACGGCGGCGCGGCAGCGGGCCACGATCGCCTCGACCTCGGTCTCCCCTGCCGCCACCGGGCGGTCGTAGCCGCCGAGGACGCAGTCGCGCTCGCGCGGGATCACGTACATCAGCGCGTCGGGATCGGAGGCGTTCACGAAGGCACGCGTCACCGGTGCCGGAGAGGTGATGACGGCCACGCCGTATCCCGGCTCCAGCGACGTGTCGCCGCACAACGCGCGGGCGCCGAAGCCGGTGCAGTTGACGACCACCTCCCCTCCCGCCTCTCGGAGCGAGCGCACTTCCCGCTGCTCGATCGCGCCGTGGAAGCGGCGGCGGAGGTATGGGAGGTAGCGGGTGGTGTCCATCAGCGGAACGTGCAGGATCTCGCCGGTGTCGAGGAGCTCGAAGTCGACGAGCGTGACGCCGCTCTCCCGCTCGCCGGCCAGCGTGACGAGAACCTCGCGCGTCTCCGCGGCCCAGGCGTCGGCCTCCACTCCGCCGACGTGGTAGGGAAACCAGATCGCGGCCGCGGCCTCGGAGGTCGTGTCGCGAAGCTCGCGCGCGACGAGCGTGACGTCGTGTCCCGCCTCCTCCAGCACCACGGCGGTGGTGAGGCCGGAGACGCCGGCGCCGAGGACGACCACGTTCACGCGCGCACGATATCCGAGTCAGCCGGCCAGCGCCCGGTACACGGCCACGACGACGTTCTCCATGAAGCGCTCGTCGAAGTTGGAGAGGCCGGCGACCGTCCAGGTGCCGTCGCCGATGTAGGCGGCGTTGATGCCGGCGGAGCCGCCGGCGCTGGAGCGGCGGCCGCGCACGCGTCCGGAAGCCGGCTCGTCGAGCTTGAAGAACCAAGCGGTCCACTTCGCGTCGAGGAGCTTGCCGGCGCGCGCGGCGTTGTCGAGCGCGAGCAGGTCGGCCGCCGTGGCCCAGGCGCCGCCGGCCGCGTTGCCGCCGGCGTTGTGCTGATGGACGATGCTGCGCAGGCCGGCGCCGGTGTCGGTGTAATGCGTGGCGACGTTCGGCCGGACCTCGTCCATCTGGAAGAAGCCGGCGGTGCGCATGCCGGCCGGCTCGAAGACGTGCCGCTCGACGTAGCGCTCGTACGGCATCCCGGAGAGCTTCGCGATGATCTCGCCGAGGACGACGTAGCAACTGTTGCAGTACTGCTCCTGAGAGCCCGGCTCGAACAGCAGCGCCTTCGGCGCGACGTAGGCGTAGACGTCGCGGTTCGTCCGGAAGCGGGCCTTCGAGGCGCGCTCGAACTCGTCATCGAACCAGCCGGCGAGGCCGCCGGTGT
This sequence comes from Thermoanaerobaculia bacterium, assembly GCA_036399015.1. Taxonomy (GTDB): domain Bacteria; phylum Acidobacteriota; class Thermoanaerobaculia; order Gp7-AA8; family Gp7-AA8; genus QHVT01. Next base: position 23,187 of record DASWNW010000103.1, on the reverse strand, counting down.
GCTTCAGCAACTGCTCGATGGTGACGCGTCTCGCCTCGGCGTTCGCATGCTCCGGCAGGTGCTTGCCGACGGTGTCGGCGAGCGTGAGCTTGCCGGCCGCCGCGAGCTGCGCGATGGCGATCTTGGTGAAGTCCTTGTTGATCGAGCCGATGTGAAAGCGCGTAGCGGGGCTGTTGGGAATGCTGTCGGAGCGGTTGGCGAGGTTGTAGGCCTTCTCGAAGACCGGCTTGCCGTCGCGGGCGACGAGCAGCACGCCGGAGAGACGGCCCTCGGCAGTGAGCCTGCCCAGATAGGCATCGAGGGCGGCGGATAGCTCCGCCGCCCCCATCGAGCCGTTCACCGGCGCTTCCGGCGGTACGTCGGGATCGGCCCCCGCCTGCGCGAGCACGAGGCTGGAGACCTTGAACGTCTCCGGGTCGTACTCAAACGTGATGCGGCCGCTCTTCCCCTTGCTGCCGTCGACGCCCATGGTGACGCGCGTCGGGCCCTCGCGCATGAGCTGCGCGACGTCGACGGTGCCGAGCTCGCGCTGGATGCGGTCGATCAGCTCCCGCCGCTGCGCCGGCGTCTGCTGCGACAGGTACGTCTGCGTGAAATTCTCCTGCGCGAACTGCTCGTACTTGTCGGCGGGCGCGTTGAACGCGGAGACGAGCGTCTCCACGCGCTTCATCATTTCCGGGCTGGGGCGCTGCTGGGCGACGGCAGTGGTGGTTGCGGCGAAGACGAGCACCCAGGCGAGTGCTCCGGCGATCCGTTTCATGTGGCCTCCTTTTGGTGCGCGGAGGTTACGAAGGACTTGTGAAGCGTTGATGAAGAGGGGGCGCGGCGGGTGGTTTAATCACGCCCATGCACAAGCCGCTGCTGCTCCTCGCCGCCGCCGTTCTCTCGATGCTGTCGGTCGCGCAGTGCGCGACGGTCCCGGCGCGGGAGGCGCCCGCCGTGGCGCGGATGTGGCGGGGGGAAGTGCCGCTCGCGCGGGCGGACGAGTACGAGGCGTACCTGCAGGCGGAGGGGCTCGGGAAGCTGCGCGCGATCCGCGGCAACATGGGGGTGCAGATGTTCCGCCGCACCGCCGGCGAGCGGGAGGAGTTCGTCGTCATCTCCTACTGGCCCGACGAGAACACCATCCGGGCGTACGCCGGCGAGGACGTGCTGCGGGCGCGACTCATGCCGCGCGACCCGGAGTTCCTGCTCGACCCCGACACGCACGTGCGGCACTACCGGATCCGCGTAGACCGATAGGAGCCTGCGCGGCAGAACGAACCGACGGAGTGGCCGTACGTGCGACCGGCGGAGCAACCGGCGCTGCCGGCCGTGCCGGCTAAGCGGTGGCATGGCGGATGTTGTACTTGCGGTCGACGCGCATCACGCCCTCGACCTCGGAGAGCGTGCGCGTCACCCGCTCGAGGTGTTTGAGGTCGGCGATCTCCACGATCAGCTCCACCGTCGCCTTCCCGTCGGCGGAGCGGGTCTCCATCTGGCGGATGTTCGTCTTGAGGTTGGCGATCGCGGAGACGAGCCGCGCGAGGATCCCCTGGCGGTCTTCCATCACGATCTCCAGCTCGACGTGGAACTGCGTCTGCCGCTGGTCGGCCCACTCCACCCCGATCTCCCGGTCGGCGTTGAACATGAGGTTGCGCACGTTCGGACAGTTCGCGCTGTGCACCGCCACCCCCTTGCCGCGGGTGACGTAGCCGACGATCGGCTCGCCCGGCAGGGGGTTGCAGCACTTGGCGAGGTACGTCAGCAGGTCGTCGTAGCCCTTGACCTTGATGGTGGCGGAGGAGGCGGGAAAGAACTTCCGCACCGCCTGCTGGAAGACGCTGGGCGGCTGCTCGGGGGCGGGACCTTTCTCCTTGATCTCGTCGGTGACGAAGCGCTCGACGATCGAGCGGGCGGCGATCTTGCCGTAGCCGACGTCGGCGTAGAGGTCGTCGAGGCGCGGCAGGCCGTGGTCGGCGAGGACGCCGTCGAGCGCGTTCTCGGCGACGAGCTTGCGCCACTGCACCTTGTAGCGCTTGGCCTCGCGCTCGATGAGCTTCCGTCCGAGCTCGATGGAGCGGTGTTTCTGCTCGGTGTTCAGCCAGTGCCGGATCTTGTGCTTGGCGCGCGAGGTGGCGACCATGTTGATCCACTCGCGGCTGGGCGTCTGGGTCTGGGAGGTGGTGATCTCGACGATGTCGCCGTTCTTCAGCGGCGTGCGCAGCGGCACGAGCTTGCCGTTCACGCGCGCGCCGAGGCAGTGGTTCCCGACGTCGGTGTGAATGCGGTAGGCGAAGTCGAGCGGCGTGGCGCCGCGGGGGAAGGCGAAGACGTCCCCCTTCGGGGTGAAGGTGTAGACCTCGTCGGGGTAGAGGTCGATCTTGAGCGAGTTGAGGAAAGTACGGGGGTCCTTGATCTCGTGCTGCCACTCGACGAGCTGCCGCAGCCAGAGGAAGTTCGTGTCGTCGGGATGCGCGCCGACGCGCCCTTCCTTGTACTTCCAGTGGGCGGCGATGCCCTGCTCGGCGATGAGGTCCATCTCGCGCGTGCGGATCTGCACCTCGAACGGCTGCCCCTTCTCCGCCACCACGGTGGTGTGCAGGGACTGGTAGAAGTTCGGCTTCGGCATGGCGATGTAGTCCTTGATCCGGCCGGGGACGGGACGCCACATCTGATGGATGATGCCGAGGGCCGCGTAGGTGTCCTTGACGGTGGGGGTGATGATGCGGAAGGCGAGGTAATCGTAGAGCTGGCCGATGTCGATGTCCTGGCGCCGGAGCTTCGACCAGATCGAGTACATCGACTTGACGCGCCCGTAGACCTCCCCCTCGATCTCGTTCTCCTTCAGCTTCTGCTCGAGCATGACCTTGATGCGGCCGACGACGTCGCCCGACACGGCCATTTTTTCCGCGACCGCCTTCTGCAGCTCGTCGGACTCGCGGGCGTGGAGGTAGCGGAAGGAGAGGTCCTCGAGCTCGTGCTTGACCGCGCCCATGCCGAGGCGGTTGGCGATGGGGGCGTAGATCTCCATCGTCTCTTTCGCGACGGAGATGCGCTTCTCCTCCGGGAGGTACTGGAGGGTGCGCATGTTGTGAAGGCGGTCGGCGAGCTTGACGAGCACGACGCGTAAGTCGGAGACCATCGCCAGGAGCATCTTGCGGAAGGTCTCGGCCTGCTGCTCTTCCTTGGAGACGTAGGCGTAGCGGGAGATCTTGGTGACGCCGTCGACGAGCTCCGCGACCTGGTCACCGAACAGCTCCTGCAGCGTTTCCTTGGTGGTGAGCGTGTCCTCGAGCACGTCGTGCAGCAGCCCGACGGCGATGGAGGTCTCATCGAGCCGCAGCTCGGCGAGGATGTAGGCGACGTTGATGGGATGAACGAGGTACGGCTCGCCCGAGGAGCGCACCTGCCCGCGATGCTCGCGCGCCGAGAAGATGTAGGCCTTCTGGAGCAGCTCCTCGTCAAAGTCCGGTTTGTAAGACTCGACGCGGTCGAGGATGTCTTCGAAGCGGATCATTGGGGCGTCTCGCGAGGGGGTGAGTATAACGGCGGGGGGAGTTGCTGGTTGCTGGTTGCTCGTTGCTGGTGGGGTAGGCGGCTGAGCGGAGAGTGACCGGAACCAGGAACCAGCAACGAGGAACGCGCGCCCGCGGCGCGCCTCAGGCACGCTCCATGCTCCCCCGCATTCCTGCCGAAGCCAACGGAGCGGCGCGTGGCCGGTATCCGTGGCGCCGGGGGAAAGAATTAAGGAGGATGTTCGTGTCCAAGAAAATGGTGTTCGTGATTGCCCTTCTCTTCGTGTTCGCGGCGATTCCCGCGCTGGCCGGGCCGGTCCCGTCCAAGACCGCGGCGAACCAGAGTCTCGACTCCCGTGACGCCGACCTCGCGACGGTCCGCGCCGTGGCTGCCAACGAGCAGGTCTCGGCCGTCCTCACGGCCAACGGCTTCTCGCAGAACGAGATCGACCAGAGACTCGCCCAGATGTCGCCGCAGGACCTGCAGCAGCTCTCGCAGAACCTCGAGCAGCTCCAGCCGGCCGGTCTGACCCGGCAGGAGTGGATCTGGATCGGCATCGGCGCGCTGGCCGCTCTGATCCTGATCGTCGCCCTCGGCGATTGATGCGCTCAGTCCCGGCGCATACTTGAATAGAGAGCTTCGGGCAGGGCGGACGCGATTCGACACCGCGTCCGCCCGATTCTCGTTGATATGAAAAACTTCATTCTGCTGTTCGTCCTCACCAGCGTCTCGTGCGTCTACTGGACGCCGCGCAACTACCAGCCTTCCACCGCGGCCACCGTGGTCGAGAACGTCCCGATGCAGAAGTGGGACATCAAGTCGTGCGGCGCCGGCGCCCTCTCGGCCGTCCTGCAGCACCACGGCGATCCGACCTCGATGGATCAGTGGCAGGAGACGCTGCCGAAGACCCGCGGCGGGGTGATGTCGATCGACCTCGTGCTCGCCGCCCGGCAGAAGGGCTACGACGCGCGGCTGGTCAGCGGCGACCGCAGCCTGGTCGAGGCCGAGGTGAAGGACGGACGGCCGGTCATCCTGATGCTCCAGGTGATCCAGGCCCCCGGCAAGATCAACGACTTCTTCCACTACATCGTGGTCGACGGCTACGACGAGACGCGCCGCATCTTCCGGACGCAGTTCGGCGACGGGCGCGCGCGCTGGACGCCGATCGAATCGGTCGTCCCGGCCTGGCAGAAGACGAAGTTCGCCACCATCGTCGTGCGTCCCGCCGATCCGAACGCGGAGGCGCTGCGCGCCGCCGTGCGGCTGGAGGAGGAGGGCAAGCTCGCCCTCGCCGCCCATGCCTACCGCGACATCCTCAAGAACGATCCCGCCTCGATGCTCGCCTGGACGAACCTCGGCAACGTGGAGATGCGCCTCGAGCGGCGCGCCGCAGCCGAGGAGGCCTTCCGCAAGGCGCTGGAACTGGAGCCCGACTCCGCCGACACGCTGAACAACCTCGCCTGGCTCCTCTACGAAGAGAAGCGGATGGACGAGGCCGAGCCGCTGGCCCGCAAGGCGGTAGCGGCGGCCGCGCCCGATCCCTGGATGCGCCTCGACACGCTGGCGCGCATCCTCGCCGCGAAGGGCAACTGCGAGGAAGCGCAGAAGACGTTCGACTACGCGGTGGCGGCGGCGCCGGCCGATGCGCGCGCCTCCCTCGGGTCGCCGGCACCGTGCGTGCCGAATGTAGCCGCGCGGTAGGAGGCGCGGCGCGGTTGCGCGTTGCGCGTTGCGCGAGGCTCGTCTCTCAGGCGAAACTGCCCGGGCAACACGCTACTCGCAACACGTAACATGTTTTCGAAGCGCGCGCGCTGGAACGTCCCCCTCAATGAACTGACGCGCGCGCGCCGGGCGCATGCCGGGCCGCTGCTCGATCTCACGGAGTCGAACCCGACCCGCGCGCGGATCGACTATCCGCTCGACGAGCTCTCCGAGGCGCTGGCGCGGGGGGCGCGCGCACCGTACGATCCCGATCCGCGCGGACTCCGCTCCGCGCGGGAGGCGCTGGCCACTCACCTGCGCTGCTCGCCGGACGACCTGCTGCTGACGGCGTCGACCAGCGAGGCCTACTCCTTCCTCTTCAGGCTCCTCACCGATCCCGGCGACGCGATCCTCACCGCCACGCCGTCGTATCCGCTGCTCGAGCACCTCGCGTCGCTGGAGCTGGTGCGGCTGCTCCCCTTTCCGCTGGAGTTTCATCGCCGCTGGGAGCTGCACGATGTGCCGGCCGGCGGGCGCGCCATCGTGGTGGTGAATCCGAACAATCCCACCGGGTCGTTCGTGACGGCGGCGGAGCAGGACCTCCTCGCCGCGCGCGGCTTGCCGATCGTGTCGGACGAGGTGTTCCTCGACTATCCGCTGGAAGGGACGGGGGCGTCGTTCGTGCGCGACGACGTGCTGACGTTCACGCTCGGCGGGCTGTCGAAGTCCGCCGGGCTGCCGCACTTCAAGCTGGCCTGGATCCGCGTCTCAGGACCGGGGAAGGAGGAGGCGCTGGAGGCGCTGGAGCTCATCGCCGACAACTTTCTTTCCGTGGCGACGCCGGTGCAGGCGGCGCTGCCGGCGCTGCTGGAGATCGCGCCGCGCATCCGTGCGGCCATCTCCGGTCGCACCCGCGCCAACCTCTCTTTCCTGCGCGCGCGCTTCGCCTCCCTCCCCTCGGCGCAGGTGCTGCCTGTCGAAGGCGGATGGTCGGCGGTCATCCGCGTCCCGCGCGTCATGGGAGACGAGGAGCTGGCGCTGGCGCTGCTGGCGCGCGGCGTGGTCGTGCAGCCCGGCTACTTTTTCGACTTCGAGACCGACGGTTACGTGGTGGTGTCGCTTCTGACGCCGGAGGAGACGTTCGCCGCCGGGATCGAGGTGGTCGCATCTATGATCCCGGCGTGAAGCAGCACTGGACGCTCGATCCCGCCATCACCTACCTCAATCACGGCTTCGCCGGTGCGACGCCGCGCGTGGTGCTGGAGAAGCAGAGCGAGTACCGGGAGCGGATGGAGCGGGAGCCGGTGCGGTTCCTCACGCGCGAGCTGGAGCCGCTGCTCGACGAGGCGCGCGGCCTGCTCGCCTCCTTCCTCGGCGCCGATCCGGCGGGACTCGCGTTCGTGCCGAATGCGACCGCGGGGGTGAACGCCGTCCTCCGCTCGCTCGACCTCGACAAGTTCGACGAGCTGCTGGTGACGACGCACGAATACAACGCCTGCCGCAACGCGCTCGACTACGTCGCCGGCCTCGCCGGGGCGAAGGTGGTGGTGGTGGAGATCCCCTTCCCGATCGAGGGGCCGGAAGTGGTGGTGGAGCGGGTCCTCGCCGCCGTCACCGATCGCACCCGCCTCTTCCTCATCGACCACGTCACCAGCCAGACGGCGCTGGTCATGCCGGTGGAGCGGCTGGTGCGCGAGCTGGCGGCGCGCGGGGTGGACACGCTCATCGACGGCGCCCATGCGCCGGGGCTGCTCCCGCTCGACCTGCAGGCGCTCGGCGCCGCCTATTACGCCGGTAACCTGCACAAATGGGTGTGCGCGCCGAAGGGCGCCGCGTTCCTGTACGTGCGGGAGAACCGCCGCCGCTCGGTGCATCCGCTGTCGATCAGCCACGGCGCGAACTCGCCCCGGACCGACCGGAGCCGCTTCCTCCTCGAATTCGACTGGACCGGCACGTTCGACCCGACGCCCTGGCTGTCGGTCCCCGTTGCGCTGGCGTTCATGGAGGACTGGCCGGACGTCATGCGCCGCAATCGCGCGCTGGCGCTGGCGGCGCGCGACCTCCTCTGCGCCTCGCTTTCCGTCCCGGCGCCAGCTCCCGACGAAATGCTCGGCGCGATGGCCGCCGTGCCGTTACGCGACGGTCCCGCCGAGTCGCTCCAGGACGCGCTGCTGTTCGAGCACCAGATCGAGGTGCCGGTCATCCCCTGGCCCGCGGCGCCGAAGCGGCTCGTCCGAATCAGCGCGCAGCTCTACAACGAGCTGGCGGATTACGAGAAGCTGGCGGAGGCGCTGCGTCGCTATCGCGGCGTGTAGCGCGCGAGCGCTTTTTCCAGCTCCTCGTGGCGGGTCGGTTTGGCGAGGTAGTCGTCCATGCCGGCGGCGAGGCATTTCTCGCGATCGCCTTCCAGGGCGTTGGCGGTCATGGCGATGATGTGGTGGCGGCGGGCGCCGCGCTGTTCGCGGCGTCGGAGCTCCGCGGTGGCCTGGTAGCCGTCGAGGATCGGCATCTGGCAGTCCATCAGGACGATCTCGTACTTGTCGCCGCCGTCGCCGTTCAGCGCGTCGAGAGCTTCCTTCCCGTTCGCCACCGAGTCGGCCTCGTAGCCGAGCTTCTGGAGCTGGCTCATGGTCAGCTTCATGTTCAGGAAGTTGTCTTCGACCAGCAGCACGCGGCTCTTCTGCCGCGCCTCGCTCGTGAGCGCCGGCAGCGGGCGGGTGATCGCGCGCGGCGGCGCGGCGGCGGGGCGCGCGAGCGGGATGGCGTCGTGCGCTAGGGCGATGGCGAGCGCGTCGAAGAGCTCCGACTGGCCCACCGGACGGGTGGTGAAGGCGTTCACGCCGGCGTCGCGCATCTCCTCCTCGTTCGAGAGCGGTCCGGCGGCGAGGAGGGCGACGATGCTGGTCCCGGCGATGGGCGGGTCGTTCCGCACCGCGCGCGCGAGGACGAGCGGATCGTCGGCCGCGACGAGCATGACCCGGAAGGGATCGCTCCCCGCCTCGGCGCGCAGCATCTGCAGCGCCTCGCCGGCACCATGCGCGATCTCCACGCGCATCTCCCACGTCTCGAGGTAATGGCGCGCGATCTTCCGGCTGGTGGGCGACGGGTCGACGAGCAGCACGCGCCGGCCGCGGAGCTCGAGGTCGGAGGAGACGATCGGACGGCGGTCGCGCGCTTCCTTCGGGAAGGGCACCGAGAACCAGAACGTGGAGCCTTTCCCCGGCTCGCTGTCGACGTCGATCAGGCCGCCCATCGTCTCGACGAGATGGCGGGCGGTGGCGAGGCCGAGGCCGACTCCGCCGAAGCGGCGCGTCGACGTCGCCTCGACCTGCGAGAAGCGCTCGAAGAGCGCCATCCGGTCCTCGTCGGCGATGCCGATGCCGGTGTCGCGCACCTCGAAGCGGATCACGCGATGCGTCTCCGTCTCGGTCTGCATCGAGACGCTCAGCATCACCCTCCCCGACTCGGTGAACTTGATCGCGTTCTCCATCAGGTTCGTCACGACCTGCCGCAGCTTCGACTGGTTGCCGCGCAGCACGGCCGGGAGGGTGCTGTCCCAGGTGAAGGCGACGTCCAGCTCCTTGCCGAGGGCGGCGACCTTCATGACCTCGACGATGCGCTGCAGCGTGCGGTAGAGGTCGAAGTCGACCATGTGGGCGGCGAGCGAGCCCGCCTGCAGGTTGGAGACGTAAAGGATGTTGTTGACGATCGAGAGCAACTGCTCCGCGCTCGCGCGTCCCTGGAACGCATAGTCGCGCTGCTCGGCGTCCATCGACGTCGAGAGGAGCAGGTCGATCATGCCGATGATGCCGTTCATCGGCGTGCGGATCTCGTGGCTGACGTTGGTGAGGAACTGCGTCTTCGCGCGGGCCGCCTCGAGCGCCGCGTCGCGCGCGTTGCCGAGCTCCGCCTCGAAGACCTTGCGGTCGGTGACGTCGCGGAAGACCACGCGCGCGAGGACGGCACGGCCGTCCATGACCTTCGGCCGCAGCCAGCCCTCGAGGGTGATGCGGTTGCCGCCGGCGGTGACGAAGACGGTCTCGACGCGCTCGGGCTCGCCCGTGTCGAAGAGGCGGGTCAGGGCGTCGCGCAGCTCGCCGCGGCGCTCCGGCTCGACGGACTGCACGAGCTGCGCGCCTCGGGAGATGCCGAGGGCCTGCTGCGCGATCTCGTTGGCGTGAAGCAGCGTGCCGTCGGAACCGACGCTGAGCACGAGATCGCTGGTCTGCTCGAAGAAGTCGCGGAAACGGTCGTTCGCCTCGCTCAGCTCCTGCTGGTGTGCGAGCTCGCGGGAGGCTTCGCGGCCGAGGCTGCGCAGCAGCGCGACCTCCGCCTCGGAGAGCGTGCGCGGTGCGCGGTCGAGGACGGAAAGCGCGCCGGCGAAGGAGCCGTGCGCGTCGAGGAGCGGCACGCCGGCGTAAAAGCGGACGTGCGGCGGACCGGCGACCATCGGGTGCGAGGCGAAGCGGGAGTCGGCATTCGTATCAGCCACCACCACCACGTCGGTGGCGCCCGACAGACGCGCGGCGAAGGAGGCGTCGGGGGCGAGCTGGCGGGGCTTCGAGCCGGCGGCGGCGACGATGTTTTCCCCGCCGTCGTTGAGGAACCCGATCCAGGCTACGGGGACGCGAAGCGCACGCGCCGCTTCATTGGTGAGGAGCTCGTGGAGACCCAAAGGCTGCGCATGATACCTGCACGTTCCGGGAGTTGAGGACTGAAGAAATGACGAATCGATGGATCGTAGCGGGATGCGTCGCGCTGCTCGCGGCGTGCGGCGGAGAGAACACTTCCGGGACCCCGGAAACCGAGACCACCGGCAGCGTGCAGTCGCCACAGCAGACGTCGTCGGCCACGGCGACGACGACCGGCGCGTCGGGCGGCACGATCAGCAACACCTCCAATGAAGACAAGACTTTCGTCACGAGCGCCGGGATGGCGGGGCTGGCGGAAGTGCAGTACGCGAACCTGGCGCTGCAGAAGTCGGAAAACGCCGAGGTGCGGGCGTTCGCGCAGCGGATGGTCACCGATCACGGCACCTCGAACGCCGAGCTGGCGCAGCTCGCGACGGTCAAGGGGCTGGTGCTGCCGACGGAGCTCGCCGGCAAGCACCAGCAGGGACTCGAGCACCTGCAGTCGCTGGGCGGCGCGGAGTTCGACCGCGCCTACATGCAGCACATGGTGGGCGACCACCAGGAGGCGGTGACGCTGTTCCAGACCGGCTCGACCTCCGCCACGGACGCCGACATCAAGGCGTTCGCGACGAAGAACCTGCCGATCCTGCAGCAGCACCTGACGCAGGCGCAGGGGATCGCGGGGAAAGTGTGACCGGGTCGCCGGTGCGGTGATCCTCGATCTGGAAGCGCATGAACTGATGCACGGCCTCGATGCCGCGCGCGTCTGACGTGGTGATGCGGACGCGCGCGCCGCGGTCGAGCTCCTCGTACGTGTAGGCCACGCGGGCGCCGAGCTCTTTCAGCACCGGGACGCCGGGGACGACGCGGTCGTGGATCTCGCGCGGCTTGTCGAAGTTCCCGGCGGCGAACTCCTTCGCGATCACCTGCAGGTGCGAGCGGATGGCGGCGATGCTCTCCGTGTCGTTGCCGCGCACTTCGACGGCGCCGCCGTCCTCGTACAGCTTGAAGGAGTGTTTCGTCTTCTCGTGGGAGAAGCCCATGACGTGGTCGCCGCGGTGATCGACGGCGGTGGCGGTGTGCTTCGCGTGCATCGGGCAGTCGGACAGCATGAGGAGCAGCAGCAGGACGTTCATTCTCGTTCTCCGGTGTTTTCGAGCAGGTGCGCCGGCTCGCCGTCGGCCGTTACGGCCAGGCGTGCGTCCCACTCGGCGATCAGGTTGACGAGCTCCTGCCGAGTTGCCGTCATCTCCGCGATGCGGCGGTCGAGCGTGTCGAGCTTCTCCCCGGCCAGCGCGCGGACGGAACGGCACGGAGGGGTGCCGGCGTCGCGCTGCCCGAGGATCCGCCGCAGCTCTTCCAGCGAGAAGCCGATCGCGAGCGCTCTTCGGATGAGCTGCACGCGACCGACGCTCTCACGCGGAAAGAGGCGGTAGCCGTTCGATCCGCGCACGGCGGCGGGCAGGACGCCCACCCGCTCGTAGTGGCGAATCGTGTCCGGACTGACGCCGCAAAGCCGCGCGAGCTCGCCCGAGAGGATCTCGTTCATCGCCGGAGAAGGTAAACGTTGGAACTGGTTCGAGGGTCAAGGGGCGTGACCGAAATGTTGCGTGTTGCGCGTTGCGTGTTGCCCGGTCACTCCCCCGCCGCGGCGTCCTTCCGCTTCTTGAACTGCGCGGCGAGGTAGTCCTTGTTCATCCGCTGGATGAAATTGGTGGAGATCTCCTTCGGGCAGACGGCCTCGCATTCGCGGAAGAACGTGCAGTTGCCGAAGTACTGCTCCATCACCTCCACCATGTTCACCACGCGGTCGTAGCGCTCCGGCTGCCCCTGCGGGAGGAGCCCCAGGTGCGAGACCTTCGCGGCGGTGAAGAGGTGGGCGGCGCCGTTGGGGCACTGCGCGACGCAGGCGCCGCACTGGATGCACTCCGCGGCGTCCATCGACAGCTCCTGGATCGGCTTCGGGATGGGGAGCGTGTTGGCCTCGACGGCGCTGCCGGTATTGACGGAGACGTAGCCGCCGGCGGCGATGATCTTGTCGAGCGGGTTGCGGTCGACGATGAGGTCCTTGATGACCGGGAAGGCGCGGGCGCGCCACGGCTCGACCACCACCTCCTGGCCGTCGGTGAAGTGGCGCATGTGGAGCTGGCAGGTGGCGGTGCCGCCGACCGGGCCGTGCGCGACGCCGTTGATCATCATCCCGCACGAGCCGCAGATGCCTTCGCGGCAGTCGTGCTCGAAGTGGATCGGCTCTTCGTTCTTCTCGATGAGGCGCTCGTTGACGACGTCGAGCATCTCCAGGAAGGAGGCGTCGGAGGAGATGTTCTCGGCGCGGTAGGTGACGAAAGCGCCGGGCGCTTCCCGCGACTTCTGCCGCCAGACGTGTAGGGTCAGGTCCATTACTTGTAGCTCCTGGTCGCGAGCTTCACTTCTTCGTACACGAGCGGCTCCTTGTGCAGAACCGGCTCGTTCCCTTCGCCCTTGTGCTCCCAGGCGCCGACGTAGAGGAAGCGCTCGTCGTCGCGCTGGGCTTCGCCGTCGGCGGTCTGGTACTCGACGCGGAAATGGCCGCCGGCCGACTCCTCGCGATGGAGAGCGTCGATGCACATCAGCTCCGCCAGCTCGAAAAAGTCGGCGACGCGGCCGGCCTTCTCGAGCGCCTGGTTCGGCTCTTCGCCGCCGCCGAGGACGCGGACGTCGGTCCAGTATTTCTCGCGCAGCTCGCGGACCATGCCGAGGGCGTTCTTGAGGCCGTCGGCGCTGCGGGCCATGCCGCAGTAGTCCCACATGATCCCGCCGAGCTCCTTGTGGTACGAGTCGACGCTGCGCGTGCCCTTCGCGTCGAGGAGGCGCGTGACGCGCTGACGGACCGCCGTCTCCGCCTCGGCGAACGCGGGATGCGTCGCCGGGACCTTCTTGCCGAACTCGCCGGCCAGGTAGTCGCCGATCGTGACAGGGAGAACGAAGTAGCCGTCGGCGAGCCCCTGCATCAGAGCGCTGGCGCCGAGGCGGTTCGCGCCGTGATCGGAGAAGTTCGCCTCGCCGATGACGTACAGCCCCGGAACGGTGGACATGAGGTTGTAGTCGACCCACAGCCCGCCCATCGAGTAGTGCGGGGCGGGATAGATCCGCATCGGTACCTCGTACGGATCCTCGGCGGTGATGTCGTGGTACATCTCGAAGAGGTTGCCGTAGCGCTCCTCGATGACCTTCCGGCCGAGGCGCTTGATGGCGTCGGCGAAGTCGAGATAGACGCCGCGTCCGGAGGGACCGATGCCGCGCCCGTCGTCGCACGCTTCCTTCGCGGCGCGGGAGGCGATGTCGCGCGGCGCGAGGTTGCCGAAGCTCGGGTACTTCCTCTCCAGGTAGTAGTCGCGCTCCGACTCCGGGATGTCCTTCGGCGAGCGCTTGTCGCCTTGCGCCTTCGGGACCCAGATGCGGCCGTCGTTGCGCAGCGACTCCGACATGAGCGTCAGTTTCGACTGGTAGTCGCCACTCTGCGGGATGCAGGTCGGGTGGATCTGCGTGTAGCAGGCGTTCGCGAACGCCGCGCCCCGCTTGTGCGCGCGCCAGATGGCGGTGGCGTTCGAGGCCTTCGCATTCGTCGAGAGGTAGAAAACGTTGACATAGCCGCCGGTGCCGAGGACCACGGCGTCGCCGGCGTGGGCCTCGATCTTCCCGGTGACGAGGTTACGGGTGATGATGCCCTTCGCGTGGCCGTCGACGACGACCAGGTCGAGCATCTCGTAGCGGTTGTACTGCTTGACGGTGCCGAGCGCGATCTGCCGCTCGAGCGCCTGGAACGCGCCGAGGAGGAGCTGCTGCCCCGTCTGCCCGCGCGCGTAGAAGGTGCGCGAGACCTGCACGCCGCCGAACGAGCGGTTCTCGAGCGCGCCGCCGTACTCGCGGGCGAACGGCACGCCCTGGGCCACGGCCTGGTCGATGATGTTGACCGAGAGCTCGGCCAGGCGGTGCACGTTCCCCTCACGGGCGCGGTAGTCGCCGCCCTTGATGGTGTCGTAGAAGAGGCGGTAGATGGAGTCACCGTCGTTGCGGTAGTTCTTCGCGGCGTTGATGCCGCCCTGAGCGGCGATGGAGTGCGCGCGGCGCGGCGAGTCGTGGTAGACGAAGCACTTGACGTTGTAGCCGAGCTCTCCGAGCGTGGCCGCCGCGGAGGCGCCGGCCAGTCCCGCGCCAACGACGATGATGTCGTACTTGCGCTTGTTGGCCGGGTTGACCAGCTTGTAGTGCGACTTCGCGTACGCCCACTTCTGAGGCAGCGGTCCCGGCGGGATCTTGCTGTCGAGTTGGATGGTCATCGAACGACTCCCGTGAGCACCGCCAGCGGGAAGGAGATGTTGCCGAGGGTGATGATGAAGGCGAAGGCGGTGGCGAAAGTGCGGCGCCAGTTCTCGACGCGGGGGTTGATCACGCCGACCGAGCCGAACATCGCCCAGACGCCGTGGTAGAGGTGCAGGCCGAGGGCGAGGTTGGCGATGATGTAGACGGCGGCGATCCACCAGACGCGCAGGCCGCTCACCACGTTGTGGTACGCGTCGTCCTTCACGAAGTCGTGGTGCGCCTGGCCGGTGGTCAGGTGCAGCAGGTGATAGATGATGAAGAGGAGGAGGATCACGCCGCCCCAGCGCATGGTGCGGGAGGCGTAGGTCGCCTTCACGTACTGGCGGTCGCGGTAGGCGATCGGGCGGGCGGCGGCGGACATGCGCGTGAGCGCGTAGGCGGCGTGGATGTGCAGGGCGATGCACACCAGCAGCAGCAGGCGCATGGCCCAGAGCACTCCCGACTCCGGCACGGCCGGCGCGCCCATGGCCCGCAGGAAGTGCGCGTACTCGTTCATGTGGACGGCACCCATGTACAGCTTCAGGTTCCCGACCATGTGCAGGAAGATCCAGCCGAAGAGGATCAGGCCGGTGGCGGCCATCACCGCTTTCTTGCCGATGGAAGAGCGGTAGAAGTTCCCGAACCACGTCATTCGGAGATCACCTCGATGCGGGGGGTGTCGGAAGAGAAAGCGCTGAGCGCAGAAGACATCCGGGGCGCAATCATAGTCAGCATCGTCCTGCGGTCAAGGACGAGCGTGACGGGCGGAGTGTGACACTCGTCATGCCGCCTGCCTGACCTTCTGCAATGTTGCGGCGCGCCGCGCGAACGCATCCTGTCTGGTATGCACGACACACCCGCACAATTCACGAACGTCCGGAAGAGCTACGGCGCCGTCGAGGCGCTCCGCGGCCTTCACCTCACCATCAACCCCGGCGAGGTGGTCGCGCTCCTCGGCGCGAACGGCGCCGGCAAGACCACCACCGTGCGCACGCTCCTCGGCCTGGTGAGCCCCGACTCCGGCGAGGTGCGGCTGTTCGGGCGCGATCCCCGCCAGGCGGCGGCGCGCACGCGGATGGGAGCGGTGCTGCAGATCGCCCGCGTGCCGGAGACGATGCGGGTACGCGAGCACATCCATCTCTTCTCCAGCTACTACCCCGACCCGATGCCGATGGCGGAGGTGATCGCCGCGGCGGGGCTGGCGGGGCTGGAGCGGCGGAAGTTCGGCGAGCTCTCGGGCGGACAGCAGAAGCGGGTCCTCTTCGCGCTCGCGCTCTGCGGCAATCCCGACCTGCTCGTGCTCGACGAGCCGACGACCGGCCTCGACGTCGAGGCGCGCCGCGCGCTCTGGAAGCAGATCCGCGCGTTCGTCGCCCGCGGTAAGTCGGTGCTGCTGACCACGCACTACCTCGCCGAGGCGGAGGCGCTGGCGAACCGGGTGGTGGTGCTGGACAAGGGGTCGGTGGTGGCGGAGGGGACCCCGTCGCAGATCAAAGGCGAGGCGGCGACGCTGGAAGACGCGTTCATTGAACTGATGGCGGTGTGAAGCGGGAGTCTCAAAGTCTCAAAGTCTCAAAGTCTCAGAGTCTCAGAGGGGCCCGCGGAGGGCTGGTCGTTCTCCTTTGAGACTTTGCGACTCTGAGACTTTGAGACTTTCAAAACGGAGAATCGATGAAAACCTACATCCTGGAAACAAAGTACGAGTTCCTCAAAGCCCTTCGCACGCCGGCGTTCTCGGTGCCTACGATCCTCTTCCCCATCCTCTTCTATTCGATGTTCGGGATCGTCTTCGGCTGGAAGGAGACGGGGAACGTGCGGATGGCGGAGTACCTGCTGGCGACGTACGGCGCGTTCGGGGTGATCGGCGCGTCGCTGTTCGGCTTCGGCGTCACCGTGGCGGTCGAGCGGGGGCATGGGTGGATGGAGGCGAAGCGGACGACGCCGATGCCGATCGCCGCCTATTTCGTTGCGAAGATGGCGGTGGCGATGCTGTTCAGCGCGATCATCGTGCTGTTGCTGTTCGCGCTCGCCACGTCATTCGGCGGCGTAACGCTGACGTTCTTCAAGGGGCTGACGCTCTTCCTGACGCTGATCGCGGGCTCGGTGACGTTCTGTGCGGTGGGGCTGGCGATCGGTTTTCTCGCCAGTCCGAGCGGAGCCGCGCCGATCGTGAACGTCATCTACCTGCCGATGGGGTTCCTCTCCGGGCTCTGGATCCCGATCCAGTTCCTCCCCTACAGCGTGCAGGACGTCGCGCAGTTCCTGCCGCCCTATCACTACTCGCAGCTCGCGCTGAAGGTGATCGGCGCGTCGCGCGGCGAGTCGGTGGTCTTTCACCTCGGCGCGATGGCAATCGCGGCGGCGCTGTTCTCGACGATCGCGTACGCCGGCTACCGGCGCGACACGGCGCAGGTACACTGAGCGGACGCGTACATGGGCCGCCTCATACCGCACGACAAGGATCTCGCCTGGACGCCGTACGCCTGGCTGATCTACATCGTGCCGTTCACGCTGACGCCGCTGCTTCACCCGCCGCAGAACAACCCGGCCGGCTGGACGCTCTACATCGGCTCGACGCTGCTGTTCCTGGCGCTCTACTTCCGCGCCTACTGGGTGCGCGGCCGGCAACTGGTGCTGATCGCCGCCTGCATTGCGGCGATGGGAGTGGTGCTCTGGAACTGGTCGTATGGCGCCGGGGCGTTCTTCATCTACGCCGCGAGCTTCGTCGGTCAGCTCGAGCCGCAGCGACGGGCGGTGATGGGGGTGCTGTGGATCGCCATCATCGCCACGATCGAGGCGGCGATCCTGCGGCGCGACACCTTCACCTCGGCTTGGCCGGTCGTCTTCACGCTGCTCATCGGCGGCATCAACATCCATTACGCCCAGGTGGGGCGGGCGAACGCGCGGCTGCGCATCGCACGCGAGGAGATCGAGCACCTGGCGAAAGTCGCGGAGCGGGAGCGGATCGCGCGCGACCTGCACGACCTCCTCGGCCACACGCTATCGCTGGTGATCCTGAAGTCGGAGCTGGCGTCGAAGCTCTCCGAGCGCGATCCCGACCGGGCGCGCGACGAGATCCGCGACGTGGAGCGCATCGCACGCGAGGCGCTGGCGGAAGTGCGCTCCGCGGTGATCGGCTACCGCTCCGGCGGCCTGCAGGCGGAGCTGCAGCACGCGCGCAATGCGCTCAGCTCCGCCGGCGTGGCGTTCGAATGCGAGCCGCCGAAGACGCCGTTGCCGCCGGCGCAGGAGGCGGTGCTCTGCCTCGCGCTGCGGGAGGCGGTCACGAACATCGTCCGCCACGCCGGAGCGCGCCGCTGCCGCGCATCGATCGCGGTCGAGAACGACGTCTGCACGCTCACGATCTCCGACGACGGCCGCGGAGGAAACGCACCGTTCGGCAGCGGCCTCTCCGGCATGCGCGAGCGGGTCGAAGTCCTCGGCGGGTCGCTCACCCGCGACGGCCGGCGCGGCACGACCCTGACCGTGACGCTGCCGCTGACGGTGATCGCGACGCAGGAGTGGAGCGCGTGATCCGCGTGGTCGTCGCGGAAGACCAGCAGATGGTCCTCGGCGCGCTGGCGGCGCTGCTGGAGATCGAGGGGGACCTCGAGGTGATCGGCCGCGCGCAGGACGGTGAGGACGCGCTGGCGATCTGCCGCGAGAAGCGTCCGGACGTGCTGCTCACCGACATCGAAATGCCGCGCATGACCGGGCTCGAGCTGGCGATGGCCATCAAGCGAGAGGGGCTGCCGATCCGGGTGATCATCCTGACCACGTTCGCGCGCGGCGGCTACCTGCGGCGGGCGCTGGAGGCGGGCGCGTCGGGATACCTGCTCAAGGACTCGCCGGCCGAGCATCTCGCAAACGCGGTGCGGCGGGTGAAGGCGGGAGGGCGGGTGGTGGATCCGGAGCTGGCGGCGGAGGCGTGGAGCGAGCCCGACCCGCTGACGGATCGCGAGCGGCAGGTGCTGCGGATGGCGGGCGACGGGCAGACCAGCGCCGACATCGCGTCGACGCTGAGGCTCTCCGAGGGGACGGTGCGGAATTACCTGTCGGAGGCGATCAGCAAGCTGGGGGCGGGGAACCGGGTAGAGGCGGCGCGGATCGCGCGCGATAAAGGCTGGCTTTAGCCGGCACGGCCGGCAGCGCCGGTTGCTCCGCCGGTGCACGTACGGCCACTCCGTCGGTGCGTTCTGCCGCGCACACTCTAGCGCCCCTGCAGCACCTTGCGGAGCTCCGCCCGGACACGTTTCCCGGTGCGCTCGCAATCGAGCTTCTCGCGGCCGGCGAGATAGTCGGTGGTGGCGACGCGGTCGGGATGGCGGTGCAGGCCGCCCACGACGAACGAGTCGGCGGCGTAGCGCTGGAGCTGTTCGGGCGTCATCGTGCAGACGACGATCTCGTTGTCGTACGGGAGGGCGGCACGCAATGCCTCCTCCGTCACGAAGCCGGCGCCGAGCGGGCGGCGGAAGCTGCTCTTCGTCGAGACGGCGACGCTGCTCTGCGTGACGATGCGCATCGCCTCGAGCG
Organism: Thermoanaerobaculia bacterium; assembly: GCA_036399015.1. Taxonomy (GTDB): domain Bacteria; phylum Acidobacteriota; class Thermoanaerobaculia; order Gp7-AA8; family Gp7-AA8; genus QHVT01. The sequence goes on along the minus strand of DASWNW010000103.1, from coordinate 4,483 downwards.
CGTGCCGCGCGAGGGATTCCACCGACCAGGGGCTCACCAGCGCGCCGACGTGCGCGAACAGCTCCGGCTTCTCGCGTTCGAGGCGCCGCTGCATCGAGGCCACGCGTGCGGCGATCGTCTGGTCGGGGCGCATGCGGTCGTCGACCGGCAGGAGCGCGCCGTCGATCGCGCCGAGCTTCCCGTCCGCGAAGCGCAGTTCGACCCAGGAGATGTATGTCAGGTACTGGCCGGGGGAAATGAACATCGTGTTCGTCCCCGGAATGCGCGTCAGCTCGCGTTTCAAGTGGCTGTGCGAGCCAAAAATGAGGTCGATCCCCGGAACGCTCCGCGCCAGCGCGTAATCGTCCTCCGTGTGCTGGTGGCCAATCATGACGACGACGTCGGCGCGCTCGCGTAATTCGGCCACCGCTTTGCGCACCGCGGCCACCGGATCGCCGAATTGCAGCTCCGGGACTTTGACGAGCTGCGGAAAATCGCTTCCGGCGACCGCAAAGACGCCGATGCGGATGCCGTTGCGGGTAAAGACGCGGTACGGCTCGAAGCCGCTCATATTGGCGCTGAGGAGCGGATAGCGGGTGGTTTCGCGGCAGCGCGCGAGCTCCGCGAACCCGTAATCGGCGTCGTGATTGCCGAACGCCATGGCGTCGAGCACCCCGTTCCACCAGGGCCACTCCGCGCACTGGAACTGATCCGACCAGGCCGGCGCGCCTTTATTGACGGTGTCGCCGCCGCTGAAGACGAGCGCGCCGCGCCGCTTCTGCTGTTTCAGGAACCCGATCGCCCGCGCAATCCCGCCGCGCTCCCCCTCCTCCGTATAGAAGGGCAGCGCGTGCGAGTGGTAGTCGGAGAAATGAAAGAGGGTGACGGTCGTCTCCGCCGCAAACGCGGGGAACGCGAGCAACAGAAGGAACGCGAGGCGCATCGGCGCGCAGTTTAGCGCGGCGCCGGAGGCTCGACTCCGTCTGCCAGGCGATAGGCCTCGATCTCGTTCCACCGCGCGTCATAGTCCTGCTGCGATAGCGCGACGGCCTGCAGCACGGGAATGGCGCCCGCCTCGACGTCGAGCGTCACGAAGCGGAACCGCTTCGTGAACCGGTTGGTGAAGACGGAGAGCGGCGGCTCGACCGAGTCAAGTTGCAGAGACTGTACGGCGTGAATCACCTCGTGGCGCCAGACGGTGTCCGGCATACGGCGCACCACACCCGGAAAGACACCGATGGTGTAGCCGTCCCAGAACTCCCCCTCGGCGCGGTAACGAACGTCGTTCTGAAACGCGATCAGGCCGTCACGCCACTGCATGCGATCGCTCTTGTTGTACATGGCGATCAACGCGCCGGTCTCCCACGCCGACAGCGTGAGATGCAGCGGAGTGGATGACGAGCGGTCCAATGGCGTGGAAATCTCGGCGCGAACCGGACCGACGGTCCACCGCAGGCGACTCAACGGGTGGCGACCTGCAGCGGCATTGCCGCTCAACGACGAGGCGGCGTTTGCGATCGCCCACGCCGTGCGCACGTCACCGCGTCCCGCACTGACTTTCGCCTCGTAAAATCCGTAGCCGGCCGGGAGCGGCGAGCGTGAGCAGAAGGAGCGCGGCGGTCACCCTGTACTTCATGCAGGTGAGAGCGCCGCGCTCTCCGATTTCCCGCTATGGCTGCAGCGCGAGCGCCTCGCTTCCGGCGGCGGTGATCACGACCTTTTTCACGTTCGGCAGCGCGCGCAGCGTCTCGGTGACGGAGGCGCGGATCATCTGCGCGGCGCACGAGCCGCCGACGTTGCGGAGGCGGTCGTTGAAGTCGACGGTGACGGTGCCCTCGCGCAGGTTGATCGACTCGACGCGGGAGCCTTTCGGGAACGGAGTGGCGCGGTCGGCGATGAGCGCCTCAACCAGCAGGCGGGCCATGGAGATGCTCTTCGGGATGCGCCGCGTCACGGGATTGACGCCGGTGCAGTTCTTATCCGGCAGGAAGAGGCGCGCCTCGACGGTCTCGACGTTGAACGGGCGTTCGGCGCGGACGAGCGACTGTTCGGAGCCGTCTTTCGCAGAGTACTCGAGCGCCTCGACCACGACGCGGCGGCCGGGATCGCGCGTCAGCCAAATCGTGCCGCGGTAGGGGCTGAACTGCCCCATCTCGCCCGTAGCGGTGGTGAAGGTCTCGGAGATGAGCGAGCCGTCGGCGGCGCGGACGCGGAGGGCGACGTTGTTCTCGAACGTGCGCGCGCGGCCGGTGACGGTCAGCGGATTGCCGGCTTCGACGTTCTCGATGGTAATGTTTCCGGCAGGCGTCGCCCGCTGTTGCTGTCGCGGCGGCGGTACCGGCGCCGGTTCGGCCGTCGTCGAGGTCGTAGAAGACGCTGGTGGTAGTGGTGCCTCCGCCGCCGGCGGCGCGGGGCTGGAAGGTGCGGGCGTCTCGGGCGCCGCACAGGCGAGAACCAGAAAACCGATGACTGCAAAACGCTTCAATTTCGTACTCCTGCTCGCGCTGCTTTTCACGATCCCTGCCTTTGGCGAGGGGGCGGCGCTGTACAAGCAGAAGGCGTGCGCGCAGTGCCACGGCGCGGACGGCAGCGGGAACACGCCCACCGGTAAGGCGCTGAAGGCGCGCGACCTCCGCTCGGACGGCGTGCAGCAGCAGACCGACGACGAGCTGGCGGCGGTCATCACGGACGGCCGGGGAAAGATGCCGGCGTACAAAAGCTCCCTCTCCGCCGAGGAGTTGCGCGAGCTTGTGACGTACATCCGCAGTCTCGCTAAGAAACAGTAAAAATGTGATCCTCGTCACAATGCAGCCGGCGCGCGGGATTTCTCATGCGCGCCCGTGAGGTATCGATGAAACGTCTGCTACTGCTTTTCTCTCTTCTCTTTTCGTTCAGCGCCCTTGCCGATCCTGTCGTGACTTCCCTCGAGCCGTCCTTCGGGCCGACGACGGGCGGCACGGAAGTGACGATCACCGGAAGCGACCTGCTGCCGCACATCGTCTGCGCGCTCCCCTGCCCGACCACCGTGACGTTCGGCGACGTCACGGTCGAGGTCTCAGAAGAATCGGCGACCCGGCTGAAGGTGATCACGCCGCCGCACGCCGCCGGGACGGTGGACGTGCGCGTCAACGTCTCCGGCGAGGAGCCGGTGCGCGTGCCGGGCGCGTTCACATACCAGGTAGCCTCGGAGGCGGAATACGAGCAGGTGCTCCTGCCGGTGTATCTCGACGGGATCGTCGACGGCGCCGGCGGCTCTCGCTGGGCCGTCGATTTCTGGATGCGCAACGGCGGCCCGAATCCGGTGCGGTTCGCGCCGTTTCCCTGCCCGCCGGGACAGGCCTGTCCGGCGGTCGTGCCGCTGACGGCGCCGCTCGTGCCGGGGCACACATACCGCGGCCTGCCGCCGAACTTCGGCGAGGGTTCGACCAATCCGAGCCGTCTCTTCTACCTGTCGCGCGACGGCGTGGGGCGCGTCGCCATGAGCCTGCGCTTCGCTGACCTGTCGCAGGGGACGCTCAATGGCGGGACCGACCTGCCGGTGATCCGGGAGCGGGAGGTGCTGACGCATCCGGCGCAGCTCTTCAATGTGCCGCTCAACAGCAACTTCCGCGTGCTGCTGCGCGTGTACGACGTGGCGCAGACGGCGTCCTCGTTCCGCGTGTCGGTATACCCGCAGGCCGTCGGGTTGACGCCGCCGGCGCTGCATACGTTCGACGTCACGGCGACGACCCCGCAGCTCGGGCCGCTCCGCACCGAGGCGGCGTACGGGCAGTTCGACGTGTCGTCGCTGCTTGCGCTCGACCACGTGCAGTGGCCGGAAACGGTGCGCCTCGAGGTGACGCCGCTGACGCCGGGCAGCCGCTTCTGGGCGTTCGCCAGCGTGACGAACAACACCACCAACCTGGTGACGCTCGTAACTCCGCAGTAAGAAAAAGAAAGGGCGCACGGAACGAACCGTGCGCCCTTTCCGATCTGCGTCGAGTCGGTTTTACTTCAGAGCGTCCTGCATTTCCTGGATGGCGGCCTCGCGTCCCTTCTCCTTGGCCGTCTTCGCGTACTGGGCGCGACGGTTCTCGGGGAACTGGCGGACGAGCGCGAGATAGCGGCCCTGGAGCTGGCGCGACGCGAGCTGGCCGGCCGTAATGGAGGCCTTGGCGGACTTGCGGCCCCGCTTCGCGCCGCCGCTCGGCGCGCTGGCGCCGGTGGTACCGGTCGAAGTGGTGGTGGCGCCTGCACCGGAGGCAGAGCCACCGGCGGCTTTCTTGCCGCTTCCGGGCGGACGGCCACGGCGCTTGCCGGAACCGGCCGGACGTCCACGCTTGGCGCCGGTCGTACCGGCGGACTCGGTGGAACCGCCAGCAGCGGCTTTCCTGCCGCTCCCGGGCGGACGGCCACGGCGGCGCGCATACGTCACCGCGGCGGCGCCGGCGGCAATGGCACCGGCGGCGGCCGCAATCTTGCCGCCGTGCGCTTCGCGCAGTTCAGTCAGACGGCGTTCGAGCTC
>DASWNW010000102.1:0-1687 GCA_036399015.1 Thermoanaerobaculia bacterium | reverse complement strand
CGTCCACGGCGATCTGGCTGCTGGCCTTGGCGTTGGCGGCGCGGTGGAGGTCGATCGCCGACCCCGTCAGGATGGCGACCACCGGCAAGGCCAGGGCGAAAATCATGGCGACGTTGCCGGCGCGGCTGTCTCGCAGCCGGCGGACTTCACCGATCAACCAAGTTTCGTAGGGAGCTTGCACTTCAGTCCTCACGGCAGCCGCCGCACCGGCGCGAGATAGCGCCAGAGAAAACAGCGCCTGCCGCCAATGAGGCGACAGGCGCTGCGGTACTTCTCGAGTTTAGGCGCCGGCGGTTCCGCCCATGCCCGTCACGACCGCGTTGAACTTGGTCTTGATGGTGGAGCCCAGCGCCGTGACGGCGGTGATGATGACGACGGCGATGAGGGCGGCGATCAGGCCGTACTCGATGGCGGTGGCGCCGGATTCGTCGTTGATGAAGCGCGTGACGAACTTCTGCATGACAGCCCTCTTCCTGTTGGCTCATGCAGTATTGCAAGCTAGGCTTAAAAAAACGTCTCATCCCCAGCTAGGGCTCGGCGCCGGAGCTTAAGTCCGTCGAACGCGATAGGGGCCGGCACCGATCTCCATGGAAGCCAAGAGACCAGATGTGAGCGAAGCTCTCTACCTGCTGGAGTGTTGGGAGACGAGGGCTCGGGACGGCGTTCGGCCGTTCTGCGTCTACTCCGACAGCGTTAGCGAACTGCGGCTCAGAGCCGAGGTGATCCTGGAAGAAGGCCGCTATCGCTACCTCACATTGTCTCGATGGGTCGCCTCCACGGAGCGTTGGGACGAGAAAGAGCTGTTCGAGGCCGGCTGAGCGCCCAACAGTGCGCTGGGCTGCTGTGACGCAGGTGACCCTTGTTGCAAATCGAGAAGGGCTGGCGTGAATGGAACGCTCAAACGACTGGCGGGGGCCATGTTCACATACGAAGTAAGGGGCGAGGCTCCTGACGTCTGCGTCTGGACGGTTTACGACGTGGCCAAGCGTCCCGTCATGGAAGGGATCGCGAGCACCCGCCCTCAAGCGGAGGCATACGCCGCTCGTTCAATCCAGCTGATCAAGCTAGACCTGCAGCACCGCGCCGCCGGCTGGCAGGCGACCGCCCACTGGCACTCACGCGTGTCGCCGAACCAAGACCTTCACGAAGATATCGAGCGCTGGCCGGCGCGGGTGTTGCGATAAGCTTCAACCGCGCTCCGTTCTCGCCCCACCATGCAGTTGGTCGGCGCTGCCGTTGAGCCTGCGTCACGCGGCCTTTTCGACGCCATCGCCGGCCAGCAGATCTTGGATCGCACCGAACAGGGCCGCAGCCTGCACCGGCTTGCACACGTGGCGGTCCGCACCCGAGGCGAGGCTCTCCAACACGTGGTCCGGCATGGCGTTAGCCGTCAGCATGATTATGGGCGTGCGAAGCCGCGCTTCCTGGCGCTCGTGCTCGCGGATTCGTCGATTCGCGCTCAATCCGTCGAGCACGGGCATCTGCATATCCATAAGAATAACGTCGAAGGGTTGCGCCTCGACCGCGACGCAGGCCTCAAGCCCGTTCTCAACCTGCACCAGCTCGACGTCCAAGCCGGCAAGCATCAACTCGATGACCTTGCGATTGGTCGGGTGATCGTCAGCCAGAAGGACACGCAACCGGCGCTGCGAGGCGAGGTCAACGAGAGGTTCGGGACCATCCGCAG
>DASWNW010000101.1:0-47297 GCA_036399015.1 Thermoanaerobaculia bacterium | reverse complement strand
GACCTTCCAGCGCGCGTTGTTCTCGCCCGCCGCCTCGGACGGGCCGAGCGGCACGAGGATGCGCCGCCAGGTCAGCGGCGGCGGGGGCGGCGGCTCGACGGTGGCGGTGCCGAGCGTCACCAGCATGGTGTCGTTCGCCAGATTGGTGTCGTGGCCGCGTCCCGCGGTCACGCGCGCGCCGATCTGCACCTGTCCCGTCTGCGGCATGGTGGTGCGGAGCACGAGCGGCGCGGTGGCGCCGGAGGCGAGCTCCGAGCGCATGCAGAGCACGACCCACTGCGCGTCTTCCGGATTGAGGCAGGTCCAGCCGTTGCCGCTCGCCGTGATCGGCACGAGCGTGTCGGGACCGTAGTTGATCATCGTGATCAGGTCGCGCGCCGTGCCCGGCCCGGAGTTCGTCACCTGCAGCGGCAGCGCGATCGCGCTCCCCGGGGGTGCGTTGTGCGTTTGCGTGGTGGGGGAGAGCGACAGCTCGGCGCGGTTCGCCGTCGGCGTCAGCCCGAAGGTGAGGGTCTGCGTGTTGTTCGATGGCACGGGGTCGGGCGTCGCCGCCGTGATGGTGGCGTTGATCTGAAAGCTCGTCCCCTGGGCCGGCGTGCGGATGGAGGCGAGCATGTGCGCCTCCTCTCCCGGCGCGAGGTGGCCGCGGCAGACGAACGACGAGCCGCCGAGGGTCGGCTGACAGGGCCAGTGCTCGGTGCCGGCGCCGGTGATGAAGAAGACGCCGTTCCCTTTCCCCAGCTCCACCGTCACGCCGTCGGCCGTGTCGGGACCGAAGTTGCGCCAGAAGAGGTTGACGGTGATCTGCTCGCCGGTGGGATGGGTGGTGCGGTCGTCGGTGTAGAAGCGGGTGATGCCGAGATCGGCCGACGCTGCGAAGAGCGCCGGCGCGATGGCGACGAGAGCGAGGAAAGCGAGTCTTCTCATCAGCGTTGGGAGAACGTCGTCACGTGATGCGTTTCGTTGTTGGTGACGCTGACGAACGACCAGAGCCGCAGCCCCTCGCCGATCGGCACGACGTCGACGCGGACGGTCTCGGCGTCGCCGAGCAAGGCGATGTGCGCGAGGTCGAGCTGCAGGACGGCGGGATGCGTCGGACGTCCCTGGATGGTCGCGTGAGCGCCCGCCGGATGGGTCAGAGTGCTCACGACGCTCGTGCGCGGCGTCGTTTCGTCATCGGCGTAGACGTGAATCGCGACCTGCCCGCCGGCGCGGCCATCGAGGTCGTAGACGCGCAGCGTCTGGCGGTAGTGCGGCGCGACCGGGATGCCCACCAGCGACACCACCGTGCTCCGGAAGTCGCGGGCGCGGACGATGGGGATCTCCGCGCCGGCGGTCTGCTCGCTGCGCGAGACATCGTAGACGCGCGCGTTGAGATACAGCCGCGACTCGTCGGCCGGGGCGACGTAGATGAACTGTCCGAGCGCGCCGGGAAGGATGCCGGCGATCTGCTGATAGGCGTTGAAGGGGCGGCGCAGCGGCGTCTGGAGCATCGAGCAGCTCGGCGCCAGCTCGCAGAAGTAGGGGCGCACGTCGACCTGCGTGTCGGACGCGATCAGCGCCGTCACCTCGGTGCGCCAGAGCGAGTTATTCTGCCCCCGCGCGTCGGCGCCGATCAGCGGAATGAGGATCTGGCTCCACTGCACCGGCGGAGGCGGCGGCTCCTCCTCGTCGTCCGTCCCCACCTGCACCGTCAGCGTGGCGGTGTCGTTGCCGGTGAACGGATCCGAGTACCCTTCGCCGCCGACGCGCGCCGTGATCGTGAAGCTGCCGTCGACCGGCGTCGCGACCGTGCGCACCGTCAGCGGCGCGCTCTCGCCCACCTCCAGCCGCGCCCTCGTGCAGAGCACCGCCTGGGGCGTATACGGACTGGAGCCGCAGGCCCAGCCCGCCCCCTCGGGGAGGATGACCGGAAGGTGGGTCGTAACGGGGACCGAGAGGTAGACCACCGCGTTCGCGATCGCGTGCGTGCCGCCGTTCACGACGTTCAGCGGCAGCGACGTCTGCGCTCCCGCGGTCGTGATCACCGTCTGCGCGGTCGGGGTGAGCGAGACGTCCACGCTCCTCGCCGCCTCGAGCTGCATGGTCATCTGCCAGCTATTGTTCGCCGGCTGCGGGTCGTGTTGCTCGGCGGTGACCTGAACCGCGATCGTGAACGGTCCCGGGGTTCCCGGCGTCACTCCGCGCACCACGACCTCCGCCTCGGCACCCGCGTCGAGCTGCAGGTTCTGGCAGGAGAACGAGGTGTGGTCGGGGGTCGGGTAGCACGGCCAGCCGCTCGTCGCCACCGATTGCAGGAAGAACGGCGTAGGAGTGGCGACGATCTTCAGGGTGACGAAGCGGGCGGCGTTCGGGCCGTCGTTTCGCCAGGCGAGGCTGAGGTTGAAGGGCTGCCCGGTGAACTCGGGCGTCGCGCTGAGGTTGGACCGCGTGAGCCGGAGGTCGGCGGTCTGGGCGAAGAGGGCAGGGGCAACCAGGAGAGAGAGGACGAGGAGCGTCTTGCGCATCGGGGTTATCGCATTTCCTTCCGGAACTTGGGGTCGAGGGCGTCGATGAGACCGTCGCCGAGGAAGTTGAGGCCCATGACGGCGAGCATGATCGCGGCGCCTGGGAAGATGGCGAGGTGGTTGGCCAGGCCGAGGTAACGGCGGCCGGAGGTCAGCATCGCACCCCACGACGGGGTCGGCGGCTGCACGCCCAGTCCGAGGAAGGAGAGCGCCGCCTCGGACAGGATCACGCCGCCGAGGCCGAGCGTGGCCATGACGATCACGGGATTGATGATGTTCGGCAGCACGTGCAGGATGATCACGCGCGGCGACCGCGCCCCCATCGCACGCGCCGCGGTGACGTACTCCATCTCCCGCACCTTCAGCACCTGCCCTCGCACGAGTCGCGCGTAGCCGACCCAGGCGGTGATCACCAGCGCCAGGATGACGTTGTTGAGGCTCGGGCCGAGCACCGCCACGAGCGCGATGGCCAGCAGGATGCCGGGGAACGAGAGGAGGATGTCGCAGATGCGCATCACCAGCACGTCCATCGCCCCCCCGAAGTAGCCGGCCATGGCGCCGAGCGTGACGCCGATCAGCGCCGCCAGCGCGACCACGCTGAAGCCGACGCGCAGCGAGACGCGCGCGCCGAAGAGAATGCGCGACAGGACGTCGCGCCCGAGGTCGTCGAGCCCGAGGGGATGGTTGTCCGAGGGCGCCTCGAGCCGCCGCGCCGTGTCCTGCTTGAACGGATCGTGCGGCGCGAGCAGCGGCGCCGCCAGCGCGGCGATGATCAGGAGGAGCGTCAGGCCGAGGCCGGCAGTGAAGGCGAAGTTGCGGAGGAGGCGGAGGAGGGTTTTCACCGGCGCCCCCCGGGGAGTCGCAAAGTCGCAAAGTCGCAGAGTCGCAGAGGAGACCTCCGGCAGATCTCTCGTTCTCTGCGACTTTGAGACTCTGAGACTCTGAGACTCTGAGCGCTCATTGCAGTTTGATCCTCGGATCCACGACCCCGTACAGCAGATCGCTGATGAAGTTCACCATGATGTAGGTCAGGGCGATCACGAGGATCGAGGCCTGCACCTGCGGGTAGTCGCGGGTGGTGATCGACTGGATGAGCAGGCGGCCGAGGCCGGGCCAGGAGAAGATCTGCTCGGTGATGATCGCGCCGGTGAGGAGCGATCCGAACTGCAGCGCCAGGATCGTGATCACCGGGATGAGCGCGTTCTTGAGGGCGTGGCGGAAGATCGCCTTGCCGCGCGTCACGCCCTTGGCGATGGCGGTGGTGACGTAGAGCTGTCCCAGCTCGTCCGCGAGGCTGACGCGGATCATGCGCGTGAGGATGGCCGAGAGGGCGAGCCCCATGGTGATCGACGGGAGCACCAGCGACTTCAGCCCCTCCTCGCGGCCGGAGACGGGGAACCACTGCCGGTTGATGGCGAAGGCGATGATCAGCAGCGGGCCGAACCAGAAGCTCGGCATGGAGACGCCGATCAGCGCGAAGAAGCGCGCCACGTTGTCGATCCAGGAGTTTCGATAGATGGCCGAGATGATCCCGAGGGGGAAGGCGACCAGCAGCGCCACCAGCATCGAGCCGAAGGCGAGCTGCATCGTGGCGGGGTAGCGGGCCGCGATCTCCTTCGCCACGCTCTCGTTGGTCCGGAAGGAGCGGCCGAGGTCGCCCCGGGCCACGTTCCCGACGTACGTGACGTACTGCTTCCAGAGCGGCTGGTCGAGACCGAGGGACTTGCGGATGTTCTGCACGTCTTCGGGGCGGGCCCCCTCGCCCGCGATCTGCACCGCCGGGTCGCCGGGGATCAGATGGATGAGCGAGAAGATCAGGGTCATGATCCCGAGGGTGATCGGGATCATCTGCAGGAGTCGCCGGACTATGTACTGCGTCATCGGTTCAGGTCGCCCGCTCCTGCAACTTCTATGTCATCTCCTGCTTCCCGGTGAAGTTCCACCCGCGGATCTTCGTCACCGGGGCCAGCGTCCCGCCGAACATGTTGTACCAGGTGCCGACGCTGAGGCGCTCCCGTGACAGCGCCTCGATGTTCGAGAACGCCTCCACCATCGACTGCGTCCAGCGGAGGTTCGGCAGCCGCGCCGCCACCTTGCCGTCGCGGATGAGGAACGTGCCGTCGCGCGTCGTCCCGGTCATCAGCGCCGCCTTCGGCTCGAGGAGGCCGTTGACGTAGTTGAAGCGGGTGACCCAGATGCCGAGCTTCGTGGAGGCGATCAGCTCCTCGCGCGTGCTGTCGCCGCCGGCCATCGTCACGTGAAAGGCGGCGCCGTGGTCGGGCGAGCCGAGCTGCCACGCGTGCGCCGTCGGCTCCAGGCCGAGGCGGGCGGCCCAGGCGGTGTCGAGCACCGGGGTGCGGATGACGCCCCGCTCGATCAGCGCCACCGGCCGCTTCGGCCGCCCCTCGAGGTCGAAGGGGAATGGCTGGTAGGTGGTGGCGTCGTCGACGAGCGTGAAGTTGCCGCCGAGGAGCTGCTTGCCGAGGTTGCCGACGAAGAAGGAGGAGCCGTCCTCGAACGACTGCCCGCTGAAGGCGATCATGTTCAGCCAGTCGAAGACCTCCGCGAGCGCGGGCGGCTCGAGGATGACGTCGTAAGGGCCGGGCTGAAGGTCTTCGATGCTGTCCGAGGCGAGGGTCGCCTTGAGCGTCGCCTCGTCGCCCAACGCGGCGAGGTCGACGTCCGCCGCGCGCCGCTCGCGGCGGGTGGCGTAGCCGGAGCCTTTCGCGCCGATGGCGATGACGGTGGCGTCGGAGAAGGTCATCCGCGCGTACCGCCGCACCCCGTGCGTGTTCCCCACCGCGACCGAGGCAGCGCCGGTGGCATGCGCGCCGGCGAAATGGACCCCGGCGCTCGCGCCGCGATCGAACATGGTGCGCAACGCGTGCGCCTTGTCGAGAGGGGAGAGGGCGGCGGTCGGGGGGTCGAAGGACGGTTCCTCGGGTTCCTCGGGGTTCCTCGGTTCCTCGGAGTTCCTCGGGCGTGGGTCGAGCGTCTGTGCCGAGGAACCCGAGGAACCCGAGGAACCCGAGGAACCGCGGTAAAGCCCCCCAAACCCCTGCACCGGCTTCGAGTGCCGTGCCGCCTCGCGCGCCAGCTCGGCGGTGCGGGCGATCTCCTCGTCGTCGAAGAGGGTGGTGGTGGCCACTCCCATCGCGCCGTCGACGATCACGCGCAGCGTCAGCGTCGCGCTCTCCTCCGACATGTTCTGGTGCACCTGCGAGTTGGCGAAGCGGCTGATGTTCTGGTCGACGGAGACGAACGACGCGTCGGCCTCGTCGGCGCGCGCGGCGGCGAGGGCGCGCTCGAGGACGTCGAAGGACTCGCTCTCCGGCCTCACGCCATCTCCACGTTGCGGAAGCGGGCGGCGGGGGCGCCGTGCGCGACGCGCATGGTCTGCATCGGATCCCCCTTGCCGCAGTTCGGGAGGCCCCAGATCTGCCAGGAGGCGCGGTCGGCGACGGCGTCGCAGGAGCGCCAGAAGTCGGGGGTGTTGCCGGTGTAGAGCGGGTTGCGGAGCATCCGGCCGAGACGGCCGTTCTCGATCTCCCAGGCCACTTCGCAGCCGAACTGGAAGTTGAGACGGAGGTCGTCGATCGACCACGACTTGTTCGTCTCCACGAAGATGCCCCGCTTCGTGTCGGCAACGATCTCGTCGAGCGGCGTGTCGCCCGGCTCGAGGTTGATGTTCGTCATCCGGATGATCGGGATGCGCGCCGCCGTCTCGGCGCGGACGGTGCCGTTCGACTTGCGCCCGATGAAGGGGGCGGTGTCGCGGCCGGTGAGGTAGCCGACGAACATCCCCTTCTCGACGAGGTGAAAGCGCTGCCCCGGCACGCCGTCGTCATCGTACGCGAACGAGCCGATCGAGCCGGGGATGGTGGCGTCGGCGACGAGGTTCACGAGGTCGGAGCCGTAGCGGAAGTGGCCGAGCATCGACGGCTGGAGGAACGAGCCGCCGGCGAGCGAGATCTCGAGACCCATGGCCCGGTCGAGCTCCGTCGGGTGGCCGCAGGACTCGTGCACCTGGAGCGCCAGCTGGGCGCTGCCGACGATGAGGTCGAAGCGGCCGGCCGGCGCCTTCAGCGCGGTGAGGAGCGCGAGCGCCTCGTCGCGAATCTGGAGCGCCTTGCGCGGCATGTCCAGCCGCTCGATGAACTCCCACCCCTCGGCCTGGAAGTCGCCGCCGAACGGGTTCGGGTAGGTCCGCCGCTGGAACTCCCCGTCGGCGATCGCCACCGCCTCGATGCCGCCCCCCATCTGCGTCGTCGACTGCTCGATGAAGCTGCCGGCGCTGGAGGCGAAGAGCTTCTCCTGGCGGTAGCAGGAGATCTCCCCCGAGACCTGATGGATGCGGCCATCGCCGCGCATCGGCTCGGTCGCGTTCATGAGGTGCTCGATCTTCCGGTCGATCGGCACTGACCAGGGGTCGATCTGATACTCGGAGTGGGAGGAGGCGACGTGCGGCTCGACGTCGCTCAGCGTGACCTCGTGCGTCGAGGCGATGTTGCTCGCCGCCGCCACCTCCAGCGCCCGCCGCGCCGCCTTGCGGATGGAGGCCTCGCTGATGTCGCTCGTGGCCGCGAACCCCCACCCGTTCCCGACCAGCACGCGCACGCCGGCGGCGCGATCGACGGTGGAGGAGAGGTGATCGACCTCGCCGTTGCGCACCTTCACGTGCTGCTGCTGCGTCTCGGTGAAGCGGATGTCGGCGTAACGCGCCGTATGGAGCGTGGCGAGAACGTCCTCGAATTGCGCGCGCTCCGGCTTCATGGGGGCCGGATTATATGGGCGTGCTCGGCTCAGACCCGCAACGACCCGCGAAAGCCGCGCGCGGCGTAGTAGGACTCGGCACCATTGTGATAGACGAAGACGGTGTCGTAGCGGCGGTCGCAGAAGAGCGCGCCGCCGAGCTTGCGGATTGCGGGCGGCGTCTGGATCCAGCTCGACGTTTTCGTGTCGAACTCGCCGAGCTCCTGGAGTTGCCGGTATTCTTCTTCGGTCAGCAGCTCGATGCCCATCGCTGCCGCGACCTCGACGGCGCTGTCTTTCGGCTTGTGCTCCTTGCGCGACTCCAGCGCCTTGCGGTCATAACAAAGACTCCTGCGGCCCTTGGGGCTCTCGGCCGCACAATCGTAGAAGACGTATTCGCCCGATTTCTTGTCGTAGGCGACGACGTCCGGCTCGCCGTCCGTCCGTTCCATCTCGTGGAGCGACCAGAGTTTTTCCGGACTCGCCTCGAGCTTCGCCTGCACCTTGTCCCAATCGAGCTTCGCGTGGCGGCTCATGTTCTTCTCGAAACGGACGCGCAGTGTTTCGAGCAGCTCTTCACGTTCTTTCGCTTTGATTTCTTTCGACGCTCGCATTTTCTGAAGCCTACCTCGATCGGTCAGATTTTACGCAGCCGGGGGCCGCTCGGCGTGATGTACGCTCGCCGCGGAGACTCTCGATGCCCAGCGCCCCCCTGCCCGCGAACGAACAAGCCCGCCTTGCCACCCTTCACAGATACCAGATCCTCGATTCAGAACGCGAAGCCGAGTACGACGACCTCACCAGAATTGCGGCGCAGGTCTGCGGAACCCCGATCGCGTTGATCAGTCTCATCGACTCCGAACGGCAGTGGTTCAAGTCGCGCATCGGCATCGACGCGGCCGAGACGCCGCGCGATCAGGCTTTCTGCGCGTACGCCATTCACGAGACGTCGACGCTCGTCGTGCCCGACGCGCAGCAGGACCAGCGGTTTGCCGACAACGCGCTCGTCCTCGGCGATCCGCACATCCGGTTCTACGCCGGCGCGCCACTGCAGACCGCCGACGGCATGAGCATCGGTACGTTGTGTGTCATCGACCGGGAGAACCGCACGCTCTCCGCCTCGCAGCAGGAGGCGCTGGAAGCGCTCGCGCGGCAGGTGGTGCGCCTCATCGAGCTTCGCTACAGAACCGGCATGCTGACGTCGCTGGTGGACATGAACCCGGCGGCGATGTTCGTCAAGGACGCGGGGGGACGCTTCGCCTTCGTCAACGACGCATGGAACGAACATTTCGGACGGCGGGGAGAAGACCCTGTCGGGCAGACGGCCGCGGAATGGTTCGGGATGGAGACGGGCGCGAAACTCCTCGAGGACGACATCGACGTCCTCCGGAGCGCGCAACGGCTGGAGACGATCGACACCATCCCTTCCAACAGCGGCGAAGGGACGTGGCTCACGGTCCGCTTTCCGATCCGCGGCGCCGGCGGCAGCACGATGGCCGGCGGCGTCCGTCTCGAGATCACCCGCACGCTCCGCGCCGAACGGCGCCTGCGCGAATCGGAACAGAAGTTCGCGAAGCTGTGCGTGGCGTCGCCGGACGCGATCGTCAGCGGCGACGCCGAGGCGCGGGTCGTCTACTGGAACCGCGCGGCGGAGGTGATGTTCGGATATGGGGAAGAGGAAATGGCGGGGCAGCCGTGGTCGCTGCTGCTGGCGCCGGAGGATCGCGAGCGCTTCGCCGACGCGGAACGCTGGATGAGGCGCAGAACGCGCGAGTTCACCGGTCTGCGCAAAGACGGGTCGCTGTTCCCGGCGGAAGTGTCGCTCGCCGCCTGGCGGGCGGAAGGCAGTGAGTTTCACACCTGCTTCGTGCGCGACCTGACGGCGCGCCGCACGATCGAGTCGCAACTGGAGCAGGCCCGCCGCGTCGAGAGCCTCGGCATGGTGGCGGCCACCGTCGCGCACGAGTTCAACAACGTGCTCATGGCGATCGGCCCGTTCAACTCGGTGATCACGAGGGTGGCCGGACACGACGAGCGGGTGCAGGCCGCCACGGCGGCGATTCAGCGCGGCATCCGGCGGGCGAAGTCGATCGTCGACCAGATCCTGCTCTATGCGCGGGCGCACGAGCCGGTGCGGAAGCCGGTCGATCTCGCCGCCTGGGTGGCCGGGCTGCGGGAGGAGCTCGGCTCGATCGCCGGGGAGGGCGTTACCCTGCGGCTCGAGGTGCCGCCCCAGCCGGCGATGGTGTCGTGCGACGTGCGGCAGCTCGAACAGGTGCTCGCGAATCTGGTCGGGAACGCGCGCGACGCGATGGAGGGCAACGGCGTCCTGACGGTGTCGCTCGAGATCCGCGACTACTGCCCCGACGCGCTCCTCCGCGACGGCGAGCGATGCGCCCGTCTCACCGTCGCGGACACCGGCGTGGGGATGAGCGAGTCGACGTTGAGCCGGATCTTCGAGCCGCTGTTCACCACCAAGAGCCACGGCACCGGCATCGGTCTCGCGCTCGCGCAGCGTCTCGTCGAGCGCCACGGCGGTGTCCTCGTTGCGCATAGTGAAGAGGGGCGCGGCTCGGAGCTCGTCGTGCATCTCCCTCTGCTGATGTGACGGTTCAGAACGACGTCGTCACCCCCACGCGGAAGGCCCGTTTCCCGACGGGGTGGAAGTGGACGTCTTCAATCCCTTCCGCCGGCTCGCCCGGAAGACGCGACGCATAGAAGTAGTCGATGTCGCTCGTCCGGGCGTCGAGGATGTTGAAGACGTCGAAGTCGAGCCGGATGCGCGGAGTGATCCGGTAGCCGGCGCGGGCGTTGACGAGGTGGGAGGCGTCCGAGCGGACGCTGTCGTCCTCCACGAGCGGGCGCGGGCCAAAGTAGCGGTAGCGCAGCTCGGCGGAGAGGCGGCCGAACTCGATGAGGCTCACGCCCACGGACGCCACGCCCTCGACCGCGCCGGGGATGCGTTCGCCCGCGGCGTCCGCGTCGTGAAACCGCGCCCGCGAATAGGCGTACTCGGCGTCGAAGGCCAGCCAGTCGCGCACGTTGTAAAACGCCGCCAGCTCGACCCCGGTGCGGCGACTCGGACGCGTCGCCTCGGTCGTGCCGGCGTCGCCGACGAAGAGCAGCTCGGACGCGAGGTCGAGCCCCCACAGCGCCGCGGTCACGTGCACGCGCGGCACGGGAGTGGAGCGCAGCCCCACCTCCGCACCCCGGCTGCGCACGAGCGGCGTCACCCGCTCCGCGGGCTCGCCCGTCGCGGGATCGACGCGGATCGTGGCGCCGCGCGCGTCGTTGCTGTGAAACGCGGAGCCGGCGTTCGCGTACAGCTCCATGTTCCGCCACGGTCCGAAGATTGCGCTCAGCTTCGGGCTGAGCATCGACGCGGCGTCGCGGCCGGAGTTCGCGGGCTCGCGTGCACGGACGTCGAAGCGGTAGTGGTCGGCGCGGAGGCCGGCGACGGTGCGCAGCCAGGAAGACCACTGCAGCGCCGTCTGCGCGTACACACCCACGCTCTCCTGGCGCACGCGATCCTGGCGGGTGGTGGAGAGCCGGGTGCGCTCGCGGGTGCGGTACAGGCCGACGTTGCGGATGTCGTCGCGGCGGAGCTGCACGCCGACGACGTTTTCCGCCGAGGTGTTGCCCCATCGGGCGAGCCACCGGTGGCTGCCGCGCGCGCCGGCGACGAGGCGGTCGTCCGCCTGCTCGAACTGATCGCCGTCGGCGGGGTCGTCGAGAAAGTAGGTGAAGTTCGAGAAGAGGTTCAGCCGGTAGCGGATCGCGTAGGCGGCGGCCTGCGTGAGCGTGCTGGACGCGTTGCGCTGCCATTCGGATGAGAGCGTGGTCCGGGAGGTGTTGCCGCCGTCGCTCGGATAGATCGTTCCGAACTGCGCGAGCGTCCCGGCGTTCACCGCGCGCCGCGGGATCTGATCGGTGGAGTTCCACCGCGCGCCGTAGGTGGTGGCGGTGATGCTGAAGCCGCCGCGCTGATCGCCGCGCGTGTAGCGGAGCACGCCGTTCGCCTTCCGAAACTCGTCGGGACGGAGCCACGGCCCGTCGTTCGTCCCCGCTTCGAGCGCATACAGGAGATACCCGCCGCCGAGCTTGGGCGACGCGGCGACGAGAGCGCGTCCGAAGGCGCCGGAGCCGGCCTGCGCCACCGCGAGCGGCTGCTCGAGCAGGCTCACGTAGTTGACGTTGACGGCCCCCGCGCTCGCGAAGTCGCCTTCCTCCGCGTAGTACGGCCCCTTCTTGTACTGGACGGCGCTCACCAGCTCGGGGATGAGGAAGTTCGCGTCGGCGTATCCCTGGCCGTGCCCGTGCGTGGGCATGTTCACCGGCACGCCCGCCACCGTCACGGCGATGTCGGTGCCGTGATCGAGGTTGAAGCCGCGGAGGTAATACTGGTTCGCCTTCCCCTCGCCGCTGTGCTGACTGACGATGACGCCCGGCACGGTCTCGAGCATCTCGCCGGCGCGCTGGAAGGGCCGCCGCTCGATCTCCTTCGCCGTGACGACGCCGGCGGTGGCGGAGTCGGCGATGCCGAGGAGGCCGTTCACCGGCTCGTTGAGATCGGCGAGATTGCGGAACGTCTGCCGCGCCGTCACCACCACCTCGGCGCTGGAGGAGAGATAGAGCGTGACGCTGACGTCGGAGGTCCCACCGGCCGTTACGGCGACGCCGCGGCGGATGGTGGTGGCGAAGTTCAGCAGACGGAAAGAGACGTCGTACGTGCCGGGAGCGAGCGGGATGCCGTACGTGCCGTCCGGCCCCGTCACCGCCGCGTGCGTCACGCCGGCAGTCGCTTCGACGGTGACGCCGGGCAGCGGGGCGCCGGTGGAGTCGAGCACGCGCCCCGTCAGCGTGGATTGTTGCGCGAAGAGGCTGCAGGAAAGGGTCAGGAAAAGAGTCAGAAAAACAGCGCGTAGCCGGACAACCGGCGTTGGATCCATGGATGGACCTCCCGTTGTGAGGACTGCCTGTGGGCGGAACGAGCCTCAGGCGTGGGGAGGGCCGCGAAAGCGCTGCACGGAAACATGTGCGGCAGCAGAGGGGACACCGGGAGTCGCGGGAGCGAGGCGCTCCGGCGTCAGCGCGTGAACGGGCAGCGAGAACGAAGCGGCGGCGCCGTCGCTGATGGCGGCGGAGAAATGGGCGGTGCTGCCGTCGCCGTGTGTCGGGTCGAACGGCTCCCGCTCCGGCGCCTCGTGGTGGTGTTCCGCCTCGTGATCGTGGCCGTGGGCGGCGGGCGGATGGTAGTGGGTCTCGCCGCCCGCATGGTCGTGGGGGAGCGCGTGAAACGTGAGATGCAGCGCCGGGATCGCAATCGTCGCAAGGACGAATGCGGCTGCCGCGAGCAGCGCGGTGCGACGTTGCGAGAGGAAGTTCATCCGTTTCCCGCGACCTTCTGCGCCGATGATGCCCGCGGGAGCGCTTCCGCCGTAAGAAAATCTCGCGTCTCGGCCGTCGCTGACGGAACGGGAGGCGGCTACGACCACTTGCGACCGGTCTTCCAGCAGGATCGGGATCATGCAACCGGTGGTGGCGGGCGCGGTGGAAGGTTCCGCATCATTCGCACCACTTCACCGGGGGCCGTTTACGATTTCGCCGGCCTCGTCGATTACGCCGCATGGGGTGATCGATTCCTGCTCATCGGGTCGTTCATGACCTCCACGACGAAATCGATGATCTCTACGACGTGATCTTTTACCTTCACCGGGGTCGCTCGTGTGCCGCCAGCAGCTGGCCGGTGGACGCCACGCGGTCATCGCTGACCCTTGATGGGGTACCGCTTGTCTCGCTCCCATGTCCTCGATTACCGCGGCGGTGCTCAGCGATTACCCTGCGCGAGGTCGTCGATGAGGTCCACGACGTCTTGCATTCCCTTCACGGCCTGCTCGGAATGCCGATGGGGGTGTCGGGCGCCCGGAAGCGCGCAATTACCGCAACCCCCCGGATGGCCTGATTGTGGCAGTCGCGCCTGCCGTGCCTGGTACGGTCGTGCACGTCATGGGCTGGGTCTCGCAGCAATACGGCTCGTTCGAGCGCTTTCTCGAGCGGCTCGCCGTCCGCTGCGCGGAGGAAGGGCTGGCCACGCGCCTCGTCTTTCCCTCCCGGCCGAAGTCGGAGGAGTTCATCCGCAACGTGCAGGCGGAGATTCAGCTCGTGCCGCTGGCGAGACATCCGCTCGATCCCGCCGCCTGGCGGGGGCTCGGCCGCGCGTTCGAGGGCGCCACGCACGTGCACGCGCACTTTGGCCTCGACGCCATGATCGCCATGCAGCAGGCGCGCGGGCGGCGGCGGTTTCTCTCGAAGCACATCATCCCCGGCCAGTCGAGGATCTCGAGCCTGCGTCACCGCTGGCTCGGCTCGAAGGCCGAAGTGTTCTTCGCTGTCTCCGACCGCGTCGCCAACGACCTCGTCTCCCTCGGCGTGCCGAAAGAGAAGGTCCAGCGCGTCTATCTCGGCGTCGATACGAACGCCTACAAGCCGGCTCCGGCGCGTCCGCGCACCCGCGTCATCCTCTGTGCCTCGCACCTGCGCGAGGGGAAGGGGGTCGAGCTGCTTCCGCCGCTCGCGCGCAATCTGCCCGACGCCACCATCCTCGCCGCCGGGGACGGCCCGCTCCGGCCGATGCTCGAGCGCGACGCGCCGCCGAACCTGAAGATCCTTGGCCTGCGGCAGGACATCCCGGACCTCCTCGCCTCCGCCGATCTCTTCGTCTTCCCCACCACCGGCAACGAGGGGCTGGGCCTGGGGCCGCTCGAGGCGATGGCGGCCGGGCTGCCGATCGTCGCCAGCGCCGTCTCCGACCTCCCCGCCATCGCCGGGGACGCCATGCACTTCGTTCCGCCGGGCGACCTCGACGCGCTCACCCGCGCCTGCCGCACGCTCCTCGACGACGAGCGGGCGGCGCTGGAGCTCGGCGCCTGTGCGCGTCGCGCGGCGGTGGAACGGTTCTCCGTCGACGGCGCAGTCGAAGCCCATCTGGCGCGGTACCTCGCATGACCACCCGGCTCCTCTGGCTTCTCGACTCTCTCGGCGTCGGCGGCGCGGAGGCGCTCGTCGTCCCGTTCGCCCGCCACCTCGACCGCGAGCGCTACACGCTCTTCGTCGGCTGCCTCTGGAAGATCGAAGGGGAGATGGTGGTGAGCGGCCTCCGGGAGCTCGGCGTGCCGGTGACGGAGTTCGCCGCCCGCAGCCTGCGCGACCGGACCACCTACCGGCGGGTGCGCGCGTTCCTGCAGGAGGAGCGGATCGACCTCGTGCACGCGCACCTCACGTTCTCCGCCACCTGGAGCGCGGTCCTGTCGCGGCAGACCGGCATCCCGTCGATCGCGACGCTGCACGTCGCGCCGAGCGCCACGCGGCAGTTCCGCAACACGCTCCGCCACCGCCTCGCCACCGACGCGCGGGACTGGGTGATGCGGCGGGCGATGAACCGCTGGTCGTCGCGCGTCGTCACCGTGTCGGAGGCGCTGCGGCAGACGTATCTGGCCAAGGGGGACCTCGCGGCGGAAAAGGTGACGGTCGTCCACAACGGGATCGAGCTGGAGCGCTTCCGCAAGGATCGCGCCGCCACGCGCGCGCGGCTGGAACGGGAGTTCAACATCCCGGCGGGCGTGCCGATCCTCGTCACGGTCTCGGTGCTCCGGCCGGCGAAAGGGATCGAGTACCTGCTCGACGCGGCGCAGCGGGTCCCGAACGCCGTCTTCCTGATCCTCGGCGACGGCAACATGCGCGAGGAGTGGCAGGCCCTCGCGGCGCGGCAGGGGATTGGCGACCGGGTACGCTGGGCCGGCTACCGCACCGACGTCCACACGATCCTCGCCGGGTGCGACGGGCTCGTGCACCCGAGCCTCGACGACGCCTTCCCGACCGTGCTGCTGGAGGCGATGGCGGCGGGGCTCCCGGTCGTGGCGACGCGCGTGGGCGGCATCCCGGAGATCGTCACCGACGGCGAGACCGGGTACCTCGTCGCGCCGGGCGACACCGCCTCCCTCGTGGGAGGGATCGACAGACTGCTCGCCGATCGGGAGAGAATGCGGCGCATGGGAGAGAGAGCGACCGAGATCGCAGTGACCCGTTTCTCGACCGCGGCGTGGGTGTCGCGGCTCACCGCCGTTTACGACGAAGTGCTGCGGAGGGTGCGTTGAGGCGCTCGCTCCTGCTGTTCGTCCTGGTCCTGGCCTGCCGCGCCGGCGCGCAGTGGACGCCGGTGTCGGAGGGGGTCGAGTACCAGCACATCCGGCGGGGAGAGCTCGACGCGCACGTGACGCGCATCGACCTGCGCAAGGCGGCCATCAAGGTGGTGGCGACGAACGCGGACGACCGCGGCCTCACGGTCAGCGACTTCGCGCGCAAACGCGACGCGATCGTGGCGATCAACGCCGACTATTTCGACGAGCAGCTCCAGCCGATCGGCGTCTCCGCCGGTGCGTGCGGCCCCTGGTGGAAGGGGACGAAGGTGTCGCGGAGGCAGGGGCTGGTCGCGTTCGGACGGGGGCGCGCCGACATCCAGGCGAACACGATGACGACGCGCCGCTGGATGAAGGCGGCCGTCTCCGGCTGGCCGATGCTCGTCAGCGACTGCAAGGTCATCGAGAACATGCCGGGCAGCGACCACTTCACGCGCGCGCCGCACCCCCGCACGGCGGTGGGGCTGTCGCGCGACGGCAAGACCGCCTACTTCGTCGTCACCGACGGCCGCCGGGAGGGGGTGCCGGGGCTGACGCTGCCGGAGCTCGCCGCCTTCATGCGGGAGGAGCTCGGCGTCTGCCGCGCGATGAACCTCGACGGCGGCGGCTCGAGCGCGATGTGGGTCAAGGACGAGATCGTGAACGTCCCCAGCGACGGCAAGGAGCGCCTGGTCGGCAACCATCTCGCAGTGGTCGCCTCCGGCACCCCCGACGATTGCAACCGCCGGCGGGGAGCGAAGGAGTAAGGATGAAAGTGCTGGTCACCGGCGGCGCCGGGTTCATCGCCTCACACGTGGTCGACGCCTATGTCGAGCGGGGCCACGACGTCACGGTCGTGGATGACCTCAGCAGCGGCCGGAAGGAGAACGTGAACCGCAGGGCGGAGCTGATCGTCGGCGACCTGCGGGACCCGCGGACCGTCGAGCAACTGCGCGGCCGCGGGTTCGAGCTCGTCAACCATCACGCCGCGCAGATCGACGTGCGGGTGTCCGTGGCCGACCCGGCCGCCGACGCGGAGCTGAACATCGTCGCCACGCTGCGCCTCTTCCAGGCGCTGATCGACGACGGCGTGAAGAAGATCGTCTTCGCCTCCAGCGGCGGCGCGGCGTACGGCGAGCCGCAGTTCGCGCCGCAGACCGAGGAGCACCCGGTGGCGCCCGTCTCGCCGTACGGCTGCGCGAAAGTGGCCATCGACCAGTACCTCCACTACTACCGCGTCGTGCACAACGTCGCCTCGGTCTCGCTGCGCTACGGGAACGTCTACGGCCCCCGCCAGCGCAAGGACGGCGAGGCCGGCGTCGTGGCGATCTTCGCCGGCATCCTGCTGGGCGGCGGTACGCCACGCATCAACGGCGACGGCGAGCAGACCCGCGACTACGTGTTCGTCGAGGACGTCGTCCGCGCGAACATGGCCGCGTCCGAGCTCGCCATCACCGGCATCTTCAACGTCGGCACCGGCGTCGAGACCTCGGTCAACGAGCTCTACTCCGTCCTCCGCGACGCCCTCGGCTCCACCGTCGACGCCGAGCACGGCCCCGCCAAGGCAGGGGAGCAGAAGCGGAGCGTCCTCGACGCCACGAAGCTGCGGAAGATCGCCGGACTCCCGGAGCCGGTGAAGTTCCGCGACGGCATCGAGAAGACGGTGGAGTGGCTCAAAGACGAATACGGGGGATAATCCCGTCATGTCCACCCCGGCTCACCGGATTCGCCACACGTACGACGAGTACCTGTCGCTCGAATCGGTGAGCAACATCCGCCACGAGTTCCTCGACGGGCAGATCTACGCCATGAGCGGCGGGACGCCCGAGCATGCGGCGCTCATGTCGGAGGTGAACGGACAGTTGCACGCGCAGCTTCGGGCGACCGGCTGCCGGACCTTCAGCTCTGAGCTTCGCGTGCGGACTCCATCCGGTCTCTCGACGTACCCGGACGTGACCGTCGTCTGCGGCCCGATCGAGCGCGACGCCGAGGACCGCGACGCGATCACGAATCCGACCCTGCTGGTCGAGATCCTGAGCCGGACCACCGAGCAGTACGATCGCGGCGACAAGTTCGAGCACTACAAGAGTCTCCCGTCCCTGCGCCAGGTCGTGCTCGTCGGGCAGCGGGAGCGCGCCGTCGAGGTGTGGTCGCGCGGCGAGAGCGGCTGGTCGAGAGTCGTTGCGGGCGAGGGTGAGATCGCCGAGCTGTCGTCGATCGGTGCGCGCCTGAACGTGCGCGAAGTCTACGCAGCAGCGAGGTTGTGATGTCGCCGCCGGGCCACCGGATTCGCCACACGTACGACGAGTACCTGTCGCTCGAATCGCTGAGCAACACCCGTCACGAGTTTCTCGACGGGCAGATCTACGCGATGAGCGGCGGGACGCCGGAGCATGCGGCGCTCATCGGCGCCATGATCCGGGCGTTGCAACTGCCCGCGGGCTGCCGGGCGTACCCGTCCGATCTTCGCGTCCGCACCCGCTCCGGCCTGACCACCTACCCCGACATCACCGTCGTCTGCGGGCCGACGGAGCGCGACACGGAAGACAGGAACGCCGTCACCAATCCCCTGCTCATCGTCGAAGTGCTGAGCCGGGCCACCGAGCAGTACGACCGCGGCGACAAGTTCGAGCACTACAAGAGCCTCCCGTCCCTCCGCCAGGTCGTGTTCGTCGGACAGCGGGAGCGCGCGGTCGAGGTGTGGTCGCGCGGCGAGAGCGGCTGGTCGCGAGTCGTTGCGGGTGAGGGTGAGATCGCCGAGCTGTCGTCGATCGGCGCGCGCCTGAACGTGCGCGAAGTCTACGCAGCAGCGAGGTTGTGATGTCGCCGCCGGGGCACCGGATTCGCCACACGTACGACGAGTACCTGTCGCTCGAATCGGCGAGCAACACCCGTCACGAGTTTCTCGACGGGCAGATCTACGCCATGAGCGGCGGGACGCCCGAGCATGCGGCGCTCATCGGTGCCATGATCCGGGCGTTGCAACTGCCCGCGGGCTGCCGGGCGTACCCGTCCGATCTTCGCGTCCGCACCCGCTCCGGCCTGACCACCTACCCCGACATCACCGTCGTCTGCCGCCGACCGAGCGCGACACGGAAGACAGGAACGCCGTCACCAATCCCCTGCTCATCGTCGAAGTCGTGAGCCGGGCCACGGAGCAGTACGACCGCGGCGACAAGTTCGAGCACTACAAGAGTCTCCCGTCCCTCCGCCAGGTCGTGTCCGTCGGACAGCGGGAGCGCGCGGTCGAGGTGTGGTCGCGCGGCGAGAGCGGCTGGTCGCGAGTCGTTGCGGGCGAGGGTGAGATCGCTGAGCTGTCGTCGATCGGTGCGCGTCTGGACGTGCGCGAAGTCTACGAAGCAGCGACGTTGTGAGAGCTACGGCGTGTTGACCGCGGCGCTCGCCACGGCGAGCGCGATGTTCTCTGCATCCATGGTCGGTGAGGGAAACACGTTCGTGATGACGGCGACCGCAATCTCCTTGTGGGCGAAGTAGATCAAGTACGTCTGGAAGCCGTCGATCGAGCCGCCGTGGGAGACGGCGGGATGCCCCGCGATGTTCCTCAGATCCAGGCCGAGTCCGTAAGCGGGAACCGGTGCGGGGCGGGTCGTCATCGTCGCGTACGAGGCAGGCAGCAGGACGCGACCGGTTGCGAGGAGGTGCGACCAGCGTGCGAGATCGGAGGCCGTGGAGCAAAGCGAACCGTCGCCGATGACACCTGAGGAGTGGAGTGCCTGCATTCGCTTCAACTCCCCTGCTTTGGACAGGCCGTAACCTTCAGGCAGAGGTACGCCGAACGTCCCGCACACGCCGGTGTCGAGGAGCCCGAGCGGCAACGCGAACTCTCGATGAACGAACTCGGCGAACGAGATCCCCGCGATCGATTCGATCGCATAGCCGACCAGCATGTATCCGGCATTGCTGTAGCTCCACTTGCTGCCCGGCTTGAAGGCGAGCGGTTGCCCGTTGATGCCCGCGATGACCTGCTCGCGGGTCACCGGCGCGTGGAGGGGGAACCCGCCGGATGGCGGCCACCAGCTCGAAGGAACTCCCGACCTGTGGCTGAGGAGCTGCCGCAGCGTGATCGTCTCTCCTCGAGGGTTGAACTCCGGTACGAACTTCTCGATGGGATCGTCGAGCGTCAGAGCCCCCCGCTCCGCCAGGCGGAGAATCGCCGCTGCCGCGAATTGCTTCGTCACCGAGCCGATCTGCATCACCGATCGCGGTGTTGCGGCTGTCGCGCTCTCTTTATCGGAGATGCCGAACGCCTCGGAGTAGATGATCCGGCCGCCCTCGGACACCGCGATCTGAACCGCGGGAACGCCCGCCGTCAAGGCAGCTTCGGCGGCCTGACGTGCCGCCGCCACGATGACCGCCGGTGCAACGGCGGGTGGCGAATGCCGCACCGCTCGCCGGCGCGCCGCGGCCGCGACAGGGAACTGTCCGAGAACGAGAAGCAGGGCGAGGAGTGCTCGAGTCACTGACTTGTTCCCAGTTCAAACATCGTACGCGCGATACGCGGAGATGGGCAGGTGCCGGTTACGAGTCGGCGCCAACGACGGCTTACGTCCTTGGTGTATGTCGGTGCGCCCGATCGCGTGCCGAAGCCAAGCGGGGCGACAGTTGCCGCCAATGACGTAGGTGTACGAGGCCAGTAGGTCAGACGATCCGCCTCGAAAGTTCGGGGCGCGCTGTTTAGACCGTGTTTGGACCGCCTCTGAAAGTGCCACAGAAGGTGACTTGGCTTGGTTCGATTGACAACGTGGCGAAATCGTAGTCAAGAATCCTGACGATTCCGTGATCGGCAAGATGTGCGAGATCGCGAAGGCGCTTCATGCGAACGTGCAGGGCGACGATGGAGAGACCTATCCCAGAGACGAGCCGTCGGGGAACAGTGGGGCGCCGGAGAAGCGCCCCTTTTGGAGGCGTCTGTTTGGATAAAGCCGCGGAGTGACGCATTTCACGCCGCGCGCGTCGACCAGGCCGTCGTCTTGTGCTTCCGGAACATGGTCAGGATGCCGAAGAAGGCGGCCACGTTCACGAAGCAGAAGTAGTAGGGGACGGTGAAGAAGCGCGAGCGGCCGATCGGCTTGTCGCGCACCACCGCTCCCACCGCCGCCAATCCGTAGATCGCGAGCTGGCCGGCCAGCGCCACCACGTACAGCGGCGAGACGCGCAGGAGGAAGAGGTTCGCGATGAAGAGGGGGATCAGGAAGTAGGCGATGAAGTGGCGGATCAGCTTGTGCGACAGCAACTCCACCGAATAGAAGCCGGAGGTCACGAGCGGCGCGCCGAGCTTCAGGAGCGCCGACACGGAGTGGTTCGTGATGCGGATCTTGCGGATGAACTCCTCCGACGCCCGCACCACCGCCTTCTCGTACGCGGTGGCCTTCGGCTCGTACAGCAGGCGGTAGCCCTGCGTCACGACGCGCATGGAGATGGCCATGTCGTCGGACTGCGCGGGGTCGGTGATCGGCACGTACAGCGAGCGGCGGATGGCGTAGAGCAGGCCGTCGGCGGCGAAGACGCTGCCGATGCGGCTCTCCCGGATCTTCTGCCACTTGTCCCAGCGGGCGTACATCCCCTCGCCCTCGCCGGTCGCATCCCCCTCGCGCACGACGCTCGTGTTGCGGGCGCCGCAGACGCCGCCCACTTCCGGGTCGGCGAACTTGCGGCCGATCTCGCGCAGAGTGTGGTGGTCGAGGAGGAAGTCGGCGTCGGTGAAGACCAGCACCTCGCCGGTGGCGCGGCGGACGCCCTCGTTGAGCGCCTCCATCTTCCCCGGCTGCGGCATGACGACGAGCTGCACGCGCGGATCGGTGAAGCCGCGCACGATCTCGTCGGTGCGGTCGACGGAGCCGTTCGAGACGACCAGGACCTGCAGCTTGTCGGCAGGGTAGTCGAGGCCGAGGGTGTTCTCGACCTTCGCGGCGATGTTCCGCTCCTCGTTGTAGGCGGGGATGATGAACGTGACTGTGGGCGTGACGTCCGCCTCGGCGACGGGGCGGGAGCGGAAGCGGCTCACCACCCAGAGCAGGGCGGGATAGCCGAAGTAGATGTAAACGCAGACCGCGAGGCAGAACCAGAAGACGATCAGCGCGAAGGTCGTCACGGCCGCACCTCCTGCTCGAGGCGCGCCACGAGCTGGGCGACGCAATCCTGGATCGTGAACTCCGCGCGCACCTTCTGCTGCCCGCGCACGCCCATCTCCCGCGCCCGCTGCGGGTCCTGCAGCAGCGTCTTCATCGCGTCGGCGAGCGCCTGCGCGTCGCCCGGCTGGACGAGCAGCCCGTTGGTCCCATGCTCGACCAGCTCCGGGATGCCGGAGATGGCGGTGCTGACCACGGCCCGGCCGCTCGCCAGCGCCTCCATCAGCGCCACCGGAATGCCTTCCATCTGCCCGTCGCTGGCGATGATGCTCGGCAGCACGAAGAGCGTCGCCTCCGCCATCATGCGCGCGACCTCATCCTGCGGACGGGGACCGGCGAGCACGAAGACGTCGCCGAGCTTCCGCTCCGCGATCATCTGCTCGAGCTCCGCCCGCATCGGACCGTGGCCGACGACGTCGCAGTGGAAGGCGACGCCCTGCTCGCGCAGGATGCGGCAGGCCTCGATCAGCACCGGCAGCCCCTTGTAGGGACGATGGGCGGCGACGCAGAGGATCTTCGGGAGGCCGGACGCGATCGGCACCAGCTTGCGCGACGACTCCTCGTAGGTGGCCGGCTCGATGCCGACGTGCACGACGATGATCTTCCCGCCGCGCGTCTCTTCCGGATAGAGCCGCTCGAGAAACCGCTTGTTGTAGTCGGAGATCGAGCGGACGAAACGGGTCTCGCGCAGCTTCCAGCGCAGGAGGCTCCGGTCGACCTGGATGTCGTGCGCGTGCACGGTGAAGCTGAAGGTGATGTCGGAGAGCGCGGAGATGATCAGCGCCATCGTGGCCGGATGCGTGGCGTAGTGGGCGTGGATGTGCTTCAGCCCCTCCCGCTGCAGCTCCTGCGCGAGGTAGACCGACTTCGGGAAGATCGCCAGCGTGCGCACGAACGTGGCCGGCTTGAGGATCGTGCCGGCCGCGAGGCGCGCCAGGAGGGAGAGGTAGGTGAACGGCCGGCGCAGCAGCGTGCGGATGTTGGCGAGCACGATCGGGCCGGAGAGATAGGTCGTGTAGAGCGCCCGCCCGGTCCAGGGCTTCGCTTCCTCGTGCACCACCGGCGGGTTCTCGCGGAGCATCGGGACGAGGCGCACCGGCTGGGCCTGGCGCTCCATCTCGATCATTTCGCGGAGGATGAAGGTCTCGGTGACGGTGGGGAAGCGCGACATCAGCACCGCGACGGGCGCGCGTTTGGCGCCGGTTCCTCGGAGTGCCTCGGAGTTCCTCGGTTCCTCGGGGTTCCTCGGTTCCTCGGGCTTTTGGGGGCGGTCCGCCGAGGAACCCGTGGCACCCCGAGGAACCGAGGAACCGTCGGTCGGCGTCACTCCGCGAGGCTCCGGCGGATGATCTTCCGGAGGGCCGCGCGGGTTTCTTTCGACTCGAACCCGCCGTGCGCGAGCATGTGCAGCGCCTTGGCGAGGGTGAGCAGTTGCAGCTCGTCGGGGTCGAGCTCCGCGAACGACATGCCGTAGCCGGCGAGGAAGGCCTCGCGCAACTGGATGGCGCGCACGTGCCGGAAGGGCAGGTCGCAGGCGATCTCGAGATCGAGCAGGAACTGCGCGATGTCCTCGCTCGGGAGCCCCTCGCGGAAGCGGCTGAAGCTGGTCACGTCGACGCGGCTGTCGCCGATGTAGATGTTGTCGGCGCGGAAGTCGCCGTGCTGCCCCACCACCCGCACCGGGTTCTCGGCGACGCGCGCCTCGAGCTCGTGAATGCGGTCGGCGATCTCGGAGTGCAGCGCGGCGAGCGAGCGCTCGGCGGCGCAGGCCAGATCGAGGTCGCGGAGGGCGAGGTAGACGACGGCGGTGAGGACGTAGCGGCCGTCGCCCTGCGCGGTCGTATGGGCCTGCATCAGGCGGAGCCAGGTGCCGGCCTTGCGCACCGACTCGAGCGTGCGGCGGTTCGTGCGCTCCGTCCTCAGGATGCCGGCGAGGGAGCGGCCGTCGGCGCGCTCGAAGACGAGCGTCGCGTTCGGCTCGTCGTACATCAGCAGACGGGGGACGGCGTAGCGCGTTCCGCTGGAGGTCCGCTCGCCTTCCGCGGCGCCGAGGGTCTGGGCGAGGGTGGAGATGACCTCGAACTCGGCCCGGGCGCGCTCGAGCGGCGACGACTCGTCGTCGAGGTCGGCGTGCGGCCGGCGGACGATGACGTCCCGCTTGGCCACTCCGTCGCTGATCGTCACCTCGGCGACCGACGTATCGGTGCGGTCGTGCACGCGGCGGACGCCGACGGCGGTGGCGTTGAGGCGCGACCAGTTGATCGACGCGATCCAGTCGGCGGCGCCCGTGTCCCCCTGCTCGTGCTTGTCGAGCAGCCTGAGGAAGTCGCTGATGTTGCGGCGGACGTCGAAGTACTTCCGCACCTTCTGCTGCCCCGCGCGCCCCATGCGTTCGGAGAGCGCCGGGTCGCGGACGAGGCGGGTGATCGCCTGCGCGACCCGCTCCGGATGGGCGGCGTCGACGAGCAGGCCGCTGACCTCGTGATGCACGAGCTCCGGGATGCCCGAGATCGAGGAGGCGATGACCGGCTTGGCCGCGGCCATCGCTTCCATGAGCGAGACCGGAATGCCGTCCATCTGCCCGTCGGTGGCGACGATGCTCGGAAGGACGAAGACGTCGCTCTGCCCCATCAGCGCCGCGACCTCGTGCTGCGGGCGGGCACCGATGAGATGGACGTTGTCGGAAATGCCGTGCTCGGCGATCCACTGCTCGGTCACGGCGCGCAGCGGTCCCTCACCGACGATGCGGCATTCCACGTCCATTCCTGCCTTCACCAGGCGGGCACAGGCATCGACGAGGTAGGGGAAACCGCGGCTCGGCGTGAGGTCGGCGATCGAGACGATGAGCGGGCGGGGATTCGGTTTGGCCGCGTGCTCGGAGGCTGCCTCTTCGTAGACGTCGGGGTTGACGCCGGTGCGCACCACGTCGATTTTCCCGTACGTCTCCTCCGGATAGAGGCCGGAGAGAAAGGCCTTGTTGAACACCGAGACGGAGCGGACGAACTTCGCGCGGCGGATCTTCTCCCGCAGGAGGAGGCGATGCACGAAGACGTCGGGGCCGTGGACCGTGAAGCTGTAGGTGAGGCCGGTGAGCGACGAGATGATGTAGGCCATCGTCGTCGCGTGGGTGGCGAAGTGGGCGTGCAGATGGTGGACGCCACGCTCGGGAAGGACGGTCGCGAGGTGGACCGACTTCGGGAAGAGCGCGATCGTGCGGAGCAGCGTCGACGGGCGGACGAACGTGCCGAGGATCAGCGTCGAGAGCACGCGCAGGTAGTTGCGCGGCTGCTTGAAGAAGACCTTGATGTTGGAGCGGAGGATCTCCCACGACGCGAGCGGGGTGAACAGCGCGCGGCTGATCCAGGGCTTCGCCTCTTCGTGGATGACGCTGACGTCGCCGTGCAGCGCCGGGACGACGACGACCGGCTGCCCCTGGCGTTCGAGCTCATTGATCTCCCGGAGGAGGAACGTGTCGGCGAGATGGGGAAAGCGGAGCATCAGCACGGCGATCGCGTTGCGGACACGCGGCTCGGCGGCCGGCTCGGCGGTACGTGCGGGTGCGGCGTTTTCCTGCTTCGTGATGACTGTGGTGGTAATCCGATGCGTGGCCGGTGTTTCTGGAATCCGTCCGACCCGCTCCGGCCTGCTGCTCATTACTCTGCGCCCCGTC
Organism: Thermoanaerobaculia bacterium; assembly: GCA_036399015.1. Classification (GTDB taxonomy): domain Bacteria; phylum Acidobacteriota; class Thermoanaerobaculia; order Gp7-AA8; family Gp7-AA8; genus QHVT01. Next base: position 22,045 of record DASWNW010000101.1, on the reverse strand, counting down.
CCGTGAAGACGACTTCCACGGTTCGCAGCAGGATCTCGAAATCGAGCGAGAGGCTCCAGCGGTCGACGTACTCACGGTCGAGCTGCAGCCCCTTCCAGCCGACCATGTCGCTGCGCCCGCTGACCTGCCAGAGGCCGGTGATGCCGGGGGGCGTCGCGAAGCGGCGGACCATGGAGCGGCGGGGGAGCTTGGCGAGGTCGATCTCGCGCAGCGGGCGCGGCCCCACGAGGCTCATCGTCCCCTCGAGGACGTTGAAGAGCTGCGGGAGCTCGTCGAGGCTGTACTTCCGGAGGAAGCGGCCGATCGGCGTCACGCGGGGGTCGTTCTTCGGCTTCACGAACGCCTCGCCGTTGCCGCTGGCCATCTTGTCGGCGTCGACGATCATCGTCCGGAACTTGTACATCTCGAACTGGTTGCAGCGGAACCCGATCCGGCGCTGCCGGAAGATGATCGGGCCGCGGCTGGTCAGCTTGATGAGCGCCATGATGGCCAGGAAGAGGGGCGAGAGGAGCGTGATGATGATCGTCGAGGCGAGGAGGTCGACCGCCCGCTTCACGCGCGCCCCGACCGGGTGGCGGGTGACGAGGTCGTAGTAATAGGCACCTGCGCCCGAGCCGGTATCGTCGTCGGTAAAGATGATGCCTTTGACCCGGCTGCGCAGCTTCCGCTCTGCCGCACGTTCCGCGGGAGACATCCCGCTGTACCGCGCGACCTCGTATTCAAATCGATATTCAGACATGGGACCCTGACCCTGACTTCGCGACTGCTGCGGCATTGCGAACTGCAATTGCTGACTGCCGCTGCGACGTCTCTCGACCGTCGCGTTCTGCGCTTCTGCAAACCGGCGGCCAAAAAATCTTATTGGCAGGCCCGGCAGACCGTTTGCAATTCTGCGGCGCACGTCGTAACCAGTAGTGCTTCCTGGTAAATCCAAGCTTTTCGGGAGATCAAGGGTCTATGGTTCGCCTCCGTTTTGCGGTCCTGCTGTCGCTCCTCTGTGCCGTTCTCGTGACGCTCGATGCCTCCGCCTCCTCGCGGCGGCGCGTCGCGGCCCACCCGCGCATCCCGGCCAATCCTCTTTATACGCAGGGCGGCTACGCCGACCAGACGAGCGTCTCTCAGGGGGGCTCGATCAGCTTCCGGATCGCGACGGCGGTCTCGCCGTTCACGCTCGAGATCGTCAACCTGGCCAATCCGGCGGCAGTGATGGTGGCGATTCCCGGCCTCACCTCCCAGGTCCGCGACTGCACCGGCCTCTCCTCCGACGGCTGCAGGTGGCCGGTCACGGCGACGCTCGACATCCCGGCCAACTGGCCGAGCGGCTACTACGCGGCCCGCTTTCCGGTCAGCGGCGGCGGCGTGCGCTACATCTTCTTCGTGGTGCGCGAGGCACAGCCGGCGTCGCCCACGCTCGTGGTCGTCTCGACCCACACCTACCAGGCCTACAACTCGTTCGGCTACCTGAACGTCTACCCGTCGAACTCGCCGGCGCGCGTCCCGGTGGTCTCCTTCGATCGCCCGTACCACGACAACGAGGGCCTCGGCCGCTTTCCCCGCTGGGACAAGCCCTTCCTCGAGTTCCTCGTGGCGAACAACATCCCCTTCGCCGTGGCGACCGATACCGACCTCGAGGATCCGGTCCTCCTCGCCCGCTACAAGCTGCTCGTGCTGGTCGGCCACTCGGAGTACTGGACGTCGACCGCCCGTGCGAACGTCGAGGCCTTCAGCGCCAACGGCGGCCATATCGCCGTGTTCGGCGGCAACACGATGTGGTGGCAGGTCCGCCTGCAGGACAACGCCCGCAGGATGGTCGTCTACAAGAGCGCGGCCCTGGATCCGGAGAACGGGGTCAACGACTCGGTCGTCACCGTGAACTGGTTCGCGCCGCCGGTGTACCGGCCGGAGAACCTCCTCTTCGGCGCGTCGTTCCGCAACTCCGGCTATACGAACCGCGACCGCAACGTGCCGGCCGAGCAGCGTAAGCCGTACACCGTCACCGACCCCTCGAGCTGGGTGTTCGAGGGGTCGGGGCTGCAGAGGGGGGTGCAGTTCGGCCACCTCGCGGCGGGCGGCGAGGGCGACGGGGCGATCTTCAACTGCGGTCTCGACGGCCTTGCCACCGAGGTCGAGGGCTCCGACGGCACGCCGCTGAATTTCCACGTCCTGGCGACGGTGCCGGGCGAGCAGGGCTACGCCACCATCGGCATCTACACGAACGCGCAGGGGGGGGCGGTGTTCAACGGCGGCACGCAGGACTGGGCGCTCGGCCTGGCGGATCCGCTCATCGCGCGGATGACCCTGAACGTCCTGCAGCGCCTCTCGACCGGGGAGCGCCTCCCCTACGACCCGGTGCAGTCGACGGTGCGGCTGCGCGACCTCTTCAACTGCCCGATACCGTTCCCGCAGTTCCTGGCCGGCTGGCGGGGGGACGAGAACGCGCTCGCGCTCACCTCGCGCTGCGCCTACGAGGGGCCGACCGGCCTCGAGCTCGGCGGGACGCATCCGATTGCCATCGCCCGCACCTTCGCACCGACGGCGAACTGGGTCTCGAACCTGGAGACCCGCTTCTACGTCAATGCGGACAACGTCGCCGGCACGACCATCGACCCGCTGCTCCTGTTCCACTTCCGTCCGACGCTCGTGCCGTCGCGCGTGGCGCGCGTGGAATTCGACCGGCAGCAGAAACGCGTGCGCCTGGCGCAGTACAACCCCGACAACACGGTCGGCGTGCGCTCCGACTGGCTGAGCGTCGCCGGCGGCTGGCACACGGTGCAGGCAGGATGGCGCTCGCCCGGGACGCTGACTCTGCAGGTCGACAACGGCCCGGAGCTGACCCTCGAGAATCCGAACGCGAATCAGGTGATGAACGAGCTGCAGCTCTTCGCCCCCGGCGACCCGGAGGGGACGAACGGCTTCCTCTGCATCGACGCGCTCGCGGCAGGGCTGGCGAAGCTCCCGGAGGTGCCGGCGCTGCGCTAACGCCGATGGTGGCCCTCGTCGGTCCCCTGGCGGCAAGCGCGTTGCAGACCCATCGGTAGCACGACCCGAGGCCTTTCATGAACGTTCCCCTGCTTTTTGCCGCCGCGCTGTCGCTCGCCGAGCCGCATCCTCCTTCTCAGGAAGGGGTCCGGCAGCCGCGGCATCGCATGCGCGCCGACGCCGTTTCGTATGGTCCTTCGACCCTGCTCGTCTACCCCGTGGCGGGGGAGGTCGCGGGTGACGGCGGCGACTTTACGATCCCCTACTACGTCGACGTCGAGCCGGCCTCGCCGGCGTTTCGCGACTTCAACTGCGGGTCGCAGACCTTCGACGGCCACACCGGCCACGATCCCTACATCCGCAGCTTCGCCGAGCAGCGCATCGGCGTCCCGGTGTTCGCCGTCCTCGACGGCACCGTGATCGAGCTGCACGACGGAGAGCCGGACGAGAACACCGACAACTCCTCGCTCTTTCCGGCGAACTACATCGTCATTCGCCATGCGAACGACCAGGTGTCGCACTACTCCCACCTGAAGCGCAACAGCATCACCCATCGCGTCGGCGACTTCGTGAGCGCCGGCACGCAGATCGGCCTCGTCGGCAGCAGCGGCTCGAGCCTCGCGCCGCACATCCACTTCGAGTTCCGCTACAGGGGAGAGGTCGTCGAGCCGATGGCCGGCCCCTGCCGTCCCGGTCCCTCGTTCTTCACCGAACAGCCGCCGTTGCGCACCGGCTTCACGTTCATTCGAGGGACGCTGAGTAAGACGTCGTTCGCGAACGTCCGTCCCGCTCCGCACGACGACGCCCCGCCGATCGGGACGTTCCGCCGCGGACAGCAGACCTTCCATTACAAGGTCGACGTCGCGAACGTCAGCTCCTCCATCACGTACGAGCTGTACGTCGAGCGGCCGAACGGGACGCGGATCCCGGTCTCGGACGGCTTCCTCGTGAACCACTCCACCGCCCTCGCCGCCGTCTTCTGGAAGGTGGACGTCGATCTCAACACGACCGGCAACTGGCACATCGTGCTGGAGATCAACGGCGGGCAACAGACGTTCCGGCGTCCCTTCAACGTCGTCGCCACGTCGAGCGAGATCGTCAACCGGCCGCCGGGACCGGTCTCCGCCACGATCGCCCCCTTCACCCTCGGCGAAGTGCCGGTCTGCCGCGTGAGCGGCGATCCGCTCGCCGATCCCGACTACGACGTCGTCTCCTACCGCTATCAGTGGCACGTCGGCGGCGCGCTCGTACGCGATGTCACCTCCGCCGCCCGCGCCGACGCGCTGGCGCGCAACCTCCTCACCAGCCGCGCCGTCTCCTGCACCGTCACCGTCTCGGACAACGAGGGAGGCACGGCGCAGCCGGCAGTGGCGCACGCGGAGGCGGGGGTAACGCGGCGGCGCTCGGTGAGGAGCCGTTGAAGAAGCGTCTCAAGTCCCTGCTGCTCGGTCCTCTCGGCAGACCGCTGTCGACGCTCGCCGGCGGCGGCGCGACCTGCCTCATGTACCACCACCTCGCTCCCGGTCCGGCCAGACGCGAGGCGCGCTTCCAGCCGAACCTGGAGCTGTTCGTGGCGGAGGAGGAGTTCGAGAAGCAGATCGCCTACCTCGCGCGGAATCACGACTGCCTGGCCATCGGCGAGGCGGTCGAGCTGCTGAAGGCGCGCAAGCTGCCGCGCCGCGCGGCGATCGTGACGTTCGACGACGGCTACCACGACAACCTGCTCGCCCTGCCGATCCTGAAGCGCCACAAGGTGCCGGCGGCGATCTACATCACGACCGGTGCGATCGCCCGCGCCCGCACGTTCTGGTGGGACGAGCACGAGGCGATCCTCGGCGCCCTCGGGCAGCTCGAGCTGTCGTGGCAGGGGACGGCGCACCGGTGGGAGCTCGACACGCAGGCGCTGAAGGAGCGCGCGTTCCAGGACCTCAACCGGATCTTCAAGGCGCTGCCGCCCGAGGGGCAGGACGAGATGCTGCTCGTGCTGCGGTCGGCCGCGGAGGAGGCCGGTCTGCCGCCCCCCTACTTTGACGCGGAGGCGATGCTGACCTGGGACGAGGTGATCGCGCTCGACCGCGAGCCGCTCATCACGATCGGGGCGCACACCGTCGACCATTTCGTCATGAGCCAGTTGCGGTACGAGGAATTGCAGCGGCAGATCCGCGAGTCGCGCGTGGAGCTGGAGCGCCGCCTCGGGCACCCCATCCAGCACTTCGCCTATCCGTTCGGCCGCGAGGAGCACGCGGACTTACGCGAATACACGGCGGTCGAACGCGGCGGCTTCGTCTCCGCGGTGACGACGCGGCCGGCGCATTGGAAGCGCGGGATCGACCTCTTCGAGCTCCCGCGCCTGGCGGTCGACTACAGCGACACGCTGGAAGACTTTCGGTGGAAGCTGAGCGGCTTCGCCGCCGCGCTGCAGCGGCGCGAGATCAAGCGCGCGAAGCGGCGGCACAAGGCGCCGCTGTCGTCCAGCGCGGCCGCGACGCAGGCTTAGTGCCGGCTTAGTGCCGCTCGAACGCCCGCGCCAGCTCCGTATCCCATAGCGGCAGACTCTCGCCTGTGCGCGCGGAGCGTTTCGCGGCGGCGTCGTTGTACGTCGCGAGCAGGGTGCGCTGATCGCAGAGAGCGCGGACGACCGTATCGCGCCCCAGCTCCTGTTCGATGACGGCAACCATGTGCCAGCCGACGGTGTACCAGGGACCGACGGTGCCGAAGAGCGCCATCCCCTGGCGTTGCTGTGCGTCGCGATCCAGCTCACCGCGTGCGACGCTCTGAAGAAAGGATCGAGCCGCGTCGAAGTTTTCCCGCAACCGCCGGACCTGGCGGTGCCATTCGGCCAGCGCGTCCGGTTTCAGGCGCGGCTCGAATGTCGGGCCGCCGGCTGCGGCGACGGTCGCGATGCCTTCGCCGAAGGCGCTCAGCCATTGCCGAAGATCGGATAAGTGCGGGGGCAGCGGCGCCGCGCTTCGTTCGCCGCACGACGAGGCATAGCCGACGTGATGCAGCTCGTGGGCGACGATCCCTTCCAGCGTGTCGCGCGGAAGCGTTTCGACGTAGATGAAGATCGCGGGATTGCGCTGAATGTCATGGACGAAGCTGTTCGTCGCCGGCTTGATGACCGGGTAAACGGTCGCGGCGAGGCGTGCGTCGGGAGGTAAATAGAGCAACGCGAGGCGCGCCGCTTCGGTGACGTCCATCTTCGCCCAATCGGCCACCGTCGCCCGAAGCACGTCGCGTCGTGCGAGGAGGTCGTCACTCGTGACGAAGCTCCTGAACGTGTCGTCCTCGAACGCGCGCCCCATGGCGAGCTCACGTTCTTTCAGCCGGACATAGCCTTCAGCGCGGAAGAGAGCCGACCAGTCGGCAGGTGTGACCGGCTCGCCGGCCGCGCGTTTGTCGAGGATGTTCAACACCGCCACCGCTTCGTCGGTCACGAAGGAGACGGCAACGGCGGGTGCGGCCGGGGGAGCGGTCGCACACGAGCAGAGGAACAGGGCGAGCAGGATCGACGCACCGGTACCGGTTCGCATGACCGAAAGACGGCCGATGCTGCCGGCCGGTTAGCTACGCGCGCGCGTCAGAACCCGTAGTTCACGCCGAGGATCAGGTAGTCGCCGGAGAAATCGCGGCCGGCGCGCGTCGACTCGACGGCCTCGCGGCTGTAGTAGCTCGACAGGCCGACGCGGTCGGTGAGGCGCACCACTCCGGCGAAGACGATCTGGGCGCGGTCGTCTTTGCGGTGGAAGTTCGGCGAGGCGGCGTTGCGCGTGGAGTAGTCGCGGACGTGGTCGCGATAGGCGAGGGAGAGGTAGACGCGGCTGTGGGGGGCGGAGACGAAGCCGACGTACCAGTAGTTGCCGTCGAAACTGTCGGCGTCGTTCTGCGACTTGCGCTGCGTCGTGACGTAGCCGACGCGGGGGTTGAACTTGTAGCCGAAGCCGCGGTAGCGGACGCCGGCGCCGAGGGCGTCGTAGTCGTTCTCGTTGCCGGTCTGCACGCTGAAGCGCTGCGCCTCGCGGGAGGCGTCGAGCTCGATCTCCCAGTCCTTGGTAGCGCGGAAGGCGTAGTCGAGACCGAAGATGGTCACGTTCGCGATCGCGGTCTGGTCGCCGACGTCGAAGGCGGCGCGGTTCTCGCCGCGGTCGAGGAAGGCGCCCAACTGGTGGCGCTCGCCGTTGTAGTTCATGCCGACGCCGCCGCCATAGCTGTTCTCACGCTGCAGGTTCATGTAGCGCTGGAAGTCGATGTGGCCGAAGAACTCGAGCGGGCGCTTCGCCCACGGCTTGAGGGTGCCGCGGTACTGGGTGATGAGGGCGTTCACCCGCTCCGAGTCCTGCCCTTCGGGCAACTGGAAGAAGTTGCTGAAGGTGATGCCGCTCAGCCGCAGCTCGGAGCGGAAGAGCCTCGGCTGCGCGGCCGCCGGCGGCTGGACGGTCACGGTCGGCGTGGCCGGGTCATTCGGACGGCCCGTCGGCGCGGTCTGCGTGGACTGGGCGAGCAGCGGCGCGCCCAGGGCGAGCGCCACCACGACGGCGATAACAGAAACATTCTTCAAAGCAGCACCTCTCTCCATCCCGCCGGGTCCGGCTGCAACAGAGAGACCAACCGCCGAGCACAGCCTCTCACCCCCGCAGCGCGGCCCTCGCGCGGGTCACGATGATGTCGGCGATCGAGCGCCAGGAGAAGCGCCCCTGGGCGTCGGCCGCCGCCTGGGAACCGAGGCGGGCGGCGAGCTCGTGGTCGGTGAGGAGGCGGATCAGGGCGTCGGCCAGCGCGGCCGGATTCTCCTTCTCGACCAGGAGGCCCGAGACCTCGTGCTCGATGACGTCCTGCATGGCGCCGATGGCGCTGGCCACGATCGGCACGCCGAAGGTCTGCGGCACGTGCAGCGCGCCGCTCTGGTAGATGTCGCGGTAGGGGAAGACGATCGCCGTGGCGAGCTCCATCCAGGCGGCGATGTCGCCCGAGGAGATGTACTCCGGCAGCCAGACCACCGAGGCGTCGATGCCGTTGCGCCGCGCCTGTTCCTGATGGGCGGCCAGGTCGAAGTCGGGCGTCGGATAGCCGACGATCACGAGCCGCGCCTTTGCCGTCTGGAGGACGCGGGGGAAGGCGTCGAGCAGCACGTCGATGCCCTTGTAGCGGGACAGCGTGCCGAAGAAGAGCACGACCGGCTCGTCGGGCCCGAGGCCCGCCCGCTTTCGCAGGGCCGCGGCGTCGGAGCCGGGCGCGCGCAACTCGCGGAAGATCTCCTCGTTGCCGTGCACGATGACGCCGACGCGCTTCTCCGGCACGGCGAAGGTCTGGATGAACTCTCCCTTGTTGCGCTCGAAGTGGACGAACACGAGGTCGAACAGGTGATAGATGCGGCGATAGAAGAACTGCCGCCAGCGCGAACGGTCGAAGAGCCCGGCGGACTTGCCGCCGCTGGTGACGAACGGCTGGACGTTGTGGCAGATGTCGGCGAAGAGCCGCGCCTTGCGCCGGAGGCGGAGGAGCGGGAAGAGGTCGAACGGGAAGCGGACGTCGCCGAGGAGCACGAGGTCGGGATCGAGCTCCTTCACCCGCCGGGCGACGCGCAGCCACTCGCGGTAGTAGCGCACCGCGCGCCCCACACGCCGCAGCTTGCGGAACTGCACCGCGAGCCACGCCGTCGACTGCCGCCCCTCCGGCTTCGGGTCCCACAGCGACATGGAGCGGTCGAGGCGGAACGGGTGGGGGAGGTCGGCGAGCTCGTAGTTCTCGTCGGTGATGAGGGTGACGTCCATGCCGCCGGCCTGCAGCGCGCGGCAGAGCTGGAACGCGTAGTGGATCATGCCGCCTTTGCCGGCGGGCTCAATGTAGGCGATCTTCACGCTGGTCCTACCGCCTCGCGCCTGCCGCCGAGGTGGCGGCGCACGGTGGAGATGAGATCGCGGTCGATCAGCACGAGGACGACCGCGTAAACGATGGCGCCGATGATCACGCCGCCCGCGAGCTGCACGGGGGCGGGAGCGTGTGCGGTCCAGCGCAGCCAGCCGAGGCAGGCCGCGGCCATGACGCCGCTGGCGACGGTGCCGGGGATGAAGGCGGCGGCGAGGTCGCGCAGCCGGACGTCGACGACGCGCGCCGCCAGCACGAGCATGACGATGCCGCTGACGCCGGTGACGGTGGCCAGGGCGACCGCGAGCCAGAACGCGCTGTACTGCGCCCCCCAGATCATGAGCGGCACGGCGCAGCCGGTACGGACCCACGAAAGGTGGGCGAGCAGCGGCGCGCGGTTCATCGCCTTCAGCACGTCGCCGGCGCTCGTGCTGACGCAGCGCATGGCGGCGTAGATCGCCAGCGCGCCGAGGATCGGTGCGGCCGGGTGCCACACCGGGCCGAAGAAGGTGACGATCATCGGCTGTGCGAGGACGCAGGTGCCGATCGCGGTCGGCATCGTCAGCTCGGTGACGTACTTGGACGACGTGAGGTAGGGCGTCCGCAGCGAGACCCCCTCCGCCTGCAGCTTCGTGAATGCGGGGAAGAGCACGCGCCCGACGACCCAGAGCAGCATGATCACCGTGGTCTCGGGGATCTTGGTGGCGATCTGGTAGAGACCGAGGTCGCGGGTGCCGAGGTAGCGGCCGACGATGGCGATGTCGGCGTGATGGGCGATCGCGGTCAGCACGTTGATGATGATGATGCCGCGGCCGTACGACAGCATCGGCCGGAAGAGATCGAGCGGGAGCCGGAGCGTCGGACGCCACGGCACGGCCACCCAGACCAGCACGGTGCGCGCCGCCATGCCGGCGAGGTGACCGTAGACGAGGCTCCAGGCTCCGTAGCCGTACCAGGCGAAGCCGAGGGAGACGACGGCCTTCACGCCGGCCAGCGCGAGGTCGGGCATCAGGCGGGCGCGGAAGCGGAGATCCTTCTGCAGCAGCGCGTCATGCGTGTTGCCGAGGAACTTGATGATGAAGCTGAAGGCCAGCACCTGCACGATCGGGGTGCCGTGCTCCGCGTTGAAGAAGTCGGCCACGAACGGCGCGATGGCCAGCGTGATCAGGCACCAGGCCACGCCTGCGGCGGCGTTGACGATGAACGTGACCTGCGCCGCGTCGTCGCGCCGGTCGGGCCAGTAGACGAGCGCCACGCCCGTCCCCAGGTCTCCGATCGCCTCGGCGTAGGTGATGTAGGCCATGGCGAAGGCGAGCAGCCCGAACTCGTTCGGCGCGAGGAGGCGCGCGAGGAGCGCGAGCCCGACCAGCGTGACCGCCTTGCTGCCGGCGGTGGCGAGGAAGGCCCAGATCGCGGCGCGGGCGGTCGTCCTGCCGACGCTCACCCGAGGCTCCCGCGGATCGTCTTCAGCAACGTGCGCCGCACCAGCCGGTCGCGCAGAGAGTGTTTGTTCACCATCCGGGCGAGAGTGCGGATTGCGTGCATGACCTTGAAGAGCTGCAGCATGCGGCGGTCCAGCGGGTCGTTCTCCAGGAAGCCGTCGAGGAACGCCCGCTCCATCCGCGGGTAATCGAAGAACGCGAGCGGTAGCAGCTCCAGGTACGACAGGAAGTAGGCGGCGTCTTCGAGCGGGAGCCCGTCGCGGAACCCCTCGAAGTCGATGACTTCGACGGAGCGCTCGCTCATGAAGAGGTTGCCGGGCCAGAGATCGCCGTGATGGCCGGCCACGGGAAACGGTCCTCTCATCTGCTGCAGCAGGGACGCCACCCGGCCGCGCAGCTCGTGCAGCTCCGCGACGGCGTCGAGGTCGCGGATTGCCGCGTCGACGAGCGTGGCGAGGATCGCCGCGCCATCGGCTTCGGAGCGGGTGCTCTGCTGCATGAGCCGCAGCCAGCGGCCGGCCCGGCGAAGCGGAGTCTCGAGCGCTGTCAGGGTGCGGCGGCGCCGTGAGGCGCTGATGATGCGGTCGAGCGGGGTGCCGGCGGCGCGCGCCATGACGACGCCGGCGTGCGGCTCGTCGAGCAGGAGCGCGCGCGGGACGCTGTAGGTGACGCCATCGACGGTGGTGGTCATGCCGCGGTGGAGCGCCTCGAGAACGACGTACTCGATGCGGGCGCTCTCCGTGGCGGGACGGGGGTCGTCGGGTAATTCGCGCTGGATCTTGAGCACGACGTCGGCGCCATCCTCGAGCGTGAGCTCGGCGATGATCGAGCCGGAGCGATGGTGGACCTTCCGGATGGAGGGCGGCGTCGCGCCGAGGTTGCTCCAATCGAGGGCGAGGATCTCCGCGTCGGCGGTCATGCCGCTGCCTCCGCCGGCCCTTCGTGCACGACTCCCATCGCCAGCCGCGCCACGCCGGCCGCCAGTCCGAGGTAGAGGCCGTAGTAGCGGACGTGCGACTCGTGCAGCACGACGCTGGCGACTAGGTAGCCGCAGAGGGCGATGCCGATGCCGCTGGCGATGGCGGCGCGTCCGTTCTCGCCGCGCGCGAGGAGGAGCTGGCGCGCGCGGTAGACGAGCAGCAGCGCGGCCGCGGCGGCGCCGCAGAACGTGATCAGTCCGAGGATGCCGTTCTCCGAGGCGAGCTCCCAGTAGAGACCGTGCGGGAACTCGTGGCTGCCGGGCTCCGTGTAGTCGCGGTGGGACATGCCGATGGAGGGGGCGTAGCGGTCGTACAGCGCGGCGTAGTTTCCGGCGCCGATCCCGCCGATGGGGTGGTCGTCGAACATCTTGAACGACACCTGCATGAGCAGCCTGCGCTTGGCGACCGACGTGTCGACCATCTCGTTCTCTTCCCCTCCGCCGGGAAGGGCGGTGCCGATGGTCAGGAAACGCTCCTTCATCCCGGTGGGGAGGAGCGGGACGATCAGGAGCAGGGCGAGGGCACCGGCGGCCGCCTGCCGGACGGGGAGGCGCATCGCCACCGCCATCAGGCCGGCCATGAAGATGAGCGTGATCATCGCGCCGCGGGAGTAGGTGGCGAGGGTGCCGGCAGAGACGATGACGGCGGCGGTGAAGTAAGCGGCACGGAGGCGCCCGCGCGATGCGATCCCGAGGCCGACGGCGAGGGGGATCGAGACGAGCAGGATGCGGCCGTAGAAGTTCGGGTCCGAGACCGGCGGACCGGCCGCGCGGCCCGACGAGTACTGGCCGTAGATGTTGCCGTAGTCGAGGGAGACGATGCCGAAGAAGAAGTCGAGGAGCTGGCCGGTCGTGACCTGGATGATCGAGATGGTCGACATCGCCGCGCAGGCGACGATGAGGGCGTTCAACCCCCGCTTGAGCGCGCTCCAGGAGACGGTGACGCTGATGGCGAGGATGCAGATGATCGTCGCCTTCACCACCTCGGAGAACCATTTGTCGGCGCCGTAGCTGTCGAACGCCCAACTGCTGCTCGCGTAAACGACGATGCAGTAGAGGGCCATCATCACCACCGGCGGCTGGACCGCGGCCGACAGCGGCCGGCAGACCTCGCGGTACTTGAAGGCGATGAAGGCGAGGAGGGCGACGCTCGGCTGCAGCAGGGAGGGGACGGGGTAGCGCTCCATGAGCACGTCGGAGATGTCGACGTACAGGATCATGATCAGGAGCGGGAGGCCGATCATGAAGGGGGCGGCATCGGCGAGCGGCCTCGCGGCCGCGGCAGGCGCGGCGGCGGCCTCGGGAGCCTCCGGTTCGGCAGGCGCGGCGTCGAGCCTCCGGATGCGGCGGGCGGCGCGGGCGAAGGCGGAGACGGCGGCGCCGGTGGCGGCGAAGGCGGTCAGGGTGGCGACGTCGACGGTCTCGCGGAAGAAGAACGTGAGCGCGAGGACGGAGTAGGCGGTGGCGGCGAGGCCGGCCTCCTCCTCGGCGAACCAGGCGGAGATCGCAACCGCGGTGAGGAAGGCGAGGAAGAGGACGAGCGGCGAGCCGGGGGCGAGGAGCGCGACGCCGCTCGCAACGATGACGAGGTCGACCGCGAGGCCGTGTCGGAGCAGCGTTCGACGTGTTTCAGGGGCCATTTCGTCGTCCGGGCCGCGCTACGTTCTGAGGCGCGAGCGGCGCCGGTCGAGGAGCCACGCGAAGGCGACGCCGAGGACGAGCCCGAAGAGGAGGCCGGCGATGGCGGCGCGCCCGCTGCGGGGAAGGAACGGTGCTTTCGGCGGGCTGGCCGGCGACACCAGAGTCACCCGGTACAGCTTGTACATCGTGGTGGCCGGCCCGGCCAGGGCGTCGGGGACGCGGTTGGCGATGGCGGCGACCTGTTTCGGGTCGGCCCCTTCGACGTTGACGTTGAAGAGGTTCGTCATCGGGACGACGCTGGCGTTGATGGTGTAGCCGCCGAGCGACGGGGGGATGACGCGGTCGGTGACGACCGGCATGGCGGCCATGGCCGCGACGCTGGAGATGATCACGCGCCGTTCGAGGGCGTCGACGCCGCGGAGGACGTCGGTGGTCTCGAGCTTGTCGACGGCGGGGGCGACGGCGCCGATGGCGGTGGCGCGGTAGCGCTTCGGCTGGACCGCGGAGAAGAGCCAGCCGAGGAGCATGGCGGCGACGGCGGCGATGGCGACGATCGGCCAGTGGCGGATGATCGCGCGGACGACCTGCTCGCCGGTCGGAAGACCGAACCCGCCGTCAACGCGTGGTGCGTCGACCACGATGTCTTTGTCCCGGACGGGCGAGGACGCAGCAGCCCTTCTGTCGGATCCTCTCATCTCGTTGCCGGGCGCAACCTTGCAAGAGGACCGCCATGTAGGCGTCAGGCTTCAGGCACCCGGGGATTCGACCCGGACGACGTGCCTGAAGCCCCGTTCCCTTACCGGCCGACCGAGCGGCGGCGAGCGGTGGTGCTGCCGGCGGTGGTGGCCGAGATCGACTGGCTGGCGCCCGACTTGTTGCCGGCCGCGTCGACGGCGACGACGTAGAACGAGTAGGTGCGGCCGGCGGTGAGGCCGGAGATCGTCACGCTGGTCTTGGCGACGGTCTCGGTGAGCTCGCCGTCGACGTAGACGCGGTAGCGGGTTACTTCGACGTTGTCGGTGGCGGCGTTCCAGGTCAGCGAGACGCTGGTGCCCGTCGTGCCGGTCGCGCGGAGGGCGGTGGCGACGGACGGCTTCTGGGTGTCGGCGGCGACCGGGGTCGTCACCTGGACGACGTTGCTGCCGAGCGCCGGGCGGCCGATCACGTCGTGCGCAACCACTTCATACGAGTAGGTGGTGGCGGCGGCGACGGCGGTGTCGGTCCAGCTCGTGCCCGTGACCTCGGCGGCGAAGGCGTTGTTGCGGTAGACCTTGTAGGTCGCGTTCGGGGTCTGCGACGCGGTCCAGGTGAGCTGCACGGAGGTGGCGCCCTCGGCGCGGGCGACGAGGCCCTTGGCCGGCTGCGTCGGGGCGGCGACCGGGGCGCTGGAGCCGAGCGCGATGCTCTGCTCGTGCGCGCCGATGTCGTTGGTGACGGTGCGGGTGTTGCCGAAGAAGTCCTCGGTGGCCGGCGTGGCGTCGAGGCCGGAGTGGACGGCCGGCGACAGCGGCTGGAGCTTGTAGCCGTCGGCGGTGAAGGTGCCCGGCTTGACGAACAGCGGGTTGGCGTAGATGTCGCCCGCGCCGACGGCGAGGCCGGTCGGGGCGGCGCCGTACCACAGGTTGCGCTGGAAGGTGACGCCCGCGCCCTCGACGTCGGAGTTCGAGTTGCCGACGGCGTAGAAGATGTTGTTCTTGATGACGCTGTTCGAGTGGGTGTCGTTCTCGATCAGCACGGTGGCTTCGGTGGTGTCGTAGAAGGTGTTGTTGGCGACGGTGACGTTCTTCAGGCCGCCGCCGTTCTCGAAGGCGCCGTAGTAGAAGCCCCAGCGCATGCCGACGACGATGTTGTTGGTGACGGTGATGTCGCTCGACGGCATGGAGCCGGTCGTGACTTCGTTCGCGATGCCGATGCCGGGCGCCGGCTTGCCGAGGCGGTAGTAGCGGGTGTCGCCGGTGTTGTAGAGCAGGTTCGCGTTGACGGTCATGTTCTGACCGTTGTCGATGTAGATGTAGCCCGAGTAGTTGTCGGAGACGGTGTTGCCTTCCATGAGCACGTTGGTGCTCAGGCCGGAGCCCATGCCCTCACCGTAGTTGCGGTAGATCTTGTTGTTGGTGATGCCGCCGCGGGTGGTCTGCGAGAGGCAGACCGCGCCGGCCCAGCCGCCGTTGACCATCGTGTGGTTCTGATTCTCCAGGACGTTGTCGTGGATGTCGTTGCCATCGATGTAGATGTCGGCGCTGACGCCGAGGACGTCCGCACCGACGTAGACGGCGTGGCGGATCGAGTGGTGGATGTGGTTGTTGCGCACGCGGATGTTCTTCGACATGTAGACGTTCACGCCGATGCGCTTCGCGTTGCGGACTTCGACGCCGACGAGGTCGACGTACTCGGCCTTGTAGAAGCTGACCACGTCCGTGCCGGCGGCGCCGTTGCTGCCGTCGAACACGGCGGTCTCACCGGGGTAGGAGCGGAAGGTGATGCGGGCGGCGGCGGTGCCTTTGGCCATGATGCCGGCGGTGCCGTAGACGCCGCCGCGGATGCTCACCACGTCGCCGGGAAGCGCCAGCGCCGAGGCGCGCTTGACGGTCGCCACGGGGGCGGTCAGCGTGCCGACGTTGGCATCATTTCCGCTCGGGGAGACGAAGATTTCCTTGGCGCTCGCCGTACCGGCGAGAAGGGCAGAGGAGAGGACCGCGCTCACTACCACACTCGAAAAATGCATTTCAGGCTCCGGCGCGGTCACTTCATTTCGCCGGAACCCTGATGTTTTTTTCAGGGGTGTCAAAGCAGCGGTGGGTGCTCGGTTGAGCTACATCCCCACAACGGCTTCGATCACGTTCGGCAGCTCAGCCATCTGAGAGGATTCTCAGACCCGTTCGCTTTGCGTCCCCTCGTCGCCGAGGGTTTGCCTTTGTCGTGCGACCGCTTCAGTTGTTATTTGGCGGAACGTGTCTCCCCGCCAGGAGATTCCATCAGCGCCGTTAAATGGTTGAGCCTGAAAGGCTGTTCCGTCAGCGGCGCTTTCGGATTGAGCGCAAATAATACATGAAAACAAAATAATAAGTGTGAGAAAAATCACCCGCGGCCATGATTGGTGGGTAACGGCGGTTCGAACGCCGGTGAGGCCGCCAGTACACTTGAGTGACGCACGGAGACGAACCTATGACTCGAGCACTCCTCGCCCTGCTTCTCACGCTCGCCCACTTGCCTGTCGACGCGGCGCCGCGCAGGCGAGCCGTGCAGCATCCCTCGCCGGTCGTCGCGCCGGAGGCCGTCGTGACAGCGGCACGTCAGGCCGCCGAAGCCGCGATGAAGGCCGGAGTCCCGGCGGTTCAGATCGCGGTGTTCGACGACGGCCGGATCATCTACTCCGAGGCGTTCGGCGTGACCGATCGAGAGAGCGCGACCGCCGCAACCCCGCGATCGGCGCTGCAGGTCGGTTCGGTCATGAAGCAATTCACGGCAGCGGCGATTCTCCGCCTTGCCGAGCGTGGCGCGCTGACACTCGACGATCGCATCGAGAAGCACGTACCGGAGTTCGACCCGCGAGGAGCGACGATTACACTGCGGCGGCTCCTCAGCCACACGGCGGGAGTTCGTCGCGAATGGTTCCCGCCCACCTCGCCGGAGCCCGACCTGACCGCGCCGGTCACGCGTCAGGAAGTCGTCAAGGCCCTGAACGAGGGGCCACTGTTCGATGTCGCGCCCGGCAAGGCGTGGAGCTACAGCAACGCCGGTTACATGCTGCTCGGCCTGGCGATCGAGTCGATCACGGGAATGTCGTTCGCCGACTTCATCCATCACGAGTTCGCGTTGCCCCTCGGGCTGATGGACACAGGCCTGTGCGGAACGTCCCACCAGCCGGCGCTGCCTCGCGGCTACGCCGTGGCACCCCTGAATCCGTCGATCGTCAACCCGTCGCCGGTACTCCACACGTCGGTCATCCTGTCGGCCGGTGGGCTTTGCTCCACCGCGGCCGATCTCACCCGCTGGGCGCACCTTCTCGCAACCGGGCGCGTGCTGCTTCCTGAGTCGTACGCGACGATGACCACCCCCGCGCGACTCGATAACAACAGCGTCCTGCAGAACGGTTACGCGCTCGGCGTCCTGTCGCAGAAAAGGCTGGGGCAATCCGCCGTGTGGCATGACGGCATCACGTGGGGCTTCATGAGCTGTCTCTTCTATTTCTCCGATCACGACCTCGCCGTGGCGGTCGTCACGAACGCGTGGCCCGCCCCATCCGTCGGCGACCCGGAGCTCATCGGGCTGGCGGTGGCGAATGCCGCGCTCGCCACGCAGTAACGACCTCCCGGCCGACAGGGACCGGCTACGCGGAGGGTGACGGGGAGGGTGGTGGTGCCGGCGCGGCGGCGGAGGGTGCGGCACTAGGGTCGGGGCGGCGCGGTTTCACGACCAGCGAGAACGGCTTCTCGACGAGCGCGAAGAGCAGCGTCGAGCTCACCAGCGTGGCCATGAAGACCGGCAGCATGAACGCCCAGTAGAGGGCGGGGCCGCCGGAGGGGATCAGCTTGCCGAGCACCATCGCCGCCGCGTTGATCGTGAGGGCGTGGATCAGGTAGTACGAGTAGCTCATGTTCCCGAGCCAGCGCAGCGGCGTCCAGGAGAACGACCGCGCGATCGGGCCGGAGGCGCGGAAGCAGGCGAAGATGAGCGGCGGGAAGGCGAGGTAGGAGACGATGAGGCGGGGGAGGTCGCCGCGTCCGTCCGCGTCGACGACGCCGATCGCGGCGAAGGCGACGAGCGTCGTGGCGAGCATCAGCCACTCCGTGCGAGGCGAGATCCGCGGCCAGAGGTTCAGCGTGTGGATCGCCTCGTAGAGCAGCATGCCGCCCACGAACATCAGCATGCGCGGCGCGACCGGCGCGAGCAGGTACCACGACGCGACGAAGAGCACCGAGGCGACGGCGAAAAGCACCACCCGCTGCTTCGGCGTCCAGTTCCGGAGGCGCAGCGTCAGCACGAGCAGCGGGATGGCCAGGTAGAAGAAGAACTCGTAGCTCAGTGACCAGGCCACGCTCACGATCGCGGTGATCGGGAAGACTCCCGGCAGGAGCAGCAGGTTCTGGAGGATGAAGAGGCTCGCCGCCGCCGGGTCCGACGGCAGCTTGCTCTGCGACGGGAAGACGAACGAGAGGGCGATGTAGAGCGCGAACACCGCCAGGAAGGCGGGGTAGATGCGCTGGATGCGCCGCGCGATGAACTTCGTGTACTGAAGGTTCGGCTTCAGCACGGCCCCGTAGATGAGATAGCCGCTGAGGACGAAGAAGAGGTCGACGCCGGAGTGGCCGACGGTCCAGAGGAACTGCGTGACCGACTCGGTGAGCGTCCCCTTGCCGGTCCACATGGCAAACGAGGCGCGGTAGTGGACGAAGAAGACGAGCGCGACCGCGATCCCGCGCGCCCCCTCCATCGTCAGGACGCGTTTCGCGTTCCCCCCTTCGAGCTCGTAGATCCCGCCCAGGCGGACGGCAAAAGGGATCCGGGAACGGGTCATGCTCGTGCCCGAATGCGAGCGGTATGCCGCGAGGAGCGACAGTGACGTACGACGAGGCCGCCAACGAGCGGATGATCCAGAGGCAGATCGTCGCCCGTGGCATCAGGGACGAGCGGGTGCTCGACGCCTTCCGCGCCACGCCGCGCGAGCTGTTCGTCCCGCAGAACCTCCGCTCCGCCGCCTACGACGACACGCCGCTGCCGCTGGTCCGGGGGCAGACGATCTCGCAGCCGTACATCGTCGCCGCCATGACCGAGGCGCTGCGGCTGCAAGGGGACGAGAAGGTGCTGGAGATCGGGACCGGCTCCGGCTACCAGACCGCCATCCTGGCGAGGCTGACGCGGAAGATCTACAGCGCCGAGGTCGAGCCGGAGCTCGCCGCCAGCGTCGGCGAGCGTCTCGACCGCCTCGGCATCACGAACGTCGAGCTGCGCGTCGGCAACGGCGTGGAGCTGTTCCGCGACCAGGCGCCCTTCGACGCCATCCTCTCCGCCGCCGCGCCGGAACTGCTGCCGTCGCAACTCGTCGAGCAGCTCGCCGAAGGCGGGCGGTGCATCATCCCGGTCGGAGCGGCCGACCTGCAGTACCTCTGGTTCCTCGAGAAGCGCGGAGGCCAGGTGTCCCGCAGGCGGCTGGAGGCGGTGCGGTTCGTGCCGTTGCGGGCGCGGGCGTGAGCTCGGTTCCTCGGGGTTCCTCGGGGTTCCTCGGGGAACCGATGCCGACAGAAGTCCGAGGAACTCCGAGGAACCGAGGAACCCCGAGGAACTACCCGTAGTAATGACACCGCGAAGTACACGTCTCCTCGATCGTGACGCGGTGGAGGTTCGGCACCTGCTTCTCGAGGCGGCGCCAGATCCAGATCGCCAGTAGCTCCGAGGTGGGGTTCTCGAGGCCGGGGACGTCGTTGAGGGTGTAGTGATCGAGCTCGCTCACCAGCGGGTCGACCACCTGCCGCAGGTCGGCAAAGTCCATGACCCAGCCGAGATGAGGGTCGATCGGGCCGCGGACCGCGACCTCGCCGCGGAACGAATGGCCGTGCGTGCGGCGGCACTTGTGCCCCTCCGGCACGTTCGGAAGAAAGTGCGCCGCCTCGAAGCGGAAGTCCTTGACCAGTTCGACCACGTCGGACACGGCGGGAGTCTAACGCCTGTATGCTCGATCCGTGGCCACGGTGGTGGTGCTCAACGGCACGTCGAGCTCCGGGAAGACGACGATCGCGCGCGCGTTCCAGGACCTCGCGCCGCGCCCCTTTCTCAACTTCTCGATCGACACCATCCTCTACGCGCTGCCGCCGAACGTCGTGGAGCAGTTGAAGCGTGGCGACGTCACCGGCACCGAGATCGGCTTCCCGGAACTGGTGCGGGCGTTCTACGCCTGCGTCCGTGAGCTGCTCGCGCTCGGACACGACCTGGTGATCGATCACGCGGTGATCTCGCGGCGCGAGGCGGAACTGCTCGCCGCCGCGGTGCAGTCGCACGACGTCCTGCTGGTGGGGCTCGACTGTCCCGCCGGCCTGCTCGCGGAGCGCGAGCGCGGCCGCGGCGACCGCCGGCCGGGGATGGCGGCGGCGCAGCACGAGCGCATTCACCAGTGGCTCGCGTACGACCTGCGGATCGACACCTCGCGTGTTTCAGCCGAGGAGGCGGCGCGTCTCATCGCGGCGGCGCTCTAGTCGCTGGCCGGGATGTCGAACGGCATCGAGGTCCAGTAGGAGTAGAACGTGTCGTCGAGCTTCCTGAAGGCGACCGCCATTTCGGGCTCGTTCTCCTGCAGCCAGCGGGCGAAATGGGGGCGCGTCCCGTCGGCGTCGGTGACGCCATACTCTTCCCCGAGGTCCCACGACGCGATGACGCGGCCGTTCTTGGCCGCCACCTGCGGATCGGCGGCGAGGGCGGCCACGCCGCGGCCGACGAAGAGCGGGGTCTCCGAGGCGATGAAGGACTTCATCTTCTCCGCGGCGTCGCGCCAGTTCTCCTCGGTCACGCCGAAGTGGTCGAGCATCCACTCCGAGCGGAGGAACCCGGGCGTCACGGCGAGGGCGGTGACACCGCGGCCCTGCAGCTCCTGCGACAGCGCGAACGCCATGCGGATGATCGTGTTCTTCACCAGGTCGTAGAAGAAGTGGCCGCGGTAGTAGCCGCCGTCGCCGTCGGTGATCTCGACCACCAGCCCGCCCTTCCGGATCCGCGGGAGGCCGTGGTAGCTGGTGATGATGTGGGTCTTGATGGCGCGCGATCATCGTCAGCCCGTCCTCGAGCTTCGTCTCCCACAGCTTTTTGCCCCACTCGGTGAGGTCGTCGCCTCCCCAGATGTCGTTGACGAGGATGTCGAACTCTCCGACCTGTTCGAAGAGCCGCGCGACCTGCTCGGGGACGGTGTGGTCCACCTGCACGGCGATGCCGCGGCCGCCGCGCTCCGTGACGATGGCCGCGGTCTGGTCGATCGTCTCGGGACGGTTCTTCATGCCGGGGCTGCCGGCGACGCTGCGGCCGGTGCAGTAGACGGTCGCCCCCAGCTCGCCTAGGCCGGTGGCGATGCCGCGTCCCGCACCGCGCGTGGCGCCGGCGACGACGGCGACTTTTCCTTCCAGTGGCTTCATCGTTTGCTCCTTTCCAGAGCGGCTCATTTTATGGTTCCGCTGGCTTCGGCCAAGACTGACGAGCCCCTTGGTAAACCTCTTGCTCTCCGGAATTTCCATGAGCAACTTCAGCGGAACCGACACCGAGCGGACCCTCGGCACGATCATCAAGGAACTGACAGCCGACCTGTCGAACCTCTTCCGGAGCGAGATCGCGCTCTTCAAGCTCGAGATCAAGGAAGCGGTGGCGAAGCTCGGGACCGGCGGAGCGATGCTCGGCGCGGCGATGTTCCTCGGACTGTTCGGCCTCGCGTTCCTCTTCGTCACGATCACCCTCGGGCTCGTGGCGCTCGGCGTGCCGGCCTGGCTGTCGTCGCTCATCGTCACGATCGTGCTGCTGGTGAGCGCCGGCGTGCTCGCGATGCTGGGTAAAAAGAAACTGCAGGGCGTGAACTTCGTCCCGACCGAATCGATCGATCACATCAAGGGCGACATCGACGCGCTGAAGGCAGACGTCGCCCGCGTGAGGAGCAGGTAAATGGCGGAGATGGATCAGAAGCAGTACATCGAGCGCGCGATCGTGCGCGCACGCGACGGAGTCGGCGACCGCATCGATGAGCTCGACCGCCACCTGCGCGAGAACCTCAACCCGAAGACCATCGCCCGCACCTACGCGCCTCACCTCATCGCGGGCGGCGCGGTCGTCGGCGTGATCGTCGGCTTCGGCCTCCCGAAGGTGTTCCGGAAAGTCGTGACCTGGGGCGTCCCGCTGACGATCCTGGCGATGACGATCAAGAACGTGCGCGAGGCGAGGGACGAGAACCTGGTCGGGACGTCGTAGCGGCGAAGCCCACCTCAGCCTCGTCGGGAGGCGCCACGAAGCATGTCCCGGAGGCCACTAAGCATGTCCGGAGTGGCACTAAGCATGTCCGGAGTGGCACTAAGCATGTCCGGAGTGGCACTAAGCATGTCCGGAGTGGCACTAAGCATGTCCGGAGTGGCACTAAGCATGTCCGA
Source organism: Thermoanaerobaculia bacterium (assembly GCA_036399015.1). Lineage (GTDB taxonomy): Bacteria > Acidobacteriota > Thermoanaerobaculia > Gp7-AA8 > Gp7-AA8 > QHVT01. The sequence goes on along the minus strand of DASWNW010000101.1, from coordinate 26 downwards.
GGGTGGCACTAAGCATGTCCGAGAGT
>DASWNW010000100.1:0-57180 GCA_036399015.1 Thermoanaerobaculia bacterium | reverse complement strand
CGCTGTTCGCCGAGGGGAGCGTGGCCACGCTGCCGAGCGTCACGATCGGCGACTACACCGGCACGGCGCTCACCGGCAGCGCGCGACTGGAGTACCGCCCGTTGCGTTGGATCGGCGTCGGCGCCGCGTACCACTACTTCCGGTTGGACGTCGACGTCGAGCAGGCGGGATTCGGCGGGTCGCTGGACATGAGCATCCGCGGGCCGGAGGGGTATCTGCGGCTGGCCTTTTAGTTGCGTGTTGCGTGTTGCGCGTTGCTCGGGCTTCTCCGGTCGACAAGCCAGGCCCGGGCAACTCGCTACGCGCTACGCGCAACCGACCCGCAACGGTTTCTCACCCGAACAGCCCCGCCTGATAATCCCGCACCGCCTGCACGATCTCCTCGCGCGTGTTCATCACGAAAGGTCCGTGCGCGACGACCGGCTCGTTGAAGGGCGCGGCGTGGCCGAAGAGGACGAGCGAGCGCTGCACCGCCTCCAGCTCCACGGTGTCGCCGTCGTCGTTGAATTCGACGAGGTGCAGCTCCGGGGCTGTGCGCAGCTCCCCGCGTACCACGTAGAGGAAGACGTTGCGGCCGCGCGGTACTGGGAGTGAGACCCGTCCCTCCGGCTCGAGGGCGATCGTGGTCATGGTCACGCCGGTGAGCGACTCGACCGGGCCGTCGTGGCCGTCCCACCGGCCGGAGATGAGGTTGACGGTCACACGGCCACCGTCGGTGGTGAAGGAGGGGATCTCCTCCTTCTGCAGGCCGACGTAGCGCGGATCCGTCATCTTGAGGCGGGCGGGGAGGTTCACCCAGAGCTGGAGGATCTCCAGCGGGCCGCCGTCGCGCAGGAACTCCTCGGGGGAGAGCTCCGCGTGCTCGAGGCCGCGGCCGGCGGTCATCCACTGCACGCCTCCGCCGTGGATGACGCTCTCGTGGCCGCCGGTGTCGCGGTGGGCGAGCGAGCCCTCGACGATGAAGGTGACGGTCTCGAAGCCGCGGTGGGGATGGGGACCGAACGGGAGGCCGCGGTTGTGCGGCGGGTAGACCTGCGGGCCGTGGTGGTTGAGGAAGAGGAACGGATCGACCTGCTCGACTCGAGGGTTGGGGAGCGGGCGGCGGGTGCGGAGATCGCCGATGTCGTCCGAAATCGCGCGGTGAAGATGTTTGACGGTGCGGCTCGCCATTTTATTTGCTATCCTGTCACAACGGCAGCCGCGGACTCGTCCTCCGCCGCGGCCGGAATTCAAAAGGTCCTGCAGGTATCAAACCGATGAAGCGACTGCTGCTGGCTGCCGTGCTGCTGTTCACGACCGCTCAACTCTCCGCCGACGACGCGCCGTGCGGGGGAGCCGCCCCGGAATCTCTGGTGAACTCGCTGCTGCGGCAGGCGCCGGGCTTGAAGGCCGAGGTGCTGCGGCTGGCGCTGAACTCGACGCGCTGCGCGTCGGCCAAGGGGCTGGTGAGGCGGCAGGACCTCCTCACCGTCATCGATTACTCGCTCCCCTCGGACAAGCCCCGCCTCTTCACCTTCAACCTCGCCGCCCGCAAGCTGCTGTTCCGCGAGCTGGTTGCGCACGGAAAGAACAGCGGCGGCAACCTCGCGAACTTCTTCTCCAACAGCCCCGGCAGCCTCGCTACCAGCCTCGGCCTCTTCGTCACCGCCGACACCTACATGGGCGGCAACGGCTACTCGCTCCGCCTGAAGGGGCTGGAGGAGGGGGTGAACGACATGGCGTGGGACCGCGCGATCGTCATGCACGGCGCCTCCTATGTCAGCCGCGGCGCCATCAAGGCCCTCGGCCGTCTCGGCCGAAGCTGGGGCTGCCCCGCCGTCCGCGCCGCCGTGGCCCGCCAGATCATCGACACCGTCAAGGGCGGCAGCCCGATCTTCGCCTACTACCCTGACAAGAAGTGGCTGCGGTCGTCAGCGTTCGTGCCGAAGAACGAGGCGACGGCAACGCTGGCCTCGGGGCGCTGACAGACACGTCGGACGGGGCACGCTTCCTGCTCTTGTCCTCCCCTGGAGGACACACAGGATGCATACTCCTAAATCATTCGCAGCAGCGACTTTAGCGCTTCTTTTCCTCGCCGCCTGCGGCTCATCCGGCATGGGCGACATTCTCGGCGGCGGAGGCGGCGGAACGACCGCCAATAACTACGAGATCCGTGGGGTCGTTGACTCGGTCGACACCGGCAGCCAGTCGATCTGGCTGAGGAACGTCAGCGGGTACAGCTCGATGCTTTCGAGCGGCGGCTCCGGCGCCGGCAACGGCAAGGACGTCCGGGTCTACTTCGACAACCAGACCACGGTCAGCTACAACGGGCAGTCGTACCGCCCCGAGGACCTCGAGCGGGGCGATGAAGTGCTCGTGCGCGTGGACGAGTCGGGCAATCGCCTCATGGCGAACTCGATGACCGTCACGCACAACGCGGCCGGCAACACGTCCGGTTCGAACTGGCCGGGGACGAACAACTCCGGCACGGTGCGCGGAACGGTCCGCTACATCGACACCTCGCGCGGCACGATCGAGCTCGACCGCGGCAGCGGCATGTCGACGATGATGCTCGACTTCGACGCGTCGACGCCGGTGTACTTCAACGGCCAGACGTACCGCGTCGGCGACCTCGAGCGTGGTGACGAAGTCGAGATCCGCGTCCGCGAGACCGGCGGCACCCGCGTCCTGGCGCAGGACATCACCGTCACGCGCAACGTGAGCGGCGGCTTCGGCAACAGCGGCAACAGCGGCAGCTCGACGGCGCAGCGCTCGACGATCCGCGGCACGGTCCGCTCGATCGACACCGCGCGCCGCACGCTGGAGCTGGAGTCGGCAAGCTGGATCTCCGGGTTCAACACAGGCGCCGGCACCGGCACCAACCGTTACACCGTGCAGTACGACGACAACCTGCAGATCGACGTGAACGGCCGGCTCCACCCGATGGCGGGCGTCGAGCGCGGCGACATCATCGAGGTGCAGGTCAGCGGGAACGGCTCGATGTACTGGGCCGAGCGCGCGTGGCTCGTCCGCGACGTGAACAACCGTTAAGCACGAACACAGCAGTTCCTCGGGTTCCTCGGAGTTCCTCGGAGTTCCTCGGCGCTGACCGAGACGCTCCCGCAGGCCCCGAGGACCCCCCGAGGAACCCCCGAGGAACTCCGAGCAACTCCGAGGAACTCGACTTCAATGTGCGCCGCCGTTGCACAGCGACGTGCAGCGGTGCCTCGGCTCGTAACCCACCAGCGACCCCCGCGCGTTCAGCTCGATTCTGCAGCACTGGTGGACCAGCTCCTCGAGCTTCGCCCGCGCCCGCTGCACGCGCGACTTCGCTCCCGAGAGCGAGATGCCGAGCCGCTCGGCCGTCTCCTGCTGCGTGAGCCCCTGCAGCTCCGACATCTCCAGCGCGGTGCGGTAACGCTCCGGCAGCCGCTGGATGAGCGGGTCGAGGCAGCGCGCCAGCTCCTGCAGCGCTTCCGGCTCCGGCTCCGGCGCCACCAGCTCCTCCGGCAGCTCCGCGTACGGCTTCTGCGCGCGGTGATGATCGGTGATGGCGTTGCGCGTCATCTGGTAGAGCCAGGGGGCGAGCCGGCCTTCGTCGCGGAGCTGCGACTGCTTCTCGTGCGCCCGCAGCAGGACGTCGTGAACGATGTCCTCCGCCGCCGCGCGGTCCTTCACCCTTCCGACGACGAATCGATAGAGGGCTTCCCGGTACTGCGCGGCGGCGTCGAGCATCAGTGAAGAGAGTAGCGGATCAGCAGCCGCAGCCGCAGCAACCGCCTTCGCAGTCACCGCCACAGCAACCGGCAGCCTTCGTTTCTTCGTTCATGGTGCGTCTCCTTTCGATGGGTAGACGGAGAGGGGCGGAAAAGGACGCAAGTTTTTTTCAGACGCAGCAGGAGCGGTAGGGGAGAACCGCCAGCCAGAGGCCGGCGAAAAAGATCGTGGAGATCAGCAGCCACAACACGATGAGACGCAACACCGCGCGCTCGCGATCCGATCGGAGTGCCCAGGCGGCAACGGTGCCGTAGAGGAGGATGAGCGCCGGCTCCCACGGGAGGCGGGCAACTCGCGACCAGAGGGGAAAGAGGAGCTGCACGGCGTGCGGCGGCGCGGCGTTCGACGCCTCGAACAGCCGGCGCGCGTGGCGCATCATCTCGGTCGCGATGGAGAGCTGAAGGATCGAGCAGATGCAGAGGCAGAGCGCCACCACCGCGACGACGACGGTTTGCCGCCGCCGGGAGCCGGTATTACCGCTCTTCAGCGCTCCATCGTACCTCTTGTCTTTCAGCGTGGCCTTCAATGTCATCACCTCAACGGGAGGATGTACGCGTCCGCACAGGATGCAACTTTTTTTGTAGCGCTCCGTGCGCATCCTTCACTACTCGTCCGAAAGGAAGCACAGATGAAACTTGCGTGTGTAATCGCCCTGATGCTGCTCTCCCTCCCTGCCTTCGCCTTCAACATCGTCACGACCTCGGCTCCCGAGGTGAACGACGTCTTCACAAACGACGGCGTAGCCGTCTGCGACTGGGACCGCGCCGAGGAGCTGTTCGACGGCGGCTGGCTCATCTCGCGGGTGTACGAAGGCGAGGTCGGGTCGCCGGCGGAAGGGAAGTGGGTTTACGAGTACCGCGTCGACATGACCGACGCCACCGATCCGGCGAGCATCCCGGAGATCGAGTCGGTCGACATCTTCAACGGCCCGATGTTGCAGTACGACTACAACTTCGACTCCACCTCCACCGACGACATCTACGTCATCACCAGCGGCGGGCTCGGCTCGATCGGCCTCGCGTCGGTGACGACGCTCCTGACCGGCGACCGCCGCTTTCTCTTCAGCTCCTACGTCGCCGGCGGCGGCGGGACGGGGCTCGGGCAGTCGAGCTACCACTTCGGCTTCATCTCCGACGACAGCCCGCACGCGATCCTCGCGACGGTGAACACCGTCGCCGGTCCGCTGTCGGTGCCGGTCTGGGCGCCGTCCTATTAAAGAAAGGAAGGCGCGCCGCCGCTGCCGCGGTCGCGCAGGTGAACGTCTCGTTGAGCGGGTACGTGCCGAACTATTGATGGTTCCTCGGGTTCCTCGGGTTCCTCGGAGTTCCTCGGGGGCTGAGGAACCCTTATCGGCCGAGACTCTCGGGCGCGCGCACTCGTCCGGCGACGCCGCAGAGGATCAGTAGCGTCACGACGTACGGCACGGCCAGCAGGAGGTGGTAGGGGAGCTGGTACGACGAGGCCTGCAGCGCGTACTGCAGCGCGACCGCGACGCCGAAGATGGCGGTGCCGGCGAGCGCGCCTTTCACCTGCCAGCGGCCGAAGATGACGATCGAGAGAGCGATGAAGCCACGGCCGGAGGTCATGTTCTCCGCGAAGCCGCTGGAGAGCGCGAGGGAGAGGTAGGCGCCCGCGAGTCCAGCCAGCAACGCCTCGATCGCCACCGCCACGGCGCGATGCCAGCGCACGGACGCCGCCACCGCCGCCGGGTTCTCTCCCGCGGCGCGCAGGCACAGCCCGAAGGAGGTGTTCCAGAGGAGGAGCGCGAGCAGGAGCGGGAGCACGACCCAGGCGAGCGGCACGACCGGATCGACGGCCATGCGCGGCAGCGCGGGACCGGCTTGCATTTCACGCCAGATGAAGCTCGTCGCGCCGAGGGAGAAGAGATTGATCGCGGTGCCGGTGACGATCTGGTCGGCCTTCAGCACGGTCGTGAAGAGGCCGAAGAGGAGCGCGACCAGCGCCGCGCCGGCGACGCCTCCGGCGAAGCCGAGCGTGACGCTGCCGCTGCCGCGCGCGGCCAGCACCGCGCACAGCGCCGCCACGAGCATCATCCCCTCGATGCCGAGGTTGATGATGCCGCTGCGCTGCACGAACAGCTCTCCCAGGACCGCCAGCAGCAGCGGCGTCGACGCGACGATCGCGAGCGGCAGGAGGTCAAGTACGCCGGCGGGCATGATCGAAGGCAATCAAAGTCAGGATGACCACCGCCTGTCCGAGGACCGCGACGGCGGCGGAGATGTTCGCGGTGCGCTGCAGCTCGCCGGCGCCGGTGACGAGCGCGCCGAAGAAGATCGCCGAGAGGACGGTCGCCAGCGGATGCAGTTGCGCCAGCAGCGCCACCGCGATGCCGGAGTAGCCATAGCCGGAGGCGAAGCGCTCGAAGAGCCGATGCGTGACGCCGAGGAGCTCGATGCCGCCAGCGAGTCCGGCCACGGCGCCGGAGATCGCCATTGCGCGGGCGAGTTGCGCACGCACGTTTACGCCGGCCCAGCGCGCCGCGTTCGGGTTGTAGCCGGTGGCGCGCAGGCGCAGACCCTCTTTCGTCCGGTGAATGAGCCACCAGAGCGCGACGCTCGCCGCGAGCGCCACGACGATGCCGGCATGCAACTGTCCGGCGAGCAGCGGCAGCGAGGCGCCGGCCGGATCGCTCTGCGGATACTGCGCGACGCGTTCCCGCAGCGGACCGTTGACCGACCAGCCGAGCAGATGGATCGCCGTGAAGTTCAACAGGATCGTGGTCAGCACCTCGGGGGCGTTGCGCCAGAGCCGCATCACGGTCGCCAGCGAGCTCCAGGCCGCGCCCGCGAGCATCGCCGCGAGCAGCGACGCCACGACGCCCCACCGCGACGCGAGCAGCCCCGCCAGCGCGCCGACGATGAACTGCCCTTCGGCGCCGATGTTCCAGACGCCCGCGCGGAACGCAACCGCCACGCTGAGACCCGTCAGCAGTAGCGGCACGGACTTCAGCAGCGTCCCCTCGAACGCGAAGCGGGAGCCGACCGAGCCGGTGACGAGGATGCCGAGGAGATCGCCCGGCGCGTGGCCGAACGCGGCGCCCGACAACGCGAGTAGCAGCACCGCGACGGCCGCCGCGGCGACCGCGAGGAGCAGGCGCCTCACGACAGGCCTGCCATGAGGCTGGCGACGCGCGTCGTCGCCTCGGCGGGCGACATTGGCTCGCCGAGCGTGCCGCGGTAGATCACCCGGATCTCGTCGGCGAGCGCGAACGCCTCGTCGAGATCGGAGGTGATGAGCGTGACCGCCGCGCCGCCGTCGGCTGCCGCGCGGAGCTGCTCGTGCACGAAGCGCGTCGCCTCGAGATCGAGACCGCGCGTCGGCTCCGCGGCCACGATCGTGCGGGGGCGGCGGCCGAGCTCGCGCGCGAGGACGACCTTCTGCTGGTTGCCGCCCGAGAGGTCGCCGGCCGGCTGGTGCGCGCCGGCGGTGCGGATCGAGTAACGGGCGATCGCGTCGTTCGCGTCGACACCGCGCAACGCGAGGTTCTCCGCGATCGACAGCTCACGGATGATGCCGTCGCGCGTGCGGTCCTCCGGGATGTGGGCTGCCTCGGGGTGTTCTTCGAGGAGGCGGGCGGCGAGCTCGGTCTGGCCGTTGCCGGCGACGCCGACGATGGCGGTGATGCGGCCGCGTGCTGCCTGGAGAGCCGGGCTCTCAGCCCGGCTTCTTGCGGCGGGCTGAGAGCCCGCCGGTCCAGAGGGGACGATCATGAGCTGCGCGAGCGCCATGCCCGTCGTCTCCGCCGCCCGCGTCTCCGCCACCACCCGCCCGGCCCGCATCACCACGATCCGCTCCGCCACGGCGAGCACCTCGGGGAGCTTGTGGCTGATGAAGACCACCGCGGTGCCGCGCGCGGCGAGCGCGCGCATCACCTCGAACAGCTCGGCCGACTCCGAAGGCGTCAGCACCGAGGTCGGCTCGTCGAGGATCAGCGTGGCCGGCTCCTTCGAGATCGCCTTGATCAGCTCCAGCTTCGACTTTTCGCCGACCGACAGCGCGCCGACCCGGCGGGAGACGCCGCCGAGCTCGATCCCGGTGCGGGAGATCGTCTCCGCAGCGCGGCGCTCCAGCGTACGGCGCGTGGCGAAGCGGAAGGGCGTGATGAGCGCTAGGTTCTCGGCGATGGTCAGCTCGTTCACGAGCATGAAGTGCTGGTGCACGAGCTCCACGCGTCCGCGCGTTTCCACGGAGCCGGAGCCGGGTACGAGCTCACCCGCGGCGATGCGCATGAGCGTCGTCTTGCCGGCGCCGTTCTCGCCGACCAGCGCCAGGATCTCGCCGGGGCGTACGTCGAGCGAGACGTCGTCGACGGCGCGCGTGGCGCCGAACGTCCGGGCGATGTGGGAAAGCCGGAGCACTAGAAGCCGGCGGGAGGTTTCACCGCGCCGCTCTTTATCGCGTTCGTGACGCGCTCCACCTCGGCGACGGTCGCGGGCGCGATCTCCTTCTTCAGCTTCTCGTTCCAGGCCACCAGCACCGTGCCCTGGTTCGTGCCGAAGTGCTGGATCTGCGGCTTGAAGCGGCCGTCGCGGACGATCTTCGCCATCTGCACGTAGGCGCCGGCGACGTCGACCACTGCCGAGGCGACGATGACGTCGGGAGCGAGATGGCTCTGGTCGGCGTTGGCGCCGAAGCAGCGCACCTTCCGCTCGATGCACGCCTGGAACACGCCGGCGGCCGCCTCGTTGGCCTGGTGGAAGAGGTAGTCGCAGCCGGCGTTGATCAGCGACAGCGCGGCCAGCTTCGCGGCGCCGGGATCATCGAAGTTGCCGGTGAAGATCTCGCGCACCTCGAAGTTCGGGTTCACCGACTTCGCGCCCGCTTTGAAGGCCTCGAAGGAAGAGACGATGGAGGGAACGTTGATGCCGCCGACGAGACCGGCCTTCCCGGTTTTCGACTCGCGCGCCGCGATCACGCCGAGGACGTACGTCGCCTCCTCGATCTGAAAGCGCATCGGGGCGACGTTCTGCGCGACCGTGTTGCCCGAGGTGGTGACGAAGATCGTCTGCGGATACTGCGTGCCGGCCTGCTTGGCCGGATCCTGGTACTCGAAGCCGTGGCCGAAGGCGAGGTCGAACCCTTTCGCGCCGAAGGCGCGGAAGCCCTCGGCCATCTCGGCGGGCGTCTTCGTCTCCTGATGGGAGATCTCGGCGCCGAGCTCCCGCCGGATGCGCTGCGCTCCCTCCCACGCCAGGGCGTTCCAGCCGCCGTCGTTGATCGAGCCGGGGGTGAGCAGGCCGACGCGGAACGGCTGCGTCTCCGTGCTGCTCGCCGGCTTGCCGGAGGCGTGACCCGTCGCGTGCTCCCGCTTCGCGCAGGCGAGCGACGCAACGATGAGAAGAAGAAGCACAGCTCGTTTCATGGCAGCGGATTTTACGGGTGGACAGTTGGCGGTTGCCAGTGGTACACCGGAGGACGCCGGCGGCGGCACTCCCGGCGCCGGGCAAGGAGGGATGAGGTATGGACGACATCGAACGGAACAACGACGCGGATTACGAGGATGACGACGAACAGATCGAGCAGATGATCATCGAGAACGGCATCCTGCTGCACAGCCTCGCCACGCTGCTCGTGCGCAAGGGCATCCTGAAGCAGGACGAGATCGACGCCGAGATGGATCGCCTGTACGACGAGATGGAGAACTTCGAACAGCAGTAGGGATCGCCACCGGAGAGACCGATGACATCGAGGAGATTGCTGACTGCTGCGCTCACCGCGGCGCTTGCGCTGGGCGCATCCGCGGACGTGTCGTTCGAGTTCATCGACTGGGTCAACGGCCCGGTGCAGTTCCTCCTGACGAAGGAAGAGCAGGCGAAGTGGAAGACGGTGCGGACGGACGACGAGGCGCGTGCGTTCGCGGCGCTCTTCTGGGCCCGGCGCGACCCGACGCCCGGCACCGCGCGCAACGAGGCCCGCGAGGACTTCGAGGCGCGCGTCGACTACGCCGACCGCAATCTCGCGGCAGGTGAGCGAATCCGCGGCGCGATGACCGACCGCGGGCGCACGCTCATTCTCTACGGGATGCCGAAGCGGATCACCCGCGGCGGCACGACCCACAAGCCCGGTCCCGGTCCCGACCTGCAGGCCGACGAGCGGGAGACCTCGCAGTTCATCCAGTGGCACTACGAGGAGAGCGCCGAGGTGAAGGAGATCTTTGGCGTCGCCCGCGCCACGCTCCGCTTCGTCGATCGTTTCGGGCTGAACGACTACAAGCTCGAGCGGGGGCCGATCGACCTCGTCGCCTCGGCGGAGCGGGCCGCGGCGCGCCGCATCACGCAGCCGGATCTCACCGCGGCGCCGTCGCAGTCGACGCCCGCCGCACCGGTGGCTGTCGAGGCGGTAGCCGTGCAGACCCCGGCGGCGCCGCAGACGGACCTCACGACCGCCTCGCTGCAGAAGGCGGTCGACGACTTCAAGACCTCGGCGAAGAGCGCGAAGACGACGTATGCGACGTGGGGGGAGTACGTCACCTCCGGCGGCGACTACTTCGTCCCGGTGATGCTGTACGTCCCGAAGAGCAGCGGCATCGCCGCATCGGAGAACCTCACGTTCTTCGGCGTCGTGCAGGACGAGAGCGGGAAGAACGTGCAGGCGTTCGAGGTGCCGGCGTCGCTGGTGCCCACCAAGAACGACTTCTACGTCGACCGCTCGCTCAAGGGGCTGCCGGCCGGCAAGCACCGCGGCTACTTCGGGCTGGCGGAGAACGGGACGGTCGTGTCGCTCGCCGCGACCGACATGAACCTCGCCGGCTCGCTCGACAAGGACGCGGCCACGGTGTCGCGCCTGATCCTCTCCAACAACCTATATCCGCTGACGGAGGCGCAGCGGCCGGACGATCCGTACGCGTTCGGCGGCCTCAAGGTCGTGCCGAAGGCGGACCGGCTGTTCACGCCGGCGGACGAGCTCTGGTACTTCATCGAGCTGCGCAACCCCGGCATCGCGCAGCCGAGCCCGACCGACGCGGTGCCGATCGTCGGCGCGCCGGTGGCCACGCCGAAGGTGCAGATCAAGATCGACGTCGAGGGAACGGACGCCGACGGGAAGCGGAAGAAGATGTCGGCGCCGCCCCGGGAAGTGGACGCGGTCGAGATCAAGGGAGTGCCCGGACATTACGGGGTGGGAAGTGCAATCCCTCTCGCGACGTTCAAGCCGGGCGACTACACCTTCACGATGAAAGTGATCGACACGGTGCGGAAGTCTTCGTACACGGTGTCGGACACGTTCCGCGTCGTCCAGTAACGTACAATCAGCCGGATAACTATGCCTTTTGCCACCGTCAAGGAAGCAGCCGAGCTCTATCGTCGCGGGGAGCTGGTCATCATCGTCGATGACGAAGACCGCGAGAACGAAGGCGATCTCTGCATCGCCGCGGAGCGTGTCACGCCCGAGACCATCAACTTCATGGCCCGCTTCGGGCGGGGGTTGATCTGCCTGGCGCTGACGGAAGAGCGCTGCAACGAGCTCGACCTGCCTCTGATGGTCGAGAACAACACCACGAACTTCGGCACCGCCTTCACGGTCTCGATCGAGGCGCGGGGAAGGGTGACGACCGGCATCTCGGCGGCCGACCGCTCGGAGACGGTGCGGGTGGCGATCGATCCCCGGACGCGGCCGTACGATCTGGCGCGGCCGGGACACGTCTTCCCGCTGCGGGCGAAGAAGGGCGGCGTCCTCAAGCGCGCCGGCCAGACCGAGGCGTCGGTCGACCTGGCAGTCATCGCCGGGATGACGCCGGCTGCCGTCATCTGCGAGATCATGAATGAAGACGGGACGATGGCGCGGCTCCCCGACCTCAAGGAGTTCGCCATCCGCCACGGCCTGAAGATCACCTCGGTCGCCGACATCATCAAGTACCGGATGCAGACCGAGAAGCACGTGCACTGCCTCGCGGCGCCGGTGCTGCCGACCGACCACGGCGAGTTCCGCGTGCACGCCTACAAGAGCGACATCACCGGCGAGGAGCATGTGGCGCTGGTGAAGGGGGAGATCACCGAGACGGACGAGGTGCTCGTGCGCGTCCACTCGTCGTGCCTCACCGGCGACGTCTTCCACTCCAGCCGCTGCGACTGCGGCGACCAGCTCGAGCGGGCGTTCGAGCTGATCGCGACCGAGGGGAAGGGGGTCATCCTCTATCTACTGCAGGAGGGGCGCGGGATCGGCCTGATCAACAAGCTGCGCGCCTACGAGCTGCAGGACCAGGGCGATGACACGATCGAGGCGAATGCGAAGCTCGGCTTCGCCGCCGACATCCGCAACTACGGCACCGGCTCCCAGATCCTGCGCGACCTCGGCGTCCGCAAGATCCGCCTGATGACCAACAACCCCGCCAAATACGTGGCCATCGAAGGCTTCGGCCTGGAGATCGTGGAGCGCGTCCCGCTCGAGATCGCGCCGTCGCTGACGACGAAAAAGTACCTCGAGACGAAGAAGAAGAAGCTGGGGCACATTCTGGAACTGGTGTAGCGCGCTTCGCGCGCGCGCACTTGGGCTCACCTTCCGAGGATCGTGTCGAGTCCAGCGAGCAGGAGCTCGACTTTCGCGCGACTGAGCTTCCCGATCCGTTCAGTGAGCAGCTGCTTATCGAGCGAGATCACCTGGGATGCGTTCGCGACCGAGTCCAGCGGCAGGTTCGTGACGGCGGCGGCGAGAAGCACGTTGCCCGGGACGGTCGCCCATCGCGTGTTCGAGGTGAGCGGCACGCAAACCACTGTGGCGAGGCGGCTTCGATTGAACGCGTCGCCCTGAATCACCACGACCGGTCTGCGGAACCCCGGGCCTGATCCGACCGGCTCGGGCAGATCTGCCCACCACACGTCGCCCTGCGAGATCACCACTCCGTTTTCTCGAGGATCCGGCGAGCGGCGGCGGCCACGAATTCGTCCGGCTGGTCTCCGATCTCGTCCACTGCACGGTTGACGGCGTCTGTGACCTCATCCGGCGCGTGACGGGCGATGTACTCGCGGAGCGCCGCGCTGAACACCTCGCTTCGGGTCCGTTTCGTACGCCGCGCGAACCGCTCCGCCTTCTCGAACACGTCGTCAGGGATCGAGACAGCGGTTTTCATACCGCCAGTATAACGGCGCGGGTGTTTGGGGTAAGTACCATCGATGGCAACCCTGCCCGACTCGATGATCAGCCCGCCTGCGCGACGCCGCGTGTAGAATCCGCGCCGCATGCCGCACACAGGTCCTATCCTCGAAGGCAAAGGCTCTTCTGATTACGAGCGGTACGTCCGCGTTCCCGAGCTGCTCGAGCTGCAGAAGCCGGTCGACAAGCTGGCGAATCCGGAAGAGCGGCTGTTCCAGGTCACGCATCAGACGGCCGAGATCTGGCTGCACCACATCGACTACGAGATCGACCGCGGCGTGGCTTTCCTCGGGCGCGACGAGGTGCTGTTCGCGGCCGACCTCCTGCACCGCTGCCGGCTCGTCCTCGACCTCCTGCGGGAACAGATCGTCATCCTCGAGACGATGGCGCCGGTCGACTACCACGCCTTCCGCGTCACCTCGCTGGGGCGGGGGAGCGGGCAGGAGTCGCCAGGGTTCCACCGGCTGCTCGAGGTGGGGAAGAAGCTGTGGCCGCCGTTCCAGGAGCTGCTCGCGCGCCGTGGCGTCACCGTCCTCGACATCGAGCGCACCCCCCGCGCCCACGACGAGCTGTTCCGTCTCGTGCAGGCGATGCTCGACTACGACGAGGCCTTCCTCAAGTGGCGCTTCATCCACATGCGGCTCGCTTTCCGGGTCATCGGGGACCGGGTCCTTTCTTTGAAAGGGGTCCCTGCGGCTCAGTTGGAAGCAGGAACGCGCGAGCCATTGTTTCCGGAACTTTGGGGCGCGATCAGCGCGCTCACGGCAGAATACAAACCAACGTATTGAAACCGATACGACGATTCGAGGGAGAGTCCCGGCAATGAAGATCATCCGCCTGTCCGCCATGACGCTGTTTCTCCTCGGCACGGCCGCGAGCAGTTTCGCGGCTCTGTCGAAGACCTACGCAGACTTCGCGAAAGGCCCCTACCAGCACCTGCTCACGAACGCTGAAAAGAAGCAGTGGGCGGCGATCTCCACCGACGCCGCTGCCGAGCAGTTCATCAACCTCTTCTGGGCGCGCCGCGACCCGACGCCCGGCACGCCGGCGAACGAGTTCCGCGACTCGGTCGAAGAGCGCATCAAAGTCGCCGACACCCGCTTCGGCCAGGGGCGGGTGAAGGGCTCCGCGACCGACCGCGGTAAGGCCTTCGTCCTGATGGGGTCGCCCACGAAGCTCCGCCGCGCCACCAGCGAGCCGACGGGGACGATCCAGACCCCCGGCTCCGGCGCGGGCTCGAACACGCTCCAGGGCTACAGCCCGAAGGAGATCTGGGAGTACGACCAGGCGAAGTCGCCGCTGCCGCTGGGGCAGCCGCTCGCCGAGCTCGCGTTCATCGACCAGTACGGCTCGAACGACTGGAAGATCGACCGGGCGCCCCGCACCGATACCGCGAAGCTCTTCGAGGCGGTGGCCTCCTCCTTCATCACCCAGCCCGGCCTGACCGAGGTCCCGACGTTCACGGCGGCCGTCGCCACGCCGGCGCCGGTTGCCGCGGCTCCGGTCGTGGCCGCGCCGGCCGCGGCGGTGAACGCGCTGACGACCGAGGCGCTGCGCACCGCGGTGACCGAGGCGCGGAGCGCCACGAAGGCGTCCGACACGCTCTTCCTCAGCACGGGTGAGTTCATCACGCCGGACGGCGATCACTTCGTCCCGGTGCAGCTCTGGGCGCCGAAGTCCTCCGGTCTGACGGCGGGGACGGAAGTCACCTTCTTCGGCGCGGTCGAGAACGAAGAGGGGGGCACGCAGGTGCTCTCGTTCGAGGAGCCGGTGACGCTGACGGCGTCGAACGACGACGTTTTCTACGCCCGCTCGCTCGATCTCGCCCCCGGCAAGTATCGCGGCACGTTCGGTTTCGCCCGTGAGGGGAAGCCGGTGTCGGTGGTCTCGCGGCCGATCGTGGTGACCGGCCTCGACAAGGATGCGCCGGGCGTCTCGAACCTGATGCTCTCGACGCACATCTATCCGCTGACCGAGGCGCAGCTGCCGACCGATCCGTTCGCGTTCGGCGGCCTGAAGGTCGTCCCGCGCGGCAACTCGACGTTCCGGAAGACCGACGAGCTCTGGTACTTCGTCGAGCTCCGCAACCCCGGGAAGGACGCCACGACCGGTCAGCCGAAGCTGACGATGGCGGTGTCGGTAACCGGGAAGAGCTCCGAGGGGCGCAACGTGAAGATGATCGGACCGGCGTCCGAGGTGCCGGCGCAGGAGCTGAAGGGCGTGCCGGGACACTACGGGGTGGGGCAGGCGATGCCGCTGGCCACGTTCCGGCCGGGCGAGTACAAGCTGACGATGAAGCTGACCGACAACGTGGCGAACAAGACCTGGGAGCTTTCGGAGCCGTTCCGGGTGGTCGAGTAGGTTGGTTTCCTTTCGCCGGCGAGCGGTGTCGAACCGTTGGCGAGAGGGGTTCGGGAACGGTGCGCGGACGGGTCCGCACCACCGTTCCCGGAAAGTTTTTTTGAGTGAATTTTTTCGGCTAAAACTTTCGGTTTCAGGTACTACCAATGTTGTTGACGGTGAATAGGGTGATCTGTATATTCGCGGCCACATTGCCTGACGCGGGCCGGGACGGGAAGTCGCCTGACAGCGCCCTAGCAGATCTGCGATCACTCATCAGGGAGTTTCGAATCACATGAAAAAGAAGTTGTGCCTTCTTGCGGCACTTTCTCTTTCCCTATTGTCCCTCGTCAGCTGCTCGAAGGTGCAGGCGCGCATGGCCATCCGCGACGCCAACGACGCCTACGCGCGTGAGGAGTATGCAGTCGCGCTGAAGCACTACCAGAAGGCGCGCGAGATCGACAGCAGCTTCGCGGACCTCGACCGGATGGTCGGCTACTCCCTGATCGGCCTCTACGTTCCGGAAGACAAGAGCCCCGCGAACGTCCGGAACGCCGATACGGCCATCCAGGAGCTGCGGAAGTACCTGCGCAAGAAGCCGGACGACCGGATCGCGCGGGAAGCGCTCATCAACCTCTATCTCAACGCGGACCGCACGACGGAAGCGATCAACTACTTCCGCGAGTGGCTGCAGACTCACCCCAACGATCTCGAGGCGGTCCGCTCGGTCGCCACGCTCTACTCCAAGCAGGGCAACTTCAACGAGTCGCTGAACTGGTACGAGAAGATCACCCTGATCGACTCGCGCAACCACGAGTCGCACTACACCTACGGGGTGGTGTGCTACGAGAAGGTGGCCAAGAACCCGCCGGCCGACATCAACGAGCGGCTGGCGATCATCGCCCGCGGCCAGAAGGCGCTGCAGAGGGCGATCGCGCTGAAGAAGGACTACTTCGAGGCGATGGTCTACCTCAGCCTGCTCTACCGCCAGCAGGCGCCGCTGGAGACCGATCCGGTCAAGCAGCAGCAGCTCGTGGCGGAGGCCGACAAGGTCCGGAACGAAGCGATCGCCATCGTCCGCGCGAACAAGGCCAAGGCGGCCGCCGCGGCCGCCGGCACCAAGAGCTAGGGACACAACTCAGTCATGTTCGAAACTACAGTCGTCGAATCCAAAAAGCAGAAAGTCGGGCTTCAGAAGTACCTGACGTTGCCGGTGTCCCTCGGCCTGCACGTGATCGTGATCGCCGGCATGATCTTCGGTGCGGTGTGGAACGTCGAGTTCCCCGAGAACTCGCCGGCCCAGGTGGCGCAGTACTCGGTCGCCGCCGCGCCGCCGCCTCCTCCGCCGCCCCCGCCGCCGCCGCCGAAGGCCGCGTCGGTCAAGCCGGTGGAAGTGCGCACGGTCGAAGTCCCGAGAGACATCCAGGAGCTCGCCCCCACCCAGGTTCCCGACGAGGTCCGGCCCGTGGAGGCCGCGTCTTCGGCGGCTGACGCCGGCGTGGAAGGCGGCGTCGAAGGTGGTGTGGAAGGCGGCGTCGTCGGCGGCGTCGTCGGAGGCGTGATCGGCGGCATCGTCACCGATACCATGCCCCCTCCGCCGAAGGAGACGGCCCCGCTGCGCGTCGGCGGCGACGTCAAGGCGCCGACCGTCATCAGCAAAGTCGACCCGGTTTATCCGGAGGTGGCGCGCAAGGCGCGCATCGCCGGCATCGTCATCGTCGAGTGCGTGATCGACAAGAACGGCCAGGTGCAGAACGTCAAGGTTCTCAAGCCGCTGCCGTTCGGCCTCGACCAGGCGGCGGCGGATGCAGTCCGGAAGTGGAGATTCAAGCCGGGGACGCTCAACGGACAGCCCGTCGACGTCATCTTCAACCTCACCGTCAACTTCAAACTGAACTAAAGAACAGGGCCGCGGCCACCACCGCCGCGGTGCAGATTAGGAGGGTTTTCTCATGAATATGTCCCTGGGACACCTTTGGGGCGAGATGGGTTTCGTCGGCAAGGCCGTCGTCATCATCATGGGCATCATGTCCGTGTACTCGCTGTGGGTCATGGTCGAGCGGTTCATCGTCTTCCGCCAGGCCAAGAACCAGTCGCTCAAGCTCCTCGGCGCGCTTTCGAACCTGCTCACCAAGGGTGACTACGCGCAGGCGATCGAAGTGACGAAGAAGTACAAGAACAGCCATCTGGCCAAGGTCATCGCGGCCGGGCTGCTCGAGTTCGAGGCCTCGCGCCGCGACAAGCGCGTCGGCAACTCCGAGCTCGCCGTCGAAGCGGCGCGCCAGGGCATGGACCGCACCGCGATGATCACGGTCGCGGAGCTGAAGGAGAACCTCGGCGTTCTCGCGACCATCGGCGCCACAGCGCCGTTCGTCGGCCTCTTCGGCACCGTCATGGGTATCGTCAGCGCCTTCCAGGGCATGGCCACCTCCGGCGGCGGTATCGCCTCGGTTTCGGCCGGTATCGCAGAGGCGCTCCTCACCACGGCAGGCGGTCTGCTCGTCGCCATCCCCGCGGTCTGGGCGTACAACTACTTCCAGAACCGCGTCGACCGCTTCACGGTTGAGATGTCCAACTCCGGTTCTGAGATGGCCATCTACTTCCTGAAGGAGGCCGAGACCCATGAAAAGGCCGTCGGGTAATTCGCTCCACAAAGTCAGCCACAAGGGGCTGACGGCGGACATCAACGTCACGCCGCTGGTGGACGTCTGCCTCGTGCTGCTGATCATCTTCATGGTCGTCACCCCCCTTCTCCAGAAAGGTGTGCCGGTCAACCTGCCGGTCACCGCCCAGCCGGAGAAGACGCCCGACACCGAGAAGCAGCTCCAGATCTCGGTCAAGGCGGACGGCTCGGTGTACGTCGGTCCGAACGTCGTCCGCAAGGACGAGGTCCAGCGGACGCTGGAAGACCTTCAACAGAAAGACCCTGACCGCGAGATCGCGGTCAAGGGGGACCGCCAGGTCAAGTACGGAGACGTGCTCGACGTTCTGAAAGCCTGCCGCGAGGTCGGCTTCAACGACGTCGGTCTGGTGACCCAGCCCAAGAGCCCGTCGGCGGCCGTCCAGGGAGGTGCATAGCCATGCAAGTCGGTGGCGGCGGTTCGATGAATTCGGACATCAACATCACACCTCTGGTGGATGTTGTGCTCGTGCTCCTCATCATCTTCATGGTTCTCACGCCGGTCGTGCAGATGGGTTACCTGGTCAAGGTTCCGCCGAAGGCACCCGCGAACCTCCCTCCGTCCGCGGTGCAGGACCAGATCGTCCTGAGCCTCCAGCCGGAAGGCCGCGTGCTCATCAACAAGGATGAGATGACTCTCGCCGAGTTTCCGGGGCGGATCCGCGAGGTCCTTCGCGGCAACACCTCGAAGATGGTCTTCTTCTCCGGCTCCCGCGAGGTCGACTACGAGGCCACGATGAACTTCCTCGACGTGGCCCGGGCCAGCGGCGCGAAGAACATCGGCATCATCGTCGAAGACCCGACCAGCGCCCCCGCGGCGGCGGCGATCGGGCAGTAGGCGTCCTCCAGCTTCATACCTGAACGGCGGCGGCTTCGGCCGCCGCTTTCTTTTTCCGGCGGAAGAGCCGCTCGTCGACGCGCAGCAGGTGGTCGAGCGAGAAGCGCCCGCCTCCCGTCAGCACGAGCGCCAGGGTCATGGCGAAGAGCGCCAGCGGCAGCTCGATCCCCATCAGCGCCACGAAAGGCTTGATTGCGCCCGCCGGAACCTCGTACAAGGCATCGGGGAGCAGGACGACGAACGCCGCCACGAACATCGTCCCGGCCAGGAGGAGCGCATTCAGACGGGTGAGCAGTCCGGCGATGAGGAGCACGGCCCCAACGACCTCGGCGTACGACGCGAGGTAGCCGAGGAAGGTAGGGATGCCGTAGTTCGAGGCGACGTCGGCGGCGAAGACGCCCGGCCCGCCCTCGCCGAAGACCTTCGGCCAGCCGTGGGGGAGGAAGATCAACCCGGCCGCGATCCGGAGGAGCAGCGGGGCCGCGTCGCTGGTCAGCCTGGACATGTCTCTTCCTCCCGCACCTGGAAGCAGCTCGCCATCGCCGCCGACCGGCTCCTCGCGCCGCTTTTGTTGTTCGTGTTCCTCTATGTTGCCACAACGATTCTGCTGATGTGGCTGGCATTCCCGCTCGGGCAGTGGATGGGGCTCGTCTCCGTCACCGTGGCCACGCTGCTGACGATCGGCTGGTGGGAGCGCGGACGCTGGACCCTCGGTCTCGCCGTTCCGCCCGTCCTTGCCACGCGCGAGCTGCTGCACGGCGCGCTCTTCGGCGCGGCCCTCATCGCCGGCTGCGCGCTGGCGGTCGTCCTGAGCACGAGCGTACGGCACGTGCCGGGAGGAGACTTCCCCTGGCGCGAGCTGGTGGCCATCTATCTTCCAGCGGTGGTGCACGAGGAGCTGCTCTTCCGCGGCTACGCCTTTCAGAAACTCTTCGCCTGGAGGCCCCGCTTCGCGATCCTCTTCGGCGCGGTGCTGTTCGCGGCGCTGCATCTCGGCAACCCCTCCGTGACCCTCCTCGGCATCGGCAACATCCTCCTCGGCGGCATCCTGCTCGGCCTCGCGTACGCCCGCTACGGGCGCCTCTGGTTCCCGATCGGCCTGCACCTGGCGTGGAACCTGATGACCGGCCCGGTGCTCGGCCACGAGGTGAGCGGCTACGAGGGCGCGACCACGCTGCTGGTCGAGGTGGGAAGCGGCCCCTGGTGGCTGACCGGAGGGGACTTCGGGATCGAGGGGAGCGTCTGGATGACGGTGGCGGAGGTCGCGGGAATCGTGCTGCTGGCGCCGCGAATGAAGAATGAAGAAGTTCGAATGAAGAACGGCGAAGGTGCCGAGGGTGAATTCTTCATTCGAAATTCTTAATTCTTGATTCGGCGTTTCATACGCCGACATTCAAAGGAGTTATTCATCTTGAAAGACATCCTCATCGTCGACGGCGCGCGGACGCCGATGGCGGAGTACAACGGACACTTCACCGACATCAGCGCCATCGACCTCGGCGTCTTCGCCGCCAAAGAGGCGCTCTCCCGCAGCGGGTTCGCCGCGGACGAGATCGACCACGTCATCGTCGGCAACGCCCTCCAGACCTCCGGCGACGCCATCTACGGCGCCCGCCATGTCGGCCTCAAGGCCGGAGTCCCGACCCACGTTCCGGCGCTGACCGTGAACCGCCTCTGCGGCTCCGGCATCCAGTCGGTCATCAGCGCCGCCGAGCAGATCGAGCTCGGCGAGGCGAACACCGTCCTCGCCGGCGGCATGGAGAACATGTCGCAGGCGCCGCA
Source organism: Thermoanaerobaculia bacterium (assembly GCA_036399015.1). Classification (GTDB taxonomy): domain Bacteria; phylum Acidobacteriota; class Thermoanaerobaculia; order Gp7-AA8; family Gp7-AA8; genus QHVT01. The sequence goes on along the minus strand of DASWNW010000100.1, from coordinate 36,676 downwards.
CGTCATCCGCGGTGCGCGCAAGGGCTTCAAGCTGGGGCAGGGGAACATCGAGGACTCGCTCATGGTCGCGCTCCTCGACACCTACGCCGGCCTTTACATGGCCCAGACCTCGGACAACCTGTCGCGCAAGCACGAGATCTCGCGCGAGGAGCAGGACGAGTTCGCGCTGCGCAGCCAGCAGTGCGCCGCCGAGGCGGTGAAGAGCGGGCGGCTGAAAGAAGAGATCGTGCCGGTGCCGGTCGGCCGCAAGGGCGAGCTGATCGCCGAAGACGATCACATCCGCCCCGACACCACCATCGAAGGGCTGGCGAAGCTGAAGCCGGCGTTCGCGAAGGACGGCTTCGTCACCGCCGGCAACGCCTCCGGGATCGTCGACGGTGCGGCAATGCTCGTCGTCACCACCGCCGACAAGGCGAAGGACAAGAAGCCGCTCGGCCGCATCGTCTCCTGGGGCATCGCCGGGTGCGACCCGGAGATCATGGGCATCGGCCCGGTCCCGGCGACGCAGATCGCGCTCAAGAAGGCCGGCATGCAGCTCCAGGACCTCGACCTCATCGAGATCAACGAGGCCTTCGCCGGGCAGATCCTCGCGGTGGCGAAAGAGCTCGGCATCGACAAGGAGAAGCTGAACGTGAACGGCGGCGCAATCGCGCTCGGCCACCCGCTCGGCGCCTCCGGCACGCGCCTCCTGCTGACGGTGCTCTACGAGCTGCGGCGGCGGAAGCAGAAGTACGGTCTCGCCTCCGCCTGCATCGGCGGCGGGCAGGGGATCGCCATGATCGTGGAGAGCCTCGCTTGATTCTCCCCGCGCTGCTGCTCGCGGCCACCGTCTCGCTCGACGTGAAGGACGCCGACGTGCGCGTCGTCCTCAAGTCGATGCAGCAGCAGTGCGGGATCAAGAACCTGCTCATCGACAAAGAGGTGAAGGGGGCGACGACGATCCTCTTCCGCGACGTCCCGTGCACCACCGCGTTCAAAGTGGTATTCCGGCAGTTCGGTCTCACGGGGCAGGTGACGCGGCACGTGACCACGGTGGAGCCGCGAAAGCGCTGATGTCGCGCCGGCTCCTCCTGAGGCTCGCGGCCGCCGCGCTGCTGGTGGCGGTGTTCGCCGCGATCTGGGTCTCGCCGCTGCGCGAACACCTGACGCGGGAGAACATCCGCTCGGCGGTGGAGCAGATCCGCGCCGTCTGGTACGCGCCCTTTGTCTACGTGCTGATCTACGCGCTCGGCTGCGTCGTGGCGCTGCCCGCGTCGATCTTCGTCATCGCCGCCGGTTTCATCTGGGGCTGGCTCCTCGGCGGGATGTACGCGATGGTCGGCGGCACCGTCGGCGCGATCGTCTCGTACTTTGCCGGCCGCTTCATCGGTGAGGGGCTGCTCGACCGCTTCGGCCGCGTCGGGCGGATGGTACGCCAGCAGGTCGACCATGCCGGCTTCAAGTCGATGCTCATCCTCCGCAACATCCCCGGCATCCCGTTCGCGGTGCTGAACTACGGCGCCGGCGTGGCGGGAGTCCGCTTCCGCGACTACTTCTTCGCCACCGTCATCGGCATCGCCCCGTCGAAGTTCGTCTTCACCTACTGCGCCGACGCTTTGTTCAACGGCTCGATGAGCGAAGGCGACGCCTTCAAGCGTCTGGCGATCGTCTGCCTGCTCGTGCTGGCGATGATCCTGGTGCCGGCGCTGGTCAAGCGGTTCTCGTCGCGTGGCGCGGCGGCGGCCGACGCGGCTTCGCCGCGCGGGTAACCGCACCCCACCTTGTGCACACCCCCCTGTGCTAAACTTCACGACCCGCGCGTTGTCCAGCGCGGACCGAGCCGATGATCGAGATTCAGGTCCATCCGAGCGACATTCGCCGGCGCGTGCGGTACTTTTTCTTCGACCGCCGCCGCGTGGTGATTGGTATCGTCGCGCTCTCGCTCCTGCTGGCGGGGCTGATCGGCTCGATGGCCGCCGCTCCGACCGTCATCCGCCGCGTGTATAAGACCAACTTCCTGTTCGAGCAGCGGGAAGAGCGGGAGATCCAGCACGAGCGGCTGCGCGAGAACGTCGTGCAGATGACGTCCCTCGAGCGCAGCCTCGAGGAGCAGCGCATCCGGGTCGAGAAGCTGATCACGGTCTACGGCCTCGATCGCACGCTCGGACAGGGCGGCTTCTCCACCCCGAAGGCCGGCGCGCCGGCCGAGGAGCCGCTCGATGACGCCCGTCGCCGCGAGGCCTCGCTCGTCAACGCCATGCAGCGCCTCGAGGAGCAGCTCGACCTCCTGACCCGCTACGAGGCGGCGAACGCGGAGATCGTCCGCCACACCCCCTCCATCCTCCCGGTCCCGAGCGACCAGTTCGTCCTCACCTCGCCGTTCGGCAATCGCGTCTCGCCGTTCACCCGCGCCGCCGACTTCCACAAGGGGCTCGACCTCTCCGCGCCGACCGGCACTCCGATCTACGCCGCGGCGGACGGGGTGGTCACCTTCGCCGGCCGCTATCCGATCTCGCAGAGCGTGGCCTGGTGGCGCTTCGGGAACGTGGTGACGATCAAGCACGCGGAGCGCTTCATCACCATCTACGCGCACTGCGACACCGTGACGGTCAACGCCGGCCAGACGGTGAAGCAGGGAGACGTGATCGGCACGGTCGGCTCCACCGGCTGGAGCACGAACTCCCACCTGCACTACGAGATCCGCAGCGATCTCGAACAGCCCGGTACCTACACGCCTGTCGACCCCCGCATCTACATCCTCAATCATCAGTGGAGCAACGAGGCGGTCGTGCTCATGCGCGCCCGCACCAGCAAGGACTACCGGAACTTCGATCCGTTACCGAACGCGTTCGTCGGTGTGGCAGCCACAAGGGGTGGGAAGAGGAGGTCGTGATGAGTGCAGCCGCCGATCAGGCAAATTTCCCGACGATGATCATCCCGCGCGGGACCGAGATCCGGGTCAACGCGCACGGTCAGCTCTCCATCAAGACGCCCGGGAACCTGGTGATCCAGAACTCCGGCGTCTACTCCGAGATCGAGTCGACCAACGGGTCGATCCGCATCGAGGAGAACGTCACCGTCGAGGCGGTGAGCATCCGCGCCGGGCAGGCCTGCTTCATCCAGGGCACGCTCACCGCGTGGAGGGTGCACGCGAAGCGGATCTCGCTCGAGGACCGCGCCCGCGCCTTCATCATGCTGCAGGAGTCGGAGCACCTCGAGCTCGCGAAGTCGGCGCGTCTGGTCGGCAACTTCGCGAACGAGAAAGAGCTCTTCTTCATGATGGGCAAGTTCAGCCCGCAACTCAAAGAGCTTCCCGGCTCGGTCGACATGAGCGGCAGCCCGCAGCCGCGCGAGCTCGCGACCGACCGTCCGACCACGATGAAGATCCCGGCCATGGCCGCGCAGCCCGGCGACGACGACCTGCGCTCGGCGCAGGCGCTGATCGAGCGGGAGATCGGACGCCCCGAGCTCCTGCCGTCGGAGACGGAGGCGCTGCGCGAGGTGCTGTTCAGCCTTCGCGAGCGGAACGTGCAGCGCGTCTCCTCGGTCTGGCGCGATGCCTTCGCCGAGGTGCGGACCGCGAACGAGGGGCTGCGCCAGGCGCAGGGGCATCTCGAAAACTATTTCGGCCGGCCCGCGTAACCGGTAGTCGATGCCGCGCCGGCCGTACTGGTCACTCATCCTCGGCTTTGCCGCCGTCAAGCTCCTCTTTCATCTCTACGCGTCCGGCTCCTACCACTACTTCCGCGATGAGCTGTACTACATCGCCTGCGGACGCCGTCTCGACTGGGGCTACGTCGACCATCCGCCGCTGGTGGCGGTCTACGCCCGCCTCGGGGAGCTGTTCGGCGGCTCGCTGCGCGGCTTCCGCCTGCTCGCCACGCTCGGCGGCGCGCTGCGCGTCGTCCTGACGGGCGTCCTCGCCGCCCGCCTCGGCGGAGGACGCGCCGCGCAGGCGCTGGCCTGCACCGCCGTCCTCCTCGCGCCGATCTACCTCGGCATCGACTCCTTCCTCAGCATGAACGGGTTCGAGCACCTCTTCTGGCTGGGCTGCCTGCTGATCGTGCTCGAGATCGCGAACGGCGCGACCGAGAAGTGGTGGCTTGCCTTCGGCGCCGTGGCAGGGCTCGGGCTGCAGAACAAGCACTCCATGGTCTTCCTCGGCGCCGCGGTCGTCGTGGCGCTGCTGCTCACGCCGATGCGCCGGACGCTCCTGCGGCCGTGGATCTGGCTCGGAGGCGCGATCGCGCTGCTGCTCTTCGCGCCGAATCTGCTGTGGCAGGTGCAGCACGGCTATCCGACGCTGGAACTGCTGCGGAACGTGAAGGAGACGGGGAAGAACGTCGTCCTCGCGCCCGTGCCGTTCATGATCCAGCAGGGGATGATGCTCAACCCCTTCACCGCGCCCGTCTGGATCGCGGGGCTGGTGATGCTGTTCCGCAGGCGGGAGCATCGCGTGCTCGCCTGGACGTACGTGGCGGTGCTGGTGCTGTTCATCCGTCTCGAGGCGAAGGACTACTACGTCGCGCCGATTTACCCGGTGCTGTTCGCCGCCGGGGCGAGCTTCTTCGCGGAGCGAGGCCGCGCGCTGCGCATCGGCGCGTTCGCGATCGTCATCGCCGGCTGCCTGATCTCGCTGCCGCTCGCGACCGCCATCCTCCCGCCGCCGCGCTACATCGCCTATCAGCGCGCGCTCGGCATCAAGCCGCAGGCGACGGAGGTCTCGCACATCTCAGAGATGCCGCAGCTCTTCGCCGACCAGTTCGGATGGGAGGAGACGGTGGCGCAGGTGGCGCGCTACTACCATTCGCTGCCGGAGGGGGAGAGGAAGAAGACCGCGATCTTCTGCGGCAACTACGGACAGGCGGGCGCGATCGACTTCTACGGGCCGAAGTACGGCCTCCCGCCGGCGATCAGCGGCCACCAGAACTACTTCCTCTGGGGCCATCGCGGCTACATCGGCGAGTCGGTGATCCTGCTCGACGACGATCCCGATCCCGACGAGGAGCTATGGACGTCGCTGACGAAGGTGGGCGACCGCTTCCATCCGTACGCGATGCCGTGGGAGAACGCGCCGATCTTCCACGGGCGCGGCCTGAAGACGCCGCTGCCGGAGCTCTGGCCGAAAGTGAAGCACTGGCGCTAGGACGACGTCAGCGCTGCGCCCACCAGGGCGGCGGCGGCTCCCGCCGGCGCGCACGTTTGAATCCGCCGAACAAGCCGATCAGCACCATGCCCGCGACAAAGCCGCCGATGTGCGCGAAATATGCGACGCCGCCCATGTCCTGCGCGTCCGTCACGCCGAGCGAGCCGACGCCGCTGAAGAGCTGCAGCACGAACCAGATCACCAGCAGGAAGATGGCCGGCAGCTCGCGCACGGTGATGAAGAAGAAGATCGGGATGAGCGTCATCACCCGCGCGTGCGGGTAGAGGATCAGGTATGCGCCGAGGACGCCGGCGATCGCGCCGGAGGCGCCGATGGCCGGGATGCGCGAGCCGGGGCTGAAGATCGCGTGCGCGTACGTCGCCAGGAAGCCGCAGACGAGATAGAACACGAGGTACCGGAAGTGGCCGAGGCGGTCTTCGATGTTGTCGCCGAAGATCCAGAGATAGAGCATGTTGCTGCCGATGTGCATCAGGCCGCCGTGCAGGAACATGGAGATGACGATCGTCAGGATGTCGGGGACGTAGTTCCCAGGCAGCCAGAAGCGCGCCGGGATGAAGGCGATCTGGAACAGCGCGTCCTGCAGATGCTGCCCGAGGGAGAGCTGCCAGAAGAAGGCGAGACCGTTGAGCGCGACCAGCAGGTAATTGACGAAGGGGACGGTGCGCCTCGGGTTGTCGTCTCTCAGCGGGATCATTCAGCCTCGGATGCGCCGCGCCGCGGCGGCTGGGTCGATGATCTCAACAAACGTGCCGGTGCCGAGCTCGAAACCGGCGATCGCGGAGAGGCGCGGGACGAGGTCGACGTAGGCGTGCGCCTTCGGCTCGCCCGGAAAGTTCACGAACATCCAGTTGTACGACTCGCCGAGCTGCAGCATCGAGCGCGACGCAGCGCGCAGCAGCGACGCCAGCTCCGCCGCGTCGAACGCCGTCATCTCGGAGACGTGCGCTTTCGGCACGATCCACTGCTGATACGCGAAGGAGGAGCCGCGCGGCGCCAGCCAAATCAACGAGCCGGTCTCGCGGATCAGCTCACCGTCGAAATGGCAAAGCGGGCAGCGCTCCGTCGAGGCGAACGCGCGCGCCTCCCGCTCGATGCGCGGCGGCGTGAACGCGAGCGGCATCACCTGCGAATGCACGTGCGGGATCGAGGCGCCACCGCGCGCCCCTTCGTTCTTGAAGAGGGCGGTGTAGCGCGCGCCGGCATGAGCGCGGTAGCGGTCGGCGTACGTGCGCACCACCTCCTCGGCGTGCTCGATGCGGTCGAACGTGTCGCCGTGCCGCGGCGACTCCACGATCACCTCAGCCCCTTCGACCGACGGGTACTTGTTCGGGAAAACGCGGATGCGCCACGGGTTGCCGACGCGCACGACCTCGGGAGGCGTGTCGCTCTCGTGCCCGGGGCAGAAGGGGCAGCGGGGGATCTCGTCCGCGTCGAATGCGCGCGGACGGGCGGCGCGGCCGGGGGCGAAGAGGATCGGCTCGCCGGTGATCGGGTTGCGATCGTTCATCCGCGGCGTTCCAGCCGCGCCGCGAGCGCGAACCGCTGCGCCATCCCGAGGATCGCCATGAGGATCAGGAGCAGCGCCATCCACTCCGCGATCGTGAGGCCGCCCGGCGTGAGGTTCTGCAGACCGTTCGCGTAGATGAGATGCGAGGCGATGGGGTAGACGACCATGCCGAGCACGAACTCGCCGCGGCCGACCGTGTCGTAGTCACGCGCGTGCCACGTTGCCTCGATCTGCGTGCCGATGTACCCGTTGAGCAGCACCGCGATCACCGCGGCGAGCGTGATCTCGACGCGCACGCCGTTGCCGAGCACCCAGCCCGTCACGAGGAGGACGTCGCTGACGCGGTCGGCGAAGTGATCGAGAAAGTCGCCGTAGCGCGAGCTCTTGTTCTGGACGCGCGCCACGATGCCGTCGAAGGCGTCGGCCAGCCCGCCGATGGAGAGGAAGACGATCGCGAGCAGGAACTGCCCGCGGTACAGCAGCCCCGCCGCGACGACGTTCAGCAGCAGCGCGATGATGGTGATCGCGTTGGGCGAGAGGGGCGTGCGGCGGGCAAGCGGCGCGAGCCAGCGGAAGAGGCGGTCGCGCCAGACGTTCATGGGGGGATTGTAGTGGCCGCGGGGAGTCTCAGAGGCTCAGAGTCTCAAAGTCTCAAAGGAGAACGACGCCATGAGGCGAAGCCGCTCTGCGACTTTGAGACTCTGAGACTCTGCGACTCTGAGACTCAGTAAATGATCACCTCATCCCCCACATTCGCCATCTGGTACAGCCGGGCGATGTCGTCGTTGTGGAGGCGCACGCAGCCGTGCGAGACGCTCTGGCCGAGGAGGCGGACCTGCTGCGTGCCGTGCAGCGCGTAGCCGTCGCCGAGGTTCAGGCGGTGCGTGCCGAGGACGTCGGGGAACTGCCGCTGGCGCGTGCCCACCGGCGGGATGATCACGGCGCCGCCGCGGACGATCAGCTTCCCTTCCGGGAGCGCCCACCCGCCGTCATACACGTTGTTGCCGCGCACGTAGAGGCCGCCCACGGAGCCGCCGCGGGGCAGGTGCACGATGCGCATGCCGTACTTTTGCGCCTCTTCGACGTAGTGCCAGTCGGGCGGCACCCATTTCGGGTTTTCTTCTTTCGACTTGATCCTGAAGCGGCCGATCGGGGTGCGGAAGACCTTCGTCTCGCCTCCGGTGTGGAGGGTGGAGTTGCTGCCGGTGGAGCAGACCGCCTCGAAGACGAGCTGCCCGTTGCGCCGCGCGTAGACCTTGTTCTCCTGGGTGGAGACGGTGATGACGAAGTTGCTGTCGTGGAGGTCTTCGATCGCCTTTTCGGTCGACTGCACTTCCGACTGCAGGTTGGTGACCTGCGTGCTCGCCTGGGACATCGACTTCTGCAGGTTCGCGAGCTGCTCGCGCACCTGGTTCTCGATCATCCGGTCGATCGTGCGGACGCGATCCAGCTTCCGTTCGTCGGAGATCGTGATCGCCTCCGCGGCCACCGCATATCCGAGGATGCCGAGCGCCGCCACCAGCAGCGCCCATGAACCGAGTAAGCCTACCCAACGCGGCATTCGTTCTCCCTAGTAGATGTAAACCTGTGTCTTCTTGATGTGGATGCGGGGCCAGATGGCGCGCATGAAGTCTTCCGAGACCATGTACGACCCCGGTTTCGCTCCCTTGAGCGGGCTGTCCTCGGCCGGCGGGGTGTGGATCGCGTAGCCGTCGGGGAGGAAGAGCACGTACTCGCCGAGCGCGTTCGGCAAGGCGGGACGCTCCGGCGGCACCGGCTGGCCGTTCATGGCGTAGACCCACTCGGGGATCCGCCAGGCGTGGCCGACGAGCTTCGCCTCGATCGGGAAGGCGCCTTTGACCGGGAGGAACGTCCAGGTCTTGTCTCCCGACTTGACGGTCTTCGACTCGCCGATGGCGAGGTCGGTCTCGCGCAGGACGGTGTCGCCGTAGTAGAAGCGGATCTTCCGGTCGCGGGTGTCGACCGAGAGGTAGAAGTTCTCCGACTTGAGGCTGGTGACGAACTTCATCCGCGACTCGAGCTCGCGCTCGAGGGCGCTCCGCTCCATGTCGGTCTGAGCGAGTTCGGCTTTGAGCTTCTTCACGTCGCCCGGCGTGCTCGCCTCGGCGGCGATCACGTCGGCAAACTGCGTGGACACTTGCTCGCGGTGATAGCGGGCGTAGAGCACCCCCGCGACGCCGAGGATGAGCAGAACGAGATTCAGCCAGAGCGGCGGCCTGGGAAAGGACCTCCGGTCGGGCGCTTCGGGCCGTCCATGGGTGCGCCGGTCGGACATTTCTAGGTGCTGTCGTAGGCGAGCAACGTGCCAAAGAGGCCGGGCACTGAATACGCAATTACAGAGCTGTGACCGGGGAATATCACGCCGCCGGGCTCAACTTCATTGCAGACGTTAGGAGATCTCGCAGATGGCAGATTCAAAGACAGTCAAACAGATCGGTGACTCGGATTTCGATAACGTTCTGAACGGCGGCAAGCCGGTGTTCGTCGATTTCTGGGCGCCGTGGTGCGGCCCCTGCCGCATCATCGGACCGATCGTCGAGGAGCTCGCCCCCAGCTACGAGGGGAAGGCTGTGATCACGAAGCTGAACGTGGACGACAACCCCATGGTCGCCCAGCGCTACGGCGTCACCTCGATCCCCACCCTGATGATGTTCAAGGACGGCAAGCTGGTCGACCGGATGGTCGGCGCGGCGCCGAAGAACGCGCTGCAGCAGTTCATCGATCGCAATCTGTAAGTCGCGCTTCGCGCGATGTTGCTCCGAAACGCCGGCCTGCGGGCCGGCGTTTCTGTTGCTGGTTGCTGGTTGCTTGTGCCGCTTCGCGTGACTCACGAGGAACCAGCAACCAGCAACCAGCAACAAACCTCACGGCCGGAGGCCGTAGCTCGACCTGCACAACGTCTCCACGCCCGTCGCGGTCACGACGAACATGTCCTCGATCCTCACCCCCAGCCCCCGCTCCGGGTAGTACAGGCCCGGCTCGATGGTGATCACGTCGCCTTCCTCGATCGGGTCGTCCTGGAGCAGGGAGAACGACGGCTTCTCGTGGATGTCCAGGCCGACGCCGTGGCCGAGGGAGTGGACGTAGCCGTTCAGGGTCTTCGGGTGCGAGCGGAGCGTGGCGTGTCCCCGCTCCTCGAAGTAGTCGCAGACGAGGGCCTGGTACGAGGCGGCGAGGGTGCCGGGACGGACGGCGTCCCTCGCGCGGGTGAAGGCTTCGAGCACCTCGTCGTGCATCCGCTGCAGCTCGCCGGGGATGGGGCCGATGCAGAAGGTGCGGGTGAGGTCGAAGAAGTAGCCGGTGGTGCGGTCGGAGGGGAAGATGTCGAGGACGATCGGCGACGACGGCTCGACGCGTGCCGCGGCGTCGCCGCGGGAGTGGGGGACGCCGGCGTCGCGACCCTGCGAGAGGATGGTCTCGTGGTCCTCGATCATGCCGAGGCGGGCGATCTCCGGCGACACGAAGCGCTTCAGGTCGCCCAGCGTCAGCGACGGCGAGGCGTCGCGGAGCATGGCCCGCACGCCCTCCACCACCTCCTCCGTCCGCGCGCCGACGGAGCGGATCGCCTCCACCTCCCACGGCTCCTTCCGCTTGCGCGCGAGCTGGATCAGGTCCTCACCGTTCGAGCGGTGCACCCGCACCCGCCGCCGCTGCAGCGCGTCGACGATGCCGACGTAGAGGTGGACCGGCGCGTTTCCGAAGAAGGCCACCGGCCCCGCGTCGCCGAGGATGTTCGCGAAGAGCTCCGCGTAGCCGTCCGAGCCCGTGGGGGCGGTGGCGACGTAGTCGTGCACCAGCCGCACCTCGAGGCCGGTCGCCTTCGCCTCCTCCCGCTCCATCGGATAGGTGACGAGCAGCGGCTCCCGGTCCAGCACCTTGATCGCGTACCCCCGCGTGACCTTCGCGCCGCGCGACAGCCAGCGGAAGGACGAGTGCATCGCCTCGTGCATCGGCACGATCAGGGCGCCGATGCCGCGCGCACGCATGAGGGGGTCGAGGTCGCGGATCATGCGGGGAGGATAACGGTTCCTCGGGGTTCCTCGGGTTCCTCGGAGTTCCTCGGAACCGCAGCGTTTCCCGCGCGAGCCACCCCGAGGAACCCCGAGGACCCCCGAGGAACTCCGAGGAACCCGAGGAACTCCGAGGAACTCCGAGGAACTCCGAGGAACCCAAATCCCCACCGGCATGTATCTCGCTTCGCTTTCCCCGACCCGGGATGAGCAGTCTGAAGATCATGTCGTACAACATCCAGGGACACGCCGCCATCCGGCGTGAAGATCATCTGCCGAAGCTCGCGGAGGTGATCGCGGCCGTGCGCCCCGACGTGGTCGGCCTTCAGGAGGTGCACAACCACACCCGGGTGGGTCCCGTGCACCAGGGGGAGGTCCTGGCGTCGCTCACCGGGATGAACCTCCACTTCGGCCGCAGCACGATCATGGACGGCGGCGAATACGGGAACGCGGTCCTGACGCGCGGGACGATCAAGTCCGCCTTCGTCTACCCGCTGCCCGGCTCCGGCGAGCCACGCTCGGTACTGCAGACCGACATCGCCCTGCCGGACTTCGACTTCACCTTCTTCGTGACGCACCTCGCGGCCTGGGGGCGCCTGCTGCGCGTCGCCCGCGCGCGCCAGATCGCGGAGCTCGGCGACATCACCACCCGCGGCGCGCTGCCGCACGTCCTCGTCGGCGACTTCAACGTCCCCCCCTCGGCCGAGGAGATCCGCACGCTCATGTCCCACGGCCACCTCCGGATGTGCGGCGATGCGCGCGAGGCCACGTTCCCGATGACGCGGCAGCGCCTCGACTACGTCTTCTGCGATCCCCGCTGGGAGTTCGTCAGCGCCGACGTCGTGCGGCGCGGCCCCTCCGACCACTGGGCCATCGTCGTCGAGCTGAACCTTCGGGAAGCGTCTTGAGCGTCACCCTGCCGGTCTGGCTCGTCGTCCTGGCCGCGCTGGCGTTCGTCGCGATGGCGCTCATCCTCTGGAGCGTCAAGCGCCGCAAGCGGCCGCATCTCGCGCTGGAGGGGGACGGCGATCTCGCCTCCCTCATGCCGACCATCGCCGGGATGACGCAGGGGACGGCGGTGCCGGGCAACCAGGTCGAGCTGCTGCAGAACGGCGCGTTCTGGGATCGCGTCGTCGCCGACCTGGAAGAGGCGAAATCCACCATCAACTACGAGACCTTTCTCTCGAAGGAGGGGGAGCTCACCAGGCGGATGACGGACGTCTTCTGCCGCAAGGCGCGCGAGGGGGTCGAGGTGCGGGTCATGCTCGACGGCAGCGGCGGCAAGGAGTTCGGAAAGAAAGGCCTGGCGCAGCTCGCCGACGCCGGCGTCAAAGTCCAGAAGTACCACCGCCTCACCCTCCGCAACCTCGGCATCATCAACAACCGCGACCACCGGAAGATCTTCATCATCGACGGGAAGATCGGCTACGTCGGCGGCCACTGCCTCGTCGACAACTGGCTCGGCGACGCCGAGGACAAGGAGCACTTCCGCGACATCTCGGCGCGCGTGGAAGGGCCCGTCGTCGCGCAACTGCAGTCGGCGTTCGCGGAGAACTGGGTCGAGGAGACCGGCGAGGTCACCGGCGGCGAGAAGTTCTTCCCGAAGCTCGAGCCGAAGGGGGAGATGCGCGCGCACGTCGTCTGGACGTCGCCGGACGGCAGCCCCTCCACGGTCAAGCTGCTGCACTACATGCTGATCCGCCTGGCGCGGAAGAGCATCACCATCCAGAACCCCTACTTCCTGCCCGATCCCGACGCGCGGAAGGCGCTGCTGGATGCGGTGAAGCGGGGTGTCGACGTGCGCATCATGATCCCGGCCGTCGAGGCGACCGACTCCTCGTTCGTGCAGCACGCCAGCCACCATCACTACGGGACGCTGCTCAAAGGAGGCGTGAAGCTGTTCGACTACCACCGCACGCTGCTGCACCAGAAGGTGATCACCATCGATGGCTGCCTCTCGTCGATCGGCTCGTGCAACTTCGACGACCGCTCCTTCGAGGTCAACGACGAGGTCACGATGGTGGTCCACGACGAGACCATCGCCGCGGAGCTGGAGCGGACGTTCGAGGCCGACCTGAAGCACGCGCGGGAAGTGCACCTGGAGCCATGGCGGCGCCGCCCCGTCCTGCACAAGCTGACCGATTTCGGGGCGTTCCTGTTCAACGAGCAACTGTGATCAGTCTCAGAGTCTCAGAGTCTCAGAGTCTCAGAGTCTCAAAGAGGATGACCTCGGTCCGTCTTCTCTCTCTCTGAGACTTTGAGACTTTGAGACTTTGCGACTCTGAGACTCTGAGACTTCAACGACTCTGAGACTCCGCGCCTCCCACCCGGCCCGTCTTGTGCTACGTTTCCCCCCCGGCACGCATGTCGTCGTCAGAGCAGCAGCACAGCAAGCGGTACCTCTTCACACTCTCGCTCGGCGCGCTCGGCGTCGTGTACGGCGACATCGGCACGAGTCCCCTCTACGCGTTCCGGGAGTGCTTTGCGCCGGAGCACCACCTCCCGCCCTCTCCCGAGAACATCCTCGGCGTCCTGTCGCTGATCTTCTGGTCACTCATCCTCATCATCTCGGTCGAGTACCTCTTCGTGGTCATGCGGGCCGACAACCGCGGCGAGGGGGGCATCGTCGCGCTCATGTCGCTGGTCGGCTCGAAACAGGCTCCCTCGCGACGGCGAGTGGTCCTGGTGGGCCTCGGCCTCTTCGGCGCGGCTCTTCTGTACGGCGACGGGATGATCACGCCCGCGATCTCGGTGCTTTCCGCGATCGAGGGGCTGAACGTGGCCACACCGCTCTTCACCGACTACGTCGTATGGATCACCGTGGCCGTGTTGATCGGACTGTTCACGGTCCAGAAGTACGGCACCGCGAAGGTCGGCGCGATCTTCGGGCCGATCATGCTGCTCTGGTTCGCCGTCATCGCCGTGATGGGGATCTCGCACATCATCCAGGAGCCGAGCGTGCTGCGCGCGGTGCTGCCGACCCACGCCATCGACTTCTTCGTCCGCAACAAGCTCACCGGCTTCCTCGTCCTCGGCTCGGTGTTCCTCGTCATCACCGGAGGCGAGGCGCTGTACGCCGACATGGGGCACTTCGGCCTCAAGCCGATCCGGCTGGTGTGGTTCAGCTTCGTGCTGCCGTCGCTGCTGCTGAACTACTTCGGCCAGGGCGCCTTCCTGCTGCACACCCCGTCCGGCGTGGAGAACCCGTTCTACCGCATGGCGCCGCAGTGGGCGCTGATCCCGCTGGTGGTGCTGGCCACGGCCGCGGCGAGCATCGCCTCGCAGGCGGTGATCTCCGGCGCGTTCTCGCTGACGCGGCAGGCGGTGCAGCTCGGCTATCTGCCGCGCATCCGCATCCGCCACACCTCCGCCCGTGAAATCGGGCAGATCTACATCCCCTCGGTGAACTGGTTCCTGATGTTCTCGGCGATCGCGCTCGTCTTCGCGTTCCAGGAGTCGGGCCGGCTCGCCGCCGCGTACGGCGTCGCCGTCACCGCGACCATGGGCATCACCACCACCCTGACCGCCGTCTACACGCGCGACCGCTGGAAGTGGCCGCTCGCGGGCGCGGTGGCGTTCGCCGTCTTCTTTCTCTGCTTCGACCTCTCGTTCTTCGGCGCGAACCTGGTGAAGGTGTGGGAAGGCGGCTGGTTCCCGCTCTTCGTCGGGTTATCGATCTTCACGCTCATGTCGACCTGGCGGCAGGGGAGGCGCATCCTCAACGAGCGGCTGGCGGCGGAGGTGTTGTCGGCCGACGCGTTCATCCACGAGCTGGGCAACGGCCGCGTGCACCGCGTCCCCGGAACCGCGATCTTCATGTCGCGCAGCAACGACGGCGTCCCGACGACGCTCCTGCACAACATCAAGCACAACAAGATCGTGCACCAGAAGGTGGTGCTCCTGACCGTGGAGACCGAGGAGACCTCGCACCTCAGTCCGGAGGAGCGGTACGAGTGGCGGGAGCTCGGCCACGGCGTCTACCGCCTCACCCTCCGCTTCGGCTTCATGGAGGACCCCGACATCCCCGAGGCGCTCCAGAAGATCGACACCGGCCCCGTGACGTTCAACTCCATCGCCACCAGCTACTTCCTGGGACGGGAGACGCTGATCCCGACGAAGCGCCCCGGCATGGCCATCTGGCGCGAGCACATCTTCGCCTGGATGATGCGCAACGCCTCCAGCGCGTCGGTGTTCTTCAACCTCCCGGCGAACCAGGTGATCGAGCTGGGCGCGCAGGTGGAGTTGTAGCAAGCGTCAGGTTCTGTTTTCGCGCTGCAGGAAGGCGTCGAGATCGCGCGCGCTGCTGATGAAGGCGATGACGTGTGCCTCGCGCTGGATGACGATCGCGTACCGCGGCGAATCGCGCGCGATGAAGCGGGCAATCTCCTCTACGTCATTCCACGCGGGAGTCGTCCTTCATCCGGCAGGCTCTCGAGCAAGCGGCGAACCTCATCTTTCGGGCGTGCTCTGGCCATCGTGTTCCTCGTGCCCCATTTTACGGGGAACGCCCCCAGCGTTCACTCCTCGGCGGAGCGTTTCTTCATTCGAACTTCGAACTTCTTCATTCTTCACCTCTCCGTTTCCGCGCGCGGAACCTTCCGGCGGTATCGTCGTCTAAACCTTCAGGAGGAGCTTTCGATGCGCAAAGTCACGCTTGCTGTTGCCGCTCTCACGTTGCTCGTGGCGGGGTTCGTGCTCGCCCAGGTCGCCAGCCCGGACGCCGGGAAGCCGCGCGATCTCACCCTCTTCGCGGTGCCGAAGAGCCAGAACGGGACGGTCACGCCCGTCGGGAACGTGCAGCTCAGCCAGAACCTGCGCCTGCGGGTCGAGGGGCAGCACGACGGACGGGTGATCGGGACGCTGATGACCAACGTCAACGGCCAGTGGGTCGAGGTCATCCTCGCCTCGAAGAACATGCGCGCGGCGACGGCGCCGGCCGTCAACCGTTAGAGAGGAGCATGCGGTAGGCGCTCACGTCCTGCCGCGGACTGCTCATCACGCCGGCCGTGCCGAGGAACAGCAGGTGGAAGAGGCGGAAGATCTCTTCGCCTGCCTGTTCCAGCACGCGGTCCCTGTTCTCCACCCAGCGCACCGCGCCGTTGCGCGCCCAGAGGTAGTAGTTGTGCCGGTCGTTCCACACCGCCTGCAGCTCGATCGCGGACTGGTCGATGGCCTCCATCAGCTCGGGCATGTAGACCATCCGGAACGTACCCGGCCAGACGTACTTGGTGACGAAGCTCGAGGTGGCGACCGGCACCTTCCCGGCCGCGAAGTCGAGGTACGCGCGCGCACCGGGCTTCAGCAGCTCCGCGAAGCGCGTCATGACTCGCCGGTAGTCGGAGAGGTCCTCGATCACCCCCATGCAGGAGATCGCGTCGAAGCGCCGCCCCGGCTGGAAGGTGAAAAAGTCCTGGTAGGTCGCGGTGGCGTCGAGCTGCTGCTCCGCGATGATGCGGTTCGTGAAGGCGAGCTGGTCGCGCGACAGGGTGATCGCGGTGACACGCACGCCGCGGCTCGCGCAGAAGCGCGTCATGCCGCCCCAGCCACAGCCGATCTCCAGCAGTTCCATGCCCGGCCGCAGTTGCAGCGCATCCCACGCGAATTCGTACTTGCGCCGCGCGCTCTGCTCGAGCGTCTCCTCGTCCGCCAGGTAGATGCCGGGCGTGTACGCGTAGTAGTCGCGGTCGAGCGCGAGGATCTGCACGTTCTTCGAGTCGTAATGCTTGGCGATCCAGGCGGGGTTGAGGCGCTCGCGGCCGAGGAGGAGCGGCTGCACGCGCCGCCACAGCTTGAGCCAGATGTTGCGGTCGGAGAGCATGTCCCGCAGCCACATCGCCTTCACGGCGTCCCCTTCGATCTCGATGTCGCCGCGCACGTACGCCTCGGCGATGCGCAGCTCCGAGAGCGAGCGGAACGCCCGCATGCCCCGTTCGTTCCGGAGGTAAAGATCGAACTCCGGCGTACCGCTGCCGTGCACCTCCGTCTTTCCGGACGGCAGATGCATCCGGAAGGCGATCTCGACGGTACCCATCGTTGTGGAGGCAGCTTACTATGACCGACTGATGTCCGAAAATCGCCCCGCCGAGAGCCCGATCCCCGATCTTCCGGACGAGTCTTACTGGACCTCGTCGCCCGATTTTCGCGCGCTGTGCGAGCGCAAACTGAGCCCCGCCGCGTTCGCCTGGGCCGAGCCGCAGCTCGCGGCGATGGGGGAGCGGGCGGCGAAGGAAGTCGCGCCGCTGGCGTCGATCGCCGACCGCGAGCAGCCGCGCCTGACGACGCACGACTGGCGCGGCGAGCCGCTCTGCCGCGTCGACTATCACGAGTCGTATCGCGAGATGGAGCGCATCGCCTACGGCTCCGGCATGATCGCCATGAAGTACCAGACGCACGAGCACTCCCGCGAGGCGCCGTTCGCCGGCTTCGCGCTCGGCTACCTCTTCGCGATGGCGGAGTCGGGTCTCTACTGCCCGCTCTGCATGACGGACGGCGTCGCGCGCGTCCTCACCCGCCACGGCACGCACGACCAGGTACTGCGCGTCGTCCCGCATCTCACCTCCAGCGATCCCGACACGCTCTGGACCGGCGGCATGTTCCTGACCGAGCGCGCCGGCGGCTCGGACGTCGGTGCGAACGAGACCGTCGCCCGCAAGGACGCAGACGGCACCTGGCGTCTCACCGGCAGGAAATGGTTCTGCTCGAACGTGGACGCCGAGGCGGTGCTCGTCACCGCGCGCGCGGACGGGGCGACGATCGGGACGAAAGGGCTGCGCACGTTCCTCCTGCTGACGCGCGACAACCCCGGCTTCTCCATCGACCGGCTGAAGAACAAGCTCGGCGTCCGCTCGATGGCGACGGGGGAGGTGACGCTCACCGACGCTCCGGCCGAGGAGGTCGGCGGCTTCGCGGCGATGGCGGAGATGCTCAACCTCTCGCGTCTGTACAACGCCGTCGCCTCGGTCGCGCTGATCGGGCGCGCGGTCTACGAGGCGCGCCATTACATCGAGCGGCGACAGGTGTTCGGGCGTCCGGTCATCGAGTGGCCGCTGGCGCAGGAGACGTTCTTCGACATCGAGGCCGAGCAGGTCGCGGCGATGCTGCTGACGTTCGAGGCGGTGGAGATGCTCTGCCGCGCCGACGCGGGAGATGCCGACGCCGCGCGCATGCTGCGCATCCTCACGCCGGTCGTGAAGGCGGTCTCGGGCAAGCTCGCCGTGCCGTGCGTCTCCGAGGCGATGGAGCTGATCGGAGGCAACGGCTACATCGAGGAGCATCCGCTTCCGCGCCTTCTCCGCGACGCGCAGGTGCTCCCGATCTGGGAGGGCACCACGAACGTCCTGGTGCTCGACGCGCTGCGGGTGATCAACAAGGACGCGAGTCACGAGCTGCTGCTGGCGCGCATCCGCAAGCAGTTTCCGCGCGAGACCGACGCGCTGGCGTACACGCTGGCGTCGCTCGACGAGCGCGACGCGCGCGGCTGGATCGATCGCCTGGCGCGGCTGTATCAGATGACGCTCCTGGCGGAGGCGGGGCACGGCGAGTACGCCGACCGGCTGGTGGGACGTCCCCTCGGCATGATTCCAGGCGCGAGGGCGTAGCAGCCCCCGGCACAGCGGGTCTCGGGTACGCCGCTAGAACAGCCGCAGCCCTTTCGCCTGCGCCGCGGCGAGCGCGTCGAGGAACCTCGCCCGCGAGATCTCGCGCGCGCCGAGCGCCTCCATGTGCGGCGTCATGACCTGGCAGTCGAGGAGCGTCGCGCCGCGCGCGCGCAGGTGCTCGATGAGGAACAGCAGCGCGAGCTTCGACGCGTCGGAGCGGCGGTGGAACATGCTCTCGCCGGTGAAGATCCCGCCGGAGTCGACGCCGTACAAGCCCCCGACCAGCTCCTCGCCATCCCACACCTCGATGCTGTGCGCGTCGCCCGCGGCGTGGAAGCGGGTGTAGGCGGCGATGATGTTCGCGCCGATCCAGGTCCCGTCCTGCTCGGGCCGCTCCGCCTCCGAGCAGGCGGCGATCACCGCCCGGAAGTCGCGGTCGATGGTGAACGTGAGCCCGCTGTTCTTCTGCGCCTTGCGCAGCGAGCGGCCGACGTGCAGCTCCTCGAAGAAGATCACCGCCCGGCGGCGGGGAGAGAACCAGGGGAGCGGCAGCCCGTCGTGCGGCCAGGGAAAGATGCCCTTCCGATAAGCCTCGCGGAGGGTCGGCACGCGAAGGTCTTCCCCCATCGCGACGACGTCGCTCGGCGCGTAGCGGGGGTCGGGGAAGGTGGACACGGCCGCGAGCGTATCAGGTGCCGGTCGCGGGCGGCGTCCCACCCGTGCTCGTCACATTCGGATCGGTCGTCGTGCTCGCGTCCGTTCCGGTGGCGCCGGCATGCGTGCCGGTCTCCGCGGGCGTGCCGGGCGCCTGGCCGGCGGCCGGTCCGCCAAACGTGCCGGTGAGCGCGGTGTCGTTCTGCGGCGTCGGGTCGGTTTCCGTCGCCCGCCGCGCCTCCGCCTCGGGGGACATGGTCCCGGTCAGCTCGCCGGGACCCGGTTTCTCCTGGCAGGCGGTGAGGAGCAGCGCGAGTACGAGGAAGGCTCTCATCAGTACTCGAGCTTCAATTCACGATCGTCGCCATCGACGACCACCTTCCCGCCGTTCGCCAGCTTGCCGAAGAGGATCTCGTCCACCAGCGGCTCCTTGATCTTCGTCGAGATCAGCCTGCCCATCGGGCGCGCGCCGAACGAGCGGTCGTAGCCGTTCAGCGCCAGCCACTTCCGGCCGCCTTCGCGCAGCTCCAGCGTCACGTTTTTCGCCGCGAGCTGCGCCTGCAGCTCCGCCACGAACTTGTCGACCACCCGCTCGATCGTCTCGAAGCTGAGCGGCTCGAAGGCGATCCAGGCGTCGAGGCGGTTGCGGAACTCGGGGGCGAACGTCCGCTCGATCACCCCGCGCCCGTGGCCGCTCGCGGCGTTGTTCATGAACCCGGGCGAGGCGTCGGTCATCTCCCGCCCGCCCGCGTTGGTGGTCATGATCAGGATCACGTTCCGGAAATCGGCCTTCTTGCCGTTGTTGTCGGTGAGGGTCGCGTGATCCATCACCTGCAGCAGGATCGAGAAGAGGTTCGGGTGCGCCTTCTCGATCTCGTCGAGCACCAGCACCGCGTACGGCGTCTTCGTGATGGCGTCGGTGAGCAGGCCGCCCTGGTCGAAGCCGACGTATCCCGGCGGCGCGCCGATGAGGCGCGAGACGGTGTGCGGCTCCATGTACTCGCTCATGTCGAAGCGGATGAACTCGACGCCGAGCGACTGCGCGAGCTGCTTCGCCAGCTCCGTCTTGCCGACGCCCGTGGGGCCGGAGAAGAGGAAGGAGCCGATCGGCTTGTCGGGGCTGCCGAGGCCGGAGCGGGAGAGCTTGATCGCCGCGACGACCTGCCGGATCGCATGCTCCTGGCCGTAGATCACCCGGCGAAGATCGGAGTCGAGTGCCTGCAGGCGGTCCTTCTCCGACACGGCGATCGTCCGCGGCGGGATCTTGGCCATTTTCGAGACGACGGTCTCGACCTCGTGGACGTCGATGAGGTCCTGTGGAGCGGTGGCCGCTTCGGCCACCGGTTCGGCGCCCGGAGCGGGCGCCGCTCCACGAAGCATCCGCGCCCGCGCGCCCGCCTCGTCGAGGACGTCGATGGCCTTGTCGGGCAGATGGCGGTCGTGGATGTACTTGGCCGACAGCTCGGCGGCGAGGCGCAGCGCCTCCTCGGTGAACGTGACGCCGTGATGCTGCTCGTAGTAGCCCTTGAGGCCGCGGAGGATCTCGATCGTCTCCTCGACCGTCGGCTCGCCGACCTCGATCTTCTGGAAACGGCGGGCGAGGGCGCGGTCGCGCTCGAACGACTGCTTGTACTCGCCGTACGTCGTCGAGCCGATCACGCGCAGCTTGCCCGAGGCGATGGCCGGTTTGAGCATGTTCGAGGCGTCCATCGTCCCGCCGCTCACCGCGCCGGCGCCGACGATGGTGTGGATCTCGTCGATGAAGAGGATGGCGTCCTTCTTCTCCGTCAGGGCGGCGATGACGGCCTTGAGGCGCTGCTCGAACTCGCCGCGGTACTTGGTGCCGGCCAGCAGCGACCCGAGGTCGAGCGACCAGACCTCGGCGTTCTTCAGCACCTCCGGCACGCCCCCTTCCTGGATCTTCAGCGCCAGCCCCTCGGCGATGGCGGTCTTGCCGACCCCCGGCTCGCCGACGTACAGCGGGTTGTTCTTGCGGCGCCGGCAGAGGATCTGGATCGTCCGCTCCAGCTCGTTCATCCGCCCGATGACCGGGTCGATCTCGCCCGCCTTCGCCCGCTCGAGGAGGTTCACGGCGAACATCTGCAGCGGGTCCTTCGGCGCGGGGGCGTCGTCGTCGCCGGGCGTGGCGAACGGGCCGTCCCCCTGCGGATGCGCTCCTCCTTTAGGGATGCCGTGGGAGAGGTAGGTGAGGACGTCGAGCTTCTCGATGCCCTGGCTGCGCAGGAGGAAGACGGCGTGCGACTTGTCGGCCTGGTAGAGCGCGGCCAGCATCTCGCCGGTGTCGACTTCCTTCCGGCCGGAGCTCTGCGCGTGCAGTTGCGCGTACTGGATGACGCGCTGGAGCATGGTCGTGAGCGCCGGCTGGATGTCCTCGTCGTCGAGCTGCTCGTAGGTGCGGTCGATGAATTCGTCGAGCTGGACCTTCAGCTTTTCGACGTCGCCGCCGCAGGCGCGAACGACGTCGCGGACGGTGCGGTCGTGCAGCAGGGCGAAGAGGAGATGCTCGAGCGTGACGTACTCGTGACGGCGGCGGATGGCCTCGTTCACCGCGAATTCGAAACTGGCCTGGAGCTGTTTCGCGATCATCAGACTTCTTCCATGGTAGCGAGCAACGGAAATTCGTGCTCGCGCGCGAGAGCGGTGGTCTTCTCGACCTTCGTCTCCGCGACTTCGTAGGTGTAGATGCCGGCCACGCCGCTCCCGCGGAGGTGGACGTTGAGCATGACCTGAATGGCCTGCTCTTCCGGCATGTTGAAAACCGACTCCAGCACCCAGACGACGAACTCCATGGTGGTGAAGTCGTCGTTGTGGAGCAGGACCTTGAACAGCGGCGGTTCTTCGACTTTCTCGCGGGACTCCGCGACCGCGGACTCCTCGTACTGCGCGTCAGGTGGCAACATCAAGACTGTTTTTAACGCAAAAGGCGGGCGCGAAGTTCCGGAGGAACCGCAGGTGTTCCGCCAGGAACCACCTGTGTCCGGCGAGGAACCGCAGGTGTACCCCGAGGACCGCTGGTGTTCTTCGAGGTACCGGATGCGTTTTCCGGGGTGCCGGAGGTTTTTTTCGAGATTCCGCGTTTCTCTCGAGGTACGGCATGTGTTTCTCGAGGTACCGCATGTGTTCTTCGAGGAACCGCATGTGTTCCGCGAGGAACCGCATGTGTTCTTCGAGGAACCACTAGTGCGCCGCGAGGAACCACTAGTGCGCGGCGAGGAACCACGTTCCTTATCGCCGTAATGTCCTCGATTTGGGACGAAATCAGGCGCCGCGGAACGTCCGGCGGTTCATGCGGATCGCGATGTCGCGGTCTCTCAGAAGCAGCCAGAAGGCGGCCGCCAGAGCCGCGAATGCCGCGGCCAGAGGCGCAGCGGACGACCCGCACGCTACCGCCGACGTCGCCGCCGCACCGGAAGAAAAACGCCACGACCAGCGACGATCGCGAGGCTCGCGTAGAGGATGAGGTGGCCGATGTCAGCGCTCGTGGAGCCTGTCGCTTCGGCTCGAATACACGAGCGAGAGGGCGATTCCGGCGAGCTCCTCTACACGCGCCGACTCACTCGACGCGCGCACGACCGGCTCATGGCTGCCCGACTGCCGTTCGTACCACGCAATGACCGCGTTCTTTCCGACGATCAGGAACACGCTTTCACCATCGAGAGCAACCCTGCAGCGCTCTCCCACTTCCTCCTGAAACGAGAATTCCGCCCAGTGTCCGAACGCGAGCGAAACCTTCATGCGGGAGTCCTCCCACACCTCGCCGCCATGCAGGAAAAAGTAGGCATCCCGCGGTGCTCTCTGGAGCGATGACGGCACCCGCAGTTCGTATGCTCCCGTTTCGTCTGAAATCGTCTTCCAGTCCGCTCCGACCTCACGGTCCGGCGGGCAGACGGGCTTCGACGCCGCCGGCGACTCGGCACCTCCCGTCACCGGAGTCGATGACGCACACGCGATCGACAAGCACAGCATGATCACGAGCGGTAGAAAGTCCCATTTCACGCCACATCCACCGCGCTGAATCACCTGTATTCGCCCTTTGCAACGCCGGCGGCGAGGATCTGGGGGGCCGTTGCGTTCACGAACTCGGACAGCGGGACTCGCCCGCAGGCGGCGCATACCGTTTCGTCCGGCACCGCGTCGTCAGCCGAGAGAGCCGTCGAGGAAGGGAAAGCACTCCCTTCTTCCGCGCATCGCAACGCTACGGCGCCGCAGCCCGGGCAGGCGATGAGCACCAGCGCCGGCTGATCGCAAACCGGGCAGGGGGTCAGCAGTTCCCACGCTGGTTGCCGCAACTGCATGCGCCGATTTTACCCGTCAGGGTTTCGGGTTGAATACCACCTTCAGCTTCGGCTCGATCAGCGCCGCGAACACGCCGTTCGTCTTCGGCTGCAGCGCCTCGTTGGGGCCGACGAAGACGAACTGGATCCACGATTTACCCTGCTTGATGGCGTCGAGCACCGGCACCGACACGTCGACGGAAATGACGCTGCCGGTTTTCATGACGGAGGGGCCGTTCGGCGGAAACGCCGGCGGGATGTTCGCTGGAAACGGGACGATGACCGGATCGGTCACCAGGCTCGGGGAGAGTGGGCTGCTGAAGTCCGCCCCCTGGGCGAGCGGCGCCTGGTCTTTCCGGAACATTCCGGTGATCAAACCGTCCTGGCTCCCTCCGGAGGAGTTCTCGAACTTCTTCACGTCGAGCAGCAGCGTCGCGGTCGCGACGTTCTTCGGCAGGTCGGACAGCTTGACGCTTGCGCGTCCGCGGTAGACGTACGTGGCGTACTCCCAGCACGGACAGGGCTCAGTCCCGTCGTCATATCGGTGTTCGAACCCTATCGCGAACTGCCCTTTCGGCGGCGCCCAACTCGGCCCGGTACCGCTCGTCGACAGCGACCCGCCACAGGGGATCGCGAGACACGACGTGGTTGCGCGGTCTGTTTTGCCGTGAATCTGAGATCCCGCGACGGGAGCGACTTCCACACCCTACCTCAACCGTAGAATGCGCGTCCGAGAATGTCGTTCGATGCCTTTCGCTGCTACGCCCCGGCCGCCTTCTTCCTGGCCGGCTTCGCCTGGGACGCCGTCACCCTCGGACGCACCATCACCACGATCGACCTCTTCCTCCTGCTCGGCTATCTCATCGGCGCCGCGGCGATCCTGACGGCCATCGGCCGCGGCGTCACCTTCCGCGGCTCGCGGTACATGAACGCCGTCCTGCAGTTCTTCTTCGGCGGGATCTTCAGCGCCCTCTTCATCTTCTACTTCCTCAGCGCCGGCGGACTGGCCGCCTCGCTCTTCGTGGCCGGGCTGGCGGCGCTGCTGATCGGGAACGAGTTCCTCGAGAGCGCCTACAGCGAGCTGACCCTCTCCTGGGCGTTCTTCACCCTCAGCGCGATCATGTTCCTCAACTTCGCGCTCGCGCATCTCTTCCGCAGCATCAGCACCTTCTGGTTCTACGCCGGCACGGGCGTGGCGCTGCTGCTCGTGCTCGCACTGCGGCGCCTCTCGCGGCACGAGTCGGCGAGCATCGCTCCGTCGGCCGGCGTCGCCGTGCTGATGCTCGCGCTCCACCTCTTCAACGTCATCCCGCCGGTGCCGCTGGTGAAGAAGGACATGCTCATCGCGCACGAACTCCGCCGGACCAGCGGCGGCTACGTGGCGCGGGTGGAGTCCCCGGAGCTCCGCTTCTGGCGCCGCTCCTCCGCCACCTTTCACCGCGCGGGGCACGAGCGCGTCTACTGCTTCACCTCGGTGTTCGTGCCGAACGGCATCAGCACCACCATCCGCCACCGCTGGGAAGTGCTGCAGAACGACGAGTGGAAGACCACCAGCGTCGTCCCGATCCGCATCGAGGGCGGCCGCCAGACCGGCTACCGCGGCTTCACGTACAAACAGAATGTGACGCCCGGCAAGTGGCGTGTGACCGCGGAAGCGAAAAGCGGCGCCGCGATCGGCATCCTGACGTTCACCGTCAAACCGGGCACGCCGCGGCGGATGAAAACCGTGCGGCTCTGACGTTCTAAGGACCTCTGATGCCGACGCCCGTCGAAAGCGCCACCCTGAACCTCAAGCTGTTCGAGCTTCGCCGCGATCCCGTCCTGCGCGAGGCCCGGCAGTGGTGGCTCGACGACTTCACTCCCCGCACGTTCGAAGAGCTCGCCGCTGTCGCCGGCGGCGAGCGCAACGCCTCCTTCCGCATGGTCGCCGGCTACTGGGACATGGCCGCCTCGATGGTGACGTACGGCGCGATCGACCCCGACATGTTCCGCGCCGCGAATCCGGAGATGGTCGGTGCAGTCGCGAAGGTCTACCCGTTCCTCGCACAGTTGCGCGAGGCGTCCGGGATCGCGGAGTTCATGCGGCACGCCGAGGCGGTGGTGGTGGGGATGGCGGGGGGAGTGGAGCGGATGGAGAGGCTGCGCGAGCAGTTCCTCGCGCGCCGCTCACAGCGCGAGGGTTGAGCCGGTCTCGAGCTCGACCGGCGTCTCGCCGCGCCTGAAGATCCGCGCCGTTCGGTTGCCGACGAGCGTGATCGTCGCGTCCTCGACGCGCAGCATCGAGCCTTCGCGCAGCCCGACGACAGGAGTCGTGTTCTCCTCGTGAAACTCGCGGATACGGTCCTCGCGCGTCTCTCCCTTGTGCGTCGAGGTCGGGTCGGGATCGAGGTAGTGCGGGTTGATCTGGAACGGCACGAGCCCGAGCGCATCGAACGTCGGCGGATAGACGATCGGCATGTCATTCGTGGTGCGGATCGACGGCGTCGCGACGTTCGTCCCGGCGCTGGAGCCGATGTACGGCATCCCGCCCCGCACGCGCGCGCGGATCGCCTCGACGAGGTCGAGGTCGTACAGCGTCTTGAGCAGCCGGAACGTGTTGCCGCCCCCGACGAACAGCGCCTCCGCGCTCTCGACGTCGCCACGCGCACGCACCTGCGTCACGTCGTAGCCCATCGCGCCGAGGCGCTCCCGGACGCGGGCGGTGTAGCCGTCGACGTTCTGCTGCGCGAACGGCACGAAGGCCACCGTTCGCCGCGAGCCGAGAATCGAGCGGATCTCCTCCTCGGAATGATCGAGGTAGCCGTACCCGTGGACGAGAGAGCTCGAGATCAGCAGCAGCCGCATGGCCGCGGAGTATAGCGAGCGGACGTAGCGCCGCTCAGCGCTACCGGTTCTCGATGATCGGTTCGCCGGCACTGTCGGTGCGGACCACGGACGCCAACTCGATGTCGTACACGCGTGGCTCGTTGTGCTGAGGCAGAGTCAGCCACACGCGGCGGACTTCACCTTCGCGCATGGTCCTGACGACGCCATTCCAGGGTTCCAGTTGCTGACTCAGACGCGGATACAACAGATAGCGCTTGCACGGGTACGCACAGCCTTGTTCGGTGTGCGACATCAACCTCGACTCGACTCCCCAGATCCCGCCGCTCATCGCCGGCGGCCCATCGCCATGCCGCAACGTCACGCAAACCATCCCGTCGAGCTTCTGTGCAGCGCGCGGTACGGGGTAGTCCTTCACCTTACGGGAACACCCGAGTGACAGGATCAGAAAGACGACCAGACCGCGAAGGCGCATCAGCGTATGAAACATCGTCAAAGATGCGAGTTCAGACCAGGGACGCAGCGCAATCGTCGGATAGTGACATCTGTACGCCGCCGAGTACGAGCCGGAGCACGAGCGCGCGCGGCGCCCCTCAGCCCGCGCGGATGCACACCTTCCCGAACTGTCTCCCGCTCTCCAGGTAGCGGAACGCCTCCGCCGCCTCGTCGAAGCCGAAGACGCGGTCGACGACGGGACGCATGCCGCCTTCTTCCATGGCGCGGTTCATCGACTCGAACATCGCGCGCGAGCCGACGTCGATGGCCTGCACGCGCGCGCTCTTGCCCATGAGCGCGACGAGGTCGACCTCCGCCTTCGTGCCGGCGACGAAGCCGATGAACGAGACCGTCCCGCCGACGCGCACGGCGGCGATCGACTCGGCGAGTGTGCCGGCGGTGTCGACCACGAGGTCTGCGCCGCCGCCGGTGAGCTCGAGCACGCGCGCCGGCCAGTCACGCGTGGTGCGGTAGTTGACGCCGGCCGTTGCGCCGAGAGAGCGCGCCCGTTCGAGCTTGTCGTCGCTGCTGGAGGTCGCGAGGACGCGCGCGCCGAGAAGCCGCGCGAACTGCAGCGCGAAGAGCGCCACACCTCCCGTACCGAGGACCACCGCCGTGCCGCCGGCGCGCAGCCGTCCCTCCTCGGCCACGCCATGCCACGCCGTCAGGCCGGCGCAGGGGAGGGTGGCCGCCTCCTCGTCGGTGAGATGCGGCGGCACGTGCACGACCGCCGACTCGTGGAGCAGCGCCTGCTCCGCGTAAAGCCCGTCCGTGCCCGCGCCGCCGAGGGCGACCTCCATCTTCTCCGGCGCCGGCGGGCCGTCGGACCAGTGCGGATAGAAGAGCGGCGCGACACGGTCGCCGGCGCGCACGCGCGTCACCCCCTCGCCGATGGCCACCACCTCGCCGACGCCGTCGGAGAGCGGAATGCGCGGACCGGGCGCGCGCCAGCGGCCCGTGCCGTTGACGACCAGCAGGTCGCGGTAGTTGAGCGACAGCGCGCGCATCCGCAGGACGACTTGTCCCGGTCCGGGGGTGGGGTCGGGGCGCTCCACATACGCCAGCGCGTCGATGCCGAACGGCGGCGCAACCTCGACGACGCGCATCACTTCGCGATCCACCAGGCGCGCGGGCCGGGATACCAGTGGTAAATCCCGAGGCCCCTGGCCACCTGCACGTCCTGCACGCGTTTGTTCACGGCCCACTTCTCGGCCACCTGCACGATCCAGAGGTAGGGCTGGTCGCGCGCCAGCACCTCGTGCAACTGGTGGAAGAGGTCCATGCGGCGTTCGTGGTCGAGCTCCGTGCGCGCCTCCTCCATGAGCTGGTCGGCCTCCTCGCTCTTGTACGAGACGACGTTCATCCCCTCGCCGATCTGGCTGGAGTGAAAGAGCCCGTAGGGATCGGGATCGGGCTCGTTGACCCAGGCGATGTAGGCGGCCTGGTAGTTGCGGCCGAGGACGTCGCCGTAGAAGGCGGCGTCGTCGACGAGGCGGAGCTGCAGTTGCACGCCGAGGGCGCGGAGCGCCTCCTGCAGGACCTGCGACTGCTCGCGCGAGGTGTCGTTGCCGGAGAGCACGTGCAGCGTCAGCTCGAACTTGCGGCCGCCGCGGTCGAGCACCCCGTCACCGTCGCTGTCGCGCCAGCCGGCCGACTGGAGCAGCGCGCCGGCCGCGGTCGGGTTGTACTCGATCGGCACGATGGCGCGGTTGTTCGCCTCCTCGTCGAGCGTGAAGGGGCCGCTGACCGGCCGCGCCTGGCCGTGGTAGATCTTCTCGATGACGGCGTCGCGGTCGAAGCTCATGGCGAGCGCGCGGCGGACGCGCGCGTCGGAGAGGATCGGGTCGGTGAGGTTCCAGATGATGCAGTTGTAGCCGAGGCGGTAGACGTTGTGGAACGCGATGCGGCCGGAGATCTTCTGGTCGTCGTTCACGCGCGCCCAGATGTCGTTGTCGACGCGGGTGACGTCGACGTCGCCCCGCTGCAGCGCCTTCCAGGCCACCGCGTTCTCGGCGATGGGACGGAAGAACACCGACTCGATGGCCGGCTTCTCGCGCCAGTAGTCGGCGCGCCGCTCGAGGAGGATGCCGCGGCCGCGCGTCCACTGCCGCACCACGTACGGCCCGTTGCCGATCGTGGCGCGGTTCTTCTTGAAGTCCCCCTTGCCGAAGACGTGCTCCGGGAGGACGCCGATGTTGAAGGCGAGGAGCTGTCCCGCGCGCGCCTCCCGGAACGCGACACGCACCGTCCGCTCGTCGACCGCGGCCGTTTTCGCGCGGTCGAGCAACCCGTAAACAGCGCCGTACTGCTGCGACTCCTCGTCCAGGATCTTGTGCAGCGTGAAGACGACGTCGCTCGCCCGCACCGGCTTCCCGTCGCTGAACGTCGCCCGCGGATCGAGATGCAGGATGTACGTGAGGCCGCCGTCGAGGATCTCCCATCGCGCCGCGGTACCGGCCATGGGGCTCATGTCCCTGTCGAAGGCGATCAGCGGGTCGTGGAGGAACGACAGCACCTGCCGCTCATCCTCGGTGGTATGGAGGACGTAGTTCAGCGATGCCGGCTCGGCCTCCAGCCGCAGCACCACCCGCCCGCCGTCCCGCCGCGTCTCGGCCGGCGCGGACTTTTTCGGCGCGGCCGGCGCCGGGGCCTCGCGCGTGCACCCGAGCGCGAGCGCGAGCAGAAGTGAGGCGAGGGTGCGGCGCATGGGAGGTGATTCTAGCCGCGACTACTCCGTCCCGATCACCCACTTCTCGTACGCGTCGCCCGGGAGCTCGCGGACGAAGCGCGACGGCTCCATCAGCACGTCCATCCCACCACGGTCGCGGGCCATGACGGGGAAGACGAGGTAGAGCTCCTGCTTCGCCCGCGTGACGGCGACGTAGAAGAGGCGGCGCTCCTCCTCCTCGCCGGGGATGACCAGCTCGCGCGTCCCTTCCTCGTCCACCACCGGCGCGTCCTGCGTCGCCCCTTCGAGCAGCGGCAGCGCCTCGTGGACGCGATTGGGGGCGATGCGGATGATCCCGCCGGGGACGCGCAGCGCCCGCTGCGAGGGGAACCGGCCGTCGGCGAGCCAGATCACGAAGACGATCCGCCACTCCAGCCCCTTGGCCTGATGCACGGACGACAGCACGATCTTCTCGTCCTCGGGGCCGACGACGGCCACGTCCTCCCCGGCGATCGGGTTCGCCAGCGCGACCTCGCTCAGGAACTGCTCGACGTCGTCGTAGCGGAGGGCGTACTGCGAGAGCTGCTCGAGGTCGTCGAGGCGCGCCTGTGCGTTCGGGAACTTGGCGCGCGCGTAGTCGGCGTAGCCGCGGTCGACCACGAGGCTGATGGTCTCGGAGGGGTTGCGCTTCATGGAGTCGGAGGAGATGAGGCGCAGGACGTCGCGGGCGGAGGCGAGGGAGCCGGAGGCGCCGCGGCCGCTCGTTTCTACACCACGTAGAAAGGCGTCGAGCGGATTCGACGCCCCGGAGATCCGTCCCCAGACGTCGGCGGCGATCTTCTCGCCGATCTTCGGATAGAGCTTGAGCATCCGCTTCCACGACAGCTCGTCGCGCGTGTTCGTGACGACCTTCAGGTACGCCAGCACGTCCTTGATGTGGGCCTGCTCGAAGAAGCGCACGCCGCTGCGGATCTCGTAGGGGATGAGGCGGCGGGAGAGCTCCATCTGCAGCTCGAGCGACTGATAGTGCGAGCGGTAGAGCACCGCGATGTCACTCAGCTTCTCTCCCTCGTCACGCAGCTCCAGGATGCGCTGGGCGACGAAGGAGGCCTGCTCGAAGACGTCGTCGACGCCGACCACGGCCGGATCGGGACCGTCGCCGCGCACGGCCTGCAGCTCCTTCGAGAACTGGAAGCGGTTCGCGGCGATGGAGGCGTTCGCGAGCTGCAGGATCTGGCGCGTGGAGCGGTAGTTCGTCTCGAGCTTGTAGATCTTCGACTCCGGGAAGCGGAGCGGGAAGGTGAGGATGTTCTCGAAGGAGGCGCCGCGGAAGGAGTAGATCGACTGCGCGTCGTCGCCCACCACCATCACGTTGCGGCGCACCGCGGCCATGGAGTCGATGATGTCGGCCTGGATCTTGTTCGTGTCCTGGTACTCGTCGACGAGGATGTGGCGGAAGCGGCGCTTGAGCGACTCGGCGACGTCGGCGTGGTCGTCGAGGAGGACTTTCCAGAAGACCAGCAGGTCGTCGAAGTCCATCGCGTTCGCGTCGCGCTTGCGGTCTTTGTAGCGGCGGAACACGCTCACGATCTCGTCGCCGTACATCATGAAGTGGGGGTAGTTCTGCTCGAGGTGCAGCTCGAGCGGGGTGCGGGTGTTGATGAGGAAGGAGTAGATGTCGAGGAGGACGTCGCCTTTCGGGAAGCGCTTCTCCAGCGTCTTGATGCCGAGGGAGGAGACGGCCGACTCCATCATCTCCTTGGAGTCCTCGTCGTCGAGGATGGTGAAGTTGGAGCGGTAGCCGATGGCGTCGGCGTGGCGGCGCAGGAGCCGGTTGCCGATGGAGTGGAACGTGCCGCCCCAGATGCGGCGGGTGTCGACGGTGACGAGCTGCTCGACGCGCGAGAGCATCTCCCGCGAGGCCTTGTTGGTGAAGGTGACGATGAGGATCTCGGAAGGGTCGACGCCGTCCTCGATGAGGCGCGAGACGCGGTAGGTGAGGGTGCGCGTCTTGCCGCTGCCGGCGCCGGCGATGACCAGCATCGGCCCCTCGCCGGCCATGACCACGTCGAGCTGCTCCTGGTTCAGCTCCTCGTCATAGCGGACTCGATACTCTTTTTTCGGTTTGGCCGGCTGCTTGAGGGTGTAGCGCCGGACTTTGGTGGGTTCAGCCATTCCGAAGGGAGCTTATACGCGCAGCCGCCCGCGTGAGGACGCGTCTACGCGGATTGACGCAGGAATTCCGTATCGGCGGTACTCTGATGAACGAGGACGGTCCCATGAAAGAGTTCTATGGCATTCTCGGGGCGGGTGCGTTCGGCGGGGCTTTGTCGTGGTTGTGGTCGATCACTCTCGGCGCGCCGCTGAAGCTCGAGCCGGCCGTCGCGGCCATCGCCTCCGTCATTCTCGGCGCGGGTGCCTCGGTGATCGGCGTCTACCTCATTGCCAACACCGACCGGAAGGACATCGGCCGCGCGCTCGCCTTTGCCATCCTCTGCGGGTTTTCCTGGCAGATCGTCTACGAGGCCGGCTCGTCGACGCTGGAGCGGCGGGAGGCGAGAGAGAACGTCCAGCAGGCGTCCGCGAATGTCACCGAGACGGCGAAGCAACTGAACGGGGCCGCTGAAGAGAAGAAAACGGAGCTCGTGCAGGACCTCGTCGGCGACGCGACGGTGTTGCTGAAGGCCTCCGGGCAGGCCGACAGCAAGGAGGCCGAGCAGAAGGCGGTCACGGGCGCGCTGTCGGCACTCGACGCCATCGAGGAGTCAGGGCAGGGGACGAAGCCGGAGAGCACGACCACCGCCGTCGAGGAGATCGCCACGACGGCCCTCGAGAGCGGTCACCAGGAGGTGGCCCACAAGGCGATCGAGACGCTCTCCACGGGCGGCGTCACGTTGGCCGACAAGGTCGCGCTCGAGAAAATCGCCGTGATCGCCGAGGAGAAGAACGACCCCGCCACCGCCCGCATCGCACGGCGAGCCATTCTCCGTCCCGACTTCCGCGTGGCGCCTGCCCCGGTGCGGCCGGTGCAGCAGCCGCGGTGACGGGCGCAGAAGCGGATGGCATGAACGCCTGAGGCGAAGGTAATTTGGCAGCGCCCGACCTGTTCGGCTCTGAGACTTCAGAGCCGGATGCCTCGTTCGATCTCACCGTGAGGTCACCGGGCCCGTTCGGCTCTGGCATCTCAGAGCCGCATGCCTGATTGGACGTGTGCGGCTCAGGCGCTTCAGACGCACATGCCTGATTTGACGTGTTCGGCTCTGACGCTTCAGAGCCACATGCCTGATTCGATCTCAACGTGAGGTCACCGAACGCATTCGGCTCTGACGCTTCAGAGCCACGTGCCTGATTCGATCTCAACGTGAGGTCGGCGAACGCATTCGGCTCCGACATTTCAGAGCCACATGCCTGATTGGACCGGTTCGACTGCGCCGTTGCAGAGACATATGCCTGGTTCGATCGCATCGTGAGGTCACGGGTCGGCGCATGTATCCGGTCTGTGTGCGCGCGCCCATCACCTCCTCACATATACTCCGGCCGTGTTGCCGAACCCGCTCAGCCTGGACCAGGGATGGGGAGTTGGGGAGGAGGCGTTCGGGCGGATCGTCGAGCAGTTGCGGGCAATCGGCGCGCGCACGATCGTCGAGTTCGGGAGCGGGATCTCCTCCGTCCGCCTGGCGCTCGAGTTCCCCGACGCGCAGATCGTCTCGATCGAGAGCAGCCGTGAGTGGTACGAGACCGTCCAGCGGATGCGCACCGAGCACGGTCTCGAGAAGACCCTGACCGTCGAACATCGCCCGTTGCGGTGGCAGCGGCACGGCCTCGCCTTCTTCCTCTCGTACGCGCCCGGCGAGCTCCCTGAGCGGATCGACGCGGTGATCATCGACGGGCCGCCGACCTGGACGCGCCGCGGCCGCGAGGCCTGTCTCTACCAGGTGGTCCGCCGCCTGCGCGTCGGCGGGCGCGTGGTGCTCGACGACTACGGCCGCAACCGCGAGAAGACGATGGTCCGCAACTGGACCTGGAGCTTTCCGGGCCTGTTCGCGATGAGCACCATCCCCGCCGGACATGGTCTCTGCGTGCTGGAGAAGCTGCGCGAGACGCGGCGCGCCCGTCCGTCGTGGCGTGCCTGGCCGGATCACTTCATCGAGGTGCTGGGCGTGCTGCTGACGCATCCGCTGCGTCGGGAGTGACGCGGGCGCAAATCGTACGCAAGACTCGTAATTCGAGGCATTTACGCGCGGAATACGCCGCCGCGCGCGCCGAGTTCGTGGCGACATGCTCCTGTCCTCGATGCTGCTGCTCGCGCTCACCTCCATCAGCGCTCCGGCGTCGCAAACGGACGCTCCCGGACCCGTGCAGGTGCTGCCGTGTCTCTCGCGGGAACGTTACGACCGGATCGCCGCGGGAAACCGAGGTCTCTCCTCGTTCGTCGCGGTGCGGGAGTTCCCGCCGCTTTCCGACGGCACGTGCTACGGCATCAACGTCATCATCGGCCAGACCAACGTCAGTTGGGTCATCGATGGCGGCAAACTGCATCTGGATCGCAACGCGAACGGCAGCCTGCTCGATGACCCGCCGGTGACGCTCGGGCCGGAAGGCGGCAAATTCAGGGTGGACGTGCCGTTCACCGACTCCCGCGGCGCCGCCGCGATCTATCCGGTCGAGATCACGGCCCGAATGACGACGTCCGAGGGGGCGCCGGCGCTGCAGCTCCGGTCGAACGCGGTCCGCCAGGGCACGATCGACGTCGGTCAGGGGCCGGTCGCGTTCCGCACGACCGGCAGCGTCGCCTCCTTCGCACAACCAGCGCTGGCGTTCGACCTGAACGGCGACGGGAAGTTCGACGCCGACGGCCCGGAGGTCTTGTCGGTGTGGGACGACTCCGTGAACCTGGCGGGGCAGAGCTACGGGATTGCCACGTCGCCGGACGGCGCCACGTTGACGCTCACGCCACTCGGTGAAAAGCGGCCGGACCGCATCCGCGTGCAGCCGGGAACGCGCGTCCCTCCCGTGCGTGTCGAAGACGCTCGCGGGAAGTCGTTCACCCTCCCCGCGGCCGGCACTCCGGTCGTCCTCTACTTCTGGACGGCGCACTGCGGCGGGTGGCCGGACGAGGCGCCGAAGATCGCCGCACTGAACGCGATCGCGAACCGTGGCTACGACCTGGTCGGCGTCAACCTCGGCGACGACCTCGCCTCGTACGAAAAAGCGCTGCGTCAGTACGACCTCGGTCCGCGACAGGTCTACGACACCATCAAGGGCGTTCTGCCGCGGCTGTTCCGCGTCGACGTGGTGCCGAGCTACATCGTCATCGACGGCGACGGCGTCATCCGCGCCACGCGCCTTGAGTCGGACGATTACCACGCCGAGATCCGGGCGCTGATCAAGCAGCCGGCGTAGGCGATCGAAGCGTATTCGTAACAGGGAGGCGTGCTAATGTTGCCTTCGATGCGCAGGCTCGCTCTTCTCCTCTTCTCCCTCCTCGCTTTCGCATTCGTCACGTGCGCGCCGAAAAACGCGCTGGACACCGAGCAGACGCCGAAATCGCGCTACACGGGCGACGTCGGTGAGTCGCCGGTCGGGGTGATCCCGGAGGGGTCGATCCGCGACTCCGCGAACAACCGGGAGCTGAAGATCTCCGTCGACTATCCGACCCGCAAGGGGCCGCACCCGCTCCTGATCGTCTCGCATACCTTCGGCGGCGCCGCGCGCGACTACATCGGCCTCAGCTCGTACTGGGCCAGCCAGGGTTACGTGGTCGTTCGCCCGTCGCACGCCGACGCCGGCCGCGCCACCGCCAGCTCCCGCTCGATGCAGGATGCCTGGGAGAGCCAGACCGCGAACGACTGGCGCATGCGCGTGCAGGACGTCACCTTCCTGATCGACCAGCTCGACCTCCTCGAGCAGACGTATCCGGAGCTGCAGGGGAAGATCGACCGCACCAAGATCGGCGTCGCCGGACACGTGCACGGCGCCTTCACGGCCATGCTCCTCGGCGGCGCGCGGACGTTCCCCGGCGGGACGGCGTACGCCGATCCCCGTGTCAAGGCGATCGTGGCGATGTCGCCTCCCGGACCGGGGGCGACGCGCGGGCTCACCGATCAGTCGTGGGCCGAGCTGCGCACCCCGGCGCTCTTCATTACCGGCACCGGCGAGCAGGGGGCGGACGAGACCGAGACCACCGAGTGGCGCCGCCAGGCGTACAACCTCTCTCCCGCCGGCGACAAGTGGCTGCTGGTGCTGGAAGGAGCGAACCACAGCGCGTACACGGGGCGCATGGGCATGCCGGCCGAGGTGCGGGAGTCGATCATCGACCACGACCGCGACCCGACCACCGACCGCGGGCCGCTCGCCAATCCGGCACCGGTGGCGCAGCCGCGGGACCAGCGCGTACGGCGTGAAGACCAGGCGGGCCTGCGCGTCCGCGGCGCCTACGCGACGGTGAAGGCGCTCTCGCTCGCGTTCTGGGACACCTACCTGCGCGGCGACGCGGAGGGACGGCAGGCGCTGGAGGCAGCGGGGGCGCGCGGTGGGGTGACGCTGGAGAGGAAGTAGGCGGCGGCTCCGGCGCGGCCCGCGGGGCCGCGCTATCATCCCTCCATGTCCGAGGTCGGTCTTTCCGAAGAGCTGCAGCGCAAGCTGACCGAGCAGCGCATCCAGGGCGAGCAGCTCCGGCTCCTCGGCTCGGCCATTCACGTCAGCGCGGAGGGGATCGCCATCCTCACGCCGGCGGTGGAAGCGGTCGGGCCGCGCATTGCCTTCGTCAACGACGGCTTCTGCGCGCTCTACGGCCGGCGCGCCGAGGACATCATCGGGCAGACGCCGCTGATCTTCGGGATCGTCGAGCGGCACCAGTCGATCCTCGACTCGCTCCTCCATCACGTCTTCGAGCACCGCGCGTTCGAGGGAGAGGCGACGGCGCGCCGCGCGAACGGCACCGAGTTCGAGCTCGACCTGCAGCTCGTCCCGGTCGAGGACGCGGGGCAGCTCACGCACTGGGTCGCCTTCCTGCGCGACGTCACCGCCACGAAGCACCAGGTCTCATCGCTCCGCCACCAGGCGATGCACGACGCGCTGACCGGCCTGCCGAACCGCACGCTGCTCTTTGACGCGCTGGAGAAGGCGATCGGCAACGCGCGCGACACGAAGTCGATCCTCGCGTTGATGCTGATGGACCTCGACCGCTTCAAGGAGGTGAACGACACCTTCGGCCATCACTTCGGCGACGCGCTGCTCAAGCAGGTCGCCTTCCGGCTGCAGAACCAGGCCCGCGGCAACGACGTCGTGGCCCGCCTCGGCGGCGACGAGTTCGCCGTCGTGCTGCCCTCCACCGCCGACGCCCACTCCACCGCCATCACCGCGCGCCGCATCCTGAACACGCTCGAACAGCCGTTCGTCGTCGAGGGGCAGGTGCTGGAGGTCGGCGCGAGCATCGGCATCGCGCTCTATCCCGAGC
>DASWNW010000099.1:0-40671 GCA_036399015.1 Thermoanaerobaculia bacterium | reverse complement strand
CGGAGTTCCTCGGGGTGCCAGGAAATCGCGCGCAGTGGTGTCCCCCGAGGAACTCCGAGGAACCCCGAGGAACCCGAGGAACCGATGAAACACCTCTACGGCCGCGCCTTTGTCGACGGCATGCTGCGCGACGACACGCTGATCTCGATCGACGAGCAGGTGATCGTCGACGTCGTCCACACCACCCACGTGCCGGCGTCGGCGGAGCGGGTGCAGGGGATCCTCGTGCCTGGCTTCGTCGACATCCACGTGCACGGCGGCGACGGCGCCGACTTCATGGACGCGCACGAGGAGGCCTCGGCGCGCATCCTGGCGTTTCACGCGCAGCACGGCACGACGGCGCTGGCGGCGACGACGCTCTCGGCCTCGCGCGGCGACCTGCACAGCGCGGTCGAGACGATCGCGCGCGTCTCCGGCGAGAGCCCGTACGGCGCGGAAGTGGTGGCCGTGCATCTCGAGGGACCGTTCATCAACGAGAGCCGCGCCGGGGCGCAGGACCGCCGCTCGATCCGCGTGGCGGACATCCACGAGCTGGCGGCGCTGATCGCCGAGGTGCCGCGGCTGCGCTGGATCGTGACGGTGGCGCCGGAGATCGAGGGGGTGCGCGCCCTCATCGAGCACTTCCGCGACCGCGTCCTCTTCAGCATCGGCCATACCGCCGCCGACTACGGCGCCACCGTCGCGGCGATGGAGTGGGGCGCCTCCCACTTCACCCATCTCTACAACGCCATGACGCCGCTGCTGCACCGCGATCCGGGCGTGGTGGGGGCGGCGCTGAACGCGGTCCACGCCACGGCGGAGCTGATCGCCGACGGGGTGCACGTCCACCCGGCCGCGCTGCGCATCGCCGTCACCGCCATGCCGCACCGCATCGCGCTCATCACCGACGCCATGCGCGCCTGCGGGCTCTCCGACGGCACGTACAAGCTCTACGACTACGAGGTCACGGTCTCGGACGGCGCGGCGCGCCTCGCCGACGGCACGTTGGCCGGAAGCGTGCTCACCATGGGCGGCGCGGTGAAGAACATGATCGAGCTGGCGGGGCTCCCCGTCGAGACGGTGATCCCGCTGGCGACCGAGGTGCCGGCCAGGATCGCCGCCGTCTCGGACCGCAAGGGGAAGATCGAGCGCCGCTACGACGCCGACATCGTGCTGCTCAATACGAAATTCGAGGTAGAGCGGGTCTGGGCCCGCGGACATGAAGTGGGAACAGTTTGATTCGCCGGCGGCGCTCGCCGACCGCGCCGCGCACCTCCTCCTGACCGCCATCCGCGACGAGCCGCGGCTCGTGCTGGGGCTCCCCACCGGCCGCACGCCGATCGGCATGTACGAGCGCGTCGTGGCCGAATGCGGGCGCGAGTACCACTGCTTCCGCGAGGTGACGACGTTCAACCTCGACGAATACGTCGGCGTCGCGCCGGAGCATCCCGGCAGCTACTACGCCTACATGCGCCAGCACCTCTTCGACCACGTCGACATCGACGGCGCGAACGCGCACCTCCCGCACGGCACCGCGCCCGACCTCACGAACGAGTGCGCCCGCTACGAGAACGAGATCCGCGAGGCCGGCGGTCTCGGCCTGACTTTCCTCGGCCTCGGCCGCAACGGCCACATCGGCTTCAACGAGCCGGGGACACCGTTCGACGCCCGCACGCGCGTCGTCGAGCTGACGCAGTCGACCCGCCACGCCAACGCCGACCTGTTCCCGAAAGGGCAGGTCCCGACCCACGCCATCACCATGGGCATCGGCACCATCCTCGAGTCGCGCGCCATCGTGCTGCTCGTCGCCGGCAGCGGGAAGGAGGAGGCGGTCGAGCGGCTGCGCTCCGGCGAGGTGTCGGAGGAGTTTCCGGCGTCGGCGTTGCGGGGGCATGGGGATGTGACGGTGCTTTCCGCGGTTTAGTTGCCCGTTGCCCGTTGCCGGTTGCCAGCGGTTGCGTGTAGCGCGAAACGCACGGAATGGTGTCCAGGCGGAACCGCCCGAGCAACGCGCAACACGCAACTCGTAACGCCCCCCGGGCAACCGGCAACAGGCAACCGGCAACTGACAGGCACATCCTCTGCTTTCATGCGGCGCGCGATCACGCGGACCCTCATCGTCGTGGCCGCACTCGTGGTGGCCGCGATGGCCTACCGCGTCCTCGGCGTCTACCGCTTCCGCTCGGGCGAGTGCTCGGCGCAGCCGGCGCGGACGTTCGAGCCGACCTACCCCACCCGCCTCACCGTCATGACCTTCAACATCGAGGGGCACGCCACGCTGCTGAAGGGGGACGAGCAGATCGAGGAGGTCGCGGCGGTCATCCGCAAGTACAACCCCGACGTCGTCGGCATCAACGAGGCGCACCAGGGGACATGGCAGGCGCGCTTCGGCGACCACGTCGAGGCGCTGCGCCTCCTGACGGGGATGAACGTCGTCTTCGGCCGGAGCTACACCTTCCTCGGCGGCCACTTCGGCAACGCCGTCCTGACGCGCGGCGAGATCGTCTCCAGCGACGTGCGCGACCTCCCCGGCACCGGCGAGCCCCGCACCCTCCTCGAAACCGTCATCCGCGTCAACGGCGGCCTGATCGAGTTCTACGTCACCCACACCTCCGCCTGGGGCCCGCTCGGGGAGGCGGCGCGGCGCGACCAGCTGACCTGCGTCCAGGCGCACGTCCGCGCCAGCCGCCATCCGTACATCCTCGTCGGCGACCTCAATACGCCGCCCGAAAGCGACGAGATGAAGGCGTTCCTCTCCGGCAACACCCTGCAGTTCGCCGGCGACCCGAGGGCCTCCACACATCGCATCCTCGGGCAGCGGCTCGACTACATCCTCGCCGACGCCGGCTGGAAGGTCCGCAGCGCGGCCGTCCTCGACGACGGCCCCTCCGACCATCGCCCTGTACTCGCGGAGCTGACCCACTGATGAAACACGACGACAAGGACGATCACTTCGGCGTCTGGACCTCACGCGGCACCACCTACGTGCGCATGCCGCTGGTCGCCTTCATCGGCGGCCTCTTCATGATCGTGACGATGGCGATCCTGATCTGGTCGGTCAAGCGGGAGCCCGACACGCGCCTGCGCGTCGACAACCCCGGCGAGCTCTCGACGCTCATGCCTGCCATCGTCGGCCTCACGCAGTCGACGCTCGAGCAGGGCAACCGGGTGGAAGTCCTCCAGAACGGCGACGGCTTCTTCCCGCCGCTCTTCCGCGACATCGCCGCGGCCAAGAAGAGCGTCCACCTGGAGATGTTCATCTGGGAGGACAGCGTCATCGCGCGGCAGCTCGCCGCGCTCCTGGCCCGCAAGGCGCGCGAGGGGGTGGCGGTGCGCGTCCTCGTCGACGCCTCGGGCGGCCGCGCGCTGAAGGACGAGGTGCAGGAGATGCTCCTCGACGCCGGCGCGAAGGTCGCCCATTTCCACCCGCCCCGCCTCAGCAATCTCGGGCGGATGAACAACCGCGACCACCGCAAGCTGGTGATCATCGACGGCGCGATCGGCTACACCGGCGGCCACGGCATCGACGACCTCTGGACCGGCAACGGCCAGGACAAGAAGCACTACCGCGACACCGGCCTGCGCATCGCGGGACCGCTCGTGCACCGGATGCAGGGCGCCTTCACCGAGAACTGGATCGAGGAGACGGGGGAGATCACGGCCGACGACCGCTACTTCCCGAAGCTCGGGCCGGCGGGGACGACGCCGGCGCACATCGCCTATACCTCGCCCGACGGCAGCATCTCCTCGGTACAGATCCTCTACTACCTGGCCATCAAGGCGGCGCGGCGGGAGATCATCATCCAGAACCCCTACCTCCTCCCCGACCGGCAGGCCATCAAGGCGCTGGAGGACGCGGTGCAGCGGGGCGTCGACGTGAAGATCATGGTGCCGTCGGACGACGCGACCGACAACGCCATCGTCCAGCACGCGAGCCACCACCACTTCGGCACGCTGCTCAAGCGGGGGGTGAAGATCTGGGAGTACGAGCGGACGCTCCTGCACCAGAAGGTCATCATCGTCGACGGACTCTGGTCGTGCGTCGGGTCGACGAACTTCGACGACCGCTCGTTCCAGCTCAACGACGAGGTGAGCATCGGCGTGCTCGACCCGGCCGTGGCGGCGCAGCTCCGGGCGGCGTTCCACGCCGACCTCCGCTACGCGAAGCAGGTGTCGTTCGAGAAGTGGCAGGACCGTCCCGTCTGGCACAAACTCCAGGACGGAGTGGCATACTTGGGCCGGTCGCAGCTCTGATGGCTACGCTTCCCGCCGAAGGACGCTGGTCGCTCCGGCTCCTGTCGGAAGACGACTTCAAAGGCGCGCTGGAGTTCCTGCAGCGCGATCCGCTGATCAACGTCTACCTCGTCTCGCGGCTGCTCGAGGAGCGGACGCTCGCGGCCACACAAATCGCGGTCGTGCGCTACAACGGCGCGATCGTGCTGGTGGCGTCGCTGGCCACGAACATCGTGCTGGCGGGCGACCCGTCGATCTCGGACGACATCACCGGCTCCGCGATCGCGCTCATCGCCGACCGCATCCTGACGCGCATGCTGCCGGTGCGGGCGATCATCTCGCCGGCGCACCTCGTGGAGTCGCTCTGGAGCGGCCTGCGCAACCGGCTCGACCCGCCGACGGTGGTGCGGATGAACCAGCCGATCTACGCCCTCGGCCGCACGCTGGAGTTCCCCGACCTCACCCTGGCCCGCTACTCCACCCTGCGCGACCTCGACCAGCTCGTCCCCGCCTGCGCGGCGATGCACAAGGAAGAGGTGGGGATCGACCCGATGCAGCGCGACGCCGCCGGCTACCGCGAGCGGATCCGGGAGCTGATCGAGAAGAAGCGGTCGGTGATCCGGCTCGGCGACGGGACGATCGCCGCCAAGTGCGAGTACTCGGCGGTCACGCCCGACACCGTGCAGCTCATGGGCGTCTGGACCCATCCCCGCTTCCGGCGGCGCGGCCTCGCGCGGGAGATGCTGCGGGAGGTGTGCGGCCACCTGTCGCGCAAGGGGAAGACGGTGACGCTCTTCGTGAACGACTTCAACACGCCGGCCATGGCGTTGTACGAATCGTTGGGATTCCGGCGGATCGGGCTGAATCGCGCGTTGATCTGGTGAGCCTCTTGCACAAATCCTACATACCCGCAAGCAGCAGTTGCCTGCGGTGATTGACGCAGAAAAGGCGCGCCGGGCGGGGCTTCACGGCGTCGCCGGAGGTAGGTAGGAATGCCTGAGACTGGCGTAGTGAAGTGGTTCAACAACGACAAAGGCTACGGGTTCATCAAACGCAACACGGGTGAGGACGTGTTCGTCCATCACTCCTCGATCCAGGCGTCGGGGTACCGGACGCTGAACGAGGGGGAGCGGGTCGAGTTCGACGTCAAGCAGGGTCCGAAAGGGCTGCAGGCCGAGAACGTCCGCCGGATGGAGGGTGGCCACGGCCATCCGGAAGAGGAAGCCGTATAGGGCAGCACCGGGGCGGGCCTCACGCCCGCCCTTGCTCTTCCTACTCCTCGCTGGTTTCGGTTCCGGCGACGAAGAGAGCGCCGAGCGCGCCGCCGAAGGCAACGGCCGGCAGCGCCGCGCCATACCCTTTCATTGCGAGCAGCAGCGCGGCCAGACCGCCTGCGGTGAGAAATAGCGTGCGAAGTGCGAGATCGCGGGGATCGTGTTTCATTGGATTGTCCGCGGCCTTGGACGAGCCGCGCTCGGGATTGTAGCAGGTTCCGCTGACAGGGGCCGTTGCCGGCTCGTTGCTGGTTGCTGGTTGCTGGTTGCCGGTTGCCGGTTGTTGCGCGTGGCGTGTTGCGCGTTGCGTGAGGCTGAGGCGTGGCAACGGGCAACTGGCAACCGGCGTGGCGCAACGCTGTCAGAGGCGCCATCCGCGCCGGATGGCGCTCCACGCCTCGGCCGGCCGCGTGTAGAGGAGGGCGTGCGGTGCCTCGAGATCGGCGACTCCGGCATCGGGCCGTGCCTGGACGATCCGCTGGCGCGCGTCGCGCAGGACGAGCCGGTCGTGCGTTCCCCGCAGGTCGAGCAGCGGCATCCGCGTCCGCGCCAGCGTCTCCCGCTCGTCCACCGCCAGCGTGAGCCGAATCCGTGAGGCGAGGACGCGCGGGCGCACCAGGCCGATCGCCTCCCGGAAGTCGCGCACGCCGGCCGGCGTCGCGTACGGCGAGAGCATCCAGAACGACAGCATCCAGTCCGGCATCTGCAGACGCGCCATCGTCGTGAGCGGCAGCGCCCGCAGCAGCGGCGGCAGCGGCGGCGTGACGAACGAGCCGACCAGCACGAGCCCCGCGACCTCCTGCCGCGCCGCGATCCGCACCGCCACTGGCCCGGAGAACGACTCCGCCACCAGCAACGTGTCGCGATCGACCTGCGCCGCGGCGAGGGCGGCGTACTCGTCGAGCGTCAGCTCGCGGTCGGGAGGGTAAGAGACGACGCGCGCGTCGCACTGGGCGGCGAACGGAGCGAGGAGCTTGCCGGTGCCGTCGAGGCCGGGGAGGACGACGATATCCATGATCGGTGTTTCCGGTTGCCCGTTACCCGTTGCCGGTCTCGCGCCTGAGCCCCACGCAACGCGCAACACGCCACGCGCAACAGCCCGGCAACCGGCAACCGGCAACCGGCAACCGGCAACGTGCAACGCTGTCATTGACCCCTAGACACGTCGCTCTTAACCTCGATCCAATGCGCATTCTCGTTCCAGCGTCGCTGCTGATCGCTCTTCCGGTGTTTGCCGCAGAGCCGCAGAAGCTCGGCCGGGCGGGGAAAGCCTCCTGGGCATGGTCCATCGACGAGCGGCTCGCGGTGCGGTTCGATCCTGAGCTCGCGGCGAAGCGCGCGTCCGGCCGGCTGAAATCGTCGGCGGCCGGAAATCTCTGGAGTGAGGTGAACGGTAGCGAGTCTCCCGAGATTTTTCTGCCGATCGAGCTCTTTACGGCGCTGCTGGGCGGCGTCGAGGCTGACGGTTCATTTCGCGCCGTCTATCGTGCGGGGCTGCGAGACCGGATCATCGAATTCGGCCTGAACGAGGAGCAGTTCTGGAGCGAGCTCGAGCAAGTCACGGCTCCGCACGTGCAACTGATCGCGC
Source organism: Thermoanaerobaculia bacterium (assembly GCA_036399015.1). Taxonomy (GTDB): domain Bacteria; phylum Acidobacteriota; class Thermoanaerobaculia; order Gp7-AA8; family Gp7-AA8; genus QHVT01. The sequence goes on along the minus strand of DASWNW010000099.1, from coordinate 33,597 downwards.
GCAACGATTCGCTCGCGCACGAGCTCTGCTCATCGCGTGCTGATGCTCTGCAGAGAGCGCGACAGCATTTCAAGGCAGTGAATTTCGACCGATTCCTGTACACCGTGGTAGCTCCGGACCTCACGGTTACGTCGACGTCGCCAGGTGGCGAAACGGCTGAACACCTCCGCTTCCTGGCGGGAGGTTGCAGATGACGACGAGACGCGACCATGGGAGGATCGAGACGACTCGAGCTGGAGTTCAGGAAAATCGGGAAACGGGATGAGCATGGCCACTCGGCAGTGACCGTCGCGTTGCCAGTTGCCAGTTGCCCGTTCCCCGTTGCCGCTCTCGCGCCGGAGCCTCGCCCAACGCGCAACACGCAACACGCAACAGCCCGGCAACCGGCAACCGGCTAATCACATTCGTTCCGGCACCGGAATCCCCAGCAGTCCCATCGCGCCGACCATCGTGCGGCGGAACACCTCGGCGCACACGGCGCGGCGCTGGCGCTCGGCGGGGTCCTTCTCATTCATGATCGGGTACTTGTGGTAGAAGCTGTTGAACTTCTGGGCCATCTCCAGGAGGTACTGGGTGATGACGGAGAGCTCGAGCGAGTCGACGGCGCGGCGGATCGCGCCGGGCAGCTCGGCGGACGAGCGCACCAGCTCCCACATCTCGTCGGTGAGCCCCTGGTTGAGCGTCAGGTCGTCGACGGCCCGCTCGTCGATGCGGGGATCGACGCCCCGCTCCTTCATCTTCCGGAAGATGTTCTGCACGCGCACGGTCGAGTACTGCAGGTACGGCCCCGAGTCTCCCTCGAAGCGGAGGGCCTCGTCGAAGTCGAAGGCGATGACCTTGGTGCGGCCGAAGCGGAGCATGAAGTAGCGCAGCGCCGCCACCGCCACCTGCCGCCCGATCGTCTCCGCCTCGCCGGCCGAGAAGTCATCGGCGTTCTTCTGCACCGCCTCGATCGCCTTCCGCTCCAGCTCGTCGAGCATGTCGTCCGCCTTCACGCCGAGCCCCTTGCGGCCCGACATCTCGACGTACGCGCGCGCGGCGTCGTCGGCGGAGATCTCCATGCCCAGCGTCTTCGCGGTCGCCGGCGTCAGCGCCACCATCTCGTACGCAAAGTGCACCGAGGCGTCGGCGGCCTTCGCGCCGGCCACCTTGCGCACGCCTTCCTTGACGACCTTCTGCAGGTAGGCCTGCCGCGAGTCGATCACGTTCACCACCCGCGCCGCGCCGCCGAAGCGCGGTGCCGATGCATCGCCGTCGCCGGTGTGCGTCGTCTCCCAGAGCGTGTAGTCGAAGGGGAACTTGCGGTAGTCGAACGTCCGGTCGAGCATGCCCAGCTTCCAGAGCTGGTAGGCGATGTCCTTGCCGGTGTAGGTGACGGTGCCGTTGGAGCGGACGAGGATCTTGTCCGGCTCGCTCATGCCGGCGAACTCCTCCGCCTCGTCGAGCTTCATCACCCAGCAGCCCTTGTGCTTCCCCTCCTCCTCCAGTACCACCGCGCCCGCCTGCTGCAGCAGCTCGAACGCGCGGTCCCAGAAGTGGAGGTGGATGATGTCGCTCTCCTTCGGCAGGAGGTCGTAGCGGATGTCGAGGCGGAGCATCGTCTCGAGGTGGCGCCGCACGACCGCGCGCGCGATGATCGCGGCCAGCTTCGCGGTGTCCCCCTCCTGGTTCTCCATCCGGTGCAGCGTCTCGCGCCGCCACTCCAGCGCCTCGGGATGCTCGGCGTAGTACTGCGCCATCTTCGAGTAGACGTCCCAGCAGACGTAGTCGAACCGCGCCGAGGTCTCGATGAGCTGCTCGACCTCGGCCACGCTCTTCTGCTCCAGCCGCTCGAACGCCACCACGACGTCGGCGACCTGCACGCCGGTGTCGTCGATGTAGTTCTGCGTCTCGACCCGGTCGCCGAGCCACTTCGAGCAGCGGACGTAGGTGTCGCCGAGGACGGCGTTGCGGAGGTGACCGATATGGGCGGCCTTGTTGGGATTGATGTTCGTGTGCTCGACGATGACGCGCGCGCCCGACGGCGGCGGCGGCTGCAGCACGCCACGGAAATGCTCCGCGGTGAAGCCGCCGCGGTCGAAGCGGAAGTTGAGGTACCCCGCTCCCTCGACGGTCACGGACTGCACGAGCATCGGCAGTTCCATCCCGTTCGCGAGCTGTTCCGCGATCTCGCGGGGCTTGCGCTTGAGCGCCTTGGCCAGCTCCAGCGCGACCGGCGTGGCCAGGTCGCCCATGTTCAGCTTCGGCGGCGTCTGCAGGATGACGCGGTCGACGGGGTGTCCGAAGAGTGCGAGGACGCGGCTCTTCAGCGTCTCGGTGAGTTGCTCGATGATGCTCTCGATGATCATGGTTTGTTCCAACGATGAACGATGAAGGATGAACGATGAACAGAGCTCATCGTTCCGGACAGTGCGACGTGTCGTTCCAGGTCCGGAGGACCCAGCGGTCGACGCGCCAGAAAAAGACGTTGATGGCGGCGTTCTCCTGCGCGAAGCGGTGCGCGGCGAGGGCCGGCATGTCGAGGAGCGCGGTGGCGCCGATGCGGATCGCGGTGCCGTGCGTGACGAGCAGCGGCCGCTTCGCCTCGCTGACGGCGGCGAAGGCGCGCTCCATGCGGCGGCGGACGTCGGCGTGCGACTCGCCGTTCGGGCTGGGCGCCTCCGGGTCGGCGATCCAGCGCTCGTACGTGGCGGCGTCGTCGCGGCGAACGTCGAGGAAGGAGCGGCTCTCCCAGTCGCCGTAGCTCATCTCGCGCAGGTCTTCGAGGACGGTGATCTCGAGGCCGAGCACGTCGCGGATCGCGGTGGCGGTGGTGAGCGCGCGCCCGAGGGGCGAGGCGAAGAGTGCGTCGCACTTGTGGCGGCGCAGCCGCTCGCCGAGGCGGCGGACCTGCTCTTTGCCGCGATCGGAGAGCTCGCTGTCGGCCCAGCCCTGGGCGATGCCGGCGACGTTGTGCAGCGTCTCGCCGTGGCGGACGAGGATGAGTTGCTCGCTCACGCGCGTCCTCTCTCGAGGGCCGGGCTCTCAGCCCGGCACCGGCCGCCGTTGATGATCCGACGGGCTGAGAGCCCGTCGCTCCAGGGGGGACGATTCATGTGCATCCCGCCGCATCCTCTCTGGAGGGCCGGGCTCTCAGCCCGGCACCGGCCGCCGTCGATGATCCGACGGGCTGAGAGCCCGTCGCTCCAGAGAGCACCGAACTTCATCACGCCACGACCACTGCCGGATCGGGCACGAGCAGCGACTCGGCCGTCATCTCTGCCGGCTTCTCGAGGCCGAGGATGGTGAGGATCGTCGGGGCGACGTTCGAGAGGACGCCGCCGCCGCGCAGCGCTCCGTAGCGCTTCTTCGGGTCGAACAGGATCAGCGGCACGGGGTTGGTGGTGTGGGCGGTGTGCGGCTGGCCGGTGCGCTCGTCGAACATCAGCTCGGCGTTGCCGTGGTCCGCGGTGATCAGCGCCACGCCGTCGACCGCCTCGGTGGCGGTGAGGATGCGGTCGATGGCGGCGTCGGTGTCGCGCACCGCCTGGACGGCGGCGTCCATGACGCCGGTGTGGCCGACCATGTCGGGATTGGCGATGTTCATGATGATGACCTCGTACTGCCGCGACTCGATCGCGCTCACGACCTTGTCCGCCACCTCCCGCACCGACATCTCCGGCTGCAGGTCGTAGGTGGCGACCTTCGGCGAGGGGACGAGCAGCCGCTCTTCCCCTTCGAACTGGAGGTCGGAGCCGCCGTTGAAGAAGAAGGTGACGTGCGCGTACTTCTCCGTCTCGGCGATGCGGAACTGCCGCAGGCCGGCGCGGGAGAGCACCTCGCCGAGGTTGTTGCGGACCTGCTCCGGCGGGAAGAGCACCGGCAGCGTGAACTGCTCGTGGTAGCGGTTCGCCGTCACCACGTTCACCTTCGGCTGCACGGCGCGATGGAAGCCGTCGAAGGTCGGGTCGGTGAGGGCGGTGACGATCTGGCGCATGCGGTCCGCGCGGAAGTTGAAGAAGAAAAGCGCGTCGCCGTCTTCGACGCGGCCGAGGTGCGCCCCTTCGGCGGTGACGACGGAGATCGGCTCGACGAATTCGTCGGTGACGTTCTGTTCGTAGAAGCGGCGCAGGGTCTCGAGCGGCTCCTTGGTCTGGGTGCCGACGCCGAGGGTGAGGAGGTCGTAGCCGCGCTGCACCCGCTCCCACCGCCGGTCGCGGTCCATGATGAAGTAGCGGCCGATGACGGTGGCGAGGCGCGCGTTCTTGCCTTCGAGGTGCGCGAGGAGCTGCCCGAGGTACGTCTCGGCCGACTTCGGCGGCGTATCGCGGCCGTCGAGGATCGCGTGGACGAAGACGTCCTTCGCGCCGAGCTCCAGCGCCGCGTCGATCATGCCGTGCAGATGCTCCTGCAGGGAGTGCACGCCGCCGTTGGAGAGCAGACCGGCGAAGTGGACGGCGCGCGCGTTCTTCACGGCGTTCGCGAACGTCTCGTTGCGCGTCAGCTCGCCGCCGCGGATCGACTTCGAGATCCGGACGATGTCCTGGTCCACCACCCGCCCGGCGCCGATGTTGAGATGGCCGACCTCGGAGTTCCCCATCTGCCCTTCCGGCAGGCCGACGGCCAGCCCCGACGCCTCGAGCGACGTCCAGGGGGAGTCGCGGAAAAGCGAGGCAAAGCGCGGCGTCTCCGCCTGCGCGATGGCGTTGTACTGCTCGTCGTTGCGGCAACCGAAGCCGTCGATGACGATCAGGATCAGGAACGGACGCTCGGACATCGGCCGGCGAAGATATCATCGGCACGCCCGATGCGCGGTTCGCGCGCGACGATGTGACCCACATCCCCCCATGTCCTCCGCGAGGAGCGGTGACGATCCGCCCGGGCCGGACCGGCGATGAGTGGATCGTGCGCTTCCTCGAGCCGAGGCCGGCGGCGATGCGGTCGCACATGCCTGACGATGAGCGGATCGTCAGGCGGCGATGAGGTGATCGCGGCGCGGCGATCCGCTCGAGGTGGTCGGGCGATCGGCCGATCGCGACGCGCGATGAGTGAATCGCAAGGTTCGCCGAGGTGGAGATCCCCCCATGTCCCTCGCACCGTCGGGGATGCGCGGGCTCGTCGTGCGTCCGCGATGCGCGGATCGCCGGGCGCGCTGGTGTGAACGGGGTTGCGATGCGCGGATCGCCGGCCTGCGTCATTCGTGTCCAGGAGCCTGCGCCGCGGCAGAACGCACCGACCGAGTGGCCGTACGTGCACCGGCGGAGCAACCTGCGCTGCCGGCCGTGCCGGCTAGCGGCTGGCGATGCGAAGCGGTTGCGGTGGCCGTCCGAGGTTCATGCGCGCCAGCAGCGCGTCGAAGCGGGGGTCGCCGCGCAGGTTGTCGAGCCGCGGGTCGACCATGATGTACGACATCATCGGCACGCGCCGGTCGACGGCGCGATGGAGCAGCTCGAACGCCCGTTCGGGGCGACCGGTCTGGCTGTAATAGAGCGCCAGAAAGTACTCGTTGACGCGATCGCGCCGGTGCAGCTCGAGCAGGTGGGGCTCCAGAGCGCGATACACCTCCATGAACCCCGCCTCGGTGGCCGGTACGCTCGCGCCGCCGTCCGGCCGGACCGTGTTGGCGAGGGCGATGGCCTCGCTCCAGTTTCGCCGCGCCATGCAGGTGAACATCAGGCCCCAGAAGGCGCGCTGCGACTCGGGATGGACGGCCAGGATGTCGCGGTAGCGTGCGCGCGCGTCGTCGTAGCGGCGGGCATAGAGAAAGAGGAACGCCTCGGCGGGAGCGAGGTCGTGCATCACCGGATCGAGCTGCCGCGCGATCTCCCACTCCTGCAGCGCCTCGTCCGCCTGACCGCGCATGGTCAGGATCATGGAGAGGTTCGTGCGGGCGTCGACGTACCCTGGATCGGCGGCGACGGCGCGCCGCATCGTCTCCTCGGCGGCGGCGAGATCGAAGTCGCGCTGCGCGGCGATGAGGCCGAGGATCGTCAGCGCCTCCGGATTGCGCGGCTGGACGGAGAGGGCACGGCGTGCGTACTGCGCCGCTCGCGCCGCCGCGGTTTCCCGCTCCGCCAGCGGTCCGCGCAGCGCGCGATTGCACCAGACGTCGCCGAGCCCCGACCAGGCCTCCGCGAACCGCGGCTCTTCCGCGACCGCCTCCTCGTACAGCTCCTTCGTGCGCATCCAGTCGTAGGCCTGCGAACGGGCGGACTGCGTTCGCGCGCGCCGGTAGAGCGCGATCGCCGTCTTCGAGGCGTTCGTCACCAGCGGCGGCTCGCGCCGGGGAGGCGGCAGGTAGCGCCGCGCGAGCTCGTGCATGACGCGATGCGCGACCTCCACCGTCATCCCCTCCTTCCGCGTAGCGGGACGCTGGAACGTCCCGGTCCAGACCTGCGTGCGCGAGGCGGCGTCGGCGAGGGAGACGATCACGCGCACGCCATCCTCCGCCTCGCGGATGGTGCCGCTGACGACGAGGTCGGCGCGGTCGCTGACGACGAGCGAGACGTGCGCCGGCGGCAGCGTCCCGATGGTGGCGCGCAACTCGCCGGCGAACGAGCGCTCGTCGACTCCGGCGATCGGCGGACCGAGACGGCGGAACGGCTCGACGGCGATGGTGCGCCCGCCCGATGGCCGCTCGCGCGACGCGGCGATCAGCGCCCCGACCGCGGTCAGGACGAGGAGTGCCACCGCGGCCACTGCGAGGACTCGGAGTGTGAGGCGCGGGCGGGCCGCGGGCGGCGTCGGAACCGCGGCCGCCGGCACTGCGACGCTCGCGCTCTCGCCCGGCTTCGCCACCCGCTCGACCGCCGCGATGAACGAGTAGCCGCGGCGGGGCAGCGTACGGACGTAGCGCGGCGTCTCCGCGCGGTCGCCGAGCGCGAAGCGGATCTGGCGGATCGCGGAGTTGATGCCGTGCTCGAAGTCGACGTAGGTCTCGCTGCCCCAGATCGCGGCGTGGATGTCGTCGCGCGTCACGACCTCACCGGCGCGGCTCACGAGCAGGAGCAGAATGCGCAGCGGCTGGCGGGGGATGCGGAGGACGAGCCCCGATCTGCGCAGCTCTTCCCGGTCTGGATCGAGCTCGAACGGACCGAAGCGGAGCAACTCGCCGCTCATGACGCCACGAGCGTAGACGCTTTTCCGTAAACGCGGCGTTACGCCTCGAAAACGCCGTCGTGACAGAGGTGAACCGCGCCGCGAGGACGACGCGGAACCCGTTCACCGCACACGGCTTGGCCGTTTACCTCCGATTCATCCGCCGTGCATCGATTCCGCCGCGGCGGCGCTGCACTGTGACCGCCGAACGCGACCTCTACCACGCGTTCCGGAGGATTGAATGTCTGAGCTCCCGTACTGGAAAAGCATCCGCATCGCAGCAATCCGTTTCCTGTGTGCCGTCGCCGTCCTGCTCGCGCTCGTACACGACCGTGCGCTGGCGCAGGCGGCCGATCCGAAGTTCGGCGTCATCATCGACGGCACGACCAGCTACTACCCGGCCGCCTATCCCGAGGTCGTCAACGCGCACCTCGGGTGGGTGCGGCTGCACGCGTTCTGGCGCTTCATCGAGCTGGTGAACGGCGGGTGCAGCCTGCCCAGTCCGACGGCGCAGCAGTGCAACTGGGGCTTCCTCGACCAGAACGTGAACGACGCCTACAACCGCGGCCGGCAGATCTACATCGGCATGGGGTTCTTTCCCCCGCAGTGGGCGAACGGCACCGAGGGTCGGACGTGCAACATCCACGTCGACAGTTGCGCCGGGAATCCGCCCACCGACCTGACGTACTACCCGAACTTCGTGAAGGCGGTGGTCAACCGCTACAAGGACCGCGTCCAGCACTACGCCATCTGGAACGAGCCCGATCTCTCCGCGAACTGGAACAGCACCACGTCGCGGTTCGTCAGCGAGATCCTGATCCCCGGCGCCGACGCGGTGCGCGCGGCCAGCTCGACGGCGAAGGTCATCGGCGGCGAGGTGGCCGACAACCACACGATGCTCGGGAACATGCTGTGGGGTGGAGCTTGCGCGAAGCTCGACTACGTCGCCGTGCACCTCTTCCGGTACGACGTGACGAAGAACGTCAACCATCTCCAGAACGACTACATCCCGGCCATCAACCAGCAGTGCGGCAGCACGAAGCCGGTGTGGGTGACGGCGTTCGGCTTCCCGCTGGACAAGCTCCCTGCGTCGTCCGACCCGCTGGCGCTGCAGGCGCAGATGCTGCGGGACCAGTTCGCGGCGCTCGACGCCATTCCGCGCGTGGGACGGATCATCTTCTACAACATGGTGGACACGAGCAATCCGGGGCAGCAGACCGGCCTGCTCACTTCCTCGTTCGCGCGGAAGCCGTCGTTCTACGCGATCGAGCAGTACCTGCCGTCGACGCAGACGGTGTGGGTCGACGACAGCCTTCCCGCCGGAGCGCTCGCGGCCGGCGACGCGGAGGGCTGGAAGTGGGTGAACGCGAGCCCGGCGCCGCTCAGCGGCACGCTCAACCATCAGTCGGAGCTCGTCGCCGGGATGCACCAGCACTACTTCTACGGCGCGTCGGCCACACTGAACGTGAGCGTCGGCGACTACCTCGTGGCCTACGTCTATCTCGATCCGGTCAACCCGCCGAGCGAGGTGATGCTGCAGTGGAACGACGGGAGCTGGGAGCACCGCGCGTACTGGGGCGCGAACAACATCACCGCCTGGGGCGTGAACGGCACGGCCAGCCGCCGCTACATGGGTCCGCTGCCGGCCACCGGCAAGTGGGTGAGGCTCGAGGTGCCGGCCAGCCAGGTCGGTCTTGAGGGGAGGCCGCTCAACGGCATGGCCTTCACGCTCTTCGGCGGCAAGGCGACGTGGGACCGCGCCGGGAAGCGGGCGAACTGAGACGTACCGGTCTGACGCGCGTCCGATCCGCGCGTCAGACTTTTCTCACAGCCGAGGTTGACGACGACGGTGGGGCTCCCTAAATTGGGTGAGAACCGATGGAGCCCCAACTGTTCGACCGGCTGCAACTGCTCACCCCCGGCTGCGAGAAGTACCGCCGCATCCTGACGATCTTCGAGCGCCAGACGCTGTCGGGCGTCATGGCGCGGCTGCTGACGGAGGACGACCCCGGGAATCGCGACAGGCTGGAGCAGGACCTGCGCGAGGTTTTGAACGGGCCGGAGTAGCGGATACGCCGCCGCGGCACGCCCTTCGTATGGCCGTTGCGTCGCCGTCGTTGACCGGCATCCCCTCACGAACGACCTCGGGGCAGTAACGAACGACCCGACGGGGGGTAACGAACGAACCCACAGGGGTAACGAACGACGCTCGCCGCGGAATCGACGACCCCGCGCGCGGAAATCGACGACCGGGGCGGGGCTCAGGAACGACCAGCGCGGGGGTAACGCACGAACCCACGCGGGGTAACGAACGACGTTCGCTGGGAAATCGACGACTCCGCGCGCGGAAATCCACGACCAGCGCGGGCCTCATGAACGACCCCGCGCGGGGTAACGAACGACGCCCGCAGCGGAATCGACGACCCCGCGCGCGGAAATCCACGACCCGCGCGGGGCTCATGAACGACCACCGCGGGGGGAATGAACGACCCCTCCCGAAGGAATCAACGATCCCGGCGGCGTAATGAACGATCCCTCGCGGGGGACGCAACGACCCCGGCCCGGTGGATGAACGACCCTTCGCGGGGAGATCAACGGTTGCTCGGAGATCGTGCACGACCCCTCGCGAGGTGATGAGCGGGCGCGGCGGTAAAATACGCCCCAACCATGACGGAACTGATGATGTTCGCGGCGGTCTTCGCCTGCGCGCTGTTCACGGGCGCCTCGGTGTACATCAACCTCGTCGAGCACCCGGCGCGGCTCGAGTGCGGGACCGAGATCGCCGCACGGCAGTGGGCGCCGAGCTACCGGCGCGCGACGGTGATGCAGGTCAGCCTCGCCGTGGCCGCCATGGCCGCCGGGGTGACGTGCTGGCTCCGCACGGGCGACGTGCTCTGGCTGGCGGGCGCGGTGCTCATCTTCTCCGTGATCCCCTTCACGCTGCTCGCGATCATGCCGACCAATAAACAGCTCCTCGACCCGGCGCGCGATCTCGCCTCGGCGGAGACGCGGAGGCTGCTGGACGGGTGGGGCAAGCTGCACGCGGTGCGGAGCGTGGCGAGCCTCGCGGCGACGGCGATCTTTCTCTGGCTCGCGGTCAGCGGCCGGCAGGCGTGAACCGGAGCACGCGGAATACGACTCCGCGGAGGGCCGTTCTGGGCGAACAATCATCCAAATAACCCGGAGATTCATGCGCCACACGCTCGCGGTCCTGCTGTTTTTCTGCTCGACGTTCGCCTCCGCATCCGAGGCTCTGCAACTTCGGATTCGCACACCGGAAGGGACGCAGACGCGAGAGATCGCGCTGCGCTCGCGTTCGCAATTCATCGTCGAATTCAGCGCGATGCCGGCCGCGCGTCGCGAACGCGACGCACTCTTTCAGCGATTCCGCCGCGACCTCACCACGCTCGAGCCGCTCACGGCCGCGAGCGGAAAGATGGCGCTCGAGCCGGTCATTCGCCACGAGTACGCGACGGTGTTCCAGGGCGCGGCCGTGAAACTGCCGGCCGCGACGGCCGAGAAGCTGCGCGAGCTGCCGTACGTCCGCGCGGTCCATGACGACGTTCGCGTGCGCAAATTCTCCGGCGCGATCGCCACGACCGACGCGCGAGGACGGGTTCACGCGGAGCCGCTCGGGTCGCGCGGACGCGGCATCGTCGTCGCCGTGATCGACACCGGCATCGACTACACGCATCCGGCGCTCGGCGGCGGATTCGGCGCGGGACGCAAAGTCGCGGGCGGCTGGGACTTCGTCAACGACGACGCCGATCCGATGGACGACGAAGGTCACGGCACGCACGTCGCCGGCATCGTCGCGGCCGATTCGCCGGAGCTGATCGGCGTTGCGCCGGAGGCAACGCTGCTCGCGTACAAAGTGCTCGATGCGAACGGCAACGGCGACATGTCGGACATCATCGCGGCGATCGAGCGCGCGGTCGATCCGAACGGCGACGGCAACGTCTCCGATCGCGCCCACGTCCTCAACCTCTCCCTCGGCGGCAGCGGCGATGCGGCCAGTCCGGTTTCGATCGCCGTCGACCACGCGGTGGCGGCGGGTGCGACGGTGGTCGTGGCCGCGGGCAACTCCGGTGCGACGCTGACGATCGGTGCACCCGCGGCGGCGCGGCGCGCGATCACGGTCGCCGCGAGCGACGAGACCGACCACGTCGCGTTCTTCAGCTCGAAAGGGCCGACGCAGCAGTTCGAGTTCAAGCCGGACGTCGTCGCGCCGGGCAATCTGATCGTCTCCGCGAAGCGCGGCGGCGGAACGGTCGCGCTCTCCGGCACGTCGATGTCGGCCCCGCACGTCGCGGGCGCCGCGGCGCTGCTGCTCGAACTGCATCCGGAGTGGACGCCCGAGCGCGTCAAAGGCACGCTGGTCGCGACCGCGAGGCCTCTGCCGGACGATAACCCGTGGGCGCGCGGCGCCGGAAAGATCGATGTCACGGCCGCGGCGTCGGCATCACTGCTGAGCGACACCTCCGGCATCAGCTTCGGCTTGAATTCGGCGAGCGGCGGCACCTTCAGCGAGTCGCGCACGGTGCGGCTCACGAACGCTTCGGCGGCCGAACAGCTCGTGAAAATCACGGCGAAATCGGACGAGCCGGCGGTGACGATCGCCGCCTCGGCGGCACAGGTCACGATCGCGCCGGGTGCGACCGCGGACGTCACGATCACCGCGTCGGTGGACAACGCGCGACTCGGTTTTCCCGACTCGCTCTCGGCGTTCGGCACCATCACGTTCAGCGGCGCCGCGACGATGCAGATGCCATGGGCGCTGTTCCGCGCCACGCGCACGACGGTGCACTTCGACCGCGCGGACGGCGAAGGATTCGAGTTGCTGCTGCAGGCGACCAATCCGCGCCGTTCGGAGATCTCCGCGAAGACTCGTGAGACCGCAACGTCGATCGACATCGTGGCGCCCGCGGATACATACGAAGTGCTGCTCCTTGGCCTCCGCGCGCCCGAGGCGAACGCACTGCCGACGGAGGCACGGCTGCTCGTGAAATCGCGCTTCTCCGCCACCGGCGAACAGTCGCTCGACTTCCGCGGGATCAAACAGCAGAAGATCGTGCTGAACGCGCTCGACCCGAGTGGACGTCCGTTCTCGGAGCTGCCGTTCGTGCGAGGGCAGCGCCACCGCTACACCATCATGGCGTTCGAGCGCATCTATCGCAACGGGAACGACTCGTCGGAGATGAGCTACTCGTTCACCACGCGCGATCTGCGCACGATCCACGTCTCCGCGGCGCCGGCGAACGAGTATTTCATGTCGCACTCCGAGGCGTACCTCGACCTCGAAGAACGGCGCGCGTACGTCGTGCAGCATCCGCGCATGTCGTTCAACGAAGAGCGCACGCTCACGTCGAATCCGGCCGAATACCTGCGCGCGGTCACCGCGCCGCGACCGGGTCTGCGCGACCGCAGCGCGGCGCTCTGCACGACCGACCTCTGGGGCTTCACGTATTCGCGCCAATGCATCGGCAGCGACTCGCTGCCGGAGGGCGCAACGTTCGAAGTCTTCACGCATCCGGCGCCGAGCACGCGCGGCTTCTCCGCGCCCTCGGTGATGTTCGGCAATGCGCACATGCCGCCGCTGCGCGCGATCAACGGCTCGATCGTCGCGACGAGCGCGATGAGCGCGCCGCCCGCGCCGCGCGCGGTTCCGAATCACGGCACGATCACCGTCGGCGGCGGCCCGGTGTTTCCGCTCTGTGTTTTCGGCGGACGCTGCAGCATGGAGACGGCGGGCGTGTTCGGTCCGTGGCAGGACGAGCACGCATACGCGGCCGCGGACATCACGTGGCGCGTGTTCGACGGGACGGGCGCGGAAGTCGCCGCCGGCGCAATCGGCACGCAGCCGGAGCCGGAACTGCAGGCCGGCTCGCGCGCCGAAGTCGCGTTCGGAGGCCTCCGTGCCGGCGATCGCATGACGCGCGGCGCGCTCGAGATCGTTCTCGGAACAGACGCAAACGACCTCACGCCGCCCGCGATGACGTCGCTCTCGTTGCGCAACTCCGCGGGCGCGGTGACGGACGTCGTCGCGAACAACGATCGCGCGACGCTCTCGTTCTCGGCAGGCGATTTCAAGTACGAGGGGTTCCGTGCCGTCAACGGAGCGCTGCGCGAAACTCCGGCCGTTGCGTTCCGCGTTCACGGCACGATTGCATGGACGCCGCTCGTGGCGACGAAGACCGGTACCGACGCGGCGACGACACGGCTGCCCCTCGGCGATCTGTTCGAAGTGCAGCTCGACGCCGCGACCGCCGTCGCGAACACGCTCGTCGATCTGCGCTTCACGCTCGCCGACGCGAGCGGTAATCGCTTCGTCTGGACGCAGGAGGGGGCGTTCACCGTCGGTGAGCTCGCGCCTCCCCCGTCGACCGGTCCGCGGCGCCGGGCGGTGCGGAAGTAGCTCACGCCGCCTGTTCGAGCAGTTCCGTGTTCCGGCCGATCCGCGCTCCGCGAGTCCCGCCTTCTTCACCGCGAGCGCGATGGCCTGATCCTCGGCGAGCACGCGGCGGACGCGACTAGCGGCTTTACACGCCCTTTACATCCCTTTCCAACCCACCTCACACCCGTCCCCTATCGTCGCGGCCATGAAGCTCGTGGCTCGAATTGTCTCTACACTCACCCTCTCCCTCCTCCTCGCCGCGTGCGGAGGCGGTGAGCGGCAGCAGGCCGGCGGCGCCGGTGGCCGCGGCAACAAGCCGCTCACTATCAAAGGCTCCGACACGATGGTCATCCTCGGGCAGCGGCTGGCCGAGGAGTACATGAAGGCGAATCCGGGCGCGGTGGTGCAGGTCAACGGCGGCGGCAGCGGCACCGGCATCGCCGCGCTGATCAACGGCACGGTCGACCTGGCGCAGTCGTCGCGGGAGATGAAGGACGGCGAGAAGCAGCAGGCGGCGAAGGCGCGCGGCGCGGAAGTCGTCGAGCAGGCGGTGGCGCTCGACGGGCTGGCGGTGTTCGTTCACGCCTCGAATCCGCTGCAGAGCCTGACCGTCGCCCAGATCCGGGACATCTTCCAGGGGAACGTCACGAACTGGAGCCAGCTCGTCGGACCGAGCGCGCCGGTGGTGCTGTACGGACGCGAGAGCTCGTCCGGCACCTACGATTACTTCCGCGAGCACGTGCTGGAGAAGGGCGACTTCGCGCCGGCCGTGCAGACGCTGCAGGGCACCGCGGCCATCATCAACGCGGTCGGCCGCGACAGGAACGGCATCGGCTACGGCGGCATCGCCTACGCGAAGGACGTCCGTCCGCTGGCCATCGCCAGCGAGGGAGCGCAGCCGGTCGCGCCGTCCGAGGCCACCGTCGCCGACGGCACCTACCCGCTCAGCCGCAAGCTCTTCTTCTATCACTCGCAGAACGCGCCGGAGCGGGTGACGAAGTTCGTGCAGTGGTCGCTCACGCCGGAGGCGCAGGCGCTCGTGACGCGCGTCGGCTACTTCCCCCTGAATCAAAAATGAACCGCGGCCGCCGCATCCTCAACGCGCTCATGACCGGCGTCTTCTCCGTCGCCGGCTGGGTCGCGATCGTCTTCATCTTCCTGATCTTCCTCTTCACGTTCAAAGAGACGATGCCGGTGTTCGATCTCGCGAACATGCGCGCGTTCTTCTTCGCGGAGACGCCGGTGTGGCAGCCGACGTCGGACGTCCCGAAGCTCTCCTTCGTCCCGATCATGCTCGGCACGCTGAAGGCGACGGTGGTGGGGCTGCTGTTCGCCTGCCCGGTGGGCGTGGCGGCGGCGCTGTTCTCGTCGGAGTTCGCGCCGGCGCGGCTGCGCGAGATCATCAAGCCGCTCATCGAGCTGCTGGCCGGAGTCCCCTCGGTGGTCATGGGCTTCTTCGCCCTGCTCGTGCTGGCGACCTGGCTGCAGGACGCCTTCGGCTTCACCTATCGCCTCAACGCCATCAACGCCGGCCTCGCGCTCGGCTTCGCGCTCGTGCCGATCGTCTACACGATCTCCGAGGATGGGCTGTCGGCGGTGCCGCGGTCGTTCCGCGAGGCGTCGCTGGCCCTCGGCGCGACGCGGTTCCAGACCGCCTGGAAGGTCGTCCTCCCCGCCGCGGCGCCGGCCGTCTTCGCCTCGTTCGTGCTCGCGTTCGGACGCGCCATCGGCGAGACGATGATCCTGCTCATGGCCGGCGGCAACGCGGCCATCACCTCGATCTCGCTGCTCGACCCGCTGCGCACACTCTCGGCGACCATCGCCGCGGAGATGGGCGAGGTCGTCGTCGGCAGCGAGCATTACGGCGCGCTCTTCTTCATGGGCACGCTGCTGTTCGTCATCACGTTCATCAGCAACAGCGTCGGCCAATGGGTGATCCGCGGCATGCAGAAGCGGATGCAGGGGAGCGCGGCATGACGGCGATGCCGGCCCCGGTAATGATGAACGTCCGGCAGCGCCGCATCGGCGACAAGCTCGCGATCGTGGTGCTCGGCTTCAGCGTCTTCCTCATCATCGCGATCCTGGCGGTGATCCTCGGCAACGTGGCCATCCACGGCGCGGGGGCGGTGACGTGGGAGTTCCTGACGCAGCCGCCGCGCGACGGGCTGATGGCGGGCGGGATCATGCCCGCGATCGTCGGGACGGCGGCGCTGGTGATCCTGATGTCGATCGCCGCGGTGCCGCTCGGCGTGGCCACGGCGATCTACCTGCACGAGTACACGCCTGCCGAGGGGCTGAGCCTGGCGTGGAAGAGATTCCGCGTGTCGAAGGGGCGCCCGGGACGGCGGCGGCTCTTCTTCCGCGCCATGTCGGCGCTGCTGGCGACGATCACCCGCAGCGCGGTCGCCAACCTCGCCGGCGTCCCCTCGATCGTCTTCGGCCTCTTCGGCCTCGGCTTCTTCATCCAGTTCATCGGCCGCAGCATCGACCGCGCCACGCAGCCGCCGGGCGAGGTGCTGTGGGGGCAGGGCTCGCTGCTCTGGGCCGCCTGCACGCTCGCGCTGCTGACGCTGCCGACGGTGATCGTGGCCACGGAAGAGGCGCTGCGCACCGTGCCGCAGGACCTGCGCGAGGCCTCGCTGGCCCTCGGCGCGACGCAGTGGGAGACGATCCGGCGCGTGGTGCTCCCGGGGTCGCTCTCCGGCATCCTCACCGGCGCCATCCTCGGCATCTCGCGCGGCGCGGGCGAGGTCGCGCCGATCCTCTTCACCGGCGCCGCCTACTACCTCCCCTTCCTCCCCGGCGACGTCACCGACCAGTTCATGCACCTCGGCTATCACGTGCTGATCCTCTCGACGCAGTCGCCGGACGTGGAGGCGACGAAGCCGCTGCTGTACGGGACGGTCTTCGTGCTCCTCGCGCTGACGTTTCTCCTCAACCTGACCGGCGTGATCATCCGCTCGCGGACCCGGTCGAAGGCGAATCGATGACGACCATGGAAATCGTGACTCCCGCGCCGGCAGCGACTGCCGTTCCGCGCCCCCCCGCCGCCGCACCGGCCAAGATCGAGGTGCGCGACTTCAACTTCTTCTACGGCGAGTCGAAGGTGCTGCACGGCATCGGGCTCGACATCCCGGAGAAGCAGGTCACCGCGCTGATCGGACCGTCGGGCTGCGGCAAGTCGACGTTCCTCCGCTCGATCAACCGGATGAACGACATCATCGCCGGCGCGCGCGGCGAGGGGCTGATCTCGATCGGCGGGCAGGACGTGTACGCGCCCGACGTCGACGTCGTGACGCTGCGGCGCCGCGTCGGGATGGTGTTCCAGAGGTCGAACCCCTTCCCGAAGTCGATCTACGAGAACATCGCCTACGGCCTGCGCATCGGCGGCATCAAGGACCGGCGGGTGCTGGACGAGACGGTGGAGCGCTCGCTGCGCCGCGCCGCGTTGTGGGACGAGGTGAAGGACCGGCAGAACGCGAGCGCGCTCGCGCTGTCGGGCGGCCAGCAGCAGCGCCTCTGCATCGCCCGCGCTCTCGCGGTCGACCCGGAGATCCTGCTCATGGACGAGCCGGCGTCGGCGCTCGACCCGATCGCCACGCAGAAGATCGAAGAGCTGGTGTACGAACTGAAGAGCAACTACACGATCGTGATCGTGACGCACAACATGCAGCAGGCCGCGCGCGTCTCCGACCGCACCGCCTTCTTCATGCTCGGCAAGCTCGTCGAATACGACGAGACCCGCACGATCTTCATGAACCCCGGCGAGAAGCTGACCGAGGATTACATTACGGGAAGGTTTGGATGACCGCGTTGTCGGTTGTCCGTTGTCGGTTGTCCGGGGTGTTCCGCCTGGACGACGAGCCCACAGACAACTGACAACCGACAACTGACAACATGCCTATGCGCCACTTCGACAGAGAAATCGAGCACCTCAAAGAGCTTCTGCTTCGCATGGGGGCGATGGTGGAGGACCAGATCGCCGAGTCGATCCGTGCGTTGCTGGAGCGGGATACGGCGGTCGCGGAGCGGGTCATCGCCGGCGACTCGGAGATCGACCGGATGGAGCTGGAGATCGACCAGCACACGATCGAGCTGATCGCGATGATGCAGCCGGCGGCGGTCGACCTCCGCTTCGTGGCGGCGGCGATGAAGATCACGCCGGAGCTGGAGCGGATCGCCGACCTGGCGGTCGACGTCTGCGAGCGCGCCATCGAGCTCAATCGCGAGCCGCAGCTGAAGCCGCTGGTGGACATCCCCCGCCTGGCGCGCAATGCTCAGGACATGGTGCGGCAGTCGCTCGACTCCTTCGTGCGGCGCGACGCGGTGCTGGCGCGCGAGGTCATCGCCCGCGACGACGAGGTCGACTCACTCACCGAGCAGTCGTTCCGCGAGCTGCTGACCTACATGCTCGAGGACTCGAAGAACATCTCGCGCGCCATCCGGCTCACCTTTGTCGGCAAATACTTCGAGCGGATCGCCGACGGAGCGACGAACATCTGCGAGATGGTGGTCTATCTCGCGGAAGGAAAAGTGATCAAGCATTCCAATGAGTCGGCCTGAACTGCGCGTCGCCGTGATCGAGGACGACGCCGACATCGCCTTCACCACGCGCGTCAACCTGGAGCGGGAGGGCTACACCGTCAGCGCCTTCCGCAACGGCCACGAGGGGCTGGTCGGCGTGCAGCAGGGGGGCTTCGACTTCCTGATCCTCGACCTGAACCTGCCCGACCTCGACGGCTTCACGATCTGCCGCGAGCTGCGCCGCGATCCCGCCACCTCGAAGCTGCCGATCCTGATGCTCACGGCGCGGACGTCCGAGGCCGACCGGATCATGGGGCTGGAACTGGGGGCGGACGATTACCTGGCGAAGCCGTTCAGCGTGCGCGAGCTGCTGGCGCGCATCGGCGCGATCCTCCGCCGCGCGAAGGGCAGCGACGGCGACGCGTCGGTCTACGACGACGGCCGCCTGCGCATCGACGGCCGCACGCTCCGCGTCTACGTCGAGGGGGACGAGGTGAAGCTGGCGAAGAAAGAGCTGGAGCTCCTCTGGATGCTCGTCCGCAACCGCCCCTCCGTCGTCTCCCGCGACCGCATCCTCTCCGAGGTCTGGCAGGTGGCGGAGGACGTCGAGACGCGAACCGTCGACGCCCACATTCGCAATTTACGGAAGAAGATCGGGAAGGAGAGGATCAAGACGGTGATCGGGTATGGGTATCGGTTTGAAGCATAGTTGTCGGTTGTCAGTTGTCAGTTCTCTGCGGTGTTCCGCCTGGACGACAGGCCCACAGACAACCGACAACCGATAACCGACAACACAAATGCACCCCCTCCGCGTCCTGCTCCTCGTCTCGATCGTCGTCGCCGTGGCGGTGGCGTGGGGGTTTGGTGCGGCGTTGTTCCATGCGGGGGCGACGCAGGCGTCCGCCGTCGTCCTGGCGGTCGTCGCGTTTGTCGCGTTCATGCTGCCGTGGAGCGGCGTCTTTCTGTGGGCGGTGCGGCGGGCTCGGGATCTCGACGCGCTGACCGACCGGGCGCGGGCGGCGGCGGAGGCGCCGGGAGAGACGGCGGTGGCCGGCCGGCTGTACCACGCGGAGCTCGACGACCTGGCGCGGGGCATCGAGGAGCTGCGGGCGACGATCGTCCGGCAGCGGGAGGCGCACGAGGAACATCGCGCCGCCATGGACGAGATCGTGTCCTCCCTCGGCGAGGGGCTGATCGCCATCGACCCGAAGGGGCGCGTGGTGGTGGCGAACGCGCGGGTGGCGGAGATGTTCGGCGCCGGCCCCAACCTCGTCGGCCGCTCGGCTCTCGAGATCGTGCGCAAGCAGACGGTCGTCGCGGCGCTCGACCGGGCGCTGCGCGGCGAGGCCTCCACCGAGCGCATCGAGAGCCACGACCGGCAGATCGAGGTGCGCGTCGTGCCGGTCGAGGCGTCGCCGGAGATCGCCGCGGTCGCCCTCTTCATCGACGTCACGGAGATCGAGAAGCTGCAGCGGGTGCGCAAGGACTTCCTCGATGACTTCTCGCACGAGGTGCGCACGCCTCTCACCGGCCTCAAGTCGGCGGCCGAGACGCTCGACGCGGGCGACCTGACGCCGGAGCACGAGCGGCAGCTCCGGCAGATCATGCAGCGGCAGATCGTCCGCATCGAGCGGCTGGTCACCGATCTCTCGGAGCTGAACCAGATCGAGAGCGGCCAGCTCGAGCTCGACCGGCGCCCCGTCAACCTGCGCGACGTCCTCGGCGCGCTCGCGGACGACTTCCAGGAGCGCTCGGCCAGCGTGCGGTTCTCGGTCACCGGGGAGGACGCGGTCGTGCCGATCGACGCGCTGCGGGCGCAGCAGATCTTCACGAACCTCCTCGACAACGCGCGCAAGCATGGCGGCGGCCGGGGAGAGGTGTCGATCGAGGTGGGACGGGAGAATGGGGATGCGGTGGTGCGGGTCTCGGACGAGGGTCCCGGCATCCCGCCGCACGAGCTCGACCGGGTCTTCCACCGCTTCTACCGGGTCGACCGGAGCCGCTCCCAGCCGGGCACCGGGCTGGGGCTGGCCATCGCCAAGCACCTCGTGGCGCTGCACGGCGGATCGATCCGCGCGTACAACCGTCCGGCGGGCGGGGCGACGTTCGAGGTGAGACTGCCTTTCGACTTGTCATAGAATCGCGCCGCTTTCAGGAGGTCCCCCCTTGGCGCGATTCCGTCTGATCCCCCGTGAGGAGAAGTTCTACGACGACTTCAAATCGATGGCCGACGAGCTGCGCCGCGGTGCGCGCCTGCTCGAGGCGATGCTGGCCGTCGATCCTCCGATTGCGGACAAAGCCCATGAAATCAAGGAGGTCGAGCACAAGTGCGACTTCCTGACCCACGAGATCATCCAGCGGCTGAACAAGACCTTCGTCACGCCGATCGATCGTGAAGACATCCACGAGCTGGCGCGCACGCTCGACGACGTCATGGACGCCATCGACAACGCCGCCTCGCTGATCCCGCTCTACAAGATCGACAAGATCCGCCCCGGCGCGCGGGAGCTGACGCGCATCATCATCCAGCAGTGCGACGAGATCCGCACCGCGGTGGAGGCCCTCGAGCAGCGCAAGGGGGTGCTGGAGCGGGCCATCGAGATCAACCGGCTGGAGAACGAGGCCGACCGGATCCACAAGAACGCCATCAGCCAGCTCTTCGACGAAGAGACCAACCCGATCACCATCCTGAAGTGGAAGGAAATCTACGACCTGCTCGAGGAGGCCACCGACGCGTGCGAAGACGTGGCGAACCTGCTCGAGAACGTGGTCGTGAAGCACGGCTGAACGCATGCTGCTGACCGTCGTCGCGCTCATCATCATCGCCCTCGTCTTCGACTACATCAACGGGTTCCACGACGCGGCGAACTCGATCGCCACCGTCGTCTCGACCCGGGTGCTGTCGCCGGGACAGGCGGTGGTGTGGGCCGCGTTCTTCAACTTCATCGCCGCCTTCACCTTCGGCACCGCGGTGGCGAAGACGATCGGCAAGGGGATGATCGACCTGAACGCGGTCACGTTCGGCGTCATCTTCGGCGGGCTGATGGGGGCCATCATCTGGGACCTCATCACCTGGTACTTCGGCCTGCCGACCAGCTCCTCGCACGCGCTCATCGGCGGCTACGCCGGCGCGGCGATCGCGAACGCCGGCATGGGGGCGATCATCGCCTCCGGCTGGACCAAGACCCTGATCTACATCGTGCTGGCGCCGCTCATCGGGATGGTGCTGGCACTGCTGATCACGGTGGTGACGCTCTGGACGTTCCGCCGCTCGGCGCCGATGAAGGTCGACCGGCTCTTCCGCAAGCTCCAGCTCGTCTCCGCGGCGCTCTACTCCCTCGGCCACGGCGGCAACGACGCCCAGAAGACGATGGGCATCATCACCGGCGTGCTGGTCACGGCCGGATACCTCGAGAAGTTCGAGATCCACACCTGGGTCGTGCTCGCCGCCCACGCCGCCATCGCCCTCGGCACCCTGAGCGGCGGCTGGCGGATCATCCACACGATGGGAAGCAAGATCACCCGCCTCCAGCCGGTCGGCGGCTTCGCCGCCGAGACCGCCGGCGCCGCCGCCCTTTTCATCGCCACCGGCCTCGGCGTCCCCGTCAGCACCACCCACACGATCACCGGCGCCATCGTCGGCGTCGGCGCCACGCGCCGCCTGTCCGCGGTGCGGTGGGGGATTGCGGGGCGGATCGTGTGGGCGTGGATCCTGACGATCCCGATGTCGGCGCTCATCGGGGCGCTGATGTTCTGGTTGTGGAGGGTGTTCGGGGGGCATTGACGACTTTCAAGGCAGAAGGCAGAAGGCAAAGGGCAGAAGGCAGAATCGGTAATCGTCGCGGCTTCTCACTTCTGCCTTCTGCCTTCTGCCTTCTGCCTTCGTCTCTCGTCCCCCAACCCCCCAGAATTTTTCCTCTATACTCCCCGTTTTCGAGCCTCCAGACGTCTCCAGGAGAGGTTAAAGCCATGAAACCAGAGATCCATCCGAAGTATCAGCAGGTCAACGTGCACTGCGCGTGCGGTGAGCAGTGGACGACCGGCTCGACCAAGAAAGAGCTGCGCGTCGAGATCTGCTCGAAGTGCCATCCGTTCTTCACCGGGAAGCAGAAGCTGGTCGACACGGCCGGCCGCATCGACCGCTTCCAGAGGAAGTACGGGACGAAAAAGCAGTGATCTCCCCCTGGCGCGGTTCGGCTCGGATGATCGCGGGGGCGTTCAACGCCTTCACCAACGGTCTCACCTCGTCGATGCCGGCCGCGGCCGACAAGAACGTCGACATGCTCGTCGGTGGCCAGGCGGTCATCGAGGGCGTGATGATGCGCGGCCTCAGCGGGTACTCGGTCGCCGTCCGCCAGCCGGACGGCGGCGTCTCCATCCGCAAGGACAAGCTCGTCGCGATCACGACGAAGTACCCGTTCCTCAAGACGCCGGTGCTCCGCGGGTCGGTCGTGCTCATCCAGTCGCTCATCCTCGGCATCCAGGCGCTCAACTACTCGGCGAGCGTCTCCTCGGCCGGTGAAGACGGCGAGCCGGAGATGTCGAACTGGGCCATCGCCAGCTCGATGCTCATGGCTCTCGTGCTCGGCATCGGCCTCTTCATCCTGGCGCCGCTCGGCCTCACGAACCTGATCCGCCACTATCTCTACCCGGAGATGGGGAACTTCGCCTACAACGCCATCGACGGCGTGATCCGGGCGGTCTTCTTCTTCATCTACATCGCCTCGATCTCCCTCATGGACGAGATCAAGCGCGTCTTCCAGTACCACGGCGCCGAGCACAAGACGGTCTACACCTTCGAGGCGAACGAGGAGCTGACGGTCGAGAACGCCCGCACGAAGTCGACGCTCCACCCGCGCTGCGGCACGAGCTTCCTCCTCTTCGTCATGGCCATCTCGATCCTGGTCTTCTCGCTGATCCCGTCGACCGCCCACTTCACCGTGAAGTTCGGCGCGCGGGTGGTGCTGATCCCGCTCATCGCCGGCCTCGCCTACGAGATCATCCGCTTCTCCGCCCGCCACCTGGCCAATCCGGTCTGCAAGGTGCTGATCCGCCCCGGCATGTGGCTGCAGCGGATCACGACCAAGGAGCCGGACGACAAGCAGCTCGAGATCGCGATCATCGCGCTCAAGGAAGCGCTGATGTACGACGCGATCGAGCCCGAGCGGGCCGCGGTGGCCTGAGGGCTGCCCCGTGTACGACAAACTCAACGAACTCGAAAAGCGCTACGAAGAGCTCCAGCGGAAGATCGGCGATCCCTCCGTCGTCACCGACGTGTCGCTCTACCGCGACACCATGAAGCAGATCTCCGAGATCGAGGAGGTCGTGTTCAAGTACCGCGAGCTCCGTGAGATCCGCAAGCGCATCGCCGACGCGCGCGACATGGTCGCCGCCAACGACGACATGCGCGAGCTGGCGGAGCTGGAGCTGGCCGAGCTCGAGCCGCGGGAGCCGGGACTCGAGGCGGAGTTGAAGGTCCTCCTGCAGCCGAAGGACCCGAACGACGACAAGAACGTCTTCGTCGAGGTCCGCGCCGGCACCGGCGGAGACGAGGCCTCCCTGTTCGCCGCCGAGATCATGCGCATGTACATCCGCTATGCGGAGATGAAGCGCTGGAAGGTCGACATCACCGACGCCAACTACTCGTCGGTGAACGGCATCAAGGACGCCACGCTCCAGATCGAGGGCAACAAGGTCTACTCGCGCCTCAAGTTCGAGTCGGGCGTGCACCGCGTGCAGCGCGTCCCCGCCACCGAGACGCAGGGGCGCATCCACACCTCCGCGATCACCGTGGCCGTCCTCCCCGAGGCGGAGGACATCGACATCGTGGTCGCCGAGAAAGACCTGCGCATCGACACCTTCTGCTCCTCCGGTCCCGGCGGGCAGTCGGTCAACACCACCTACTCCGCGGTGCGCATGACCCACCTGCCGACCGGCGTCGTGGTCTCCTGCCAGGACGAGAAGTCGCAGATCAAGAACCGGGCGAAGGCGCTGCGCGTGCTGAAGGCGCGCCTCTACGAGATCGAGCGCCTGAAGCGGGAAGCCGAGCTCTCGGCGACGCGCAAGGGGATGATCGGCTCCGGCGACCGTTCCGAGAAGATCCGCACCTACAACTTCCCGCAGGACCGCGTCACCGACCACCGCATCGGCCTCACCGTCCACAACCTGCCCGACATCATGAACGGCTACCTCGACGCCGTCATCGATCCCCTCATCGCCAGCTTCCAGGCTGAAAAGCTCAAGGAAGCGGTCGAGACGAAGTAGGGTCAGCGCAGCGCCGTCCGCAACTGCGTGACGTGCAGCGCCTTCACCAGCGAGCCCACCGCCGGCACCGCGTAGGTCCCGGCGCTCATTCCCGCCGCCACGCGCGCCTGTTCGAGCGCGGTGCGCAGCTCGTTGAAGTGGATCGCCTTCACGATCGTCGGAGTGGCGTCCGTCCAGGGTGCCGCGGCGAGCCCGGCGGCGGCGCGTGCGGCGTTCACCGCGTCGCGCAGCTCGGTGACGTGCGCGCGGCGGATTTTCGACGCGCCGGCGGTCAGCGTCTCGTCGGTGAAGGTGAAGGTGCTGACCAGATCGGCGTTGCTGAACGGCGTCTCCGCGCCCGGCCCCTCCGGGACGCCGCGGACTTTGTACAGCCAGGCCGCCGAGGGAGAGGCGGTGGCGTCGAGGAACGACTGCTCTTCCGACGCGCCGATGAACGTCCAGGGCCCACCGCCGCCCCGGCGCCAGACCTCGTAGTGGAAGACGTCCTTCGTCCCGACCCAGGTCACCGTCACCAGCCCGCCCACGCTCGTGGCGGAGAGGTTCGACGGCGCACCGTACGGCGGCAGCTCGACGACGTGCTGGAGGTGCCTCGTCATGGCGGGGAAGTTCGCGTCGCCGCTGTAGGTCGCGGTGAGGGTGTGCGTCCCCTCCGGAAGGGAGCTCAGCGCGTGGCTCAGTGTGAGCGAGGCGGAGAGGTTGCGCGTGCCGAGCGTCACGTCGCCATGCTTCAGCGTGAGCGTGCCGGTCGGCGACGGCGAGGAGGGCGCGACGATCGAGGCGGTGAACGTGACCGGGTTGTCGATCACCGAGGGGCTGGGGCTGGAGGTGAGGTTCAGCGTCACACCGGCGCAGACGTTCTCGAAGACCGAGACCTCGTCCTGGTGGAAGCCCGCCACGAGCAGCTCGAGGCTGCCGTCGCCGTTCATGTCGGCGGCCTTCGCCTCGTAGCCGTCGTCGCCGTATGACTCCTG
Source organism: Thermoanaerobaculia bacterium (assembly GCA_036399015.1). Classification (GTDB taxonomy): domain Bacteria; phylum Acidobacteriota; class Thermoanaerobaculia; order Gp7-AA8; family Gp7-AA8; genus QHVT01. Next base: position 8,367 of record DASWNW010000099.1, on the reverse strand, counting down.
CTCCGGAAAGGCGCCGTTGCCGTCGTTGAACAGCACCGTCGTATGGTCGATGCACGCCAGCAGAACGTCGAGGTCTCCGTCGCCGTCGAGGTCGGCGAGCTCTGTATCGAACCCGCCGCCGGGGAGCGCTCCGTACGGGACCGCCTCCGCGAACGTCCGCTCGCTGCCGTTGCTCGGGTAGACGATCAACTGCCGGTCGCCCGCCGCGTGACCGTGGTCTTGCCCGTAGACGAGGTCGGCGTCACCGTCGGCGTCCAGATCGCCGGCCCTGATCCGCTGGGGCCAGAAGCCGCCGGCGTGCGGCAGGAGCGGACCGCGGGTGAAGGTGCCGTCTCCGACGCCGAAGAAGAGGTGAATGTTGTCGCTGTAGATCTCCGAGACGGCAACGTCGAGATGGCCGTCGGCGTCGAAGTCCCCATGGGTGATGCCGTGGGGCGAATGCGTGATGTTGCTCTCCGCGAGGAGCGTGACGCTGGTCTTCAGCTCGAACGTGCCGTCGCCCTTTCCGAGGAGCAGACCGAAGGAGCTCGATTTCGCCGTCGCGACGTCGAGCTTCCCGTCGTGGTTGAAGTCGGCGATCGAGAAGTGCAAGGGCACCTGCCGCATCGAGTGCACGAGCGGCGCGTCGAACGTGCCGTCGCCGTTGCCGAGGAGCACCAGCACCGCCGGCGTCGCCGTCCCCGTCGCCGGCCACCCGGTCGAGGTCACGAGGTCGGTGAAGCCGTCGCCGTTGAAGTCGCCCGACTCGAGGTCGAAAATCAGCTTGAGGCCGGCCTGGACCTCCGACGGAAATCCGAAGCCGCCGTTGGCCGTACCGAGCAGGACCCGGATCCGGTCGCTCGCCTCGACCCGCAGCGCGACGTCCGGATACGCGTCGCCGTTCAGCCGCGCGACCACGAAGTTTCGCGTGTCGGCGAAGGTGAAGTAGTCGACCTTCGGCTGCAGATCGAACGTGCAGGCGGCGAACGCCGGGAGGGCGGAGCAGACGAGGATCGAGAGGCAGACGAGCAGAGAACGCATAGGGATGGGTGGGTGCCGGCGAGGACGGGATACGGTAACACGCGGAGCGTCCAGGACATCGTTACGCATGCGTATTGACAAATACGAGCGGCGAACACATATTCACTTCGACGTATCTGAAGGAGCGAATGTGATGGAAACGACGATCAAGGAAGCAGTGCGCGAACGGTACGCGGAGGCGGCGCGCGGCGCCTCCTGCTGCGGCGCGAAGAAAACCGACCCGATCACCTCGAATCTGTACGGCAGCGAGGTCGCCGGGCTGCCGCAGGAGGCGGTCCTCGCCTCGCTCGGCTGCGGCAACCCGACCCTCCTGGCGCAGCTCAACCCCGGCGAGACGGTCCTCGACCTCGGCAGCGGCGGCGGCATCGACGTGCTGCTCTCGGCCCGCCGCGTCGGCCCCTCGGGCAAGGCGTACGGGCTCGACATGACGGACGAGATGCTCGCCCTCGCCAACGAGAACAAGCGGAAGGCGGGCGTCGAGAACGTCGAGTTCCTCCGCGGCGAGATCGAGCAGATCCCGCTGCCCGACGCCTCGGTCGACGTGATCATCTCGAACTGCGTGATCAACCTCTCGGCCGATAAGCCGCGCGTGCTGGCCGAGGCGTTCCGGGTCCTGCGGCCGGGCGGCCGCTTCGCCGTCTCGGACGTCGTGCGGCGCGGCGAGATCCCGCAGGAGATCGCGAAGAGCGTGGAGCTCTGGATCGGCTGCGTGGCGGGGGCGCTGGAGGAGAACGAGTACAAGCGCCTCCTCGCCGAGGCCGGCTTCGAGGGGGTGAGCATCGAGCCGACGCGCGTCTACCGGCTCGAGGACGCGCGGGCCTTCCTCACCGAGGCGGGGATCGACGTGGAGACGCTCCCGGCGGAGGTGGACGGCGCCTTCATGAGCGGTTTCGTACGCGCCACGAAGCCGGTTCAGTAGAATCCGGCGCGCTATGAAAGACCGCATCGACGCCATCCTCCGCCGGAACCAGGCCGAGTATCTCGAGTCGCTGCTGCCGGAGCGCGACGCGCTGCTCGAGCAGATGGAGAAGTTCGCGGAGGAGCACGGCCACCCGATCGCCGATCCGGAGGTCGCGCAGTTGATGCGGGCGCTGGTCAAGATGAAGCAGCCGCGGCGCGTGCTCGAGGTCGGGACGAACATCGGCTACTCGGTGATCGTCATCGGTCGCGAGTGCGCGCCGGAGGTCGTGGTCGAGACGATCGAGATCGATCACAACACCCTCACCACGGCACGCCGCTTCGTCGCGGAGGCGTCGCTGCCCTGCCGGGTGGTCTTCCACGAGGGGGCGGCGCTCGACGTCCTGCCGCGCCTCACCGGCCCGTTCGACTTCGTCTTCATCGACTGCGTGAAGACGGAGTACGAGGACTATCTCGACGCGCTGCTGCCGAAGCTCGAGCGCGGCGCCGTGATCGTCTGCGACAACCTGCTCTGGAAGGGCCGCGTCGCGGCCGGCGAGCACGACGCGGCGACCGACGCGCTGCGGGCGTTCAACCGCAGGCTGGCCACCGATCCGCGCCTGATCAGCAGCGTGCTGCCGGTGGGCGACGGGACGGGGGTTTCGGTGGTGCTCTGAAGCGGTGGAGCGGCGGCCGCTTCGGCCGCCGACACCAAAAAGAAAAACGGCGGCCGAGGCGGCCGCCGTTCCATGGGAAACGTACGAGAGGTGCTTACTTCGACGCGCCGGAGGCGGACGCCGTGGCGGCGCTCTTGACCATGCCCTTGATGGGGATGGTCACGACGGGGCGGGCCGAGTCGCTCGTGTGCACGAGGACGGAGCCGTCGAGGGCGCCCGGCTTCGCATCTTTCGCGATCTGCAGGGTCACTTCGAACTCGCCCTTGCGGTCGGTCGGCTTGACGGCGGCGCTGACGCCGGCCACGCCCGACTCCACCTTGGCGACCACGAAGCGCTCGGGGGCCTTGAGGTCGTTGGAGCGGAACATGACGGTGCGGGTGGCGGCGGTGTCGGTCGGCGCGATCTCGCCGAAGTTGACGCCGGTCGGCTCGACGCGGAACGTCGGGCGGACCACGCCGGAGATGCTCAGCCAGTACTCCGGCTGGTACTTGGAGTTGGTGACGATGTGGACCTTCTCGGCCAGCGGGCCGAGGCGGGTGTCGGGACCGCCGACGGTGACGTCGACCTTGTACTGGGCCTGGCCGGCGCGGCCGAGCTTCGGCACGATGTCGGCGCCTTCAGCCTTGCGGACGTCGACCTTGATCCAGTCCTGCGGCGCCTCGACCTTGACGATCTCGAACGGCGTCTCATCCTCGGAGTAGAGGGTGACGGTCTGCTTCTCGGTGTCGCCCTGCAGCATGTTGAAGCGGACGTAGCCGGCCGGATAGGCCTCCACGTACGGCTTGACGATGGCGGTGATCGTCACCTGCGCGGTCGGCGCGGAGGCGTCGTTCGTCTCCAGCGTGACGGCCTTCGAGATCGGGCCGGCGAACGCGGTGGTGTCGACGTGCGCGGCGACCTTGCCGGTCTTGCCCGGCTTGATGACCTTATCGAAATCGGCGACCGTGCAGCCGCAGGCGGGCTTGGCAGCCAGGATCTCGAGATCGGCGGTTCCGGTGTTCTTGATCTCGAACGCCCAGTCGATCTTCTGGCCCTTCGGAACGGTACCGAAGTCCTTGACCGGCTCGGTGAGCGTCAGGCGCGGGCCTTTGGCCGCTGTAGTGCTCGGGGCTTCCTCGGCGACGGCGAACGGGGCCGCAACGGCGAGAGCCAACACGAGCGTCATGGAAAAGAGTCGCTTCGACATGCGCAGAATCCTCCTGTGATAGACCATGGTTTCGAACAGCCCCGCCCAGGGGACCATTCCATAAAATAGTCGGACGAGACCGGTTGGGCAACCGGTTCGAAACTTGCGAGAGCTGGCGGCCTGATGCCTCACGTAAAAGCACTTCCTGACGTCAAACGGGTGTACCTGATCGGAATCTGCGGTACCGCGATGGCCTCACTGGCCGGCATGCTCCGGCAGCGGGGATACGAGGTGACAGGCTCCGACGAGCACGTTTATCCGCCGATGTCGACCTATCTCGAACGGCTCGAGATCTCCGTGCTCGAAGGGTATACGCGCGAGCACCTCGAAACGTTCCGCCCCGATCTGGTCGTCATCGGCAATGCCGCCGCGAACACGAACGTCGAGGCGGCCGCGACCCTGGAGCTCGACCTCCCCTACACCTCGATGCCGGAGGCGATCTACCACCTCTTCATCAAGGGGAAGCACTCGATCGTGGTGAGCGGCACGCACGGCAAGACGACCACCACGTCTCTCATGGCCTGGCTGCTCGAGTCGGCCGGCCGCGATCCGGGGATGGTCGTCGGCGGGATCCCCCTCAACTTCAACCAGAACTTCAAGCTGGGCGGGGGGGAGGACTTCGTGATCGAGGGGGACGAGTACAACACCTCGTTCTTCGACAAGGGGCCGAAGTTCCTCCACTACCACGCCAACACGCTGCTGCTGAACAACATCGAGTTCGACCACGCCGACATCTACTCCGACCTGGAGGCAATCCTCACCGCCTTCCGGCAGGCGGTGCAGGAGGTGGCGCCGGGCGACGCGATCGTGGCCAACGGCGACGACGCGAACGTGCAGTCGCTGCGCGTCGAGGCGAAGTCTCGCTGGATCACGTTCGGCTGGTCGAAGGACTGCGACGCCTACGCGACCGACGCCGTCGAGACGCCGCAGGGGACGGAATTCACCGCCTGGTATGACCAGAAGGAGTGGTTCCGCTTCCACACCACCCTCTCCGGAAAGCACAACGTGCTGAACGCGCTCGCCTGCGCCGTCATCGCCCGCCTCCGCGGCGTGCCGGCGGAGGAGATCCAGAAGGGGCTGGAGACGTTCCAGGGCATCAAGAGAAGGATGGAGGTGCGGGGGGTCGAGCGCGGGGTCACGGTGATCGACGACTTTGCCCACCATCCCACCGCGATCGCCACGACCGTCGCCGGCGCGAAGAAGCGCTACCCCGGCCAGCAGATCTGGGCGCTGTTCGAGCCGCGGTCGATCTCGTCGTCACGCAAGGAGTTCGAGACCGGCTACATCGGCGCCTTCCACGAGGCCGACCGGGTGATCATCGGCCCCGTCTACCACCGCGACCGGTACGAGACCCGCTACGGCCTCGACAAGATGATGTCGGTGGAGACGATCGTCGAGCAGCTCGAGCAGGACGGCATCCCCGCCGAGCAGATCGAGGACTTTGACGCCATTGCCCGCCGCATCGGCGCCGAGGCGAAGGAGGGGGACGTGGTGCTGGTGATGTCGTCGGGGGCGTTCGGAGGGGTGCACGAGAAGATACTGGACGCCCTGCGGGCGTCGTGAACACGGAACGATGAACACGGAACGATGAACGGGCTCCGCTGGGGCGCGGGCGTTCCGTGTTCCGTGTTCCGTGTTCCGCGTTCATCCTTCCGCGTTCCTCGTTCGGAATAGCGCCTCTCCACGCCTCGTTCCGGCCAGTTCCAACTACCAGGAGAACAAATGCCCGAGAACAAAGCCCACGAACTGCTGCGGAAGCACAACATTCACGTGGACGACGTCAAGGAGCGCCGCACGACGCTGCACCACCTCCGTCACATCGTCCATGCCGAGCAGCTTCCGTTCGACGTCTTCAAGGCGCTCGTGAAGATGCGCCGGTAGGCCGCGCGATCGCGGCGTCCCCCTCGAGCGGCGGGCTTTAGCCCGCCGTTTCTGTTTTCTATACAATCCCGCCCTCTATGGCGTTTCGCGAGCAGGCCAGCACCTTCATCCAGCAAAAGAAGTTCGACGACCTCGAGGCGCTCTGGATGTCGCAGCTCGACTCCGACCCCTCCGATGTCGACACGTTCCTGACCGCCGCCAAGGCGCTGCGCAAAGCCGAGCAGCGCTCGCAGTCCGACACGCTCCTCGGCCTCCTCTCCGACGCGCTCAAGGAGCGCGGCCTCTGGCTCCAGCGCCTGCAGGTGCTGAAAGAGCTCGGCCGCCTCTCGAAGCATCCCGCCACGCTGCGCCCCGCGATCGAGGAGGCGCTGCGCAAGGGTCTCGGAGACCACAAGAACTTCGCCCGCGCCTTCCAGTTCGCGAACTTCGGCGATCCGCAGAGCAACCCCGTCGAGCGCGCCGAGAAGATCGAGACGTGGCTCACCTATGACGAGGGCGAATGCTTCTTCATGGCCGGCCGCGGCGCCGGCGTGATCACGGAGCTGAACCCGGAGCTCGGCATCTGCCGGCTCGACTTCGAGCGCGAGAAGCGCGTCTCGGTCCCCCTCGGCGCGGCGGCGAAGTACCTCGTGCCGCTCCCGCAGGGTCACGTGCTGCGCGAGAAGTTCACCAACGGCGAGAAGCTGAAGGCGGCCGCGAAGGCGTCGCCGCCGGAGTTCTTCGCCCGCATCCTCCAGAGCTTCGGCCGTCCGATGGTGATGAGCGAGGTGCGCGACGCGGTGATCGGCATCGTCCCGGAAGAGAAGTGGAGCTCCTGGTGGACGGCCGCGCGCAAGAACCCGCAGGTCGTGACCAGCGGCACCGGCGCGAAGGCGACGTACGCGTTCGCCGGCTCCGAGGGGGACGCGGCGACGGCGATCAAGCGCGACTTCGACCGCGCCGACGTGAAGACGAAGCTCGACCTCGCGCGCAAGCACAGCGCCCGCTCGAAGGACCTCGCCGACGCCTTCTCCTCGGCGCTCGCGGCCGAGGCGGCGAAGCTGGCGCGCACCGACGCGTCGTCGGCCTGGCAGATCCTGACGACGCTGGAGACGCTCCCCGGCAGCTACCACGCCACGATCGAGCCCGACTCGCTCCTCACCGGCCCGATGGCGTCGCGCACCATCGCCGCGATCAACGACAAGCCGCTGCGCGAGAAGGCGCTGGCGATCGTCCGGCAGAAGCATCCCGACTGGCCGAAGGTCTACGGCGAGTCGTTCTTCCTCGACGACGAGCCGCGCATCCTCACGACGATCATCAACGAGCTGGAGGCGGCGGGCCAGACCGAGATCCGCGACCGGCTCATGGACGAGACGATCCGCTACCCGCGCCGCCATCCGCGCGCGTTCTACTGGTACGTGAAGCGTCTGGCCGAGGATGAGTCGCTGTCGGCGAAAGCGACCTATCCGCTCCTCTTCCAGATCCTCGACGCGCTGACGCACGACGAGTTCTCCGGCGTCCGCGCCCGCCTCAAGGACCTCTTCGAGAAGGGCGGCCTGGCGGTGCGCATCGTCATGAACCAGGACAACGAGGAGCAGGCGCGCCGGCTCGTGGAGACGCTCGACCGCTACGGCGCGCTCGAGGAGTACCGCCGCGAGATCGTCAAGCAGGCGGCGCTCATGAAGTACCCGACGCTTCGCGAGCCGCAGACCGAGCCGGTGTACGCGACCGCCGGCTCGCTGGAGAAGAAGCGCGCCGAGCTGCACCAGCTCCGCAACGTCGAGATCCCGGCGAACTCGAAGGCGCTGCAGGCGGCGCGCGAGATGGGCGATCTCCGCGAGAACTTCGAGTACAAGGCGGCCCGCGCGCGCGCAGAGTACCTCTCCGCCCGCGTCGGCGAGCTGGCGGCCGAGCTGTCGCGCGTGCGCGTCCTCGACCCGAGCCAGATCGACACCGGCACGGTGCGCGTCGGCACGAAGCTCGAGCTCTCCAACGGCGACGCGCGCCGCGAGGTGACGATCCTCGGGCCGTGGGAGTCCGACCCGGAGCACGGCATCTACTCGAACGAGTCGGACGTGGCCAAGAAGCTCTTCGGCCATTCGGCCGGCGACGTCGTCTCCTTCATGGGCAACGACTATGTGATCGAGTCGATTCGCAAGTGGGTCGAGTAGACGTACAATCCGTCGCGAGTTTAGGGACCCGGAGGAATCGTCCGAGATGACCTATGTGATCGCTGAGCCGTGCGTGAACACGAAAGACACCGCGTGCGTCGACGTCTGCCCGGTGGACTGCATCCATCCCCGCAAGGACGAGGGAGAGTTCGAGCAGTTCGACATGCTGTACATCGACCCCGAGGTCTGCATCGACTGCGGTGCGTGCGAGCCGGCCTGCCCGGTCCAGGCGATCTTCCCGGCCGACCTGGTCCCGGATCAGTGGAAGCACTACACGCAGATCAACGCCGACTGGTACAAACGAACGTGACGATTTGTGATCCAGCTCACGAATCGTGAATCCCGTGTGGTATAGAGTCCACTCAGGTTAGACACCGGGCCGGAAAGCGGCAACAAAGGGGCGTACAGCCCCTTTTTTCTTTGAGACGTCGATCGAGACCCTTCAGTTTGCGCCCACCTCGGACCCAAACCACGGAAGAGCGGGCGAATGGGCGTGCCTCCGTGGACAATTGCTGAAGCTACCTCTCTCTCTCTGCAACGCGAGCCGGAGGGTCTC
>DASWNW010000098.1:0-44127 GCA_036399015.1 Thermoanaerobaculia bacterium | reverse complement strand
CCGACCGTCCTGCAGCAAAACCGGCGGCCGAGGCGGCCGCCGCTCCACAGGCGGCGGGCGTTCCCACGCTCGAGACGAAGATCATCCCGCTCACCGCGATGCGCCGCACGATCGCGAAGCGGCTCGGCGAGTCGATCGGGCCGATCCCCACCTTCTATCTCACCGCCGACTACGACGTCACCAACCTGATGTCCGTCCGCCAGCAGCTCATCGAGATCTCGGGCGTGAAGGTCAGCCTGAACGACTTCGTGATCCGGGCGATCGCGCTGGCGCTGCGGCACCACCCGAACGTCAACGCGAGCTGGGGCGAAGAGGCGATCACGCAGCACGGCGAGGTGCACATCGGCGTCGCGGTCGCCACGACCGACGGCCTGATCACGCCGGTGATCCGCAACGCCGACACGAAGACGGTCACGGACATCGCGTCCGAGGTGCGTACGCTGGCGGACAAAGCGAAGAACCGCCGGCTCAAGCCGGACGAGTATCAGGGCTCCACCTTCACCATCTCCAACCTCGGCGCGTGGGGGATCGAGGAGTTCACCGCCATCATCAATCCGCCGAACGCCGCGATCCTGGCGATCGGCGCCGCCGAGGCGCGGCCCGTGGCCGACGCGAACCGGCAGATCGTGGTGCGCGACCGGATGAAGGTGACGATGTCGTGCGATCACCGCGTGGTCGACGGCGCCGCGGGAGCGGACTTCCTCAAGACGCTGCGGCAGTACGTGGAGCAGCCGCTGCGGCTGGTGGTGTGATTCCGAGCATAAATCGCGCGGCCCCCCTGTTACACTAGCCGCATCCCCGAATGCCGAGCACTCACGAGCTCCTCATTCTCCTGATCGCCATCTTCGTGCTGTGGTTTGTGCTGAAGCTGGCGCGTCTCGCGATCCGTGTGATCCTGTTCATCATCACGCTTGCGATCGCCGGAGGAGTGCTCTGGTTCGTTTTCATGAGGTGACACGTTGAGCGATGATCGCAAGTACAAGCATCGTGGCTATCAGGACAGCGGCTCCAGCTCCTACTCGAACAATGGTGGCAGCCGTCAGCAGACTCCCCGCTACGATCCGCCGCCGCGCCGGCTGGAAGACGCCCCCCGCGGACGCACCGCCGGCGGCTTCGGCCCCGACGCCTTCAAGTGCAACAAGTGCAGCCAGATCCGCCACAACCTCGGCGAGCTGACGCACGAGGACACCTGCCTCGGCTGCGGCGCCGACCTGCACACCTGCGGCAACTGCCGCTTCTTCGACACCACCACCCTCTGGGAGTGCCGCGAGAACATCCCCGCCCGCGTCGTCGGCAAGCACGCCAAGAACACCTGCGCCCACTTTCAGCCGAAGATCGTCAAGGACCTCGCCGCCGACAAGGGCTCGAAGCTGCAGACCCCCGACGAGGCGCGGAAGGCGTTTGACGCGCTGTTCAAGAAGTAGCGCGCGGCGGAGCCGCGGTTGCTGGTGACTGGTTGCTTGTGACGTTCCGTCCAGGCGACGCATCACGAGGAACCAGCAACCAGCAACATCATGATCCTGCGTCTTAGCCTCTCCATCCTCTCCGGCGTCCTCTTCGCCCTCTCCTTTCCCTACGCCGCGCAGGGCTGGCTGTCGTTTCTCTCGCTGGCGCCGCTGCTGATCGCGGTGGTGAAGGCGGGGTCGCGGCGGCAGGCATTTCTGTACGGCTGGATCGCGCAGACGGTGGCGTGGCTGATCATGGTGCCGTGGGTGGTGCGCGTCATGTCGCACTACGGCGGTCTGCCGTACGCGGGCGGCGTGGCGATCTTCATCGCCATGGCCTCGATTCTCGGGCTGTACGGCGCGCTCTTCGCCGTCATCGTCAAGCGTTTCGACCTCGGCGTGCGGTTCGCGCCGTGGCTGCTCGTGCCGCTGACGTGGGCGGCGATCGAGTACCTGCGCACGTACTTTCTGACCGGCTTTCCCTGGAACCTCATCGCCACGGCGCTCATCGACTACCGGAGCCTCATCCAGATCGACCGCTTCGGCGGTCCCTACTTCGTCGGCGCGCTGGTGGTGTTTCCGTCGGCGGTCCTGGCCTGGTGGGTCACGCAGAAGCCGCTGCCGATCGCGCGGGTGGTGGTGGGAGGCGCGCTCGGGATCCTGATGCTGGTGTGGTGGGGGACGGGGCTGGTGGCGTCGAAGCTCATCGCCCGGCAGACCGGCGCGGAGGTGATGACGGCGGCGCTGCTGCAACCGAACATCACCCAGGAGATGCGGTGGGACGACGAGCACGTCCTCGCCATCTACCGGCGCATGATCGACATGACCGTGCGCGCCGCGGAGAAGGGCGCGAAGATCGTGATCTGGCCGGAGTCGACGGTGCCGCTGTCGTACACCGAGACCGGCTTCTTCCGCGAGTCGATCGAAGAGCTCTCGCAGCGCTACGACATCGACATCATCCTCGGCTCCGTGGCCACCGATCCGGAGCGGCCGGGGCGGCTCTGGAACTCCGCCTTCCTGGTCAGCAAGGGCACCACCGTCGGCCACTACGACAAGATCCGTCTCGTCCCGTTCGGCGAGTACGTCCCGCTGCGGCGCGTCCTCTTCTTCGCGGAGAAGCTGGTGCGCGCGGTCGGCGAATTCGAGTTCGGCACGAACGAACAGCCGATCGTCGGGAAGAAGAGCTACGGCCCGGCAATCTGCTACGAGATCGTCTATCCGCAGATCACCCGCACGCAGGTCAAGAACGGCGCCGATGTGCTCGTGACGATCACCAACGACGCCTGGTACGACGGCACGTCGGCGCCGGCGCAGCATCTCTGGCAGGCGCGCCTCCGCGCCGTCGAGACCGATCGCTACCTCCTCCGCTCCGCCACCACCGGCATCTCCGCGTTCGTCGATCCGACCGGGCAGATGCTGTCGTCGATCCCGATGGGGCAGGAGGGGATCATTTACGCGGCGTTTCAGTCGCGCAGCTCGATCACGCCGTACGTCAGGTTCGGGGACTGGTTTGCGTGGGCGGCGTGTGGCGTGGTACTCATCGCGCTGGCGAGAAGCCGAATGAAGAAGTTCGAATGAAGAATGAAGAATTGGGAATCGGCTGACGCTGCGTTCTTCATTCTTCATTCGAAATTCTTAATTCGAGTCACCTATGAACGACACCACCCTTTCCCGCATCGAATCCCTCCGCGACCGACTCCTCTCCGTCCGGAGCTATCTTTGACCTCGCCAACTCCCGCAGACAGCTAGAGGAAATCGAGCGCGAAATGGGCGCGCCCGGCTTCTGGGACAACCCGGAGAAGGCGCAGGACGTCGGCCGCAAGCGCTCGGTCGTCGAGAAGCGCATTCAGGCCGGCCAGTCGCTCGACAGCAAGTCCTCCGATCTCGACGTGCTGCTCGAGTTCCAGCGCGACGGCGAGAACGTCGAGTCGGAGATCGAGTCGCTGGTCACGCAGCTCGAGCAGGAGATCAACGCCATCGAGCTGACGATGAAGCTCTCCGGCGAGCACGATCTCCGCGACGCGATCGTGAACATTCACGCCGGCGCCGGCGGCACCGAGTCGCAGGACTGGGCCGAGATGCTGCTGCGCATGTATCTCCGCTACTGCGAGAAGAAGGGCTGGTCGGCGGAGACGCTCGAATACCAGGCCGGTGAAGAAGCGGGCATCAAGTCGGCCACGCTGATGGTCCGCGGCGAGTACGCGTACGGCTACCTGAAGGCGGAGACGGGCGTGCACCGGCTGGTGCGCATCTCCCCCTTCGACGCCGCCAAGCGGCGCCACACCTCCTTCGCCTCGGTCATGGTCATGCCGGACATCGACGACACCATTACCGTCGACATCGACCCGAAGGACCTGCGTGTCGATACGTACCGCAGCTCCGGCGCGGGGGGCCAGCACGTCAACGTCACCGACTCCGCGATCCGCATCACGCACCTCCCGTCGGGCCTCGTCGTCACCTGCCAGAACGAGCGCAGCCAGCACAAGAACCGCGACACCGCCATGCGCCTCCTGCGCGCCCGCCTCTATGCCATCGAGCAGGAGAAGCAGAAGGAAGAGCAGAACAAGCTCGCGGGAGAGAAGAAGGACATCGGCTTCGGCAGCCAGATCCGCTCCTACGTGCTGCAGCCGTATCAGCTCGTGAAGGACCTGCGCACGCAGTACGAGGTCGGCGATCCGTCGCGCATCCTCGACGGAGATCTGGACGGCTTCATCGAGGCCTACCTCGCGGCGCAGGCGCGGAAGACGGCGGAATGACGCGCATCGCGGTGCTGACGCCGCTGCCGCCCACCAGGAGCGGCGTCGCGCACTACTCCTCCCTCGTCGTGCCCGCCCTCGGCGCGACGGCATTCGAGACGCTGGAGGACTACCGCCGCGAAGACTACGACGAGGTGATCTACCAGCTCGGCAACAACCCGCATCACGAGCTGATGTACCGCGAGGCGATGCGCGAGCCGGGCGTGGCCGTGCTGCACGATCTCGTGCTTCACCACCTCATCGTGGAGCTGACGCTCGCCCGCGGCGACGCCGAAGGCTACATCGCCGCCCTCGAAGCCAGCCACGGTCCGGCCGGTGCCGCGTGGGCGCGTGGACGCGCCGCCGGATTGCACAGCGAGATGGGCAACTTCCTCCTGCCCGCCTCGGTGGAGGTGGCGCAGCGCTCGAAGAGCGTGATCGTCCACAACCAGTACGCGAAGGAGCGCCTGCTCTCGTTCGGCGTGACCACGCCAATTCACGTCGTCCCGCACCCGTACGTCCCGGAGACCCGCACCTTCGACCGCACCGCCCTCCGCGCCCGCCTCGGCTTCACGCCGGCCGACCGCGTGATCGGCTTCTTCGGCTTCCTCACCTCGGCCAAGCGCGCCGAGGTCGTGCTGCAGACGTTTCAGGCGGCGAACGATCCCCGTCTCAAGCTGCTGATCGTCGGCGAGCCCGCGCCGAACATCGACGTCAAGTCACTGCAAGGGGAGGGGATCGTCCTCACCGGCTACGTCGCCGACGACGACTTTCCCAGCTACTACGCTGCCGCCGACCGCTTCGTGAACCTCCGTTACCCGAGCGCCGGCGAGACGAGCGGCACGCTCATCCGGGCGTTCGATGCGGGAAAACCGGTGGCGGTGAGCGACTACGCGCAGTTCGCCGAGCTCCCGGACGAGATCGTGTTCAAGGTGCCGTTCGACCGGGAGCAGGAGCGTCTGCTGGAGTTCTTCACCGCCGATCTTCCGAGCCCCGCCGACGCGCAGAGACGCTGGCTCGAGCAGAACGCGACGCTAGACCGGTGCGTAGAAGGCTACCAACGGGCGTTGAGCGACACAGCCCCCGTCACCGGCAACGCGCAACCCGCGACGATCCCGCTGTTCCCGGAACTGACGATCCAGCGCACGGAGACGGGTCTCGCGCTCACGAACCGAGGCACCAGCACCATCCGCACGAGAACCTACGGCCAGCCCGAGTACCGCCTCATCGCGCAGGTGGTCCGGGAGGGACGTGTCGTCGACGACCGCTGGCTCGCGCTGCCGTGCGACCTCCGTCCCGGCGCCACCGCCACCATCGACTACACCCCCCGTGCCGAGGGCACGCTCCGCCTCTACCACGCGCTGCAGGACGTCCCGATCGTCGAGGTGACGGATGTTCGATGACGCCGCGCTGGAGCGGCTGCGAGCCATCCTCGGCAACCGTCCCGCCGTCGAGATCGTCGCGCCACAGCATCGCCGCGCCTGCGTGCTCATCCCGCTCATCCGCAACGGCGCCGGCTGGTCGATCCTCTTCACCCGCCGCTCCGAGCACCTCGCCTCCCACAGCGGGCAGATCGCCTTTCCGGGCGGTTCCGTCGAGGCAGGGGAGTCGCTGGAGCAGGCGGCGATCCGGGAAACCGAAGAGGAAGTGGGAATTCCGTCACGCCACGTGGAGCTGATCGGCCGTCTCGACGACGTCATCACCCACAGCGGCTTCCTGGTCGCCCCGTTTGCCGGGATCGTGCACGAGCCGGTCGACTACGTGATCCAGGAGGGTGAAGTGGTTGAAGTCTTCGAGGTGCCGCTCGAGGCGCTGCTGGACGTTCGCAATCCGGAAGTGCGGTACGTCCCGTTCCGGAACAAACAGTTCCCTGCCTACTTCTACCATCACGGTCCGCACGAGATCTGGGGCCTGACGGGACGGATGCTGAAGGCGTTCCTCGACCTCGTTTGGCTGGCTACTTGAGCAGCGGCTCTGGCGCTGCAGAGCCACATGCCTGATTGGATCGCACCGTGAGGTCGCGGACGGTGTCCGCCTCTGATTCGATCTCACCGTGAGTTCACGGAAGGCATTCGGCTCTGACAGCTCAGAGCCGAATGCCTGATTTGACACGTTCGGCTCTGACGGTTCAGAGCCGGATGCCTGATTTGATCTCAACGTGAGGTCGCGGAAGACATCCGGCTCTGGCGGTTCAGAGCCAGATGCCTGATTCGATCTCAGCGTGAGTTGCCCGGCGGGCTGAAGCCCGCCGCTCCACAGGAAGTGCGTTCCGTCAATCGAGCAGCGAGTCGACGTACGCCGCGAGCGCCTTCCCCTCGTCGCCCGCGCTCACCAGCGCGCCGTTCACCATGTAGCTCGGCGTGGCGCGGACGTCGTTGACGAAGGCGAAGCCGGCCCCTTTGAGGATCTCCTGCTTCAGGGCCTCGTTCGTCAGGTCGGCGTCGTACTTTGCCAGGTCGAGCTCGTGGTCCTCGGCGAACGCACGCGCCCAGTCCCAGAACGTGAACGTGTTCATGCCGGCTTGGTTCGCGTAGACCTGCTTCTTGTACTCCCAGAACAGCTCCGGCTTCTGCCGATAGATCGCGCGGCCGACCAGCGCCGCCGGGAACGCCCAGGCGTGTCCTTCGAGCGGCAGGTCGTACCGGACGTAGCGGACTTTGTCGCCGTGCTTGGCCAGGATCGGGTCGACGTAGCCGGCGGAGCGCTGGCAGGAGGGGCACTGGAAGTCGGAGAACTCGACGATCGTGACGGCCGGCTTCGATCCGCCCTTGGCAGGGGAGTTGGCGACGAACGGCTCGTACGCCTTCGCCCGCGCCGCGCGCATGTCGCCGTCCATCGGGCGGAACGTGCCGAAGAAGAAGATGCGGCCGTCCTCGTCCATCGCCCCTTCCATCGGCATCTTGCCGTTGGCGGTGGTCTGCACGATGGTCACGCGGAAGAGGCCGTCGACGGTGCGCTTCGGGTCGACGAGCACGTCCACGTTCTGCTGCATGGCGCGCCAGGTGAAGGCCTTCAGCTTCTCGATGTGCGTCCGTCCCTCTTCGCCTTCGATCACCCACGGCGCGCCGAGGAGCAGGTTGCGGGCGGGGGAGACGATGGCGGCGAACTGGCCGTCGCACAAATGATTCTCGCTCTCGACCCGGACCATCTTCCCGCTGAAGCGCGGCGGCAGCTTCACCTGGAGGTCGCCGTAGGTGACGGTGGCACCCTCGCAGACCGGCAGGGCGTCGCGCACGGCGCGGTCGAGCTTCGGGTCGACGTCGGCCGCAGACGCGGTTGCGGAGAGGAGGAGCGTGAGGGCAGTGAAGAGGGCTTTCACGCCGGGGTGAACGGCGGGAGGGGAGGCGCCCATTCCGGAGGGGTTCGCCGGGGTTCCTCGGGGTTCCTCGGGTTCCTCGGGTTCCTCGGACCTTTGACTCCGAGGAACTGCCGAGGAACTCCGAGGAACCCGAGGAACCGCGGTATTAGTTGTTCGGCGGAGCCTCGCTGATCGACTCGAGCGCCTTGCCGACCTTGCCGTCCGCGTTGGTGTTCGTGGAGATGTCGCCGATCGAGACGATACCGACCAGCTCGTCGTTCGAGTTCACCACCGCGATGCGGCGGATGTCGGCGCTGCTCATCATCTGCAGCGCGTCGTTGACGGTGGCATCCTCACGGACGCTGCGCACCGACTTAGTCATGATCTCGTTGACGCGCAGGGTCTCGATGTCCCGTCCCTCGGCCACGCCACGCACCACGATGTCGCGGTCGGTGATCAGGCCGATGATCTTCCGGCCGTCCACCACCGGCACCACGCCGGTATCCGAGTCCTTCATGATCCGGGCTACGTCACGGATGCTGTCCCCGTCGCTGACCGTCTCGGGGTTTGCCGTCATGACGTCGCGCACGTGGCGCGAGTTGTCCTGATTTGCCATAAGTGATCCTCCTTCAGTTACATGTGTAACCAAGGGAGAGAGAGCAATAGAAGTGCCCGGCGATCAGAACGAAACGCGCAGCCCGCCGCCCAGCGTCAGGTACCGCGGCTGGAAGTCGGTGCGGTTCCAGTGGTAAGCGGTCTCGAGCACGAAGCCGTAGCGGCGCGAGATCGGAAAGTCGGCGTTCAGCCCGACGTTGAACCCGAAGTTCGTCGTCGAGTCGAACCCGTCCGCTCCCTGGTTGTACGTGCCGACGCCGGCGAAGATCCCGGTCGACCCGAAGGCCTCGGAGAACCGGTACTCGACGTTCACCTCGGCATGGACGACCTCGCCGTCTTCGTCGCGGCGGTAAACGTCGGGCTCGTTGCCCGCGTCCGGACCGTCCGGCCGCTCGTACGCGATCGGCACCGGCGTCTGGATGCGGCCCACCTTGAACTTCAGCCAGGTGCCCTCGTCGAGCTGACGGCCCCAGAAGAGCTCGAAGGAGTTGTTCGAGAGGGAGAAATTGGCGTCGCTGAACTCGACGCCCGGCTCGCGGTTGGCCCCGTCGACGAACATGCGGCTGCCGCCGACGAGCACGCCGACCTCGTTCGACTGCGCCATGAGAGGGAAGGCGCTGAGCACGACGACGGCGACGGCGAGAAGAGAGGTCCGTTTCATGCGCGGCACTATACGGGATGAATTCTGGTTGTTCAAAGTCACTCTCCTTAGAATATGGGCGTGCAGAGCAGGGTCCGCGACGCGCTTACATACATTGGACGTAACACGCTGCAAATCGTTCTGCCCTCCTGGTGCGTCGCCTGCGAAAAAATGCTCCCGTGGCAGGAACGGACCGCCTCCTGCTGCGCCTCCTGCTGGTCGGTGCTGCCGAAGATCGAGGCGGCCAAGTGCCGCTCCTGCGCGCTGCCGATCGCGGCCGGCGCGCTCTGCTTCCGCTGTCACACCGACCCCCTCCCGCTCGACTGGTGCGACGCCTGGGGCGAGTACCGCGGCACGCTCGAGCGGGTGCTGCACGCCCTGAAGTTCGAGCGGCAGGATTTCCTCGACTCCGAGCTGGCGGCGCTCCTCGAGGAGACGCTGCGCGCCCGGGGCGACCTCGCCTTCGACGCCATTGCCGGCGTGCCGATGACGGCGGCGCGGGAGCGCCGGCGCGGCTACAACCAGGCCGAGCTCCTGGCGCGCGCGCTCGCGCTCCGCACCGGCATCCGTTGTGATATGACGCTGCTGACGCGTCGAGGCGAGCGTGCCACGCAGTCCACGCTCCCGAAACGCGCCCGCGCCGCCAATGCCCGCGGCGCGTTCGCCGCCTCACCCCGCGTGAAAGACAAGTCCATTCTCATAGTCGACGACATCTGCACCACCGGCGAGACTCTCCGCGCCTGTGCCACCGCGCTCCGCCGGGCTGGAGCGGCGCGCGTCTGTGCCGTCGCCGTCGCGAAAGCGAGCTGACACTTTGTTTCGAGCCTTCTTCATCGCCCTCTCGGAGAGCCGCGCCCTCCGCCGCGTCGCCGAGCGCTCCGCCATCGGACGCAAGCTCTCCGGCCGCTTCGTGGCCGGCATGTCGGTCGAGGACGCGCTCCGCGCCACCGCCGAGACGAACGCGCGCGGCATGTCGGTCAGTGTCGACAACCTCGGCGAGAACGTCACGAACCTCGACGAGGCACGCGAGAGCGCGCACCTCTACCACGAGCTGCTCGACGCCATTGACCGCCGCAAGCTGAATGCGAACGTGAGCCTCAAGCTCACCCACATGGGCCTCGACGTCGATCCGCAGGTCGCCGGCGGCATCGCCGACAGCGTGGTCTCGCACGCGGCGAAGATCGACAACTTCGTCCGCATCGACATGGAAGGCTCGCCCTACACGCAGAAGACGCTCGACTTCGTGCGCGACCTCCACGGACGCCCCGGCAACGCCGGCCACGTCGGCGCCGTCATCCAGGCCTACCTCCGCCGCAGCGAGAAAGACGTCCGCGAGCTGTGCGCCGAGGGGATCCGTATCCGTCTGTGCAAGGGCGCCTACAAGGAGCCGGCCGACATCGCCTATCAGGACAAGGCGGAAGTGGACGCGAACTTCGTCAGCCTGATGAAGATCATGCTCAAGAGCGGCGTCTACCACGGCATCGCCACGCACGACCCGAAGATGATCGACGCCACCATCGCCTTCGCCCGCGCCGAAAACATCTCCCCGAAGTGGTTCGAGTTCCAGATGCTCTACGGCGTGCGCCGCGACCTGCAGGAACAGCTCGTCCGCGACGGCTGGGGAATGCGCGTCTACATCCCGTTCGGCACGGAGTGGTACCCGTACCTGATGCGCCGCCTCGCGGAGCGGCCGGCGAATGCGATCTTCATTTTGAAGAATTTGTTCAGGAGATAGTCGCAGAGTCGCAGAGTCTCAAAGTCGCAGAGAATTTGCTCGCCTCTCCTTTGAGACTCTGCGACTCTGAGACTCTGAGACTATGCGCCTGCGCCTGTTCATCCCCACCGCCCTCCTCCTCCTCACGACGACCGTAGCCACCGCCGACCCGGTCTCCGAGGTGGCCGACACCGAGCGCGCCTTCGCGAAGGCGTTCGCCGATCGCGACAAGGCGAAGTTCTTCTCCTTCGTCGACGACGACGCCACGTTCCTCTCGCAGGGCACGACGCTGCAGGGGAAGGCGCGGGTGGTGGAGGTCTGGTCGCGCTTTTTCGAGGGTCCTGCCGCGCCGTTTGCCTGGACGCCGGACCGGGTCTCCGTTTCCGCCGACGGGACCCTCGGCCTCTCCAGCGGTCCCGTGTTCGATCCCGCCGGCAATCACGCCGGCAGCTTCATGTCCACCTGGCGCAGGCAGAAGGACGGCACCTGGAAGATCGTCTTCGACGGCTCCGGCCCCGGCCCCGCCGTCTTCGGTCCCGACTCCGTGACGATCGAAGAGGGGGACATCACCACCACCGACGGCGTGCGCCTCCGCTACCGGAAGACGGGCCGCGGTCCGGTGCTCGTCGCGCCGTTCGACCTCCTGCTCTTCGACGCGATGAAGCAGTTCGCCGACATCGCCACCGTCATCACGTACGACATGCGCAACCGCGGCCGCTCCGGCCGCACCGACAAGACCACCATCGAGCACGACGTGCAGGATCTCGAGGCGGTGCGCGCGCACTTCAACGCCGAGAAGTTCACGCCGGTCGGCTACTCGTACCTCGGCAAGATGGTCATGCTCTACGCGGCGGCGCATCCCGAGCGCGTGCGGCGGATCATCCAGCTCGGACCGGCCGGCAACACGCCGATGAAGTCGCAGGTGACCGATCACGGCATCCCGGCCGACGACCTGGCCAACTGGCAGAAGCTGCAGGCCGAGGGGGCCGAGGCGAAGACGCCGCGCGAGTACTGCCTCGCGCAGTGGAACGCGCTGCGGTACGTGCTGGTTGGGAATCCGAAGAACGCCGCCCGCGTACAGATCGAGCCGATGTGCGCGCTGGAGACGGAGTGGCCGGCGAACGTCGACGCCCACTTCGGCAGGCTGCTCCCGACGCTCGACGCCCGCGTCCTCACGCCCGAGGAGCTGCAGAAGATCGCCGTGCCGGTGCTGACCATCCACGGCACGAAGGACCGCAACGCGGCATACGCCGGCGGACGCGCCTGGGCGGCGCAACTCCCCGACGGCCGTTTGGTGATGCTGGAAGGGGCGGCGCACGCGATGTGGCTCGACGATCCGGTCGCGACGTTCTCAGCCATGCGGGCGTTCCTGCGGGGGGAGTGGCCCCTCGGAAGCGAGAAAGTGACGCCGTAGGAGCGCTATTATTAGGACATGCGCTCCCTCTTCCTGATCCTCGCGCTCCTCCTCGCCACCACCGTCGCCGCGCAGACGTCGCCGATCCTGATCCCGATCTTCTACAACGGCCCCGGAGCCGCCGGCTCCGAATGGTTGACGCGCGTGCAGGTGACGAATCGCGGCTCGGTGCACCTCGAGGGGCACGGGGTCGAGTTCCTGAGGCGCAGCGGCTGCCCGATCCCCGAGGGATGTCCGATCGGCCACGCGCGCCGCTTCGAGCTGTCCGACATCGAGGGTCCGGAGTCGCTGGGAGGGCTGCTCCTGCATCCGCTCGCCGCCGACGCGGACCTGGTGGAGGTCCAGGGGCAGTTCGGTGAAGCGCACCGCCACGCGCACGGCATCGAGTTGCCGATTGCGCGCGAGCGCGACTTCCGGACGACCATGTTCGGCTTCCCCACGGTCATCACCGGCCCCGGCACGCGGACGCTGCTCCGCCTCTACAGCCCCGACCCCATCGCCGGCCAGCGGGTGCGCATCATCCTCCGTCCCAGCTTCCTCCCGACCACGTCGTTCGCCCAGGCGTACGAGGTGACGCTGTTCGTGCCCGACGGAACCGCGCTGCCGCTCCGCCCGGCGTTCGCACAGTTCGACCTCAGCGCCACCTCCGCCGAAACGCGCCTCGGCAGTCCGCGCGTGGAGGTCGTGCCGCTCGAGACGAACGGCCGCACGCCGCGGATCTGGGGCTTCATCACCATCACGGAGAACGGGACGAACGAGGTCCGGGTCATGCGGCCGTAGTCGTGTGACGCACGGCCGCGTCACGCGTCGGCAGGCAGCTCCCACTTCGGCCGCTCGCGCCAGCGGTCATGCATCCAGACCCACTGCTCCGGCACGCGCCGGATGTGCTCCTCGATCGTTTTCGTGACGCGCGCGGTGAGCGCGACCGGGTCGTCGTCGCGCTTGCACTCGATCGGCTCGAGGAACTGCAGGCGGTGATGTCCGTTCGGCAGCCGCTCCGCGACGGCGGGGATGACCACCGCCTCCGTGCGCACGGCCAGTTTCGCCGGACCGATCGGCGTCAGCGCCGGCTTGCCGAAGAACGGCACCTTCACGCTTTCGGTGCGGATGTTCTGGTCGATCACGAAGGCGAGGATGCCGCCGCGCCGGATGGCCTGGATCATCTCCCGTCCTGAGGAGACCGACCCGCGGTCGATGGTGTGCACGTTCGCGCGTGCGCGCAGCTCGGTGATGTAGCGGTTCATCTCCGGCGAGTCGCGCTCGCGCTGCAGGACGCTCACGGGACGTCCCAGCAGACCGGTGGCGTACGACAGCCACTCCCAGTTGCCGCAGTGGGCGGTGAAAATGACCACGCCCCGTCCGCTGTCGATGATCTGCAGGAGCCGCTCGTGCCCCTCGAAGCGGGAGCGCTCGTCGAGCGTGAGGTTCGGGAGCCAGGCCAGCTCGAACACCATCATGCCGAGGTGGCGGAACATTGATTTGATCGCGTCGCGGCGTCGGGCGTCGGACCAGTCGGGAAAGGCGATGGCGATGTTCCGCAGCGCCTTCCGCCGCTCGCTCCGGGCGACGTGCCACGCCAGCGTCCCGATGCGGCGGCCGAGAAACTGCGCCGTCCGCAGAGGCAGCCGCTGTCCGAGCGCGCTCACGACGACCAGCGCGCGGTACAGCGTCCGTTCCCTAAATGCTCGCAGCCTCGGGCTTGCCAACGGCGAACTCCCGCACCAGATGCTCCCAGTCGCCCCGCTCGCGCAGGAGCCGCTCGACGATCTCCCGGAACGCGCCGCGCCCGCCCGCCGTCTCCAGCTTCCACGTCGCCGCGGCCAGCACCTCGGCAGCGGCATCGGACGGCGCCGCGGAGATCGCGACGCGTGTCATCGGACCGAGGTCGGGGAGGTCGTCGCCGGCGTAGAGGATCTGGTCGAACGAACAGCCGCTCTGCACGGCCAGCCGCTCCAGCTCTTCGAGCTTGTTCGCCGCCCCCTGCCGCAGCTCCGTGATCCCGAGCTCCATGGCCCGCTTCTCGAGCGAGGGCGAGCGGCGGCTGGTGAGCAGCGCCACCGTGATGCCGACGCGCTGCGCGAGCTTGACCGCGAGGCCGTCGCGGACGTTGAACTCCTTGATCTCGGTCAGGTCGCTCGTATAGATGATGCGGCCGTCGGTCCAGACGCCGTCGACGTCGGAAACGATGAGGCGGATGTTCGTCGCGGAGGACATCAGTGCCTGAAGTGCCTTTCGCCGGTGAACACCATCGCCAGCCCCCGCTCGTTCGCGGCCGCGATCACTTCCGCGTCGCGCACCGAGCCGCCCGGCTGGATCACCGCGCGCACGCCGGCGTCGGCGAGGATGTCGAGGCCGTCGCGGAAGGGGAAGAAGGCATCCGACGCGGCATACGAGCCCTGCGCCGGGAGGATCGACTTCATGATCGCCACCTTCGCGGCATCGACGCGGCTCATCTGCCCGGCGCCGACGCCGACCGACTGCGACTCCCGCGTCAGCACGATGGCGTTCGACTTCACGTGCGCGCAGACGATCCAGGCGAATTCGAGCCCCGCCAGCTCCTCGTCGCTCGGCTTGCGCTCGGTGACGACGTTCCACTGCTCGCGCGAGGCGATGCGGTCGGCGGACTGGATGAGGATGCCGTTCGCGGCACTGCGGACGTCGGTTGCGGCCTGCCGGTCGCCGGTCGTCACCAGGCGGAGGTTCTTCTTCTTCGCCAGCAGCTCTTTCGCCTCGTCCGAGAACGACGGCGCGACGATGACTTCCAGGAAAAGGTCGGCGATCGCACGTGCGCTGTCGCCGTCGAGCTCCCGGTTCGCGCCGATGATGCCGCCGAAGGCGCTGACCGGATCGGATTCGATCGCCGCTTTCAGCGCGTCGGCGAGTGAGTCCCGCCGCGCCACGCCGCAGGGATTCGTGTGCTTGATGATCGCCGCGGCCGGCTCGCGAAACGCGTTGGCGAGCCGGATGGCCGAGTCGAGGTCGAGCAGGTTGTTGTAGGAGAGCTCTTTCCCCTGCAACTGCTCGAACGGCCGCTCCCCCGCGCGCACGTAAAAGCCGGCGGTCTGGTGCGGGTTCTCGCCGTAGCGGAGGTCCTGGAACTTCTCCAGCGCCAGCGTCAGCCGGTTCCCGCGCCCTAAAAACGCGGCGATCGCGGCGTCGTACGCGCTCGTCTTCTCGAACACCTTCACCGCGCAGCGGTAGCGCAGCTCGTCGCTGATCTCGCCGGAGTCGAACTCGCGCAGGAACTCGCCGTACATCTCCGGATCGCAGAGCACGACCACGTGCCGGTGATTCTTCGCCGACGCGCGGAGCATCGACGGGCCGCCGATGTCGATCTGCTCGATCGCCTCAGCGGTCGTCACCCCTTCTTTGGCCACGGTGGCTTCGAACGGGTAGAGGTTCACCACCACCAGGTCGACGCGGGGGATGGAGAGGCGCTCCACGTCCGCCACGTGAGCGGAGTTCGTCCGGTCGTGCAGGATCGCGCCGAACACTTTCGGCGTCAGCGTCTTCACCCGCCCGCCGAGGATCTCTGGCGCGCCCGACCACTGCGAGATCGGCGTGACCTTGATCCCGGCGTCGGTCAGGTGCTTCGCGGTGCCGCCGGTCGACAGGATCTCCACCCCCTTCGCCTCCAGCGCGCGGGCGAGCTCGGTGATGCCGGTCTTGTCGGAGACGGAGAGGATGGCGCGTTCAATCTGCATTCAACAACAGGTTGCCGTCACGCATGACGGCAGCCGAGCGGACGTCGCCGCCGGCTTCCTTCCAGATGTAGTAGTAGAGGTTGACGACGTCGGTCACGGCGCGCGAGTAGCTGATCGACGCGATGCCGAAGGCGGTCGACCGGTCGTCGAACGCGGCCGACGTGCGGCGCTCTCCACCCCGGAAGTACTCCTCGGCGACCAGCGGGTAGAACTTCGCCGAGCGGGCGAACGTCTTATCCAGATAGCTGCCGAGCCGGAACTGCGGGTCGAGTCCGTAGAAGACGGTGGGGAACTTCGCCAGGCGCCGCTCGAAGTACTGCTCGTAGTCGTTCTGCGACGCGCTGAGGCGCGGGTTGTCATTGGCGACGTTGAAGGGGTTGTTGGCGTCGGCGACGAGGTGCACGAGCCCGCCGAGCCGCTCGACCACGCTGCTCATCGGATCGCCCTTGCGCACCGCCTCGATCGCCCCGCGCGTCTCCTTCTCGATCCGCTCCCGCAGCCGCCCCTTCCGGGAGAGGACGAAGTAGCGGTGCGACTCCGTCCCTTCATCCGCCTGCGCCCGCTCCAGCCCGCGGCGGTACTCGGCGTCGAAACGCTCGATGAGCATGGCCAGGTCGGGAGGCGCGAGAGCTGCCGCCTTCATCGCAATTTTCTGGTCGGAGACGCGCGTCCAGGCGGTGGCGGTGAGGGGGAATAGGAGTAGGAGGACGAATCCGATGCGCCTCATTGTTCGGTCACGATCGTAACGTATGAACCCTGACTTTGCAGCTCATCTGGAGGCGCTGTTCGCCTGCCGCGCCTGCCCGAAGGTGATGGGGCAGCCGGTGACCGGCTTCGTCGAGAACGCACGCGTGATGCTGGTCGGCCAGGCTCCCGGCCCGCGCGAGCAGGACTACGGCCGCCCCTTCGCCTACACCGCCGGCAAGCGCCTCTTCCAGTGGTTCGCGGAGCACTGCGGGATCAGCGAGGAGGAGTTCCGCCGCACCGTCCACATCGGCGCCGTGGCCCGCTGCTTCCCCGGACGCGATCCAAAGGCCGGCGGCGACCGCGTTCCCGACGCCACCGAGATCGCCAACTGCGCCCGTCACCTCGACCGGGAGATCGCGCTCCTCGAGCCGTCGTTCATCATCGCCGTCGGCACTCTCGCCTCGAAGACGCTCCTCGGCATCGCCGAGCTGAAGGCCGCTGTCGGCCGCACGCACAAACTCACCCGCGCCGGCCACACCTGCGACGTGATCGTGCTCCCGCACCCCTCCGGCCGCTCCACCTGGACGAACAAGCCGGAGAATCGGGCGCTGCTGGAGAAGTCGCTGCGGATGATTGGGAAGAGGCTGCGCGAGGTTCCTCGGGTTCCTCGGAGTTCCTCGGGGTTCCTCGGAGGAGTTTGACGAACCCGCGCGCCCTCACTCCGAGGAACCCGAGGAACCCGAGGAACTCCGAGGAACCGAGGAACCCCCCCGCTGATGCATATAGTTCCGATCGATGTAATCCATCTCCGCGTAGGTGGTCGTCATCGCCAGCCGCGACTCGAAGATCAGGTAGATGCTGGCCGTGAAGAGCAGTCCGGCGCCGACGAAGCCGAGGCCGAGCGGCAGCCAGCCGATGTTCACGTGCGTCACCGAAACCACTCCGATCGACACGCTGGTGGCGATGAAGAAGCTGATGCCGATGTAGAGGCGCGACATCGCCTTCTGCAGCAGGCGCGCGCGGCGCGTGTTGATCTCGAGCTGGCTGAAGAGGTGCTGCCGCTGCCGCTCCGTCCCCTCGTCGGTCGCCTTCCCCAGTTTCTCCAGCTCCTCCGCCCGCTCGCGCACCCGGTCGATGCAGCGGATGGAGCGGGAGGAGGTGGTGATCAGCAGCGACGACGAGGCGAGGATCAGCACCGCCGGCGTGATCATCGCCGACAGGACGTCGAGGACCGAGGAGAGCTCGCGCGCGGAGGTGAGGTCAGGCCACATGGTCGAACGCGAACCGGGTCAGGTTCTCGTTGCCCGTTTCCGTGATCACGATGTCGTCTTCGATGCGGACCCCGCCGTACTGGCGGAACGCGTTCACCTTCTCCCAGTTCACGTAGCGGGCGTTCTCGGTTTTCTCCAGCTCGCCCAGCAGCGAGTCGATGAAGTAGAGGCCCGGCTCGATGGTGAAGATGTGGCTCGGCTCGACCGTGCGCGTCAGCCGCAGGTAGGGGTGCCCTTCCGGCTTGGGGATGGTCCGCCCGGTGCGGTCGGCCATGAAGCCGCCGACGTCGTGCACCTGCAGGCCGAGGTAGTGGCCCACGCCGTGGGGGAGGAAGGTGGAGCTGATCCGCTTCGCGACCACGCCCTCCGCGTCGATGTCCTTCACGAACCCGAACTGCAGGAGGAGCTCCGCCACCTTCACGTGCGCGAGAAGATGCACGTCGATGTAGTTCGTGCCGGGGCGGCAGGCGTCGACGAGCGTGAGCTGCATCGCGTCCATCGCCGCGATCAGCTCCTGGAACTCGCCTTTCTTCCGCGCGTAGGTGCGGGTGATGTCGCAGGCGTAGCCGTTGTAGCTGGCGCCGGCGTCGATGAGGAAGGAGTAGAGCCCCTTCTCCTCGATCGGCTCGCGGGTGTGATGGTAGTAGTGGAGCGTCGCGCCGTTCTCGTTCAGCGCGATGATGTTGCCGTACGGCAGCTCCTCGTCGACGTGGTCGGCGCCGGCGAGGTAGGCGAGGTGGATCTCGTACTCCGACTTTCCCTCGCGGAACGCGCGCTCCGCCGCCACGTGGCCGCGCGCTCCGCGGATGTTCGCGCGGCGGACGCACTCGATCTCGTACTCGGTCTTGTGGGCGCGGTCGTAGTGGAGGCTGTTCACGACCGCCTCCGGATTCGGCGTCAGGTCGCCCCAGGAGGCGAAGCGCTCGTCCCATTCGCCGATGAAGGCGATGCGGCCGCGCGGGATGTGCTGCTTCGCGTCGTCCGGATTCGCGATCAGCACGATCTCGAACTTCTCCACCCACGCCGCGGTCGGCGTGCCGGCCACCTTGTGCCAGTAGTCGACCGGCTGGTAGTAGACCAGCTTCGGCTTGAGGCCGGGCGTGTAGATGACGAAGGAGTTCGGGACGTCGACCACCGGCACCCACGCTTTGAAATGCGGGTTGACCTTGAACGGGTACGGCATGTCGTCGACGAACTGGTAGTGCAGCGCGCCGGAGAAGACCAGCGCGTGGTCGAAGTTCGAGTCCTTCAGCGCCAGATCGTGCCGGAGCTTGTTGACCGTGACGTGTGCCGTGTAGATGGTCGCGAGTGCGTCGTCCATGGAGGCGGAGGATAGCAAAAGGGTGGTTACCGGTTGTCAGTTGTCGGTTGTCCGTGCCTCGGCGACCAACACCCACCGCCGTCACTTCGGCATGGCCGTCCCCCAGTAATGCTCGTCGAACCAGGCCGTGTAGTCCTTCCCCGTCACTTCCTTCAGCACCCCGATGACGTCCTTCGTGGAGACGTAGCGCCAGGCGTACTTGCCCTGCACGGTGCGCAGGAAGGTGAGGAACTGCTTGTCTCCCAGCTCGGCGTGCAGGCGGCTCAGGAGGTACGCGCCTTTCGAGTAGACGAGGTACGTCCGCATCCAGAAGGTGTTCTCCAGGTCCTTGAAGTTCCGCAACTGATTGGCGGTGGCGATCGACGACCAGTCGTTCGCCTCCTTCGCGTTGGCGCGCCACGCGCCGCTGAGCGTGTCCTCCCCCTTGGCCGCCTTCATCAGGATCGACGCCGAGTACTCGGCGAAGGACTCCGTGATCCACTGCTCTTCCTGCGTCGACATCTTCACCACATGACCCCAGTACTGATGGGCGATCTCGTGCGCGAAGCGGTGATTGACGCCCTGCGAGTAGATCCGGCTCGTCCACCCCAGCGTCGGATTGAACGCCTCCTTCGTGATGAACATCGTGGCCGGCGGGGCCTGCCCGTAGCCGAAGTCGTTCATCTCGATGATGTTGAACTCGCGGAAGGGGAAGGGGCCGAGGAACTTCTCGAACAGCGCGATCATGCTGAAGGCGAGGCCGGAGAGCTCCTTCACGGCCCGCGGGTTCTTCCCCGCGTACGACGCGACCCGCACCGTCAACCCGTTCCGCGTCTCCTCCTCCAGGGTGTACCTCCCGGCCATGGCCACGAGGAACTGCACCGGCTTGTCGAGCTTCGTCTCGAGGACGTTGTACTCCCCCTCCGCGCGACGGCTGACGGTATCGCCCGGCAGGAGCGGCACCCACGGCTTCGGAACCTTCAGCGTCGACTGCACGCGGAAGTACTGCCCGTTCAGTCCCGGCTGCGGGAACCAGGGCTCGGTGCCGAGTTGCCAGTAGCTGTCGCCGCTGGGGCGGATCAAAAAGTCGCCGTCGATGTCGAAGACCAACTTGAACGGCTTGTCCGGCGGCGCCGCCACCGGCAGCGAGACGATCAGCTCGTCCCGGTCGTGAAGGAACGGGAGCTCTTTTCCATCCTCGGTCGCGACTCTGCGGACGCGGTAGAAGTGCGGCTTCTCGTTCGAGTCGAACACCCGCGAGTACTGCTCGAACGAGAACACCCGCTGTGGCGCGCCGCGCGGCACCAGCGTCTCCACCACGTGCAGCGTGGCGTCGTGTTTGGCGGAGGCGGTCAGCGTGTACTGCACGTTCACGAGGATGTAGTGTGGCTCGACGAAATCCTTGCGCGAGGCGCCGATCGGCAGGGAGGAGAGGCCGATCGTCCAGAGCGCGTCCTTCAGCTCGCCCGTCCGGATGCTCGCAATCTTCTGGAGCACGTACAGCGACTCCCGCCTCGTGCCCGCCGGATCGTAGCGGTAGACCACGATCTCCTTCCCGCCGCGAAACTCGACGCGCACGGCAGGTTTGGCAGGAGCGTCGAGCTTCTGCTTGAGGAAGGCGAACGAGGCGGGAGTCTGCTCGGCCGCCAGCGCCTTCCGGTGCTCGGCGAATGCGCCGGTGAGATCGGCGCCGGCGCCGCCGGTCAGCGCCGGCAGCTCGCGTCCGGCGATGCGGAGGAACGCCTCGTCGAACGCGTCGCGGATGGCGACTCCCGTGGCGACTTTCTCCACGCCGAGGCGGGTCGCCTTGCGCACATTGCTCGTCAGCGCCGCCGCCTCGGACGGATCATCCGAGAGGTACTCGAACTGCCCCTTTCCCTTGAAGAAGAGGCCGATCGTCTCCTCGCCCGCCATCACCGGCGCCGCGGAGCCCTGCGCGAGCGTCACCTTCAGATGGCCGGAAGTGAAGGTGACGTTCTCTACCAGCTTCGACGCGCCGAGGGCCGGCTGCTCGTAGAGGGAGTGAAGGGCGACCACATTTTCGGCCGCCGGAAGCGGAATCGCGCAGAAGAGGATCGCGGCGACGACGACTTTGTGCATGAAAGATTCTACCTGTTCCTTGGCATGAGGCGCGGTGTTCGAAATCGGACAGTGCGTTCAGAACCGTACACTCACCGCGTCCTAAGTCATTGAAAACAGGTCCCGGATACGTGGTACGCGGCTCGCGATAGAGCGGCGATCATGGATCGCGAAATCGCTCCGGGAGAACGGCGGCGGCAGCTCGTCCGGCGCATCGTCAAAGTGGTGGTCGCGCTGGCCGCGGCCGCGTTCTGTCTCGCCGCCACGGTGCGGTGGCTGCGTCCGTCGCTCGACCGGCGCGCGCTCCAGACCGCGCGTGTGGAGCGGGGAGTGGTCGAGGCGACGCTCGATGCGAACGGCACCGTAGTCCCGCTGGTCGAGCAGGTCGTCTCCAGTCCGGTGGAGGCGCGCGTGCTGCGTGTCGGCCGCCGCGCCGGCGACCGGGTGAAGACCGGCGACGAGTTGCTCACGCTCGACACCGCCGCGACGCAGCTCGAGGCGGCGCGGCTCGCCGACCAGGTGGCGCAGCGCGAGAGCGCGTCGGCCGAGCTGGCGCTGAAGCTCGACGAGACCATCGCCTCGCTGCGCGCGCAGATCGAACAGAAGAAGCTCGACGCCCAGATCTTCCGCTACACCGCCGATCAGCGGGCGAAGCTGCGCTCCGAAGGGCTGATCGCCGAGCAGGACGCGCTGGCGGCGGCGGCGAGCGCGAAGAAGAGCGAGATCGAGCTGCGCGGACTGGAAGAAGCGCTGACGCGCGCCCTCCGCTCCCGCGACGTGCAGCTCGCCGGCTCGCGCGCCGAGGTGGAGATGGCGCGGCGCGAGCGGGAAGAGTCGCGGCGGCAGGTGGAGCTGGCGATGCTGCGCGCCGACCGCGACGGCGTCCTCACCTCCATCGTCAACGAGGTCGGAGCCACGATCCGCAGGGGCGACATCCTGGCGCGCATCGCCGACCTCTCGTCCTACCGCGTCGAGGCGACGATCTCCGACATCCACGCGGCAAGGCTCGCGGCAGGAATGCGCGCGCGCGTCCTGCTCGACGGCGTGCGCATCGACGGCACGATCGACAGCGTCGATCCCCGCATCGTCGACGGCGTGGCGAAGTTCTTCGTCACGCTCGACGAGCCGTCCCACGCCCGCCTGCGCAACAACCTGCGCGTCGACGTGGAAGTGGTGACGGGCCGCCGCAGCAACGCGCTGCTCGTCCGCCGCGGCGCGCTGGGGCGCACGGCCGCAACGCACGCCTTCGTCATCCGCGGCGACGAGGCGGTACGCGTCCCGGCGCGCTTCGGCCTCGCCGGAAGGGAAACGATCGAAGTCGTCGAAGGGCTGGAGCCCGGCGACGAAGTGGTGATCTCCGACATGAGCGACTACGACGAACTGACAACGATCCGTCTGAAATGAGTTGCCGGCCCGTTGCCCGTTGCCCGTTGCCGGTTCCCCGTCCGGCAAACGTGATGGCAACTGACAACAGGCAACCGGCAACTGAAACAGGCAACCGGCAACAGGCAACTGGCAACCGCCAACCGGCAACCAATCGAAGGGAGCAACGAAATGATCCGTCTGAACAACGTCAACAAGACGTACCGCACCGAGCGTGTCGAGACGCTGGCGCTGGAGAACATCAATCTCGACGTGGCGCCGGGGGAGTTCGTCTCGATCATGGGGCCGTCGGGCTGCGGCAAGAGCACGCTGCTCAACCTGATCGGGCTGCTCGACCGCCCGAGCAGCGGCGCGCTCGCGCTCGACGGCGCGGAAGTCGGCAAGTGGAACGACACCCGCCTGGCCCGTTTCCGTAACGAGAAGCTCGGCTTCGTCTTCCAGAGCTTCCATCTCGTGCCCGACCTGAAGGTGGTCGACAACGTGGAGATCCCGCTGCTGTACCGGAAGACCAACGGCAGTCCGCGCCGCAAGCTGGCCGGCGAGGCGCTCGAGCGCGTCGGACTCGGCTCGCGCGTCAATCACTTCCCGACGCAGCTCTCGGGCGGGCAGCAGCAGCGCGTGGCCATCGCCCGCGCGATCGTCGGCAAGCCGCGCATCCTGCTGGCGGACGAGCCGACCGGCAATCTCGACTCGGCGATGGGCGAGGAGATCATGGACATCCTCCACGACCTGAACAAGCAGGACGGCACCACCATCATCATGGTCACGCACGACGACCGGTTCGCGCGCCGCACCGACCGCATCGTGCGGCTCTTCGACGGACGGCAGGTGGCGTGATGCTCTCGAATTACGTGAAGCTCGCCCTGAAGGTTCTCGGCAGAAGGAAGTTCTTCACCTTCATCTCCCTCTTCGGCATCAGCCTCACGCTGGTGGTGCTCATGGTCGGGGCGGCGGTCCTCGACAACGTCTTCGTGGCACGCAAGCCGGAGTCGCGCTTCGACCGCGTGCTCACCGTGGCCCGCGTCACCCTGACCGGCCCCCGCTCGATCAACAGCGGGCGCGCGGGCTACAAGCTGCTCGACAAGTACATGCACGGACTGCCGGGGGCGGAGGCGACGTCGATCACTTCCGCCGCGCAGCCGACGTCGATGTTTCACGAGGGCCGCAAGATCGACACGCACGTGCGGCGCACCGACGGCACGTATTGGCAGATCCTCGACTTCCAGTTCCTCGAGGGCGGACCGTTCACCGAGGCCGAGAACCAGAAGGCGAGCTTCGTGGCGGTGATCACCGACGACATGCGGCAGAAACTGTTCGGCGGCGCGCCCGCGCTCGGCCGGACGTTCGCGCTCGACGGGCAGACGTATCGCGTCATCGGCGTCGTACCGGCCGTCCCCGTCACGCGGCTCGCCGCGTTCTCGCAGATCTGGGCGCCGATGCGCACGCAGCGCTCGCGCGAATACGAAGACCAGCTCACCGGCTCCTTCATCGGCCTGGTGCTCGCCCGGAGCCGCGGCGACTTCCCCCGCCTGCGGAAAGAGTTCGACGGGCGCATCGCGAATTTCGTCTTCGACGATCCCGAGAGGTTCAACAAGATCGAGACCAGTCTCGACACCCGTTTCGAAGCGTTCGCGCGCACCATCTTCAGCGGCCCTTCCACCGTTCGCCGCCCGGCGGCGAGGATGCGCGCCATCATCGCCATCGTCGCTCTGCTCTTCCTCACGCTCCCCACCATCAACCTCGTCAGTATCAACCTGAGCCGGATCCTGGAGCGTGCGCCGGAGATCGGCGTGCGGAAGGCGTTCGGTGCGTCGTCGCGCACGCTGATCGGGCAGTTCGTGGTCGAGAACATCGT
Organism: Thermoanaerobaculia bacterium; assembly: GCA_036399015.1. GTDB lineage: Bacteria > Acidobacteriota > Thermoanaerobaculia > Gp7-AA8 > Gp7-AA8 > QHVT01. Next base: position 19,987 of record DASWNW010000098.1, on the reverse strand, counting down.
CCTCACGCTCATCGGCGGCGCGATCGGATTCGTGCTTTCGGTGATCGCGCTCCAGGTGCTCTCGCGCGTGGAGCTCGTGCCCTACGCGGTCTTCGACGTCAACTTCAGAATCTTCCTGTACGGCATGCTGCTGGCCGCGCTGTTCGGCATCCTGTCGGGCGTTTATCCGGCGTGGCGGATGTCGCGCATGCAGGCCGTGACGGCGCTGCGCGGAGGTGCACAGTGATCCGCCATCTGTTGAAGCTCCTGTGGAACCGCAAGCGCGCCAACGCGCTGATCGTCGCGGAGATGTTCTTCTCGTTCATCGTCCTCTTCGGGGTGCTGACCACCGTCGTCAGCGCGTGGCAGGGATGGCGGGAGCCACTCGGCTACGACTGGAAGAACGTGCTCGAAGTGCAGATGGAGCTCGAGAACCGCAGGCGCGGCGCCGAGAAGGAGCTGCACGAGCCGGTGATGCGCATGCTCGACGAGATGCGGGCGATGCCCGAAGTCGAGGCGGCGGCGCTTTCGCTCACGCCGCCGTATTCGGACGGCGTGGCCGGCTCAGTCCACGAGGCGAACGGACGCAGCATCCCCTACGGTTTCGACGAGGTGACGGACGGCTTCGCCGACGTCATGCGCCTCAAACTGATCCGCGGCCGCTGGTTCACACCGGCCGATGACGGGATGGGCGAGCGGCCGGTCGTGGTCGACACGAACGCGGCGCGCGCGCTGTTCGGCGACGCCGACCCGATCGGCCAGAAGATGGGAGAGGACATGCCGGCACCCGGCGAGACCGACAAGCCGCGGCCGTATCGCGTGGTCGGCCTGGTCGAGGCGTACCGGAAAGACGGGGAGACGAGCACCCCCTCGACGATGATGTTCCGCCGCTACGCCACGAACGGCGCGTACGGCATCCTCGGCCGCAGTTTCGTCGTGCGGCTGCGTCCGGGCACTCCCGCCGCGTTCGAAGAGAGGCTCGTCAACCGTCTGCAGCAGATCGCGCCCGACATGACGTTCTCCACCCGGATGCTGGAGCGCGCGCGCGAGCAACGGCTGCGCATCACCATCGCCCCGGTGGTGCTGGCCGGAATCGTCGGGGTGTTCCTCATCGCCATGGTTGCCCTCGGCCTGACGGGCGTGCTCTGGCAGAACGTCACCCGGCGCACGCGCGAGCTCGGGTTGCGCCGCGCCGTCGGCGCTCCGGGAGCGGCCGTGAACCGGCAGGTGCTGACGGAAGTGGCGCTCCTCGCGACGCTGGCGGTGGTGGCCGGGAGCATCGTCGTGCTGCAGTTGCCGATCCTCGGCGCGTTCACGCTCGTGACCCGCTCCGCATTCGTCTCCGGCTTCGCCGGCGCGCTTGCCACCATTTACGCGCTCACGGTACTTTGCGGCCTGTACCCGAGCTGGCTCGCGTCGCGCCTCGAGCCGGCGGACGCGCTGCGGTATGAATGACCCGTCCCATCCTCATCATTGACGACGACGTCTCGATCACGGCGTCGCTCGCGCTGCTCCTCAAGCAGCATGGCTACGGAACCGTCTCGGCGCACGAGCCGATGGAGGCGCTCGCGATCCTGCGTCGCGAGCGCCCCCGCCTGGTCATCCAGGACATGAACTTCAGCCGCCAGACCTCCGGCGAGGAGGGGCTGGAGCTGCTCGAGCGCATCCGCAACGAGGAGCCGTCGCTCCCGGTGGTGCTGATGACCGCCTGGGGCTCGATCCAGCTCGCGGTGGAGGGGATGAAGCGGGGCGCGGCCGACTTCGTGACGAAGCCGTGGGCGAACGCCACGGTCATCCAGTCGGTGGAGACGGCGCTCAAGCTCGCCGACGCGCAGGCGCCGCAACCCGACCTCACACGCGCGGAGCTGGACGAGCGCTACGACTTCTCGAACATCATCGGCAGCGACGCGAAGATGATCCGCATCCTCGAGATGATCGGCCGCGTCGCGCCGACCGAGGCCTCCGTGCTGATCACCGGCGAGAGCGGGACCGGCAAGGAGCTGGTCGCCGAGGCGCTCCATCGCAACAGCCGCCGCCGGAGCGGCGCGTTCGTGAAGGTGAACCTCGGCGGCATCTCCGCGACGCTCTTCGAGTCGGAGATGTTCGGCCACGTCCGCGGCGCCTTCACCGACGCGCGGCAGGACCGGCGCGGCCGCTTCGACCTCGCCGACGGCGGGACGATCTTCCTCGACGAAATCGGCGAGCTCGATCCCGCGTCGCAGGTGAAGCTGCTCCGCGTGCTGCAGGACCGCACGTTCGAGGTCCTCGGCTCCAGCAGGCCGCGCACCGTCGACGTCCGCGTCGTCGCCGCCACCAACCGGCCGCTGCACGAGATGGTGCAGAGCGGCGCGTTCCGCGAGGACCTGCTGTACCGGCTGAACCTCATCAACATCCACCTCCCGCCGCTCCGCGACCGCCGCGGCGACGTCCCGCGAATTGCCAATCACTTCCTCCGGCTGGCGAACGAGGCGTATCGCACCGAGGTGGAGAGCATCTCCGCGCGGGCCATGGAGTGGCTGCGGTCGCAGACCTGGCCGGGCAACATCCGGCAGTTGCGGCAGACCATCGACCGCGCGGTGCTCATCCGGGGAGGGCGCGAGCTCGACGTGGACGATTTCTTCGCCGTGCGCGACGCGACGTCCGCCGAGCCGCGCGAGGTCGACCTGCCGGAGGCGGGAACGATCACGCTCGACGAGCTGGAGAAGCGGATGATCGTGAAGTGCATGCGGCACTACGACGGCAACGTCTCCCGCGTGGCGGAGGCGCTGGGGCTGTCGCGCGCGGCGCTGTACCGGAGGTTCGAAAAGTACGGGATCGAGGCGGAATGACCCTCCGCGCGAAGTTCATCCTCTATCTGGGCGCGATCCATCTCGCACTCGCGTCGCTCGCCGTCGTCGTGCTTCTCGAGCGCCCGCTCCTGCTGTTCCTCGTCGAGGCGCTGTTCCTCGTCTCCATCGTCCTCGGCGTGCGGCTGGTGAGGGCGCTCTTCGTCCCCATCGACCTCATTCGCACCGGCGCGGAGCTGATCGACGAGCGCGATTTCGGGTCGCGCTTCGTGCCGGTCGGGCAGCCGGAGCTCGACACGCTGATCGACGTCTACAACCGGATGATCGACCGTCTGCGCGAGGAGCGGCTGAGCGCGGAGGAGCAGCATCACCTTCTGGAGAAGCTGATCGACGCGTCGCCCGCGGCGATCGTGATCTGTGACTTCGATGGCAACGTCGAGCGTTTGAATCCCGCCGCCCACCGGCTGCTGGGTGACGACCCGCTGCCGGAGCTGGCGCCGGGGGAGTCGCGGCTGGTGAGCAAGGGCGGGCGGCGGATGAAGATCACGCGCGCCGAGTTCCGCGACCGCGGCTTCGCGAAGAGCTTCTACGTGATCGAGGAGTTGACCGAGGAGCTGCGGCTGTCGGAGAAGGCGGCGTACGAGAAGCTGATCCGGATGATGTCGCACGAGGTGAACAACTCCGTCGGCGCGGTGCGCTCGCTGCTGGAGTCGTCGCTTCGCTACGCGCCGCAGGTGAGCGACGCCGACCGCGAGGATTTCACCGCGGCGCTGACCGTCTCTTCGGCGCGCATCGACGCGCTGAACCGCTTCATGGCCGCCTTCGCCGACGTCGTGCGCATCCCGCCGCCACGCCGCGCACCCGCCCGCGTCGCGGAACTGGTGGAGCGTGTGGCCGCCGTGCTGCGCCCGGAGCTGGAAGACCGCCGCATCGCGCTGTCGCTGTCGCTCGACGACCGCGCCGAATACGACGTCGACGTGAACCAGCTCGAACAGGTCGTGCTGAACGTCTTCCGCAACGCCATCGACGCGGTGGGGCGTGAGGGGACGATCGACGTGACGCTGCGCGATGCCGCACTCTCCGTGGCCGACTCCGGCCCCGGCATCGCCGAGTCCGTCCGCGCCGACCTCTTCACCCCCTTCTTCTCCACCAAACGCGGCGGCCGCGGCCTGGGTCTCACGATCGTGCAGGAGATCCTCGCCAACCACGGCTTCGCCTTTTCGCTGCGGAACCGGGAGGGTGGGGGGGCGGTGTTTACGATTCAGTTTGGGGGGTAGCGGCCGCGCCTGACCGCCCCTTGAAATGCATCCATAGAGCTCGACGCGGCGGCCGATCGTACCGGTTGTGAACCCGCACCTCGATCGATGTACTGCAGGTACGCTAAAACGCTAGGTCACCGGACGACGAGGTTCCGCGATGGACCTCGCTCACGATGTTTAGGTACTCAATTGCCGCAGCCATGCGAGCTGGCTGCTCTCTGAAAAGCCCGAGTCCCTTGTTGCAACTACTGCAGAGCAGTCCGCGGATCTTTCCGCTTCGATGGTCGTGATCGATCGCGAGGTTCTTGCGCCGAGTGCTGCCTCGTGTGGCGCGCTCCCAAGGTAACCGGCGGCAGATCGCACAGCGGTGATCCTGCCGCTCTAGCATCGCCGTCAGCTCGTCTTCTGATATGCCATACACATGTTTCACCATTACGAGCCGGTGGCAGGGGTGGCAAAGGTAGTTGCCGTGTTTATCTACCTGTTTTGCGAAATGGGCGAGATCCTTGACATGCTTGCATCTCGAGCAGCGGCGAGTGCTACCGTTCTTGTCCTGCCGCGCTAGGCGCGTCTCAAGAACACCTATTTCCTTCGCGAACAGCCGGGCGCTCTTCCCGTCATCAAAGCAGAACGTCTCTGCGATCCTCTCGTAGGTGACGCCGTTGCGGACGGCAATCTTGAAGCGCTCGACTTCATCGGGACCGAGGTGGCTGCCCCTTGAAGGGCGAGCAGACGGCGGCGGCGCGTTCCGCTGCCGCATCCAAAGTCCAGCACGCTGCAGGTACGCCAATACGACGTTAGGATTACGTCCCACAATGCGAGCGATTTCCGCGATCGATGTGGCGCTCGCATTCTGCGCCTCGATCGTCGCTCTCTCTTCTGCGGACAAGTTCCTACTGCCGCTAGTTCTGCCCATCGTGCAGGCCTTCCAGTGATGCGCGATCGTGTACTGCGAGGTACTTCATCGCTTCTGCGATCAGGCGGACATCATCCTGAAAGCAGCCCAATGCGGCATTGCACGCGTTGCAGAGCAGGCCGCGCACGGCGCCGGTAATATGATCATGATCCACCGTAAGGGCGTGTCTCACCTTGCCGTTCTTAGCGACGAGTCGTGGAGCGCGGCGACCACAGATTCCGCAGCGATGTCCCTGCGCCTCGAGCAACTTCTCGAACTGTGCGGAGGTGAGCCCGTAGGTGTGCTCGATCATTGCAGCTTTGTGACAGGGGCGACAGTAGGTCGTCTTCCCAGAGGCGAAGAACGCGCCAGCAGCCTTCGTCAATCTGCACGCGCTGCACTGTCGGCGCAATCTAGAAGGCGAGTTCTGCATGAATGGAGTCTCGACGCCATCTAAGTATACCGGCGTCCGATGGGTCGCCGGCTAGCGTGACCGCGTCACGCCGGTTCAGTTGGGACCGGCCGCACAGGTCAGCGGGAGAGACGTTAGCCGCCGCGCACCGCGAGCCCGTGCAGCGCGTTCGCGACCTGCCAGGCGGTGAACGCGATCACGAGCGCGGTGATAGTCGAGACGGCGCAGGCCGTGCGGCGGCCGGCGATGCGGGCGGCGGGAGTTCGGTGGGAGGCGACGAGCCAGACCAGCGACGCGGCAAGGCCGAGGAAGGCGGATGCGGCGGCGGCGAGGAGGAGCGAGCTCCGGCCGGGCTGTGACGGTGCCGCGCCGGTCGAGAGCGTGGTGACGGTGCTTGCGAGGGCGTACAGCTCGAATGCCGCCAGCGAGATCAGGATCACGGCAGTCCGCCGCCACGCCGGCGACATCGCTTCGGCAACCGGTTGCGCGCGTCGCAGAAACTCGCCGGCGCAGGCCACTCCGGCGACGACGGCGGCCACCGCCGCGGCCAGCGCGAGGAGCACTTGCGTCTCCGCGACCCCGGCCACGCGCGCGATCCGGCTGCCGCCGGCCAGCGGCAATGTTTCCACCAGCGCATTCAGTTCGAGCCACGCCGCCGTCACTCCGGCGAACAGCGGCGCGAGCGCAGCCGGGACCACCGACGCGCCGAGGGGAGGGCTGGCGCGGCGCAGAGCCGCAAGCCAGACGGCGAACGGGTAGAAGAAGAGAAAGAGCACCGTCATCCGCAGCGTCACGGAGGGCGTCACCGTTACAAGCAGGATCTCCATCTCCACAGCGCGCAGTGTATTCCGCGGACTCCGATCGCCTGCGAAGTGAAAGCGAAAACGCTCTTTGGACTACGAATCGTCAGCGGAGGAGCTGGAAATCCTTCGCCGCTTTCCAAAATCAGATGAAATCAGCCGGTTTCGTGCTCCGGCGAATGACGAATCGAGTCCGGGCAATGAAAAAAGCGCAAAAACGGCCGCAAAACGGGGTGAGCGTTACTTTTTTTCGGCTGGCGCGTCTACATGAATGCGGGGCCGCAACACAGTGGGTGTGGCGGTGACCCGAAAGTGCCCCGGAACGAGAAAGGAGAACGACCCATGGGAATCCTCAACACGAAAGACCGCGCCTCTCTGACCACCGCTGACATCTACGCCGACGCCCAGCGCAAGCTGGAAATCATTCGCCAGTTCGTCTCCGACTTCAGTGACGCCGACAACCTCGCTGAGCTCACCTCCAACCAGCTCCGCATCGCCGGGCGCACGCAGCCGGCGTACCTGCGGAAAGCCGCCGTCGTCGCCGACGCACAGGCATTGAGCGGGTATCCCGCCGGCGCCGCACAGTTGATGCGGGCCGCCGCCGACGCCGAAGAGGCTTACAAGCCGCTGGTCGTGGCTCTGGCCGACGCGCTGAGACTCGTACAGATCGCCATCGCACGCGTGAAACTGGACGGAGCGGACGCCGCGCGCATCGTGCGCAAGGTGGCGACGACGTACAGCCGGACGCCGCAGGGCGCCGGACTGAGGGAAACGGTGGACGACATGCGGGCAACGAAAAGGCGGCCGGTGCGGCGTGAGAAAAAGAAGGCCGATCCACCACCAAGTCTCAAGTGATGGCGGGAAGGGGGCGCGTCCGCGGGGGCGCGCCCTCTGACGCTCGTCAGGCGGTCAGCTTCGCCGCCTCGACCGCCGACAGCTCCCGCCCGCCGTGGATCTCGTCCGACGGATCGCGCAGGTAGACGCGCCAGAGATAGTCCAGGGCGAGGGCGAGACCCTGCCGGTGCTTGACTGTGGCGACCATCGGGATGGCCAGCGCCGCCAGGAAGCCGAGGCCGGCGGCGAGGTTGGTGGAGCGGAAGCCGAAGAAGACGGCGGCGATGCCGAAGAGGATCGGCACCCGGTCCATGAGGTTCGTGAACATCCAGATGTCGCCGTAGTTGCGCTGGTAGAGGAGGTTGCAGTGCGAGCAGCGCTCGTGCGTCTCCACCCAGCGCTGGAACAGCGCCCCTTCGCCACAGCGGGGACAACGCCCGCGCATGCCGCGCCGCAGGACGACGCTCACCGGCGGGCGGAGTGGAGCGGCGCTGGCAGTCATGTCCGACAAAACCAGCTCCCGCCGTCGCCCGATTCCGCGGCGCCTACGGCGCGATCGTGACTTCGACCTGCTCGCCGTTCTGGCGGTGGTCGGAGAGCGGGCAGTAGAAGACGTACTTGCCGGCGGAGAAGGTCACGTCGACGGTGGCCGAGGCTTTCTCGGCGATCGGACTGGCTGCCGCGCGGCTCACGCCCGGCCCCTCGACGAAGAGGTTGTGCGGCTCGGTGCCGCGGTTCTCCACCGTCAGCACGGCCGGGCCCGGCGGGATGGCCTGCTGCTGCACGGCGATCGAGTTGTCGTTCAGCATGACCAGCACCGTGGTGCCGCTGTCGACGTCGGGCACGACCGCCGCGCCGCCCGGGGAGGCGGGATGCGTCGCGCTCGCGGTGGCGGCGGTGTCGCCCGCGGTCGAGGCGGCGGCGGAGTCGGTCGGGTTCGGCGTCCCGAGCCAGGTGGTCTTCTTGTCCTGCGCCGATTCCTGGCGGCAGGCGAGGGCGGCGACGAGCAGCAGGGCGGCCAAAACACTTCTCTTCATGCCCGCGCAATGCAAGAACCGGGTGCCAGTCACTCTTTCTCCTTCCCGATCCTGACCTCGTCGCCGACCACGTCCTGCACGTAGAGGAGTTTGGTCGTGACGAGGATCGCCGCCAGGAGCGGCTCCGCGATGAGCATGCCGATGACGCCGAAGACGACCCCGAGCGCCGCGACTGCCACGATGGTCAGCACCGGCGGCACGTCCAGCCGCCGTTTGAGCAGGAGGGGGGTGACGACGTTCCCCTCGAGCTGCTGCACGAGCACGTAGAGGCCCATCACCCAGAGCGCCTTCTGCGGGGAGTCGACCAGGGCGATGCCGATGGCGGGGATGGCGCTGACGATCGGGCCGAAGAAGGGGACGAACTCCAGGACTCCGGCCAGGACGCCGAGGGCCGCGGCGCCTTTGACGCCGATCAGGGCGAGGCCGCCGCCGGTGATGAGGCCGATGATCACCATGGCCATGGCGCGGGCGATGAGCCACTGCCGCAGCGTGTCGCGGAGCGCGACCAGCACTTCTTTGGCGCGGTCGCGGTGGCGATGGGGGACGAGGTGCAGGAGGCCGTCGCGGTACAGGCCCGGCGTCGCGGCGATGTACATCGCCAGGAACATGACGATCAGCAGGCCGCCGATCGCGCCGAAGGCGGAGGAGATGATGGGGAAGAGGAAGCGGGTGGCGTTGCGGAGCTCGCGGCCGATCTGGGCGGTGAGGCCGCCCTGCTGTTGCTGCTGCGGCTGTTGCTGTTGACCGCCCTCGGGCTTCTGCTGCCCCTGCTTCTGCTGCCCCTGCTGCTTCGGCTGCTCCTTTGGCAGATGCTGCGCCACGAGTGCCTTGGCGGGCGTCCGGTTGATCCACTTCTCGACCTGCTGCATCGCCTTCGGCAGCTCTGACGTCAGCTCTTTGGTCTGGTCGCGGATCGAGGGGCCGATCATGGCGCCGATGGCGATGCAGACGCCGACGCCGGCCAAGAGGACCAGCGGCGCGCCGACGCCGCGGGGGATGCGGAAGCGCTCGAGGTAGTCGACCGCACGCGCGATGGCCAGCCCGAGGAGGACGCCGAGGAAGGTGATGATGAAGATCGCGTGCGCGACCCAGAGGAAGCGCAGCGCGATGAGCAGGCCGAGAACGATGGCCGCCACTTTCAGCGCCGCCGCGGAGGAAATCGACCGGATCTCCATGCGGCCTCAGCGGAGCAGGGAGCGTGCCGCTTCGCTTTGGTTGCACGCTTTGCGCGTGGGAGCCATGCGCGCTGCACGGCGCGCATGGGGGAACCATGCGCCCGCAAGGCGCATGGGGGCTTCTGGGGTCGTGCGATCGGCGGAGCGATTCAGGCGAGAGCGGCCGCATCGCGATGCCTCCGCTCTCGCGAAAAATGGCGCCCAGGCGCAAATCCCCAGACGCCCCCGCAGCGCTTGCGGCGCGCGGTTCCCCCGTGCGCGCCGTGCAGCGCGCACGGTTCCGACGCGCGAAGACGCGTCTACTGCCGCCTTACCAGCACTCCATCCATCGTCAGATACATCGACGCCAACCGCTCCTTTGCCGCCGGGTCCCCGTTGGCCAGCTCTCCCAGCAGCGTATCGCCTTGCTGCGCGTAGCTCTCCAGGGCGATGCGGGTGCGGGGGCGGTCCTGGAAGCGAAAGTCGTCGACGGCGGCGCGGCAGCCGCTGAAGAAGCCGGCGGCGACGTTGGCGGCGAGGCCGAAGTTGTTTCGCTGGGCCTGGTGGCTGGCCACGCCGAGCTGGCGGTGCAGGTTGGCGAGGCGGAGCTCGAGCTGCGTCGACCGCAGCGTCTGCGCCAGCCTCCGCGCGGCGATCTCGTTCGGGATGTAGCCGATCAGGAATGCGAGCGCGATCAGGGCGGCGGAGAGGAGGAGCGGCTTGCGTTGCATCCCTCCAGTGTATGGCCGCCGCGTTGCATCGGAGGCCGTCGCGGGGTGAAAACAACAGGGTGGCGGCAGAAGAAAGGCTCGTCGCCGCCGAGGCTGAGATTGCGCGGCGCACGCGGCAGCAGGCGGCGCTCGCGGAGCTCGGTCAGGCGGCGCTGACGCGCGTCGAAGTCGGATTACTGGTCGGCCAGGCGTGCGCGCTGGTCGAGTGGGCGCTCGCGGCCTCGTACGTCAGCATCGTGCAGGCGAACGGCAACCAGCTCGCCCTACGCTCCGGCCTCGGCTCGAACTCCACCTTCACCGGCTGCAACGACGCCGCGCGCGAGCACATGCCGCTGCTGCTGTGCACGCTCACCCTCAACGAGCCGACCGTCTTCCGCAACCGGATCGCCGATCCCCGCGTCAACCGCGACCATCTCCTGAACGTGCACCAGATCGAGGCCGGTGCGTGTCTCCCGATTCCCGGCCGCAGCCGCGCCTTCGGCCTGCTCACCGTCTACAGCGACGCCGACCGGGTCTTCGCCGCCGACGAGCTGGCGTTCCTCCGCGCCGTCGCCGACCTCACCGGCGCGATCATCCTCAGCAACGAGACCGACGAGGCCCGGCGCAAGGCGGAGACCGCGCGCGACGAGACGGAAGACCGATACCGCGCGCTCGTCGAGAACGCCACGGAAGGGGTCGCGCTCGTCGACGCGCACGGCCGGATCATCTACGCCGGACCCTCCACCGCCCGCGTCCTCGGCTACGCGCCGGAGGAGATGCTCGAACAGAATTTCGCCGACCTCGTGCACCCCGACGACCTCGACCGGGCGCGCCGGAACCTGCGCACGCTGCTGGCGGAAGACAACAGCGACCTTCGCGGCGAGCTGCGGCTGCGCAACGCCGCGGGGGAGTACCGCTGGATCGAGGGGACGTACAAGAACCTCCTCTTCAATCACGCCGTGCGGGCGATCGTCCTCAACTACCGCGACGTCACCGAGCGCAAGCTGGCCGAGGAGACGCTGCAGCACCTCGCGTATCGCGACACGCTGACCGACCTCCCGAACCGCTTCCTCTTCCACGACCGGCTCCACCACGCCATCGACCGGGCGCGCCGCCGCGGCGGCGGGTTCGCCGTGATGTACATCGACCTCGATCGCTTCAAGGTCGTCAACGACACGCTCGGGCACACGGTGGGGGATCGCCTGCTGCAGGTCGTGGCGCTCCGGCTGCGCGACCATCTCCGCGCCGACGACACCATCGCCCGCCTCGGCGGCGACGAGTTCGCCGTGATCCTGCCGGAGATCGAGCGCGCCGAGGACGCCGGGAGCGTGGCGCGCAAGCTCATCGCGGCGCTGCGGTCGCCGATCCGGGTCGAGGGGCACGACCTGTACGTCACCGGCAGTGCCGGCATCAGCATCTATCCCTCCGACGGCACCGACGTCGTCACGCTGATCAAGCACGCCGACGCCGCGCTCTATCGCTCGAAGGAGCTGGGGCGGAACATGGTCCAGCTCTTCGCCTCGTCGATGAACAGGCGGTACACCGAGCGGCTGGAGCTCGAGCTCAGTCTCCAGACGGCGCTCGAGAGAGGGGAGTTCACGCTCGTTTACCAGCCGCTGTGCGACCGCAAGACGCGGCGCGTGCGGTCGTTCGAGGCGCTGATCCGCTGGAACCGGCCGGGATACGGCGTGGTGAGCCCGGCCGACTTCATCGAGCTGGCGGAGGAGACGCGCCTCATCCTGCCGATCGGCGACTGGGTGCTGCGCACCGCCTGCGCGCAACTGCGCGCGTGGCGCGAGCAGGGGCTGGACGGGTTCAGCATCGGCGTGAATCTCTCGCCGCACCAGATCGCGCAGACCGACCTGATTCACTCCGTCCACGACGTGCTGGTGAAGAACGGCCTGCAGCCGGAGGATCTCGAGCTGGAGATCACGGAGAGCGCGGCGCTGCAGAACCTCGAGTGGACGCTGAGTGTGCTCGATCAGCTTCGCAGCCTCGGCGTCGGAATCGCGGTCGACGACTTCGGCACCGGCCAGTCCTCGCTCGTGTACCTCAAGCGGCTTCCGATCACCACGCTCAAGATCGACCGGGAGTTCATGCGCGACGTGCAGCGCGGCCAGGGAGACGCGGCGATCTTCCGCTCCATCGTGCAGCTCGGCCACAGCCTCGGTCTCTACGTCATCGCCGAAGGGGTGGAGACGGCGGCCGACCGGGAGCTCGTCGAGCAGCAGCAGTGCGACGGGATGCAGGGGTATCACTTCGGCAAGCCGATGGGCGCTGAAGATGTCGCGGCGTGGCTGCGGTCCTTCCACTATCCTGCGGCCGACGTGGCCTGATGGACTCACCGAAAAAACGGGTGTTGATCGTGGAGGACGATCCGGCGGTGCGCCAGATCGTGCGGGTGCTGCTGGAGCGCGACGGCATCGAAGTGGACATCGCCGAGGATGGCGAGCGCGCCACGACGCTGCTGCGGGAGCGGACGTACGCGGCCGTGCTGCTCGACCTGCTCATGCCGCGCCTCGACGGCCACGGCGTCATCTCCTTCATGCGGGAGCACGCGGTGGAGACGCCGGTGGTGGTGGTGACGGCGGTGTCCGACTCGACGGATCTCGATCCGCAGATCGTGCGGGTGGTGCTGCAGAAGCCGTTCGAGGCGAGGGAGCTGCGGAAGGTCGTCAGCGCGGTGCTGGAGAAGGTGTGAGCCGGGCTGAGAGCCCGGCACTCCAGAAAGCACGACGGAACGACGCGCGTGCACGTCCCCTCTGGAGCGACGGGCTCTCAGCCCGTCGCCCCGGATCGGTTACTGGATGCGGAACGGTTTCTTGAGCACGACGTCGCGGCGCGTCTCGGGATCGTAGATCGCGACCTCGAGCTCGTAGTTGCCCGGATTCATCCCCTCGAGCGGCACGGCACCGCGGAGCATGTAGCAGCCGTTGAGGGCGCGAATGCGGTCCGGGACGAGCTCCTCCGGCTCCGCGCTGCGGTCGATGACCTCGCCCGCGGCGGTGCCGGTGAGGCGGAGGGTGAACTTGACCGTCGGCTCCGCGCTGGAGCCGGTGCAGTACTGCGACGCCCACCCCAGCTCGTCGCTGGCCTTGAACGAGGTGACGGGCGTGAGCTTCGCGAAGGGATCGGTCGGGATCTCGGTGTCGACGTCGAACACGTTGTGCGCGAGGGTCAGGCGCGAGGCGCCTTTCGGCTCATACGTGACCGCCGGCTCCGGGACGGGAACCGGGGCGGGCGCGATGGTGCGCGACGGCTCTTCCGTCTGCACCGGCGCGGGTGGCGGGGGAGGCGCATTGGCCGCGGCGATCTGCTCCGGCGTCCGCTGTTCGAGTCCGCCGCGCATCGCCCACTCCGGGACGCTCTTCAGCTCCGGGCTCTTGATGGAGGCCCTGATCGCGTTCGCGGAGGCGGGGATGAAGTCGGTGCGCTGCACGTCGCGCTTGATGCGGCCGGAGACCGGGTCCTGGAGGAAGACCACGCTGGCCTTCGGCATCCCGAACTTCTGCGCGGCGGCATAGTCGTACGTCCATTCGATAAGGGCGGCCTGCTGCCGGCCGCTGCCCGACATGCCGGTGACGCCGGCGCCGGCGGCGGAGGTGTAGGCCTGTGCGCCGAAGCCGGTGGTCGGACGGCCGAGCACGATCGCCACGCGGCCGCGATCGGTCATCGCACCGCGGCGGCCTTTCTCGGCGAACTGCTGGTCGGCCGAGTTGACGTAGACGTCGAAGTCGATGTGGTACTCGTTGACGGCGGTGCCGGGCGTCGGATCGCGCCGGGCCCAGAAGAGATCGATGAAGTCGATCGCCTCTTCGTCGGTCTTGACGTTGCGCCAGGCGCGCATCTCGTCGGAGGTCATGATCCACTGGACCGGACCTTCACGCCACTCCTTGTACTTTTCGGAGAGGGCGGCGGAGGCGGTCGAGGCTACGACCATGGATAGTGCGAAGGCGAACGCGGCGTTCCTGAAGCGCGACTGCGACATCGGTTGAGTCTCCCTATCTCGTTGCGGACTGTCAGTTATTGTCGCATAGCGGCTGTCACGGATTGGTGACACTGGCGGCGCGTCCTGACGCGGCGAACGCGAGCACGTTGTCGAACGCCTGCCCGAAGTAGAGCTCGTAGCTGTCGCGCTCCACATATCCGAGGTGCGGGGTGCAGAGGACGTTCGGGAGCTGGAGCAGGGGCTCGGTGGCCGGCGCCGGCTCCTCCTCATAGACATCGACGGCAGCCATGCCGGGATGTCCGGCTCGCAGCGCCGCCTCGAGCGCTCCCGGCTCGATCAGCTCCGCGCGGCTGGTGTTGACGAGGAGCGCCGTGTTCTTCATGAGGGCGAGATCGCGGGCGGTGACGATGCCGCGGGTCTCTTTCGTCAGCCTCAGATGGAGGGAGAGCACGTCGGATGTCTCGAAGAGGACATTTCGGCTCTTCGCGAAGGAGAAGCCGTCGGCGAGCGCACGGTCGCGTGAGCCCTCGCGTCCCCAGACCAGGACGTGCATGCCGAAGGCGCGGCCGTAGCCGGCCACGAGGCTGCCGATCTTGCCGTAGCCGAGGATGCCGAGGATGCGGCCGCGGACGGTCGTGCCGAGCTCTCCCTGCCAGCCGCCGTCGCGCATCCGCGCCGCCTCGGAGCGGATGCGTCGCATCGCGGCGAGAACGAGCGCCCAGGTCAGCTCCGCCGGCGCGTACGGCGAGCCGGTGCCGACCGCCACCTCGATACCGCGGCGCGCGCAAGCGTCGAGGTCGATGTGCGCGGCCCCTTTGCCGGTCTGGCTGATGAGGCGCAGGTTGGGGAGGCGGGCGAGCAGCGCGTCGTCGATCGCGGTCCGCTCGCGGATCAGCACGAGTGCGTCGGCGTCGCGGAAGCGCGCCGCCAGCTCCTCGGTGTCCTTCACGGTGTCGCGGTAGATCGTGACGTCGTGACCGGCCAGTTTCGCGAAGCAATTCAGGCCCCGTACGGCGTCCTGATAGTCGTCGGGGATGACGATGCGCATGCCGGTATAATCGCGCCGCTTTGCGCGACCTCAAAATCTTTTCCGGTCGTTCCCACCCCTCGCTCGCACAGGAGATCTGCGCACACCTGGAAGTGCAGCCGGGGCATGTGACGCTCTACAGCTTCTCGGACGGCGAGCACTACGTGCAGATCGACGAGAACGTCCGCGGCGCCGACGTCTTCATCATCCAGCCGACCTGCCCTCCCTCGGTGAACGATCACCTGATGGAGCTGCTGATCATGCTCGACGCGTTCAAGCGCTCCTCGGCGAAACGCGTCACGGCCGTCGTCCCGTACTACGGCTACGCCAGGCAGGACCGGAAGGACAAGCCGCGCGTGCCGATCACCGCGAAGCTGGCGGCGGACCTCATCAGCGCGGCCGGCGCCGACCGCGTGCTCACGCTCGACCTGCACGCGGCGCAGATCCAGGGCTTCTTCAACATCCCCGTCGACCATCTTTTCGCCGCGCCGGTGATCGTCGGCTACCTCAAGCAGCTCGAGGACCTCGAGGACCTGACCATCGTCTCTCCCGACGCGGGCGGCGTGGAGCGCGCACGTGCCTACGCCAAGCGCCTCGGCGCGTCCCTGGCCATCATCGACAAGCGGCGGTTCGCGAAGAACCAGACCGAGGTGATGAACATCATCGGCGAGGTGGAGGGGAGAAACGTGGTGATCGTCGACGACATCATCGACACCGCCGGCACTCTCATTCACTCCGTGCAGGCGCTGGTGGATCAGGGCGCACGCTCGATCTCTGCCGCCTGCACTCACGCTGTTCTGTCGGGTCCCGCGATCGGCCGCATCAACAACTCGCAGCTCCACAGCGTCATCACCACGAACAGCATCCCCACCGAGGACAAGACGGCGGAGTGCCCGAAGCTGAAGACCCTCTCGATCGGCAGCCTGCTGGCGGAGGCGATCAAGAGGATTCACAGCGAGGATTCGGTGAGCTCGTTGTTTGAGATGTGAGGGCGCGCCTGCGGCGCGCCCGTGGCTGGTTGCTGGTTGCTGGTTGCTTGTGAGGCAACGGCTTGCGGCCCAGGCGACTCGTCACAAGCAACCAGCAACCAGCAACCAGCAACCCCGCACGCGCAGCGCGGGAATAACCCCACGTTTGCAGTCCTTTACGCGCTTTCGAACTAGTTCACAAGGAGTCAGCAATGGCTGAGGTCACGTTGGAAGTCGTCCGCCGCGAGGCGACAGGTAAGGAAGTGGCGAAGAAGCTGCGCCGCGATGGGAAGGTCCCGGCGGTCGTTTATGGTGGTCATCGCGACCCCGTGGCGATCACGGTCGACCGCAAGGCGGTCTCGGAGCTCATCCAGAAGAGCGAGCATGGGATGCGCTCGGTGTTCCTGCTCAAGATGCAGGGCAGCGATCAGCAGCGCCACGCGATGATCAAGGAACTGACCATCGACCCGATCTCGCGCAAGATGCTGCACATCGACTTCGTCCGCGTGGTCATGGACGAGAAGGTCAAGGTCACGATCCCGGTGCACGTCACCGGTACGGCGCGCGGCGTCAAGGAAGGCGGCCTGCTCGACTTCCAGATCCGCGAGCTCCACGTGGAGTGCCTCCCGAACGCGATCCCGGACTCGATCGATCTCGACGTCACCTCGCTGGAAGCGCACGACTACTTCCGCATCAAGGACATCAAGCTCCCCGAGGGCGTGCGCGTGCTGGATGATCCGGAGCGCGTCGTCGTCGGCGTGACCCTGTCCCGGGTCGAGGCCGAACCGGCCGCCGAAGCCACCGCCGAGCCCGAGGTGATCAAGAAGGGCAAGGGCGACGAAGAGAAGTAATCTCTTCGTGATGAACAAACTCTCCGTTCTCCTGGGGCTGTTCCTCCTGCTGGCCGTTGCGTGCCGGCGCGAAGAGCAGCCCCAGACTTCTACTCACGGCTACGGCGGCAAGCGTGCGCCCGCACCGGCCACCGCGACCACGACCGGCACCGAGGTCGGGTCGCTCATGCCGGAGTACTCGGCGATGTGGCTGGACGGCTCGAAGTTCGAGCTTGAGAGCCGCCGCGACAAGGTCGTGCTCCTCAACGTCTGGGCGACCTGGTGCGGCCCCTGTGTCTACGAGATCCCCGAGCTGCAGGCCATCCACGACAAATACGCGCCGCGGAAGTTCGAGGTGATCGGCGTGAGCGTGGATGAGAGCGGCGTGGAGTCGGTCTCGCAGTTCGTGAACGACCACAAGATGAAGTACCCGATCGCCCTCGATCCCGACGGCAAGCTCGCGAACATGCTGCAGACCTCGGTGCTCCCGACGACCGTCCTGGTCGACCGCAGCGGCAAGATCGTCTGGAAACGCTTCGGCGCGATCATGCCGAACGATCCGGAACTGACGAAGGCGATCGAAGAAGCGCTCTGACGCGTCAGCGCGTCACTTCACAACTCGCCGATCCGGCGTCCCCCGTTCCGCAGTACGCCGATCCCGCTGGCGCTGGATGAACGAGGTGACGTTGCGCGCCATCTGCCCGAGGAGCAGGCGCATCGGGAGCCACGCGAGAGCGAGGCCGATGACGAGCGCGAGAGCGAGGGCGAGAACGACGGCAATGACGGCTGTGAGTGATGACATCTACCCCTTCCGGATAGCAAGGGGCCTGCCGGAGAGGGGGGTCAGTGCGCGCCCTGGTGGCACTCTTTGACGTGGGAAATGAGCTGATGGATGTCGAACGGCTTGGAGAGCACGCGGAACACCGGCCGCGCGTGTGCGGTGGCCTGTCCGCCGGCCATGTTGGCGGTCATCACGATCACCCACGGCTTCTCCGCCGGACGCTCTTTTTCCAGGAACTGCAGCACGCCGTGACCGTCGACGCGCGGCATCATCAGGTCGAGCAGCACGGTCGCGTAGTCGTTCTTGGCGAGCTTCTGGATCGCCTCCTGGCCGTCGCGCGCGGTCTCGACGTCGAACTGCTCGCGCTTCAGCACGCGCTCGACGAGCGAGCGGATGGAATCGTCGTCATCGACGACGAGGACTTTTTTCTTCTCCGACAACTGCCGCCTCCGCTACCGAACTCTCTCGGGGCTCTTCCTAGCAAAAACAACGCCGTCGCGTCAACCCATGAGAAACCCGGCACTTATCACTGAAACCACGATCCACCGTTCACGTCGATCGTCACCCCGTTGAGGTAGTCCGCCATCGGCGAGGCGAGGAACAGCACCACCGCCGCCACGTCGTCCACCGTGCCGACGCGCCGCAGCGGGATCTGCGAGACGATCTCCTCGTAGCGGAGCTGCAGCTCGTGCCGCGCGATCTCGGTGTCGACGAATCCCGGCGTCACGCAACTGGAGATGATGTTGTCCTTCGCACAGGCGCGGGCAATCGAGCGGGTGAGGTTCACCATCCCCGCCTTCGAGGCGCCGTAGTCGGCGAACTCCGTCTCGCCGCGCCAGGCCGAGCGGGAGGCGACGTTGATGATCTTCCCGCCGCCGGTGCGCCGCATGGACCGCATGCAGAGGAAGGCGGCGTTCGCGGCGCCGAAGAGGTTCAGGGCGAAGGTCTTCTGCCAGCCGCGCTGCCAGGCGGTGTAGTCGTCGTCCTCGAAGCGGTTGTAGTCGTGCCAGCCGGCGTTGTTGACCAGGATGTCGACGCGGCCGAAGCGCTCCAGCGTCGCCGCGACCATCGTTTCCACCTGCGCCGGATCGGAGACGTCCGCCTGCACGGCGAACGCGCGGTCGGTGCCGATCGCCGCCACCACTTCTTCCGCCTGCGCGGCGCTGGAGTGGTAGTTCACCGCCACCAGCGCCGCCGCCTCGCCGAATCGCAGCGCCGTCTCCCGCCCGATGCCGCGGGACGCGCCGGTGATGAGGGCTACCTTGCCGGTGAGGTCGAGTGTCGTCTTCGCAGTCATCGGCGCGGTATCGTATCGCGCGATGACCGAGGTGACGCTCTACACGCGCACGAACTGCCCGCTCTGCGACAAGGCGAAGGAGGCGATCCGCGCGTCGGGCGCCGAGGTGCGCATCCGGGAGGTCGACATCGACGCCGATCCCGAGCTGCGGGAGCGGTACACGAACGACGTCCCGGTGATCCACGTCGACGGCTCCGAGGCGTTCCGGCATCGCGTCGATCCGAAGCTGTTCGCGTCGTATGTGAAGGCGGGCCTGCAGGGATGGCGGGTGGTGGAGGGACATCATCTGGAGAAGGAGTACGAGTTCCCGGACTTCGCGGCGGGGCTGGCGTTCACGAACCGCGTCGGCGCGCTGGCGGAGGAGCAGAATCATCATCCCGACGTGCTGCTGAGGTGGGGGAAGGTGCGGCTCACGCTCTGGTCCCACGACGCCGACGCGATCACCGGACGGGACTTCCGGCTGGCGGCCGCGGTGGACGCGCTATCATGATTCCCGTCCGCGCATGGCCGTCTATCAGCGTTCCCGTGATGTCGTCTGCCGTCAGGTGGGCGAGGAGTCGATCCTCGTTCCGATCCGGCACAACGTCGGGAACCTCGACTACGTCTACACGCTCTCGCCGGTAGCCGCGCGGATCTGGACGCTGCTCGACGGGAAGCGCTCCGTCGACGACATAGCCGGCGAGCTGTGCGGCGAATACACGGTCGATTCCGACACCGCCCGCGCGGATGTGGCCGCTCTCCTGGCAGACTTGGCAAGCGCATCGCTCGTGACGGAGGTGTCATGATCGAGACGCAGCCGTACTCCGCCTTCAGCCGCGTCGTCCACGACGAGGTGAACCCGCTGCGTATCCCGGTGAACGGGACGATCGAGATCACCAACCGCTGCCCGCTCGAATGCGTGCACTGCTACAACAACCTGCCGATGGGCGACGCCGGCGCGCGCCGCCGCGAGCTCACCACGGCGGAGCACAAAAAGCTCCTCGACGAGCTGGCGGAGCTCGGCTGCCTCTGGCTGCTCTACACCGGCGGCGAGATCCTGGCCCGCCCCGACTTTCTGGAGATCTACTCCTACGCCCGCGAGAAGGGCTTCCTGATCTCGCTCTTCACGAACGGCACGCTGATCACCGAGCGGGTGGCCGACTTCCTCGCGGAGCACCCGCCGTTCGACATCGAGATCACGCTCTACGGCCGCACGAAGGCGACGTACGAGTCGCTGACCGGAATCCCAGGCTCGTTCGAGAAATGCATCCGCGGGATTCACCTGCTGCT